>NZ_JAAKGC010000188.1:4564-5972 GCF_017591665.1 Aetokthonos hydrillicola CCALA 1050 | reverse complement strand
ACCAGGGGCGATAAATTCCCCTATCAGTTATTTGATAACTTGAAACCTCACAACTATCAAGAATTATGGGCAGCACTTGCTGAATTGCAAAAACAAGGCGAGGTTGAGCCTTACTTCACGTCGACTTATCCGAGTCCAACGCTGACTTTTAGGTTAACGAAGTCCAAGCCGATGTTGGCTTTATGGAAGGGTTGAAAAATTTAAAGGCGACCACACGTGGTGGTGCGATCGCCAACAATAAAGTCGATATCTATGATGCTTACTCAAGGGAGCAAACCATGACCACTTTAACAAATTTCCAAGCAGAAAAAAGTCCATTTGACCAAATTAGACAAGTTGATATTGATGGCAATGAGTATTGGTTGGCACGTCAGCTTCAGCCACTACTGGGATATACCCAATGGCGAAGATTTGAAGAAACAATTGAGCGAGCAAAGCTAGCTTGCCAGAACTCAGGCTACGTGCCAGAAAACCACTTTGCCGACGCTGGCAATGTGGTAAAACGTCCACAGAAAGGCGGTTCTAGGCAAGCAGATTACAAGTTGTCAAGACATGGTTGCTATCTGACGGCTATGAATGGGGACCCGCGAAAACCCGAAATCGCCGCAGCCCAAAATTATTTTGCTGTGAAGACTCGTGAAGCGGAAGTAGGTTCGCAAATTCAACAGTTAGTCACTCAACTCTTAGAAAAAGTTCAAAGGCAAGATGAGGCGATCGCCACCCTCCAATCCCAAATCAGTAACCTACTACCGCCTGATAACAGCTACGCCCCTCCCGGTTGGGATGCTGAAGTATGGAGGCAACTACCACCACAAGACAAACGACATTTTAGGTTCCTTGCCAAGAGACGAAAGTTCCGACCATCTAACCAAGGTACAAGTGAACCACTGGCATTGCCATCAATAACTGTTGAACAAGTGAAACAGCAGCAACATTCTGAAGTTGAGCAGCTAGTTGGAGAGGTTTCAAGCGAGGAGAAAGCACGTGTAGAAGCGGCGAAACAAGATATATTGGCACGGTTTTGGGCAGAGGGAGGTGAGTCATGAGCAAGTTCTTGATTGATGAATATCACTTGTTCTACTCTCCTTCTCTTGCCGCTAAAGTGGGTCGTAGTGCTGCTCTTATTCTCCAACGAGCTTATTACTGGATGGGTATTAAAGGAGGCAAGATAGAAAAAGGGGTCAAATGGTTCTACAAAACCTATGAGGCTTGGGCCGCTGAATTATCTTTATCTGTGAGTACGGCGAGAAGAGCGATCGCCTCTCTAAAAAATCAAGGTTTAATTAAAATTGAGAAACTTTCAGCCGACACTTGCTATCACGCTAACTGGTACACTATCAACTTTGCTGAAGTCGAGGCTCTGTTTATAGATGAACAAATCGATACCACCCAAAATGGGCAGACCGAA
>NZ_JAAKGC010000188.1:0-4468 GCF_017591665.1 Aetokthonos hydrillicola CCALA 1050 | reverse complement strand
CACCCCCAGCTGCAACCAATCCATTACTTTTGAACAAGCACAGAACAGAGCGATCGCACCACTAACCACACCAAAACAACTGCCCGCCGGAAATTCACAAGTAGAGGCAATAATCCGCTATCTAGAATCAGGGAATGAACCGGCTGCGAGGGCGATCGCACTACGCCACAACATTGACATTGAACAACTAGTTTTTACTACAAAGGACGATTCATGTTAGAGCATATGCAACGAGAAAAATGTAAATTCTGCAAGGGTTTAGGCTTAGAACTAGATACAATTTTCGTCAAAGAATGTGAATACTGCTATGGCACAGGCTATGAACCAGAAAAAGCTAAAATAGAAGCCGAAAAGTTAGCAATGACTACCTTAGAAGCGATAAAAAGCCGAGGGTTTGGGTTACGGCTACAAATTCCCGATATGCCAAATGGCTGGCGAATTGAGTGGATGAGCGAACTGGGTGTGTCGTGGATAGGAGCCTTGCAGCCAGGGTTTCAATCGCCAAAGTTTACTGTTTTGTATTCAATTGCGCTGGAGAGTGATGATAAATTGTGGTTACATCTCTCAATCAGCAAGCAAACCATATCCAAAAAAATGGTTATTCCTGAATACTGGGAATGCGCGAAAATCCGTTCCTTAGTCTTTGGTGATAAATGGTCAATTCAGTATTTCCCAGTTGCTGAAGAGTACGTGAATATGGCAGATGTTTTGCATTTCTGGCATTGCTTGGAAGGTAATCCAATGCCAGATTTTAGGAAGCTTGGGATGGGGATATGAATCACGACTTGATTAAAACCAAAAACGGCTGGGAATGCAAAGTTTGTGTTTGGCAATGGATAAGCAAGCCTCGCACTGAATGCCCAGGTGTCCCACGTTATGACTGGGGATGCTACCCGTCTCATCTTAAAACCGAGATTGACTTGCACAAAGTTAATTTAAAACGTAAGCCAAGTACTCAAAGGAGCGCAATCATTTTTTCAATGAAGCGCGGTGAAATTGATTTGTTTGACGTAAAAGATTGCGAACCAGACGACCCAACCTTATCACCGATTTACTCTTGGGACTCTAGAGGAGAACTAAAAACTATTGGTGAACTTAAGAAAGAGAACCTTGCTCCAAGTGAAGAAATCAAACCGCGTGGTGCGGCTTGGGTTTGGGATAAAGATGAGGAGTGGGGGAAATGGATTCCCCTTTACCATCCTGATGATTGCAAGTGGCAAGCTAAGGATAACTGGATTACAAAAACCGTTCTCAAAAAGAAATATTTGCTGTCTGATGGGTGGATAAAACGGATTGGAGAACCCGATAAATTACTTAAAAATCTGCATTACAGAAATGCAGCACCTACTCAACTTTTTAGTAGACAAAGGGTTGAGCAATTTTTAGCAGAGAATGCTGAAGAGTATTCTAAATGGCTTGATAGACGTGATAAATATTTAGCTATTTTTGAGGTTAACAAAGACAAAATATTTGAACGCAGAAACTTGATCAAAGAACAGACCATTAAATGCCTGCGCTGCGCCAGTGGTTGTAGTACTCCACAAGGATTTTTGTGTGCTATTTATCCGACTGGAGTGAAGTATATGCCTTGTCCTGATTGGGTTGAAAGGAAGTGATAAAAATTGTGTTATTTGGATTAATTGCTTGCGGTACTTTGTTTGGCGCGATCGCCTATTTTCGGCATTTCCACAAAGAGAAAATGCGCGTGCAGAAAAGGTACAAAGAGATAATGGATGGTAGCCCTGCGAGTGACTGTGAATTGATGGAACTCATAGGCTCAGGACAATTATCTAATGACCAGATAGAGGAGATATTTAAGTTAGTTAGTGAGGATGTTGGTGGTTTGAGTTTGTGATATCACTTCATTAATATGGGCCTGCACAGCTTTTAGGCTATCTAAGATATCAGGGGTAGCTGTGATATTAACTTGCCCACCAGGGATTTTATTTATGATTTCACCATTAGAATCAATCCATACAGTTTCCCAGAAGGCTACAAGGTTTAGGGAGTTGATGTCACCATTTACGAAATCTCCCTGCACACGCCATATCCATTGCTTTTCTGTGTAGGTTATAGTTTTTGTTTCTTGGTTTGTTTCTGTCATGATTATTACACTTTTACTGTCATACTAGAACCTTAACCAATTTGTACCATCACTAATTAATGTAGCACTAGACCATTGAGAAGATAATGTAATTGTACTAGCACCATTAATGGTTTGTGATGACGTGGTATTTATAGTGATAGCGTTTGCACTGCTATCTACTTTAATAATTCTATACATTCTTCCTGTATTCGTTGCACTACTAGGAAGAGTTAGCGTGAATGCTGCACTTGTTGCATCCCCTCTTATAGTTGAATCAGTACTAGTTAAAGTATATGCTGATGTTCTAGTATTAATGGCTGTAGTGAATCCTTGAACTTTTGCACTACCATTAACTTGTAAAGCATTACCACTATTATCATCAGTTGTCGTGTTTATTAATACGTTTCCTGTGTTTGCTAAATACAAAGGAGTGTAAGAAACTGGTGATGCACTGGTATTCAGTATTCTAAATTGAATCGGCCTGGTTCCTCCGGCCGCACCACTAACAGAATCAATAGAGTACAGATTATTTAAACCACTAGAACCTCCTCTAGGAGCTATAAATTGTAAGTATTCCGTAGCCCCACTATTCCGTAGTAGTCTTAATGTTGTATCGTTGGAACCTGAAGCATTACTACCTATATTTATTAAATTTCCTCCACTCCCAACTCTACCTAGATTTAATGTAGATACTCCCACACCATCATCACTTCCAGAGAAACTGACAGTACTAACATTTAAAATGTTGGATACGTTTACAGTACCTCCAACGCCAACACCGCCCCCAACAGTTAATGCTCCAGTTGTTGCGTTTGTTGATGCTGTTGTATCAGTTACATTTAATGCTCCTGTAAATCTCCCTCTACCTGCTACTTGTAATTTACTTGAACCATCATCAGTAGCACCATTAACTAGAATATTTCCACTAGCATTCATTACCCAAATAGGATTTGCACTACTATCTTGAATCTCAAATAGATTACCTGTTTGACTATTTAATGCTCTTGCGAGAATAGTTTTTGCTCCAGTAGTTCTGGCAGTTACAGCAAGTCCTGCATCAATAGTTGTGCTGTTGAATACAGCAGTATTGCTTGCATAGATACGAGAACCTGTAATATCACCTGCTGTACCATTACCTGTGTTAGGGCCAACTGTTACGGCACCTGCAATACCTACTCCACCTGAAAACTTTCCACTTCCTGTAGTCGAAGAAGTAGAAAGAGTTGTATCACTAACGGCCAATGGATTACTAAATGTTTTACTTCCTCCAACCGTTTGTGTATTTATAGTATCAACTAAATTAACAACTTTCTTTTGCGGCATATATTAAGACCAGTATTTATATTCAATAACAGTGCCAGCAGTACTACTGGCAAAATAAAGTGTTCCACTAAAAGTAAAGTTGGCAGCTAAGTCTTCTGTTTCTTCATTAGTAGAAACACAGGTATAGTAGTTTGTACCAGAAGCAACTACACCAGATGAATATGAATATCTAATATCTCCACCACTTCTAACTTTAAATGCTAATTTTTTAATATTAGTTAAAGCTTGCGAATATTCTTGATTAGCATTAGTTAAATTTATAATACCGATTGTTGGTGTAACTGCTATTAATAAAGGGCTTGTTTCTACTGGGATTCTACCAGATGAAAGTGATGGAAGTTTAGTATTTATTGAAGACAAGTAAGTTCCAAGAAGTCTTTTGAATAGACTAATTAAGCTAAATGTTCCCGTATCAGTTGTAGCAGCACTGTCGGATTGAGTTCCTGTGTTTGTGTCAACAATTGACATCTGACCGGAACTGTTTACTCCAACTCTATTTGTAGGAGTTGTAGAATCTGCAATGCTTATATTTCCTGAAACAGTTTGATTAGTAGGGAAATTAGCAACAGTTAGCCTACCTTGACTATCAACTGATAGTCTATTAGTAGAAGTCACGGGATCTACGATACTAATAGCTCCGCTAACACTTTGAGAGCTAGGGAAGTTTCCAATATTAAATGAAGTAGGAAAATTGTTTACACCTACACTCCAAGTTCCGCTTTGAGTAGCAGAAAATGATGTGTTAGTAATTGAACCTATTGCATTTGTTCCAGCAGATAATGCTGGTAAAGTAGTTAATGAAACTGGTTGTGTTAGTGGGAAATTACTGACTGTTACAGCTTGATTATTTGGCAGATTAGAAACAGTAACTGAACCACTAACAGTTTGAGTTGAAGGTAAGTTTGAAACTGAAACACTACCAGTTACAGGAATAGTTGTTTGGTCACTTGCCAGTACGACTGATGTGCTATTAGTTGAAGATTTGGGACCTAAAGTTGAAGGTAGGCGATCGCGCACCTGCCCAATTGCCACTACTTCAGGTGAGTCGGTGGCTGCAAC
>NZ_JAAKGC010000187.1 GCF_017591665.1 Aetokthonos hydrillicola CCALA 1050 | reverse complement strand
ATTGTTCTCGCACACTTACTAATTTGTTCTTTGTTGATTTCTCCTGATACTTTTTTTGTACCGGCGTTACATATCCCTAAGTTAATGTTACGAAATGAAAAGAATCGTATAATTCGCTACAAAAATGCCAATAATTTGCACTAAATGTATTAAAGTGATGCGTTTTTTGCATAAATAAAACCAAATAAGTACAACATTGGCAGTTATACGAACTTGTAGCCGATCTCAGATGCCAACAAATAGAATGAGATTTTCAACTTTTTTTGAGCAGGTATGAATCGTCGTAATTTTTTAACTTTCGTTGGTGTGGGTTGGATAGCAAGTTCTTTACCGGTAGCGATCGCAGCTTGTGCTTCCGAGAAGACATCTAAAGGCTGGCAAACAGTAGGTACAATAGGAGAGTTAGATAAAACGGGTCAGTTGCTTGCAAAAAATTCACCCGTTGGATCAGTTTTAGTTGTTGGCCGATCTAAAAGCAGTAACCTAGTTGCTGTCGACCCTACCTGTACTCACAAAGGTTGTACAGTCGAGTGGAAAGGTGATGCGAAAAAATTCCAATGTCCCTGTCATGGTGCAGAATATGGGGCTGATGGTAAGGTGCTAAAAGGTCCAGCAAATGACCCCCTAAAAACTTACTCGGCTAAAATTGAGGGAAATTCGGTTTTGGTTCAATAGGAAACGTACGACCAAAACCCAAAAACCCAGTCGCAATGACTGGGTCTTTTCAGGGTATGTCCCGTCAGGTTAATATAGAGTTTAGTTATAGTAAGTTAGCTAATTGAGGACTACAACACTGCGTTAAGCGATTCCGGAAAAGGTGGTTCTTTTTGAGTCTATGCAAACCGACAGAACGTTACAAAAGATCGATGCACCCAGAAGCGTAGCACCTCGTTATCGCCATGCGCATACAGTGGGAAAAAATTTGTGAATAAAATCAACCAGCTTTTAATACAAGCACAAACAGCACATGATACAGCTGACTGGTCATTAGTGATTCAATGCTTACAGCAATTGACTGTGCAAGAGAACTTGGAAAATCCCGAGATAGCGAAAAATACAGAAAAATTGCTGGAATTTGCACTTGCTGTTTTAACGATGGGGGATTTTCAGCAGCGTTGGGAAATAGCTCAGGTACTCAGCAAGTTTGGAGCGATCGCCATCCCTCAACTGATTAGCATTTTGGAGGATGACGAGTCTGAAGAAGAATTGCACTGGTATGCAATGCGAATCTTGGGGGATATGAAAAACTCAGACGCGATCGCGCCTTTGGTTGAATTAATTAAAAGCAATAATAATGAAGAACTCAAGGGAATGGCGGCAGCAGCACTAGGAGAAATAGGCACTTTAGCTATTTTTGCCTTAACTGAACTCTTAAAAGATAGAAACACGCGGCTATTAGCTGTGCAATCGCTCTCATACATTCGCAATAACGAAACTATCACACCTTTATTAAGTGTGGTGGAAGATTCACAAGTTGCTGTCCGCGTCGTCGCAATTGAAGCACTTAGTAGCTTTCATGATCAGCGGGTACCATCAGTGCTTTTAAATGCTTTGAACGATGTAGCAAGTTCAGTTAGGCGCGAAGCAGTGATTGCTTTGGGTGAACGTCCTGGGTTATGTGCCGAGTTAGATTTGGTGACAAAGCTGAAATCTAGACTTTATGATTCAGACGAAGATGTTTGTTGTGCAGCAGCGATCGCTATGAGTAAAATGGGTTCTGACAGTGCTGCTTACCATTTGTTTGAGGCACTAATCGCACCCAACAGACCACTAAAATTACAACTCGAAATTATCCGCGCTTTGATGTGGGTAGGTACATTGTCAGGGTTGGAGTATTTGCACTCCTCATTTTATGAATTGGAATCTGTGACGTTATGGCAAGAAATTGTTGCGGTTTTGGGACGAGTCAATTCTCCAACGTTAACTGATAAAGCACTACAAATCTTGCTGGATATTTTACACTCCAAACATGCAGCAGTGGAGATTGCCGTGATTAGAAGTGCGATCGCTCTGTCGTTGGGTCAACTAGGTAATATACAAGCATTGGAGCCATTAACAGCAATGTTGACAGATCAAGATCCCCAAGTGAGACTACACGCAAGCGCAGCACTAAAGAATTTGACCGCATCCGTCTAAGTAGTAGAGAAGCTATGAAGTGTGTTTTATCAGTCAATAACTGATAACTGATAACTGTTCACTGATAACTGTTAAGCTAGAGTGTATAAGCCTTGCTTTCTTCTAAATTCAAGTTCAGTTTCGTCTGTTAGTTTTTGCTCTTCAAACTCTTGCTCATCAAATTGAATGAGTAACACGTAATACTGGTTATTCTTTTGAACGTACTTCCAAGAAGCAGAAATTTCAAGTTGTTGGGTTAAGCAGTAAATTATTTCTGTGATTTGACTATCTGCTGGGAAAAAAACAGGTGTATCTTTTATTTCGACTGATTGCTTATGTTCCAAAAGAGCATCTATCATCACATCTTGCGCTTTTGAATAAAACTGTTGATATCTGTTTCTTTCAACGAAAAAATTTTGAATAGTATTCTTGATTTCTTTAAACATATTATAAAGTTTTGGTATAGTCGCTTAGCTAATTGATGACTACAACACCGCGTTAAGCGATTCCGCAAAAGTTGGTTCTTTTTTTCGGGTAAACTTAAAGTTATCCATGTTCACGCAAAAATATTGCATGTCCCGTTGGTTTAACATTGCAGGTCCATGTAGAGCAGATAAACACTACATGTTACCACCCACCAGTCGGTTACCTGACTTGGAACTATCAATTGAGCAAGAGAGCTATTTTGTAGTTCACGCACCTCGCCAAACAGGTAAGACTACCGCTATGTTAGCTCTAGCTTCAGAACTAACAGCGAGCGGGCGTTACGCAGCAGTCGTGGTATCAGTAGAAGTCGGAAGCGCGTTTAATAATGACCCAAGTGCAGCAGAATTAGCAATTCTTGGTGCTTGGCGGGATACAATTGCAATCCGGTTACCTAAAGACTTACAACCTTCTGCCTGGGTTTATGAAGAACCGGGACAAAGAATTCGAGCTAATTTACAGTTTTGGGCGCAAGCTTCACCACGACTGTTAGTAGTCTTCATCGATGAAATTGATTCCCTACAAAATGAAATTCTAATTTCTGTTTTACGGCAGTTACGCGATGGTTATCCCAACCGTCCCGAAAATTTCCCTTCATCTGTAGGATTGATAGGTTTGCGGGACGTGCGTGATTACAAAATTGCATCTGGTGGTAGTGATAGGTTAAATACCGCAAGTCCTTTCAATATTAAAGTCAGTTCCTTAACCCTGAGAAACTTTAACGCTGCTGAAGTCGCGGAATTATATCAGCAGCATACCGAAGTATAGCCAGGGATTTTGAGAAGCATAAACGCATTAGATGGTATATATATGATGTGGCGTCAAGTTATCACCCCTACGTCCCGTTTTAAGTAACTCACCATAAGAACCAACAGCACCCTCTCCGGGGAGCAACGGACTTGACATGATTTAGAATTCCAAAATACCTTTATTGTCCTGTAAAAAAACAAAGATTATTGTCAACCGTAGTTAAAGCGTCCCTCAATGTTTATGTTAAGTTAGTCATTCCATTCCTGAATTTTCCACCAATAGACAGCACAGTTACAAGGGTTTCAGTCACATAGATTTAAATTTTCACACGTCGCCTAAGATTATTAGTTTACTAGAAGCTGAAAGTATTGTCCATTCGTAGACCAAAATTTTAATATCAGGATTTCCTGACAAAGTTTACAATCGAAAGATTTATTTTTTAAATCAGAATCTAGCTCCTGTTCTAGAACACTTATCAATCAAAGACAAACTGTGCATGGTGATGAATGATAGCCGTAATGTACTCATAGCAAGAGAGCTACAAGGAAGCCTAACCCGTCTATCGGTTATCATTTAATATATTGAGAGCAATAACGAGAGCTTAAAAATGACCCTCAAAGAACAATTAATCCACGAAATTGAGACAGAGCCTGATCCCGTCATCGAAGAAGTTTTTGACTTTTTACTATTAGCAAAAATCAAACATCACCGCTTACAAGAACCACCCAAACCTTTTGGCGTATTTATAGAAGAACTGATTGCTGATATCCCCCAGGAGGTTTTAGATATCCTGCCAACAGACAGTGCTGAACGGCATGACCACTACATCTATGGCACACTTAAACAGAATCCATGAAGATCAGCTACAGCGACGATTACGCTAAAATTAAGACGATTTAATCAAGGCATGGGTAGGGAATTGAACAATGGCAACAGAGACAGTAACTCTTCAAATCCCGGAAATACTCTATCAACGTTTACTCAACACTGCCCACGCGCAACGCCGCTCCACTGAAATAGAATTTAGGTCTAGGCGCTGGCGAAGATACTACAACAGATTAAATTTTTAATTCCTTGGATTCGAAGATTCAAAGTCAAGAAGTAGCAAATTTATACCATCCATTATTATTGGAAATTTTTCTTCAGGTACGTTTAATTGCTGAAAACATTTATCTCTATATCCTTCTTTTTGGGTAAAAATAGTGATAGCTTTAATTAATGGCTTTTTCACTTCGTAGCTTTCTTCAGCTTTAGCGATCGCCTGTGGGGGTATTTCGCTATTTACACGCAATATTGCTAAATCAATCAAATCTCTAGACTGTGTGCTTGAATCGTTCCATCTGTCAGCATTAGCCATGAGCTTTGATGTGAACCTATCGCTTATACTTAGACAAGGGATTTTCGCCCATATAGGATAAACAGGAGAGTCTAAAGTAAACATCCCATTTGCTACAATTTCCACTTTAATAGTTGTTTCATTAACTACAACAGGGAAACGAATACCATATTGATTTATTGTAGTTTCACCTAATTCGATATCTGTCGTACTTTGAAATAATGCTACAATTCCTTCATCGTAAATCAAGTTTCTTAAATACCTGTAATTTTCAGATCCAAAAGGGAAGAGAAAATCAATATCTTTACTAAGCCTGTATTCACCATATTCTAACGCCAAGAGCGTACCCCCACCAAAGTATGCAGAAGCTTTTTCGAGAACTTCTGGATTGAAAGCATTCAGAATTGTAAGTATATTATTGTGATGTTCGAAACTAAACATTTCCAAATCTGGTAATAACCAAGAGTTATATTTTTTTGCTAAATAATGAACAAATTTTTTTTCTTCTTGTTTGAAATTTTTGAAGGTAGTTCTATGATGCCAATTGCGTTGATATAATTGAATAATTTCATTCTCACTCATTTGATATACATTTTTTAGCTGCCAACCAATAGATTCTAGAAATGGTAGCTTTTGTGGATTGAGCATAAAATTATTTTTTTTAATTTCATCCTGTAGTTTTAGACTCTAGGTCACTATCTTCGCCATAATGAGCGGGAATACTTTCGTCCCATACGTGGGTACTAGGGTGAAATTTCCAGTACTGGGGGTATAGGGTTTGGTTTGCGAGCTTTTGTGCTTCTTCTGGCGGCATTGCTAACAGCCGCATTCTCGCTTCTATCTAGTAAATTAGATTTAGCCCACAAGTCTAATCAGACACCGTGCTGATCCAAGTGTAACCAACCTACGATACTATTGGCGAATGTACTAGAAGGGATTGAATCTTTGAATTCAAAGATTCAAAGTCAACAAGAAGCAAATTTATTTTATGTTGTAGTGCAGGAATCTTGACCGCTTTGGTAATAAAGTAGGGATCAACATTCAATTTGTAGCAGAGTATACGAAATCTTATACATAAATCGGTTAATTTGATTGGAGCCATAAGCGTGATTCAAACTACATAAAATGCGGCTAGAGCAGTTGCAAGCTTTTCTGGCGATCGCAGAAACTGGCAGCTTTCAACAAGCGGCAAAGAAATGCGGTGTCACTCAATCCAGTGTAAGTCGGCAGATTCAGGCACTAGAAACAGATTTGGGGTTAGAGCTGTTTCATAGGAAAGGTCAGGCAAAGTTAACATTAGCAGGTGAACTCTTGCTACCTCGCGCCCGCAAAATTTGCCAAGAATGGGAGACTGTGACACAGGAAAT
>NZ_JAAKGC010000186.1 GCF_017591665.1 Aetokthonos hydrillicola CCALA 1050 | reverse complement strand
ACCGTCGACTTCTCTCCGTAGTGCACCCACTTGAATCAACCATACTAAAGCATTATCTGTTGCCAATTCTGACAATGGGCGTTGAGTATAGCCATGTTGAACACCAGAATTGCCTGCAATCTCACCTAATGGTACATGCCGATTTTGCATCGCTTCTAATAACGATAGCTTGAAAGGAGAACATATAAGCGATCGCTCGGCTCTTTCTAGGGTACTGTGTGAATAAGTGATCGTTTGCTTGCTTCGGAGATCAGCATTAGACATCTTGGATTTATTATGAAATTCTTCTGACAATAAATATTGTGTGCTTTGTATGTTGCCACACTACATATCTAATGTAACAAAAATTTATATATCATTGGAAAAATTTCTATAAGAACAGCTAACTTAAAAAAAATACATAAATTTTGATACAATAACCTTCGGACGGAGCTTCTATCAGTTATCAGCTATCAGTTATCAGTTATCAGTCAAGAATAATGTGTATACTCAGGGTGAAAACCCCACTATATCGGTGTTAATTGATAACTGTTTACTGTTCACTGTTCACTGATTTAATCCCCTGTTCCCTTGTTTTGTAACCTTTTACCAGAGAGATACTAAAAATATGCCTTTAGCAGTTGGTACTGATGCACCTAGTTTTACTGTGAAAGACACTAACGGCAACGCCGTCTCTTTATCTGATTTCAATGGTAAGACAGTTGTTTTGTATTTCTATCCAAAAGACGATACTCCAGGCTGCACCAAACAAGCTTGCAGTTTTCGGGATTCTAGAGAGGAATATCAGAACAAAGATATTGTAGTCTTGGGAGTTAGCGCAGATGATGAAGCTTCTCATCAAGCTTTCACCCAAAAATATAACCTCAACTTTCCATTGCTAGCTGACACTAACCAAACCCTCATCAAAGCTTACGATGTTGACGGTGGTGGCTATGCCAAGCGAGTTACTTATGTAATTGATGGTGCTGGAAAAATAGCCCATGTTGACAGCAGTGTCAACACGGCTACTCACGCTAACGATATTTTAAAGCAGCTAGGACTGTAGATTAGTTTGTAGTTGCGCTTTAGCGCATTGCATTAAAGCCCAACTACAAGCCTTTCAAATTATTTTGCAAAAATTTACCTAGCACCGCAAGGCGGAATTCAAAATTCGTCTTGGAAAGTTGGGCGGGACGGAAACCGACACCACCCACTTTCCCCAAAATTCAAAATGAAGACAGCGTAGGCTTTTCAGAGATTTTGAATGGTATGTTTATTTACGCGCCCGCTGTACTAGTTGATATTATTCTCGCCAACTTCGTTCAATTACCTAACTGGCGTGTATTTGCTGGTTTTTGCTGACTCGATTGTTGAAGTAACTGCTGCTGCTTTGCTTTAAAAGCAGACGCAGCGTCGTTGAGTTGTTGGTTCTGCTCGTCAGCATTCCATGTCGTGTTACCCAGTTGAACACGGTGCATCAGTTCAAAAATACTCGAACCTGTAGAATTTACTTCGCTGGTGTTGGGAGCTAAGGGATTATCATTTTGGGGAGTTAAGTTTTGCAAAGCATTACTAGAGCCTGCAAAACTTGGCTGAGGTATTACTAAAGAAGCAAAGCTGATTCCAGCAACAGTAACAAAAACAAATTGTGTAAGATTTGAAAATGGCTTTTTCATGGAGTTTTAGCTCTCCAGGTTTTTCAAGTAAATAATGTTTCTATGTTAACCCAGTAAACTCTTGGGAAGGGAGTTAGGACAGAGTTTGGCGTAGTCGTGGTTGAATGCTCAATAATGCCACCACAGCAAAGCCAAGCAATACCAGTAACGCTCCGCCAAAAGTTACCTCACCCCAAAACGCTTGCATTACAACGCTATTTAATCCCCAACTGTTGTGAGTATATAGATAGCGGATTGGTTCAATTGCGTAGCTAAGGGGATTAAGGGTAGCTATAATCTGTAACCACGTAGGCATGAAAGCTAAAGGAGCTAAAGCAGTACTGGCAAACAATAGCGGTAGATTAGTAACGAAAATCACTGCTATTAACTCGATGTGTCCTGGTAAAGCAAAAGCCAAACCTAGTGAAATAGCTGTAACGCCTAAAGCCAGAAGGAACACAATCAGCGCGATCGCTCCCAACCCTGCTGCATTCGGTACCCCAGCACCTAGAAATGCTGCTGCTGTTACAATCACTGCTGCTTGTAGTAAGCTTTGACTAATAATAAAGATTGCCGACGCTAGAACTATCGAAAATCTTGACGCAAGCGGTGCTACCAGTAACCGATTCAAAAAGCCAAATTCTCGGTCAAACATCACTGGTAAACCAGCATTCAAGGCTCCTGCAAATGCAGTAAAAACAATAACTCCAGCACTTAAAAATTGACCGTAATTTACTGTATTTCCAAAGATCCCTTTCGGTGCATTCTGGAACAACGCACCAAATAGCACCAACCACATAATTGGCTGAATAATACCTGCCAATAAGGTTGAGGGGCGGCGTTGTAGTTGAATAAACAAACGCCGCGTTAAAGCTAACGTCTCTTGCAACAATTCCCCAACAAAATTAGGAGGAGTATCATTATATACTTTAGGTGCTGCAACTTGCTGGAAGTTAATATCTGGTTTTGGAGGTGTTATTGTGCCACTCATAGTGATTTATTTAGGTGTTATAGTACCTACTAAAAAAGTAGTCAGAACTCAGTATTCAGTATTCAGAATCAATGAAATGGGGATTTAAACCCTTTCTTTATTCATCTGCAGATGCTTAGGTTTCATTCTGACTCCTGACTCCTGACTCCTGAATTCTTCCTATTTCATATTCTGCTTCTTTTCTGCCTTTGGATCCCGACTTCCAGCAGCGGCTAGTTCTGCATCTAATAGCGTTCTTCCTGTTGCTGCGAGGTAAACGTCATCTAAACTTGGTCGAGATTGAGCAATACCAAACATTGGTAACCCTGCAGAATTTAGCGCTTGTTGGATGGTAATTAAAGCATCATTTTGTGGTGTTACCACTAAATTAAGTGAATTTCCCTGAGCGCTATTAATAATGACTTCTTGAACAAAGGGCAAAGATTTCAGTAAATCTTTAGCTTTGTCTGCTTCGTCTGTTGGCAGGAACTCGCGTATTCGCAAAGTAATGCGATCGCCCCCTAATTTATCTTTCAATTCTGAAGGTGTTCCATCCGCAATTACAAGACCACGATCTATAATTGCCACTCGCTGAGCTAATGCGTCAATTTCTTCTAAATAGTGGCTAGTGATTAGTACTGTTGTCCCAGCGTCTCGCAACTTACGCAGGAATTCCCATACCACAACACGGCTTTCTATGTCAAGACCTACTGTTGGCTCGTCTAAAACTAAAACATCCGGTGCATGAAGTAACCCTGCTGCCAAATCTAGGCGTTTGCGTAAACCACCAGAGTAAGTGCCAGTCTTTTTATCAGCATATTCCTCTAAGCCCAGTAGCTCTAGCACCGTGTTGATACGCTGTTTTGCTATTGCATTGGGTATGTGATAAAGCGCCGCTTGGAGTTGCAGTAGTTCGCGACCAGTTAGCACTTTATCCAGAGCAACTTCTTGAGCTACATAGCCTAGCCTCTGCCTCGCTGCTTTAGGATTGTCCAGTACCGAAATGCCAGAGACTTCTATTTTACCTGCATCTGGTGTGGTGAGAGTACACAAAGCGCGTAGAGTGGTAGTTTTTCCGGCTCCGTTAGGACCAAGCAAACCGAAGATTTCTCCGGGTTCAACCACAAAGGAAACATCCTTCACGGCTTCAACTGTACCGTAGCGCTTTTTTAAATTTTTAACTACAACTGCGGGAGCCATAACAGCTAAACCCTAACTATACAAATCTCAACAAATTCTACCTTTATTGTAGGCGATCAACTTTAGTACCCGACTAAATTATTATGTACATTGGGCGTGCTCGTCGTGAACTTGATTTTGTACGAAGTTCTATGGTAGCCTGCGTTTATTCGTTAAATACTTTTAATTGATAGATCAAACGTATTTTAAAGTGCAGAAGCATGGTCTCTATAAAAAGGAGTCAGGAGTCAGAATTCAGGATTCAGAATGCACCACCCATAAAGGGATGGTGTTTTAAGAAAAGTTTCAACTCCTCTCTCGGTAACGAGTCCATCTGTGGTTTTAAACCAATATTTATTCTGACTCCTGTCTCCTGAATCCTGAATTCTGTTTGATAAAACTCGAATGATCTCTCATTCCAAGTAGCATATAAGCGTCCGTTTCCTCTGAAAATCTTCTTACGAAAAGCTATTCTCTTATGAAATATAACCAACTCGGTGAAAGTGATTTGCATGTTTCTGAAATTTGCTTAGGTACAATGACCTTTGGGAACCAGAACACTATTGCAGAAGCTCATCAACAACTGGACTACGCGATCGCGCAAGGGGTCAATTTCATTGATGCAGCAGAGATGTATCCTGTGCCACCGCAGGAATCTACGCAGGGATTGACTGAAACTTACATCGGTGAATGGTTAGTTCGACAAGAACGAGACAAGCTGATTATTGCTACCAAAATAGCAGGACCAGGGCGAAACTTTAAGTGGCTCAGAGATGGGAAGCAACCGGTTGATCGCAAAAATATTGAGCAAGCTGTCAATGATAGTCTGAAACGCTTACAAACTGACTACATTGACTTGTACCAGATCCATTGGCCTGATCGTAACGTTCCTCGGTTTGGTGAAACAATTTATGATCCCAACAAAGAGCGAGAAACAGTGGCGATCGCAGAACAACTCACTGTCTTTGCTGATTTGATTCAAGCAGGTAAAATCCGCTATGTAGGCTTGAGTAACGAAACTCCTTGGGGAGTTTCTGAGTTTAGCCATATTGCTAAGCAACTAAGTCTACCCAAAGTAGTTTCTATTCAAAACGCCTACAACCTGATCAATCGTCTGTTCGATTCCGCCTTAGCAGAAACCTGTTGGCGGGAAAATGTTGGGCTGTTAGCTTATAGCCCTCTTGGCTTTGGTTTTCTAACCGGAAAGTACCTCAACGGTGTACCAGCAAAAAGCCGTCTCAGCTTGTTTCAGGGGTTCGGCGGTCGCTATGGTAAGCCCAATGTTGAACCAGCAGTTGCAGCCTATGTGGAAATTGCTCGTGCTCATAACCTGAAGCCTTCTGCACTAGCCCTTGCGTTTGTCCGCAGCCGTTGGTTTGTTGCTAGCACTATCATTGGTGCTACTACCCTAGAACAATTGAGCGAAAACCTCGAAAGCGTCAATGTTTCTCTCAGTCCACAAATTCTGGAGGAAATTGACGCCGTCAACACTCGTTATCCTAGCCCTGCTCCTTAAAGAGCGTCTGCGTCTGCATCTCTAAAATTTTTTCTTGAGGATGATGTACCGTTTTATTACGGTATATCTATCTATTTATAGTTTTATTTAAAAGGTAACTATGATTTCCCAAGATAGTAAAAAACCAGAGAAAGTTAAAGTTTGGCTTGATGCAATTGATCATATTCAAGTTACATCACCTTCCGAGGTTGAGGATGAAATGCTATTTTTCTATGGCACAATTTTGGGACTGACTGAGATTCCAAAGCCAGAAGCCCTGAAAACCAATAGTAGTGCATGGTATGCTCTGGGAGACATTCAAATTCATGTTAGTACAGAGAAAAACCCTAATAATGAAGCGTCAAGGAGACATATCTGTTTTCGCGTAGGTAACTTGGATGAGTTTGCGGAGCATCTGAAAGGTTATGGAGTGGATATATTGCGCGATCGCCAACCCATACCAAGCTACCATCGCTTCTATGTCCGAGATCCTGGTCGCAATCGTATAGAAATATTATCGGCAAAATAGTTTTTGACCTCTCCTCTGGCTAAAGCCAAGAGGATTCTAAACTGATGTAGCGAAGTGCGACTAAAAGTCGCACTTCGCTACGTTTACGATATATTTTCTTCAGCGAACCGAATACGCTATAACGTTTGGGAACGGTCAATATCTCCCTTATTACCTTGGCTAGACATAAGCCTAGCTGTGTTTTTACTTTTACTAGGATGTTGGCTGCACCATTACAATCAGCGTTGATAACTAGATTGTTTTTGGTCTTATACATTCCACGCTTAACTCGCTTACCTGATGGTTTCCAGCTTTCGGGTT
>NZ_JAAKGC010000185.1 GCF_017591665.1 Aetokthonos hydrillicola CCALA 1050 | reverse complement strand
CGCAGTTTTACGATTAGTGGCTCTATTACCTTTAATCTTCGTCCAAGAACCACGTAGTCAGCCTTTTACTCAAGTCATAGCCAATATTATAATACCTTTCAAACAATGGGCATGGGGCATGGGGCATGGGGCATGGGGCATGGGGCATAGGGCATAGGGCATGGGGCATGGGGCATGGGGAATGGGGCATCCCAATTTTGCAGAAAGACTGTAGTGGGAGCATCTTGCTCCCTACTTTATGACTAAAGCGGGCAGGATGCCCGCACTACAAAATAAAATAAATTTACAGATTTGGGATGTTCCTGATGGGAAGCACAGTAGCAAAAGAAGAGAAAAACTGATAGGTTTATATGCTTGTAAATCCCAATGCCCCATGACGCCAGATGCTTTATGCCGGGAAACCCGTCCACCGCACTGGCTCCCCCATGCCCATTGCCCTCTTAAACATTTAATTGCTGGCGTTGATAAAGTGACCAGTATAAGCCCTTTTGTTGCAAAAGTTCTGCGTGAGTACCGTGTTCAGCAATCACACCCCTTTCTAAAACTAGGATTAAATCAGCACGCTTGAGGGGAGCAAAACGATGGGCGATGAGAAATACGGTACGATTAGCGGATATTTTTTGCAAATTGTGTAGTACTTGCTGTTCTGTTTCACTATCCAATGCACTTGTTGCTTCATCGAGAACTAAAATCGGTGCTTGGGAGAGAAATAATCGTGCTAAGGCGATGCGTTGTCGTTGCCCTCCGGATAGTGCTGTACCACGCTCGCCAACATTGGTTTCGTAACCGTGGGCTAATTCACTAATAAAATCATGAGCCACAGCGTATCTTGCAGCTTGTACAACTTGCTCTGCACTAATATCGGGATTACCAAGTGTGATATTTTCTAGGATAGAACCGTTGAATAAGAAGTCTTCTTGGAGAACTACACCAATTTGCTGACGTAGTGACGCGAGATCAGCGCTTTTAATATCAAAGCCATCTATCAGGATGCGTCCTGATTCGATTTGGTAGAGACGTTGGAGAAGCTTAGAGAGAGTGCTTTTACCGGAACCACTACGCCCGACGATACCGATAAACTGTCCTGGTTGTACGGTGAAAGAGATCCCTTTGAGAACTAGTTCATTATGAGCTTGGTAGCGGAAAAAAACTTGCTCGAAGGTAATTTGACCTTTCAGTTCTGGTAAAACTAAGCCAGTACCGGGTTCAGCTTCTGGAGCAACGTTGAGAATATCACCGATTCGATCCACTGAAAGCAGCACCTGTTGGAGGTTTTGCCAGAGTTGCACTAGGCGTAAAAGTGGTCCTGTGACTCTACCTGATAGCATTTGAAAGGCAACTAACTGACCAACAGTTAGCTTATGATCAATCACTAACCTGGCTCCAAACCAGAGAATTAGCAAGCTGGAGAAATTAGTGAAGAAATCACCGATATTGCTACTAATGTTAGAAGTGGTGGAGGCTTTAAAACCTGTGCGGATGAAGCGAGCAAACAAACCTTCCCAGCGATCGCGTGCTACTGGTTCTGCTGCATGGGCTTTCACTGAGTGAATTCCTGTCACCGTTTCCACAAGAAACGATTGACTATCAGCACTACGGTTAAATGTTTCATTAAGCCAGTTACGAAGAATTGGCGTTGAGAAGAGTGTTAAAGCTGCGAACAACGGCAGTACTGCCAACGCTACCCAAGTAAGCGGTATATTGTAGTAGAACATTAACCCTAAGTACACAACAGCAAAAATACTGTCTAGAATTACTGTTAATGCTGTACCAGTAAGAAACTGACGGATTTGTTCGAGTTCTTGAACTCGTGCTACTGTATCTCCTACACGCCGCGACTCAAAATAAGCCAAAGGCAAACGCATCAGGTGACGAAATAGCTGGGCTGATAAACTTAGATCTAGGCGACGAGCAGTATGGGTAAAGATAAATAATCGCAAGATGCCAAGTATTGCTTCAAAGAGTGAGACAAACAGCAGTGCGATCGCCATCACATCAAGAGTTGGTAAACTCTCTTGCACCATGACTTTATCGATGACGACTTGCGTGATCAAGGGCGTGGTTAACCCTAAAAGCTGTAATGTAAAGGATGCGAGCAATACTTCTATTAATAATCTTCGATAATTCCAAACTGCTGGAAGAAACCAACTAAGATTAAACCTTTCCCTCTTTTGAATCAGTTCTACTTGCCATAACTGTCCATCCCAACACGCCTCGACTACTGATTCGGGCAAGCTTTCGCAAATCTGATCTGGATTTAGGGGATTAGCAATAATCAGGTTATTACCCTTCACCCCGTATGCTACCACCCAACTTGAGGAGGAATTTTCCTGATTCCAAAGCAACAAGGCAGGGAAAGACAATTGTCGTAAATCACCCCAACCGACTTGTAAATGGCGCAGTACTAATCCTAACTTTTCTGCTGCTTCCACAACATTTTTTGGACGTTGTCCTCTAAGCTGGCGACTCGCCCATTCTAATTGAACAGGATTGTCTAAATGTTGTGCCACCATTGTTAAACATGCAGCACCTGTGTTCAAGCTGTAAACAAAGGGATAAACTGACTCTACAGAAGTGGGGATTGAGAGGAATCCAGAAGAAAGGGCATTTGCTTGCATTTTTCCCGTTACTTCTGTTTCTGGATCTGTTTGTGCTGAATTTTGCGTCCTTAGCCAAAACTCCTCAATTTGTGGGTTAGAACATTCTGCCCACACTGCCGTACTCCAGCGTACCACTACCACTTGTTTACTAGCTGCTACAGCCTTGCATTCCACAGGAAGCTTGCTTAAATCACCAAACCAATCTCCTGCGTCCAGAGATACTAATGATTTACCAAGGTGCTCTTCTCTTAAACGGACTTTACCAGAAATAATCAGGAAATGGTAACCACCCGCTTGTGTAGACCAAATTTTTTCTCCCAAACGAAAATTTTGTATTTCCGAATGATTTTGCAATTGGCTTTTTTGTTCAGCACTCAGCCAACACAGTGGTGGTTCATTCCAAGGGACGGAAGCTAGCACCCTCATTTGTGGAGATTCATCTTTCAGAGATTTTAGTTCACTTGCAGTTTTACCGTCAGCTTTTGAATTTTCTCTGCTAGCCATTTCTCAAACAACTCATTTTGTAGTGCTTGCTTTAGTTGAGTATCTTCTAACGACGCTGACAAAAATTGTTCTACACGAAACAATCCATAACGTTCTTCAAGTTCAATTGGTCCCACCAACTTTCCTGGTGTAGCCATATCAATAGCTGCTCTTAGTATATCTGGCATTGTTCCCCTGCTAACAGGGCCCATCATACCGTTAACAATTTTGTCTTCTGCTAGTGAATATTCTCTAGCTAGTTGTTCAAAGCTAGCTCCTTCTTCGATTTGGGCTTGAAGTTCCTCAGCTAGCTCTTTATTGTCAACAATAATACGTGAGAGAACCACTCGATCAAGAAAAATTTTGCGTTCAATAAAATATTCTTGTATTTTTGTTTCTGTCAGTACTGTTTTGAGTTTTTCTAATTTGAAGTTAAAAGCGATTGATGAATGAAAGCTAGTATAATCTGTGCCATTATTCTTTAACCACTCCTGAAAATTTTCTGGATCAGTCAATTTATTTTTGAGACGAAAATCAATAATTGTCTGTTCTGTTACAGCAGAATTAATAACAATATCTTCTCTTGTTAGCAATTCCTGTTCAATTACGTAGTGGCGGAGAATATCTCCGATGAAGTGTCGCAATTTTCCAGAGGCTTGTAGATATTTTACTGCTTGCTCAATAGAAATTGTCTGGTCATCAACAGTTAAAAAAGCTAACGGTTTCATGAATCAATAGGTAAATAAAACTAAAAAAATGTAACTCTTGCTCAAAATAAACATTTTTGAGATAGCAAGAGTGCTGTTGCAATGCTATGCGCTTCTAAGGTAAAGTGGCAACTCATTGTTAACTAGTAGAACACAACAAAAATTAAAATACCATTTAGAATTCGCCGCAAAGTAACATAATTAGCTTTTTTTATATTAAATTAAAAATGAGTGTTTATACTTAGCCATAAAAAAGCAAATACTATTGCTACAAGCGAACCTATCAATGTGTTCAAAATATTGACGACTTCGTTAGTTAACCAGCTAAAACGAGATTGTAGGGTTGCGCCAATCAAACTTTCTATATTGGTAGCAACAAAAGCTGCTAGCACACACCAAAGTACACCTACAACATCAATCAAACCCACTCCCCAACCCACAAGTGCTTGCACAACGGACGCCACTACACCCGCAAAAGTTCCTTCTAAGCTTACCGCACCTTCTGTTCCTGGTGGTACTGGTTGAAGAGTGGTAATCAGATATGTTGTTTTACCATAAGCTTTACCAACTTCACTAGCACAAGTATCAGACAGTTTGGTGGAGAAACTTGCAACATAACCTAACAAAAGTAAGGAACGTATAAACCCAGTTTCAGCTTCCGAGAACAGTCCCCCATCTATTATCCCTACTCCTAAAGCACACAGCGCCGCCGTTAATGCAGAACCCCAAACATTTTCTGGTCCCCTGGCACCAGAACGTTTTTCTGCTATTCCTTGTGCTTCCTTTTTTGCCATACCAATACGTGTTGCATAGGAACCAACCAGGAAATAGAACCCGACTATTACATATCCCTGCCAACCAAGAGTTCCCCAAATGAGTACTCCCAGTAGCCAAGCGTGAAATATTCCCGATGGAGTCAGCAACTTTTTGGGAGCAATCCAAACTACAGCTAATAACACTGTGTTTAGCCCTATCCCAAATAACCAGGGGTTCAGAGAATCAATTAAAGGTAACATTAGTAACTTAAATTTATGTATTGTTATCTGAGTCTCACCACAATAACCAATACCATAGTTTTATTATTTTACTAACAAAGCTTAATCTTAACCCACACCCTACACCCCACACCCTACGTCCTACACCCTACAACCTATTTTTTGTAACTTCTAGCATCAGTTAAGTGTTTTAGTAATGTAGACTGAGGCAAAGGCCCTTGTAAATGGCTCCAAGGTAATAAATCCTCTGTTGACCAATTAGCATGTACGTAGAAATCTAAATCAGGGATTTGTCCTTTGAGTTGTTTAAAAGCACGTTTGTAGCTACCCAGTGAGTCTCCGAAGTTACGGGTAAGTTCTAAAAGCTCGGATAGTCTGCGATCGCCTCTGGACAATAGCGCTTGAATTATTGACCAATTGTAACTTTCTGGGCGAAAATCTATTCCTTGCGGCTTGAGTTGTTTTTGTAGAAATTGTAAACGTTTTTCTGCTTGACGATTTACCCCAAACCATTGAAATGGCGTGTGTGCCTTTGGTACAAAGGTACTACAACCTAGTGTTAAGCGTAAACCAGGAGCTGCTTTTTTGATCTCAAGCATCATCTTAACAGTTTGTTCTAAATCATCCTGTTCCTCACCAGGTATTCCCACCATCCCGTAGAGCTTCAAACCAGATAATCCGCCAGCTTTTGCGTTGATTGCGGCTTGGATGATTTCATCGTTGTGTAATTTTTTGTTAATAATTTGCCGTAATTGTGGCGAACCGCTTTCTATGGCAATAGTGAGCGATCGCGTATCTCGAGTTGCCAAAGTTCTTGCCAACTCCACGGTAACTGTATTTGTCCGAACCGAGGCAATGCTAAGACGTACATCGTCATACTTTGGCTGATTGATAAAATTCAGTAACGTTTCAAATTCTGGATGCTGAGTCACTGAAGCCCCCAACAAGCCTAATCTATTCGTGACTGATAGACCTTTTTCAATTGCTGGAATTAATGAATCTTCAAGACTTGCTGTTCTAAAAGGCAAAGTGAGATAACTTGCTAAACAAAAGCGGCACATTTCTGGGCAACTTCTTACCACTTCCACCATGTATATATTTTCCCAGGCAGCTTTTTCTGTTACCACGGTTGAAGCTGAGAGAGTATTGCCTCGGTAAGTTTGCTTTTCAATTGTGGCGGGAATTTCCTGCGACGATGGTTGAATCGACTTGACGCCACCATCACAAGAATGATAATCTATTTTATACAGGCTAGGTACATAAACACCCGGTATTTGTGCAAGTGCTTCCAGCTTCATCTTTCTAGAAGCTTTTCTTCCTTCTTTTTAAACCTCCATCAAATTTTGCAACAAATTTTCTCCCTCGCCTAGGAGAATAATATCGAAGAAAA
>NZ_JAAKGC010000184.1 GCF_017591665.1 Aetokthonos hydrillicola CCALA 1050 | reverse complement strand
AATCTGTATGTCACAAAGTTTATGAGAACTTCAAATCTTTCAAACAGCTTCTAGATAAACACTACGCGGAAGGTACGAAAAGACCAAAGTTGCCTGGATATAGAGAAAAAGGAGCAATGTTTGAAGTAACTTACCCCGGTCAAGCAGTTAAAATTGAGGGAGAAAACGGAATAAAATTTGCAACTATTTCAACAGGAATACAATTTAGAAAGTTACGTAAAGAAGATGTGGTTGGGAAAAAATCTTTCGTTGAGGCACTATTAATTCCTACCGCATATACAAGACAAATGAGGTACACCGATAGTCCAAGGGCAAACGCCGTTTGCCCCTACTAATGTACCTCACGTACCTCGAAGGCACTGTATGATGACTTCTATCAATGCGTAAGTCTTAGGAGCTCAAATCCAGGATTTTATACCCATCCACATGATTCTGGAGTGATAGGCTTGAGTTGAAAGAGGTAACCCTAAATAAATAGGCATCCAGAAAACGAAGGCAAACAAAACGAGAAAGGTGATTGTGATCCCAAATACCCGGAGTTCTTTGTAGTAACTGCTCAGCGCCTGATCGACAAGCCACGCGATCGCCAAAAAAGCAAACACCACTCCTGTCATATAGTGGTATATAAAAACGCAGCGAGTAACTGTCACCCAAGGTAGTAGATGAACAAAATAATTGACAACCAAGTACAAAGCAATCCAAGTATCAACAGAAAACTTTGTAGGTAAGGAAAAGCCCTTCTCCTTGACTGAAGGAACTACCAACTGCGAAATTAACATCCCAATTAAAAACAAAAGAGCCGCAACGGCAAACCACCATAAAAACGGATTACCCATTGCATGAACGTCGTAAACTATTTTACCTGTTCCTGAAGGTAAAGGTGGTCCCATCACTGGTGGTGGAGCGTTTATACTTTGGGTTGTTCCGTAAAAATACGCCATTGGCCTAATCATTAAAGGCCATTTATACCACTCAGCGCAGTAAGGATGAACTTTAGGAGTATTGCCACCAAGACGTTCATGAAAAGCCAAAATTTGCTTATGTACTTCTATAAATCCGTATCTTGTATCTAGCAGTAAGTGAGGAATCCAAATGATACTGTAAATAATAAACGGGATTATTCCCAAATAAAAAAGGATTTGCCAAATATTAATTTGTGTTAGATTTTGTAACGGACTTTGAACAATGAGTTTTGTATCAGATGCAGTTTCTAACTGATTTGTTAAATCCTTTTGGTTATCAGTAACTAAATTCTTTGCCCAAGCTAGTAACCAAATTACATAAGCACCCAGCAAATACCATAAACCATTCCACTTAGTAGCAGTTGATGCACCAAAAGCTATCCCAGCTAATATTAACCAAAATGTACGTCGGTTTCTGCGACTTGCCAATGCTAATAAAAAGAACCACTGCCCTAATAGTCCAAAAATTACAATGTATTGGTTAATCAAAGCATAACGAGACTCAACAAGAAATATACCGTCGCAAGCTGTGAACAAACCCGCAAGCAAAGCAAAGCTACGACGATAACTTAAATGGTAGGCAATTGCTGCAACAATTAACGGAATAAATGAGCCTGAAAAAGCGTTGATCCATCGATAATTTAAAGGTGATAGTAATGAACCAGTAAATCCGTTTACCTCGCCTTGGAAAAAAGGAACGTGAGTACTAATCCAAATTCCCAGCGCAATGATCAATTTACCCAGAGGGGGATGCCCATCAAAAAAAGGATGATGTTTGAGATAGTCATTGCCAAATTTGGCATAATAAACTTCGTCAAATACTAAAGTATTAAACCTATCCAATCCCCAAAACCTCAGAATGAGTGATAGTAAAAATACTCCACTCATACCAATCCAAAACCACTTTTTAGCCATTTGTCATTAGTTAACTTTAGTTATTAGTTTTTAGTGTTAATTGTTAATTGTTAATAGAGTGTTTCTCTGCACCAACCAATAACGGCTAACAAATAACAAATAACTACTAACCACTAACTATTTTCAACCTTTGCAATTTCCAGCATTGTCTTTAAGACAGAATCTGGATTAAGACTGATAGAGTCGATTCCTTGCTCTACTAAAAATTGAGCAAATTCTGGATAATCGCTTGGTGCTTGTCCACAAATGCCGATTTTGCGATTGTGTTTTTTGGCGGCGGCGATCGCGAATTTCACCATCCGTTTTACACCCTCACTGCGTTCATCGAACAATCGAGCTACCAATGCTGAATCCCTATCTAAACCAAGTGTAAGTTGAGTTAAGTCATTTGAACCAATTGAGAACCCATCAAAGACTTGTGCGAAGTCCTCAGCTAGGATAACATTGTTAGGCAACTCGCACATCACATAGACCTGCAAATTATTAACCCCTTGCTTTAGACCATTTTTTGCCATTTCTGCCAACACTAAACGTCCTTCATCAGGAGTGCGGCAGAAAGGGATCATTGGGATAACGTTTGTTAAACCCATATCGTCTCTTACTTGCTTGATAGCATAACACTCCAGAGCAAAAGCTTCTCTATAGCCTTCATCATAGTAGCGTGCTGCTCCCCTCCAACCCAGCATCGGGTTTTCTTCTTTAGGCTCAAACTGTTTACCACCCAGCAAGTTAGCGTATTCATTACTCTTAAAATCTGACATCCGCACAATAACTGGTTTGGGATAAAATGCTCCAGCAATCCTACCAACACCTTGGGCTAATTTATCAACGAAATACTGGGATTTATCCTCATACAAAGCAGTTATTTCAGCTATTTTAGCCTTAACAAATTCATCTTCTAACTCGTCAAAGTGAATCAATGCCATTGGATGGGTTTGGATGTAGTTAGCGATAATAAACTCTGTCCTCGCTAAACCAACCCCTCCATTGGGAATAGCAGACAAACTAAAAGCTTCTTGGGGATTGCCTACATTCATTAAAATCTCGGTGCGGGTATGGGGTAGGTTTTCTAGCGTAACTTCTTGGACTTCAAAAGGTAATAAACCCTCATAAACCCGTCCTTCTTCGCCTTCAGCACAAGAAACTGTTATCTCTTGATTATTTTTTAAAATTCCTGTAGCATCGCCACACCCAACAATTGCAGGTACGCCTAATTCACGTGCTATTATCGCTGCATGGCAGTTACACACAATAACTGGTGTGTATTTGCTTGTGAAGACAACATAGTTATGATGTTTAGCAACTGTAATGTTATAAACATCTCCCCAAGTTTCTTCTTCGACTAAAACCACTCGCTGCATACTGAGATCTCCCGCAAGTAGTTCCTCAAAAAAGCCTGTTTCACGAAGTTGTTTATCTGAAATAAGTAAGTTATTATCCCTTCTAAGCTTCAACTGACCTGTTACAGTGTCGTCAAATAGTTGGCTAGTAGCAAAGAAGCGAGTTTGTATTGTTCTGTCGGTCACTTCACCGTGAACTCGGTTAGTAAACTGGAATATCTCGGTTAGCTTTTCAACTAATTGCACGTTATGTATACCTCTGTTCTTCGTCACCTGAGGAACAGTACCTATCTTTAAACAAGCTACGATAACAGCTTGTAGAAGAAGGTCTTCTGATACATATATATTGATGCGATTATTCGAGTAGCAGCCATCTCCATCTATTACTCCTGCCAAAAAATGATAAGAGAATTCTACGGAATTGTTCAGCAGCATGCTGACAATATTTTGCTCTTTTTCGTGCAACTCGTATGCAACTCGTTTGGAGTAAAATCTGTAAGCTGTTGCTTGACCTACTACTAATTGACCTCTTATATAGCCGCAAGAATCATTTTTTTTACAGGGAACAAACGATTTTCCGTAAAGAGCGGTCATGCATTCATTCATAGCAGCTATAAATTGCTCCTTTTGAGGGATATCCTTCTGGATAAACTGTACCTCTCCGTGAGTACGGCTTCTATAAATAGAACCATCCGTAAGAATGCCACCTAATAAATAAGCTGTTTCAGTTCTTTCTTCTCTGGAATCAATTAAAGAAGGAATATGTTGTGCTATTAACAACATTTCCCTATGAGTGAGCATCTCTTGAATTTCTGTTTTTATATATTTACCCCGTCTAATATTTATCATTTTATGGTCAGGAGTTAGGCGGAGAATATTGTCAGCTACTCGACCTGTTTGAGATGCGCTGATGCTAATCATCCTTGACTGGCGTTTCATAGAGTCTAAAATTGGTTGCCACTCTATTTTGTTTGTCTCTAGATTCAAGGCAATAGTAAATAACCCTTCATGACCTCGTTCGTAAATCTGCTGCAAGGTCATAAAACCGTTATTTGTTAAAATCTTTGTTTCTCCATCAAAGCACGTGCGCCCCCCTTGATTGGTAATAATTGCACTTGCTTTTTTCATAATCGGCTCCCAGTCGGGATCCGTTCTTTCCGTCACCAAAACTTCTCCAAGTTTAAATTGCTCAATCTTGCTGACATCTAAAATTAAATTTGCTTTTCCTTGACCAATCGCTTCTCCAATTGCGCGACCTGTAACCAAAGGATGTAGACTATTAAGGTTAGGAGTTGAGGTGTCAGCAAATTTTTCTCCACTCCCTATTCCACTTCCCAGTAAACGATAAGTTTTCAAGACACGCTGCTCTTTGTGTGACTGAACTGTTTCAGGGCGTGCTTGTACAACAAAAAGTTCGTTAGTAATACCATCTTTTGCCCACTCTATATCCATGGGCGTATAAAGATCGTGAACTTCGGAATAATGATCTTCTATTAAACATGCCCACTGAGCTAGCTGTAAAATCTCATCATCGTTGAGGGCAAACTTGCCTCTTTCTTCAACAGGGACTGGTACATTTTTGGTGAGCTTAGAGCCGTCATCATAAACCATTTTAAGTTCTTTGCTGCCCAATCTTTTATCGATGATAGGGCGAAAACCTGCTTTTAATGTGGGTTTAAAAACGTAGTATTCGTCAGGGTTAATGTTTCCTTGAACAACGTTTTCTCCTAGACCATAAGCTGCTGTTATCAGAGCAGCATTTTTAAAACCTGTTTCAGTTTCAATGGAGAACATTACCCCAGAAGACGCTAAGTCAGAGCGAACCATTTTCTGCACGCCAACAGCAAGAGCAACGCTGAAGTGGTCAAACCCTTTAATTTCACGATAGGAAATAGCACGATCAGTAAATAAGGAAGCAAAACATTTATGACAAGCGCTTAAGACTCCTTCTACACCCGTGATATTAAGGTAAGATTCTTGTTGTCCTGCAAAACTCGCATCGGGAAGATCTTCAGCAGTGGCACTGGAGCGAACCGCGACGTCTACTGTATACTTATCTGCAAATTCTAAATCCCTCTCAGGTGTAGAAATACACAAGGCTTGGTATGCTGTGGTGATTGCATCCCGTAATTCTGAGGGAAATGGTGTGTGTAAAAGCAGAGCCCGCGCTTTTCTCCCTCGTTCTCGTAGATTTTTTACATCCTCAACATTTAAGTCCGAAAAGAGTTTGCGCAATTTATGTTCTAGACCTGCTGATTCGATAAAATAACGATAGGCATAAGCTGTGGTGGCAAATCCGTTTGGAATATTAACACCTCTAGGCTTTAGTTGTTGAATCATTTCACCCAAAGACGCATTTTTCCCACCAACACGTGGGATATCGGCAATTCCTACTTCATCGAACCACAGGATGAGCGATCGCTCTTGAGAAGAATGAGACGCAGTATTTTTCCCTATTGTTACCATCTTTAGTTAACCTCACTGGTAGATCTTCCGTTTATAAGCAGCGCGATCGCTTGTGCCTATTTGTAATTTACTTTAGAATTTCTTGATTCTTCGTAGCTTTTGTTTTTGGCTTTTATGCTGCTTTTACGTTATTTCCATTCTAGGCTGTACTATTTGACTGACGGTAATAAAAGATAATAGGGGGAGGTTTGAGCATAATTCAGGATTATGTATCTAGCAGATTCCATTCATTAGTCAAGAGCGTACAGTCAATAGTTAACAAAACTTTGAACTAAAAACTTTTGACTATGTGCTGTATAGCATTGCTAGACTACCCATGGGCAGTATCACCATCATCGGTCTATCATCACTAAAAAACTATTTCAAGAGGCAGCTATCATGGGCAAATACGATAAGATTTTTAGTTCCCAAAAGTCTTTGGAAGAAGCACTCAGTTCTCAAGAAGCGATTGCAGCAATCGCAGTAGTCACCGCGATCGCAGATTCTTCATTGGATGATGTGGATGTAGAGCTTATAGCGGATA
>NZ_JAAKGC010000183.1 GCF_017591665.1 Aetokthonos hydrillicola CCALA 1050 | reverse complement strand
TCTTCCGATCTTACCCTGTTCCTTGTTAGTAGAACCTAAACCAATACTGCACGGGTTTTGCCAAAAACTTAAGTTTAACGTAGGTTGGGTTGAGGAACGAAACCCAACATCTATAAGGGTTTCGCAGGCGCTCTACCCAACCTACAAGTTTCCAAAACCCCGTGCAGTATTGGAACCTTAACGACATAGGTAAGTAGGTCGACAAAATTAAATTCATTAATAAACAGAGGGAATCCCCAACACGCAAAAAATGTGTGTAATTAATTCTGCTAGAGTACTTATATCTGTCTACAAAAGAAAGCCAATAGTTCGATAAATCTAGATTTATAGCTTTCGAGGCTTTAAATCATGTAAAGCCGTTAGCATAAAAAATAACTATAAGATTCTACGTATCAATTTTAGTTTGATAGCGTCATTTTCATTTACAGGGTTAAGTAAGTTGGCGACAATCATCTCAAGCATGTAAAGTTTTGTAGTTTACCTACCCTTCGAGAAAGCCAGTTCCTGTAAGCGCTTGAGTTCTCACTCATCTGTGAGCGGATGATGATTTATGTGTGCTGACTTACTTAATCTATACTAATATAACTTTATTGGATTTTTTCATTGAAAAACTTTTGTTTTGTAAAAAAGTTAACTTTAACTTTAAAGTTAATCTGCTGTCTTTGTAATTATTTAATGAATTCTCCACCGTCGTAATTTAATACTTAACCTAAATAAAGATTACTTGAAAAAATCGGTAAATAGGCCAAATACGTATAGAATAAAAAAATATTTTCAATCTCTCTCTATCTATGTCGATGAATAATAGCTCGCTTGAAAAGAAATTTTTCTGCGATAAGTCAAAACATCTTTCAGGGATAAGAAATAAGTATACGACTGCATTTTTTGCGCAGGAATTAACTAAGAGTGATTTACAGAAACTCCAAGTAAATACTGAGCATAAGCAAATGATCTGCAGGCTATATTTAACCTACTCACCTGGAAATCACGATTTTATGACAGCATCTGTATTACAACGGTACTTTTCATTAGCTGTACAAAAACTCATCAAGCTATACGAAACTTATTGTTCTTGCGCGAGTTGCGTAAGTGTATTAGTCAATAATACTTAAGAAATACCCAATATCTACTAGATATTGTTCGATCTGCTTTTGGATATCCTTCCATGGAAGGAAGTATCATCACCGTTCACTCACCTTACTGAGATGCAAAAGGAATTATTTTCTCTGTGCAAAGTTTTAAGTTAGCTTCAAACTATAGCATAAGCTAATTTGCAAAATGTTCCACCAGCAAGGACAGAAAATAGTCAAGCACTTTACGGCTCAAGCAGCAAATACCTGATTAAGGTAGTCTTAAGTATGATCAAATCTTTCTTCACTGAAGGCTTTTGGCGAACTGCAACTGAAAAAATGTCAAACATTTTTCACGACTTAAGTTAACAGTAAGCCTCGCAGGAAGAATCCCAAATTCTAAGTTGAGCTTCCGTCATGTGCTTGCTGAGTTCATCCTGACTAGCTGTAACTTTAGGATATTTTTGCTATCCCACAGGAAGGATTAATGACATCATTCACCAAACAAGCTATATATTTTTTAAAACTCGTAAAACAGCTTGTTTACTGACAAAAACTTTGATAATCTTATCCTTCTAATCTTCATCCTTCTCATCGTCACTTAGAGTCCTGAAATCATGTTAATATACAGCAACCAACAGAAGAAAATGACTAATAAGAAATGGGCGGTAAAACGTATTACTGTGAATTTAGCAGCACAGGAAGCTGAAAAACTAGAACACTATTGTCAGCAGACAGGTAGGCCTGCAACAGATGTTATTCGGGAGCTTATTAGAGGGTTACCAACATCTAGTAACATTAAAGATATAGGCAGTTAGGGAGTAAGTATTTTTTCCTTTGTTCGGTTGTTTTTTAGTAATAACCAATATATGGGTGGGCTCAGGCAGGTTTAACAAGAAATCGTGTCTGCTGAAGAGCCTTGCAAATAAAACCCGCCCTGCTAGCAAATTCTGACACCAACTTTAGTTAAAATCTGTAAAGAAACTGAGTGGGGAAAACAGAATGCGCGTTGCGATAGTAGGTGCGGGACTTGCTGGGCTAACAACGGCTGTAGATTTAGCTGATGCTGGCTGTGAAGTCCAGATTTTTGAGTCTCGTCCGTTTATTGGTGGTAAAGTAGGCAGTTGGGTTGATGGTGATGGTAACCATATTGAAATGGGGTTACATGTGTTTTTTGGGTGCTACTATCAGTTGTATGACTTGATGAAGAAGGTAGGAGCATTAGAAAATTTAGGTCTGAAAGAACATACCCATACCTTTGTTAACAAAGGGGGAAAGACTGGGGCTCTAGATTTTCGCTTTTTTGCAGGTGCGCCTTTCAATGGGTTAAAAGCATTTTTCACCACTACTCAACTCTCTTTACAGGATAAATTGCAAAATGCGATCGCCCTCGGTATTAGCCCTATAGTACGTGGTTTGGTTGATTTCGACGGCGCAATGAAAACTATCCGCAACTTGGACAAAGTTAGTTTTGCTGATTGGTTCATCAGACACGGCGGTAGTGAGGGTAGTCTTAAAAGGATGTGGGATCCTATTGCCTATGCCCTCGGCTTTATTGATTGCAAAAACATTTCTGCCCGTTGTATGTTGACCATTTTCCAACTATTTGCCGTCAGAAGCGAAGCCTCTGTACTGCGAATGTTGGAAGGCTCTCCCTATGAGTACCTGCATAAGCCACTTCTGGAATATTTAGAAGCTAGAGGTACAAAAATCTACACTCGTCGTAGAGTGAAGGAAATCAAGTTTAATGAGTCAGATAAACAAACCACGGTTAGTGGTATAGTGCTGACAAATGGGGAAACAGAAGAACTCGTCACTGCTGATGCTTACGTTGCTGCTTGTGATGTTCCAGGAATCCAGCGTCTCCTACCTCAAGAGTGGCGTAAGTGGCCAGAATTTGACAATATTTATAAATTAGACACAGTCCCAGTAGCAACAGTACAATTGCGGTTTGACGGCTGGGTAACAGAACTGCATAATGCTGCTGAACGTAAACAGCTTGATCATGCTACGGGAATAGATAATTTACTGTATACTGCTGATGCTGACTTTTCTTGTTTTGCGGATTTAGCTTTGACTAGCCCTGCTGATTACTATAAACAAGGGCAAGGCTCTTTGCTGCAACTGGTGCTCACGCCAGGAGATCCGTTTATTAAACAAAGTAATGAAGCGATCGCATCTCATGTCGAAAAACAAGTGCATGAGCTATTCCCATCATCACGGGAGCTAAATGTCACTTGGTATAGTGTGGTAAAACTTGCTCAGTCTCTGTACCGAGAAGCACCAGGAATGGATATTTATCGTCCTGATCAAAAAACGCCGGTTTCTAATTTCTTCCTTGCGGGTAGTTACACTCAACAAGACTACATCGATAGTATGGAAGGAGCAACGATTTCTGGGCGGCGTGCAGCAAAAGTAATTTTAGAGACTGTGAAGAAGTAACGAAGCACTAAGATATGTTGTAAATAGGATTCGCTGTTAATTACTTTACACGCTTCGGTTTCTCTTAGGTAAGGCACAAAAAGAATGGCTGATTGGCTAGAGCATAGTGTGCAGGTAGAGGTAGAGGCTCCTATAGAGTTTGTATGGACTTTATGGTCTGATCTGGAGCAGATGCCTCGCTGGATGAAGTGGATTGATTCGGTCAAGATTCCGAACGATAATCCTGAGATGTCTCTATGGACATTGAAAACTGGTGGGCTGGAATTTACTTGGAAATCCCGCATTCTCAAAGTGATTCCTAATCAAATAATTCAGTGGGAATCAATAGACGGTTTACCGAATCGAGGAGCAATTCGCTTTTATGATCGCCATGGCAGTAGTATTGTTAAGCTAACTGTTGCCTACGGCATTCCTGGTGTTATCGGTAAAATTATGGATAATTTGTTTTTAGGGCGAGCAGTAGAATCAACCCTTAAACAGGATATGGATAGGTTTCGAGAGTATGCTCTTGAAGCTCAGAATAGGGAGTAGGGGGCAGGGAGCTCTTAGCAGGGGAGAAAAAAGACAAATCTTACCCAGTTTTGACTTTTGACTTTTGACTTTTGACTTCCCCGCAGGGGTGCCCTATGCCCATTTACCAAGTAGGATCACTAAATAGATTAACAGTTAATTTTCCGCCTCCAGGTGGAACGGAACTAATACAAGCGCGGACGACTTCTCCATCTTCTATTTCCACGGTGCAGGCGTGACAGGAACCCATCAAGCAACCAGTGGGAATGAACACGCCAGCACGATCTGCTACATCCAGCATTGGTTCTCCTACTTCGGCTTCGACCGTAATTTCATCTGGCAAAAAGTGGACGTGACGAACACTCATAAAAAATAGCCTCAAGACAAAAATGGTGTTAAGTCTAAATGACGTTCTACTTCAGTAGCAAGGGAATCTAAAAGATTTTCCCGCTGTTCTCGGTAGTTAGGAACACCCGTAGGCAAAGATTTTAAACCTCGTTGTTGGCGTAGACGGTTTAACCAAGCACGTCTCCAAGGACCATTGTCAAATATTCCGTGAAGATAAGTTCCCCAGACAGATAAACAGCTATCTACCAGCCCTAAGTTAACGTCATCAAATAGAGGTTGGTAAGCTTGGGGATCTACACCTTGGGTTTCTGTACGCGATCGCCCTTGGTGAATTTCAAATCCTGTCACAGGTAAGCCCATTTGGGGAAAATTAGAGGTCACTTGGCGTTGACGAGCAACTTTCTGTCCTGTAATTACAGTTTTTATAGGTAATAATCCTAATCCTTGATATCTACCTGCTTGACCCTCTATCCCTTCTGGATCAGCTATCATCTGACCTAATATTTGGTAACCACCACAAATGCCTAATACTGTACCACCGGCGGCTGCATAGTATTGAATTGATTCTGCCATACCGCTTCTTTGTATAAGTAGTAAGTCAGGAATAGTGGTTTTAGTACCCGGGATAATTACAGCATCTGGGTGCCCCAGATCTTGCTTGGGGCTGATGTATTTTACTGTAACTGTAGGTTCGGATTCTAACGGATCAAAATCAGTAAAATTAGAAATTCTTGGTAAGCGGATAACACTAATGTTGAGTTCGGTTTGTGATTTTTGTGCTTTACGTTCTAATAGATCCAGAGAATCTTCAGCAGGAAAGATCTCTTCAAAGTAAGGAATAACACCTACAACAGGGATACCAGTGCGTTCTTCTAACCATTTTATTCCTGGTTCTAAGAGCGATCGCTGTCCTCGAAACTTATTAATAACTACACCTTTCACTAAGGCACGTTCCTCTGGATCTAGTAACTCCAAGGTTCCCACCACATGCGCAAAAGCACCACCTCTGTCAATATCTACAACTAGCAGTGTTGGTGCATTCAAATACTTCGCCACCCGCATGTTAGTCAAATCTCGGTGCTTAAGGTTAATCTCCGCAGGGCTACCAGCTCCTTCACAAACCAGTAAATCAAATTCTGTGGCTAACTGTTGTAATGACTCTTCTATTGCCCGCCACCCAATGTCAAAATACTGTTCATAGTACTCTCCCGCACCGACTTTGCCTACAGGTTTTCCCTTGATAATTACTTGAGAAGTCATATCGCCTTGAGGCTTGAGTAAAATTGGGTTCATTTCTAGCCAAGGAACAACTCCCGCCGCCCAAGCTTGCACCGCCTGTGCGTAACCAATTTCTCCTCCGTTGGGGGTAACATAGGCATTTAAGGCCATATTTTGCCCTTTAAAAGGAGCTACTCTCCAACCACGTCTCGATAAAATGCGACAAATTGCTGCGGTTATAAGTGATTTCCCTGCGTGGGAGGTGGTTCCCACTACCATAATTGCTTTCATCATTAATATCAGTTTGTTGTTTGTTGGTGAGTCACTGCGGTGAGAAAGAACGCCAATTAGGAGACTTTTTTATCAGGAGTCAGAAGTCAGGAGTCAGAAGTCAGGAGGAGCCAGTGCGTTGGGCGGCAATGCCCTCCTTGAAGCATCTGGCGTTCAGAATAAATATTGGTTTAAAACCTCCTGACTTGTGGACGAGACAGGAATTGAAACTTTTCTTGAAACACCATCCCCGCAATTCAGTTATCAGTCATCAGTTACAAGTGAACAGCCAAAACTGATAACTGGTAACTGATAACTGATAAAGTTTAGGCTTCCGTGATTATTGTTCCCATTTACTCATTATTTTTAACTTTCCGCCCCTAAATTCTAGAAAGGTAGTCTTAACCAACGAATTACAAAGTCTATAATGCGATCGCGCCATGAAGGGGTACGCCAAGGTTTTTG
>NZ_JAAKGC010000182.1 GCF_017591665.1 Aetokthonos hydrillicola CCALA 1050 | reverse complement strand
AAACATATTATTACCACGCAAGTGGAACACCCTGCTGTGCTGAACGTCTGCACACAGTTGGAAACCCCAGGCTATAGTGTTACTTATCTTTCAGTGAATCGTCAAGGGCAGTTGGATCTAGATGAATTAGAAGCTTCGCTCACTGGTAACACTGCGCTAGTGACAATTATGTATGCCAATAACGAAACTGGCGTAGTCTTCCCAATCGAGCAAATTGGGTTAAGAGCTAAAGAGCGTGGGGCTTTGTTCCATGTAGACGCAGTGCAAGCAGTCGGCAAAATCCCGATGAACATGAAGACTAGCACTGTGGATATGTTAACTCTGTCTGGTCATAAGATTCATGCACCTAAAGGGGTTGGCGCTCTGTATGTACGGCGCGGAGTTAGATTCCGTCCCCTGATTACCGGTGGAAGTCAGCAACGTGGACGCCGGGGAGGAACAGAGAATGTTCCAGGAATGATTGCTCTTGGTAAAGCTGCGGAACTAGAATTGTCTTATTTAGAAGAAGCTACTGCTAGAGAAAAGCAATTGCGCGATAGCGAAGCGCTGCCCGCAAAGCGGGATCGCCTAGAACAAACCCTAATCGCCACAATCCCAGACTGCGAAGTGAATGGTCATCCACACCACAGATTACCAAACACGACCAACATTGGCTTCAAGTACATTGAAGGTGAAGCGATTCTGTTTTCCCTTAACCAACATGGTATTTGTGCTTCATCTGGTTCTGCTTGTACTTCAGGATCTCTAGAACCTTCCCATGTTCTACGAGCTATGGGTTTACCATATACTATCCTGCACGGTTCCATCCGCTTTAGTCTTTCTCGTTACACTACTGACGCTGAAATTGATGTAGTGTTAGAGGTAATGCCTGGTATTATAGAACGCTTGCGCGCGCTCTCTCCCTTCAAAAATGATCAGGCTGACTGGTTGCAAGAACAACAGCAAAGTTTAGCACTGGGGAAGAATTAAAACATGGTTGTTTTTTAATTCTAAATTTTTAGCCCTATCCAAGATTCAAACTTTAAAATAGATTATGTGGGACTACACAGATAAAGTATTAGAACTCTTCTACAATCCTAAAAATCAAGGCGTACTAGAAGAAACTGGTGAAGAAGGAGTTAGAATTGCTACAGGAGAGGTTGGCAGTATTGCCTGTGGCGATGCCTTGAGACTACACTTGAAAGTTAAGGAAGATAACGACAGAATCCTTGATGCTCGCTTTCAAACTTTTGGTTGCACTAGTGCGATCGCTTCCTCTGAAGCTTTGGTAGAATTAATAAAGGGCTTAACCTTAGATGAAGCTCTGAAAGTTTCTAACAAAGAAATCGCTGAATATCTCGGCGGATTGCCAGAAGCAAAAATGCACTGCTCGGTAATGGGGCAAGAAGCGTTAGAAGCAGCAATCTATAATTACCGAGGTATTCCCCTCGCAAGTCATGAAGATGACGATGAAGGAACACTCATTTGCACTTGCTTCGGTATCAGTGAAGCAAAAATCCGTCGGGTGATTCGAGAAAATAACCTGCTTGCTGCTGAAGAGGTAACTAACTATGTGAAAGCAGGTGGTGGATGTGGATCATGTTTAGCAAAGATTGATGATCTCATTACGTCTGTACAGCAGGAAGTCGCATCAGCAGCGAAAGCTTCAACTAATGGACATCAGTCACAAAAACCGTTGAATCCCGTGCAAAAAATCGCACTGATTCAAAAAGTTCTAGATGAAGAAGTCAGACCCGTATTAATCGCTGACGGGGGAGATGTGGAACTCTATGATATAGAAGGAGATCGGATCAAAGTTCTGCTACAAGGTGCGTGCGGTTCTTGTTCTAGTAGTATGGCGACTCTAAAGCATGCAATTGAAGCAAGGTTGCGCGATCGCGTAAGCAAAGACATTGTAGTAGAGGCAGTTTCGCCATAGCGGAATTGATTAGGCTATATCCATTAGCCTGAAACACCAAGTAGGATGTGACCCATATCATCGCCTTCCTATCAATGCTTAAGTCCTACTTACAACAACAGCTTGCATAATGCTGAAGGTATTAAGCACCTGAAATAACTCGCTTCAAAGGATAGAGGATATGAGCACATTATTTGACAAACTCGGCGGACAGCAAGGTATCGACCAAGTAGTAGATGATTTCTACAAACGTGTCCTATCTGACAACACCCTCAGTCCCTTTTTTGCTCGGACAGACTTAGATCGGCAACGTCGTCAACAAGCTGATTTCTTCTCTCAAATTTTTGATGGTCCAAAACAATACTCGGGTCGTCAAATGCCAGAAACACACAAGGGGTTGAATTTACAGCAACAACACTTCGATGCTATCGTCAAGCACCTTCGTGAGTCACTAACTGGACGTGGCGTGTCCGCAGAAGATATCAACGCTGCTGTTGCTCGCGTTGACAATTTGAAAGGTGCGATTTTGAACAAGTGAGCTTCCTAACCTACGGGACAATTCAAAATTCACAACACTTGTTTGAATTTTGAATCTGAGTGAAGCGGTGGTCATGTCTTACTTGGTGTTTCAGGCTAATGCATATTACGACGCATTTGTAAAGTAATTAATTGTAACGGAGAAACACATGTTCTTACTTCTAACTACTTTGATTGTAGAGCGATCGCCTCCAGCGACGTTCTACACGCGGTCACTGCTGTAACAAATGCGGGCGTGAACGCATCACACAAACCGACAGACCCAAAAATCAACCAATTGCAGGAGACAAATAATCATGTCCGTTGATGAAAATATTAGACAGATAGCATTCTACGGCAAAGGCGGTATTGGTAAATCAACAACTTCACAAAATACCCTTGCCGCTATGGCAGAAATGGGTCAGCGTATTTTGATTGTGGGATGCGACCCCAAAGCTGACTCTACTATACTTAACAGTAGTGACAGTTGAACAACGCTTAACTATGCGGGTAGGATATGTTCGCGTTTCCACAGGGGAACAGGCAGAGACAGATGCACTAGAGCAACAGACAGCTAGAATTGAAAAGGCTGGTGCAGTACTAATTTTCTCGGATGTTGAGTCTGGAAGATCAGATAAACGCACAGAATTTAACAAAATGCTTGCTATGTGTAAGCAAGGTAAAGTAACTGAGTTGATTGTAACTCGCATAGACCGCTTAGCACGGTCAGTGATTACTATCCATAGAACTTTAGTAACACTTGAGGAATGGGGAGTTAAGTTAATAGTTCTTGATGCACCAGTAGATACCTCATCACCCTTTGGCTGGTTCTCAGTCAACCAAATGGCTGGACTAGCAGAATTTGAATCCAGGTTACTGTCAAACCGGATTAAGCACGGACTGAATTACTTTAGAGAGCAGAAAAAAGCAAGCCCACGTCCGCCATTTGGGTACAAGCGGGTTGATGAGAAGTATGCACCAGATATAACAATACACAAATCTGGTAAAACTCATTGGGAAATTGCGCTTGACATTATTGATTATTTTTTACTGGATTTATCTACCCTAAGGAATACAACACAGTACGTCTTAGAAAAATACGGTATTTCGTGGACGGCAGCGGGGTTGAGATACTGGATGACTAACCCAGTTTTACAGGGTGATACTGTTTATAACGTGCGTGGCAATTTAAATGCTCCTGATAAATGGGAAAGACATCAGGATACTCATCAGGCTTTAATTTCTAGAGCAAAATATAAACAAATTTTAAATAAATTAGAAGAGAATAAAACTAAATATAGTTATGGTAACAACAAAAACAGCGACAAAGAGCAACTCCCTTTGGTTGATCAAATTATCTGTGGGGACTGCGGGTATAAGTGTTTTTGTCTGAAACGTAAATGGTCAACTTATAGAATACGTTGTAAAAAACGTGATAATCTAGGTGACTCATTCTGTAAAAACAAGGCTAGCACTTATTTAGAAGATATAATGAGTGCTGTAGATACTGCATTAACCGCAAGACATAAAGAAATTGCAAAATATACAGTAGATAATTTATCCTCAAAGCAAAAAGATGACCCTGAGTTAATTGCGAGAGAAGAGCAACTAAAAGCACTTAGATTATTACCCCAAAATCCAATCATTCAAAACGCTATAGAACAAACTCTGTTAGACATACAATCACTTAAGCAAAAACAGGTTGTTACAAATGAAGTAAGTACCGAATTGCTAAAAACACTCTTCTTCTGCTTTACTGATAAAGAGTACTGGAGCGGGTTGCCTTGGAAGGATAAACGTACAATTTACCGGGAACTGGTTGACTACGTTAAGGTTTTGAATGGTGAAGTTGTGGAAATTAAGTTACTTGTCTAAGCACTTTGAGAATTAATGTGCGAAAACTCACGTTCAAATTCCTCTTGTGTCATTGCCATTAGTCGTTTTTTCGTTTCAAAATCTAAGTGACGGATCTTGTAATACCGTAATGCTGTGCGGAGTAATATTTGTGCTGCTGTTTCTTGCTGCATGGCGATTGAAGCGAAGTCCTCGTCCCTATACTAATTTTGGGAATTGAAGACTTTTGTTTGATGCAAGCTCTTTTGAAGTGCTTTTTTCAGCACTCCATATCTTTGTCGAGCAACAGCAGAACAAACTTGTGGTTTGAAGCTCGTGAATTTCTACTTCTTTGAATGAAACTTATTCAAAAACCACAGTTCTATCACCATAGACTAACACTCGATTCTGTAAATGCGATCGCACGGCTCTAGCTAGCACCACTCGCTCTACGTCTTTACCCTTGCGAATTAAATCTGCTACGTCATCGCGATGGCTAACCCGCACCACTTCTTGCTCAATAATGGGACCTTGGTCTAAATCTGCTGTAACATAGTTTGCAGTAGGAGAAGTCATAGAATTTTGAACAAAAACAAGATGCAGTTCTTATAACTCAAGCCCTAAGTATATATGATCAACCGACTTCTCCAACACTAGCAATCTTACGGGATTTCGGAGAGATCTCGTTTTTTACTCCGATAATAGAAGTTTGTGAAAATAGCAAGCTTCCGCTTGTCTATACCTTTAAGTGAAATAATAAAAGGTGGTGGGTAGAATACAGCGAGTCTCCTCCATCGGCTAGATGCCACCTTTATGAATAGATTTCAACATAAAGCAAAGTTGATTTAAGGATAAGATTTGCATTTACACAAAAATATAAATAATTTGTGGAAATTAATGGAAGAGCGGGGTAGACGGCAAGATAAGCCAATGAAACCTCAAGTCGTTGCATGGGAACGTGGTAAACGTTTATCCGATACTGCCATCGTTTCAGCAGATTCAGGTACGAATACAACTTGGTGGGCGCGTCAAATTCCTGCAAAACAAGGTCAAATGCACTCAGTATCAGGAACATTAGCTTCAATGGCTTGTGGTCTTCCGTATGCGATCGCTGCTCAAATCGCCTATCCCGATAGACAATGTGTTGCCTTCGTTGGTGATGGTGGCTTCTCAATGTTGATGGCAGAGTTTATGACCTGTGTTAAGTATCAGTTACCTGTAAAAATTGTCATTATCAAGAACAATACCCTCGGTCAGATTAAGTGGGAGCAAATGGTTTTTCTGGGTAATCCAGAATATGCCTGTGAGCTACAGCCAATGGACTATGCTGCTTTTGCTCGCGCTTGCGGTGCAATGGGCTTCACAATTGATGATCCTGCTAAATGCGGCGATATTCTCGATGCTGCACTTGCGACACCAGGTCCAGTTATTATTGTAGCCTTAGTTTTTAGATATTATGTCAGACAATAGGAACAAAAATAGTTTAAGCGACCGGCTTACCCAAGGCGCTCCCCTGACGTTTTGGTTAGTAGTGATAGCGTATATTCTCTACAGATTGGTACTGGTTTTACAGATAGTTGCTGTTGCAGCGCTTTTGGCATTGGTTATGCAAATGAGTTTGGAGTGGCTACAAAGAATTGTCAAGGTGCGTTGGATAGCAGTACTAATAATGTTAGGCTTGGTTGTAGGGTTTGGAGCATTTATTGGGCTGGTGCTGATACCGAACTTCATTGTTGAAACTCAGGTTTTGCTTCAGCAATTACCGAATTATGTAGACTATCTGAGGAACTTTGTTGCAAGCATTCACAATAAATGGAGTTTCGTTCCTAATTTCACCTTGGGTCTAGATCAGTTAAGGAATTATTTAGGACGGGTACTTACTTCATTCCCTTTAGTACTGAGTAATACATTTAATCAGACTGCTCAAGCAATAGGTACAGTCATTTTAGCTATATATATGGCAACGAATCCCAATTCTGTGCTTGAAGGAATCCTACGATTCATACCACGCAGATACCATGATCAATTCTTGAGGTTGCTACCTGCTATCCGAGTCCGGCTTCAGGGTTGGATACTCGGTCTGGGAATCGCAATGGTGTTTGTTGGTGTAGGGGCTGGAGTTGGACTATATTTTATTGGAATCCCGTTGTTCATATCCTTTGGCTTCTTTGCCGGAATACTAGAAATTATTCCCTACTTTGGCTCAATTATTGGTACACTTGTGCCAGCACTTATAGCTTTGACCATTCCCCATGGTCAAACAAAGGTATTGTTAGTCTTGGCGTTATTTTTAGATCGGAAGAGC
>NZ_JAAKGC010000032.1 GCF_017591665.1 Aetokthonos hydrillicola CCALA 1050 | reverse complement strand
ACGTTTGCACTCTTGTTGCGCTGTAAGGTTGCTGTCATGTTTTTATGATTGCGTGGATTTGACGCAGATTGTTTATGAATTAGGCGTTTTGTTAGCCTGTAACTTTACTTTACATTCGTTTACTTTCATATCCAAGCAGCACTGGCTTAACCCGGTAAGCCTGTTTAACTACTTGGTTCTAGAGCTACAAACTGGCTGCGCATCTGTAGGTAGGAACTTAAACACTTCCCAATAACGTAGTGCGCTCTTGCACTTAAGCGGGTCAGCTATCCCTAGAGGGGAGGCACGAAGCCCCGTCCTTTAGGTCGGGGTGCTGACAGTTTTTTCGGTTTTTGGGGCTGCTTTTGCTCATCTTATTAATAATATCAAACCAGCTGATGTTGTATCTATCCCAGAACTGTAAACTGATGCTGAATGCTGACTTGGGATGGTTTTCTTGTTAAAGTTGTTACAAGCTTTGTGTGTGTTACAACGTAACTCATAAGTTAAATTGTGGACTTACCAAAAATCAACGGATGAATCTTGAAGAAATTGACAAATTGTTAGCCGATTGGAAAAAGAAAATTGATCTTGTGAGTCAGAACCTTATAGACTTACACGGACTTCCAACATACCAGCGTCTTGCTGGTGTTTCTGGTTTTTCTAAGGTACAACTTACGGGAGTAACGCAAGCCCGCGTGACTTCAGCCCTAGAAGCAATGAATGATTTGTTTGGCTACTTTGATCTGCTTGTGAAAACAATCAATCAAGCAGCTGAAATACGGGCATCAATACCAAGATTTTTGGGTTCACCACAAAAACTTCAGGAAATTGAACAAATTTTGACTAAACCATCGATTCAGTTAGCTGTTGTTCACACTCCATTGGCAAACAGAGGACTTTTAACTGCTGCACAGACGACTAATGCGATCGCTCCACAAAAGTTACTTGTGCTGATGATGAACGCTTATGATGCGGCAAAGCAAGTTGTTTTAGCAGTTGACGAAGCTTGGTGCCGGTTACAACCACTGCTAAGCTATACGGAAGACGAGATCCACAAGTTACAAACATTAGCTAACTTTCTTAAAATAAATTCTTTACAGGAACTTCCCGTAATTCGCGAAAAAATAAGTTCTTTACGTCTTGATATTGAACGAGATCCGCTAGGAGTTAGGGCAGATTTTGCCAAAGAAATTTACCCCCAGATAGCACAGATAAAATTGTTTCTCCAACAGGCAGCTAAACAGCAGGATCTGTTACGCAAGAACTTCGCGATCGCGCATCAACTACAATCACAATTACTAGAATTGCATTCCAACGCAACAGCAGCTTTTGACGAAAGTACCTTAAAGGTGATTGAGCATTCAATGCTGCAAAAGCCGTTAGCAATTGAGGAAATAGAAGCGCTTTCTTCCTGGCTAAGGCGACTAGAAACCAAGTTCGTGGAAGGTTCTGTAAAACCTGTGGAAGTTGGTTTAGAAAACTGGACCATCAAGGCGAAACAATATATTGCATCTGTGGAAGCTGTGTACTTAGCAAACAAGGCACCTTTAGATACAAGAGCAGAACTCCGGGGACGGTTAGAAGCTCTCAAAGCTAAAGCACTCGCAAGAGGACGAGTAGAGGATACTATTTTGTCTGAATTAGCTTCTCAAGCTCACCAGCTTCTTTATACTCGACCAACACCTTTAAATAAAGCGGCGGAGTTAGTATCTCAATACGAAAAACGCCTCAATGGTTATTTGCCGCCTTATTCTCATAAATGCTAAAACAAGTTCATTTAACTAAATAAAGGAAAGTTTAATGGACGGCGATCGCTGTAAGCGCAACAAATGTAATGGGATTATTGAGGATAGCTATTGTAACGTTTGCGGGCTTGCTGAAATCAATACTTCTTTAAATGAAAACATTACCAAACAAACCCAACAAAATACCAAAAGTGCCAGTATAACGACAGGAACAGGTTCTTCACCGCATACAGACCGGTCTAAAAGTTCTCGTGGAAGCCAATCTGGTGGAAAAAGCAACCGCAAGCATCTTGGTGCTGGACTTGTATCGGTTCCAGAATTGCCTTCGACGGAACCAGAAAAAGCAATTATGGCAGAAGCAAAGGTTCCTGACAATAAACGCTTCTGCGCAAACTGTAACAACCGTTTAAATAGGGAGAAAGGTTTTTGTCCCAAATGTGGGCAAAAGTATTCCTTCATACCCTCTCTCAAACCTAACGACTTAGTAGGTGGACAATATGAAGTTAAGGGTGCTCTCGCCTATGGTGGACTAGGCTGGATCTACTTGGGCTTTGACAGAGTTCTGTCTCGTTACGTCGTTCTTAAAGGATTGCTCAACACTGAAGATGCAGCTAGTGCAGCAGTTGCGGTAGCAGAACGCCAATTTTTAGCTTCAGTGAAGCATGCTAATATTGTTGGCATCTACAACTTTGTCAACTATGGCAGTGAAGGATTCATTGTCATGGAGTATGTTGGTGGCAAGACGTTGAAAGAAATTCGCCAACAGAGGGGAGCGTTACCAGTAGATGAAGCAATATCCTATATCCACCGAATTTTAAGTGCTTTTGCGTACCTCCATTCCTTGGGTTTGGTGTATTGTGACTTCAAGCCAGATAACGTCATACTTGAAGATAACGACGTGAAGTTAATTGACTTAGGTGGTGTCAGACGCGTTGATGATCCTGACGGCGACATCTACGGTACTGTAGGTTACAGTGCGCCAGAAGCAGGCGAAGGACCAACTGTTGCATCCGATTTATTTACTATTGGTAGGACTCTCGCTGTTCTGTTAACTAATATCAAAGGCTTTACCAAAGAGCATTTATATACCCTTCCTACTCCTCAAGAAGAACCACTATTTGCCGAACAAGAGTCACTATATCGATTTTTACTGAAATCAACAGCCAAAAATCCTGATGATCGCTTTCAGTCTGCTGATGAAATGGCAGATCAGTTGCTAGGTGTGTTACGGGAGATAGTAGCTCAACAAACAAACACACCTCACCCCTCGGGTAGCAACCTTTTCGGCGGAGATATGCTGACATTAACAAATAACATCGATTTTCAGCCAATTAAAGCTGACTACCAGCAGTTGCCAATTCTGATGCTTGACGCCACAGACATAGCTTTTAACGCAGTACTTAACGCAGGTGCTATTCCTGATATAAGTAAGCGAGCTGCTAGCTTGAGACAAGTTGTCAAGCAATTTCCTAGCTCTCAAGAAGCACTGCTACGGTTACTAAATACCCTGATTGAAATTGGCAATTATAATGAGGCGCAAAAAGCTTTAGCACAATTTGAAAAGAAACACCCTCAAGATTGGCGATTGTGGTGGTGTAAGGGACGAAGCTTTATGGCACAGGAGAAAGCCAACGAAGCACAAGAAGCTTTTGACAAAGTGTACTCTTATTTGCCAGGAGAACTTGCTCCTAAATTAGCTCTTGGCTTAGCAGCTGAAAAGGCGGGTAATTTTCAACTAGCGATTCGAATGTATAATATAGTTTCTGGCACAGACCCTAGTTATACTTCAGCTGCGTTTGGTCTGGCTCGTTGCTTGTGTGCAATAGGAGACAGAAATAAAGCGGTGGCAGCTTTGGAACGTATACCGCAAAGTTCTAATTTGTATACGCGATCGCGCGTCGAAATTGCCAGAACACTGATTGATTCTTCATCTTCTGCACCAGGTGCAAAAGAACTCAAAGAGGCTTCAATGGCAATCGAAGCACTTACTCTTAACAGCTTGGATCGCTATCAACTGACAATACAGATTTTGGAAACAGCTTTACACCTAGTCACTTCTCAAGCACTCTCACCTACTTCCTCTATCTCAATTTTGGGACAGCCTTTTGAGGAATTGCATCTCAGAAAAGGGCTAGAAAAAGTTTTGCGGGATATGGCACGTTTATCTACAGGAATGGAGAAAATTCTCATGGTTGATCAAGCTAATCGCGTACGCCCCAGAACATGGGTTTAGTTGTGAACGATCCCAGCAAATCCGTAATAAACACAAGCAGCAGCACCGACAATATACACCAGCCAGGTGAGGAAAAAACCAAAGGCACGTCCGGGCGAGGGACCATAAGTTGTAATCACGCCCCAAGCATGGGCGATACGAGCAATTGTGAGCGCACTACCAAGAAACCACAGAAGCCAATTTTGAGAATGCATCAACTCAAGTGCCAAAATGAATATCAATGCGAGCGGTACGTATTCTGCAAAATTGCCGTAGGCACGTACTTTACGCTGTAATATTCCATCGTCACTGGTTTTAGTTAAAACTGACTTCTTTGAACCTCTCTCCGGTCTAAAGACACGGAGATTCTGGTAGAAATCTTACCCCTCAACTTTTAGCCCTATTAGCTTATCTGGTTGAGTAGTTTCCACCTTGTTAGAGATCCGCTCCAGGGGAGAATGAGTCTTCCCACGTTCAGACGCGCTTACTTGATTCGCGGGTTGTTTGAAACGCTCCCAAGCCTCTAACAGGGTTGGCTCCATCCCTGGATACTGACAAGCAGCATCCTGCAATGAGAGCGTATTTTCCTCATTTACAAATCTACTCAGATAAGCACTGAATTAATTTCTCAACCGTATTGTATTTTGTTCGAGATCTGTTCTGACCCGATAGTTAAGTCCGTATTTTTTCGCATATTCCTGACCTGGTGGACAAAACCAATTTCCCTTTTCATCTTGGACGTAGCGATTGGGTTGTTGTTGTGCTTTTAGGCGCAATTCACTAATCGGTTTAAATTCTTCCCAACCAGCCCAGTTTATTTCGATTACGAAAAAATCAGGAGTATGGCTTGTACGAACTTGACGAGCGCTTTTTGAAAAGTAGTTTAATTCTATAGGCGGTGGTTGGTCGTAATATTCTAAAACTTCTCGGTTATGCTCTAGTTGGTCTATAATATGCGCTAACTCCCCCCGGTGAGACTCGAACTGAATAGTCTGACCCATTTTTTCACTACAATAATTCCCACAAACATTGCCATAGTTGCCTTGTACTCGCCGAGATGGTGGTACTTGGCGAATCTGAGCTATAAGAGCGCGGGTGTTTTGGGCAAGCCTTTTTTGACTGCACCATTGGTCAAACTCTTCTTCTGTGAGCATTGATTGGTTAGAGTTTGGTTTTTTTTAGTTTACCGGATTTGTGTCCATTTTCTTCTTCTTTTTTAGGATTGTGTCCATTTTCTTCTGACAAAATCCTAATTTCTGTCTTCATCTCAAATACGAAGTTACAGGTATTTCAGCTTATGACTTGGCCAACTTCTCCTTCTAACACCTGGCCAAAATCTTCTTCAAGTCACATAGGACTCCACCAACTGCAAATTCAAAGCACTTAATCCCAAGCTGGCTCTCATCTATGACCACATCACACCAATTAGAAGTAGGGGGAAATAGCATTCTCTACTTCTCGATTGGGGATTGTGTCGATGTCCAGTTTGGGTTTTATTAATCACGGATAAAACCGCATCCTGTGATTAGGAATGTAAGCAGTGAAATATAATACTTGCTTACAGCATTATTTACGCTAGCCGTTTAGCCTCAACTGTCTGTGGTAAATCTACCATATCTGGCAAACTAGCAAATGCTAATTCCCAACCATTTGCCAAAGTCAAAATCTTTCCATCTTCTCCTTCTGTTTGCTTAACAACTTCTTCCTCGAGATCTTTCTTAGCAACGTAGACAACTAAAGTTCCAGAGGCGTTTTGGCGCAGCATGACTTTCATGAAAGTGTTCCTATTTTATAGATTTACTCGTGAAACGTTTTAAGGGAACTAAAGTTTCTATTGTTCCGTTGTCCCTTTTGAGTGCGTGAAATTCCCTAATATGGTGTATTCCGGGGAGCAGTATTTTCTGGGTTATGTTCAACTAGTTCTAGTTCTTTTTTGCGGCAACCTACAATAAATCCTGTATTCAAAAAATGTACAGCATAAATATAGGATGTTTGCAAAAATGTACCTATACTGACGACATAGCCGATATCTCCCTTTTTTGCTAAGTACGCCCCAATTTCTTGACCTGGGAAAGTACCATCGTTTTTGATTAGCTTACGAACACGAACTTTGTCGCCAATCCCAAAAACAGGCGGTTGGTCTAGCTCTAACTCATCTAATTGCATGGGAATATCTTTTTTCGTGCGCTAAATTTAATAGTTCTTCTGTCGTTAGACCACGCTTTTTCTCTATCGACTGTTGTCGTACTGCTTCCAAAACAGAAGTTGTTTCTTCTGGGTTTAGAATGATACCGTGTTGCTGTAGAACGTTAAACACCAAATGGCGACCAGAATGCTTACCTGCTACTAAACGCCGTTCCCATCCTACCTCTTCAGGAGCAAATGGCTCATACGTAATAGGATTTTGGAGTACACCATGAGCATGAATCCCAGCTTCGTGAGCAAAGGTATTTTCACCAACGATTGCTTTCCAAGGTGGAACGTTAGAGCCTGATGCAGACGCCACCATCCGTGAAAGATCTAATAAACGAGGAGTGTCAAGCCCTAAATTAATACCGTGAATATGTTTGAGCGCCATCACAACTTCTTCTAAAGCTGCATTTCCGGCTCTTTCACCTAACCCGTTTACTGTTGTATTGACTGATAAAGCTCCAGCTTGAACACCAGCAAGAGCATTAGCAGTTGCTAAACCAAAATCATTATGGGTATGGACTTCTACAGGAATCGATAGAGCCATCACCAAGCGCTGAACTTTTGCGAAAGTCGATAAGGGGTCAAGAATACCTACTGTGTCACAGAAGCGAAAACGTGATGCACCTAATTCTTCAGCATAAAGTGCTACATCTAAGAGAAAGTTTTCATCGGCTCTAGATGAATCTTCTCCTCCTACTGCTACCCAAAGACCTTGATCTAAGGCGAAACTAATACTGTCTCTTAGTTGTTGTAGGGTAACGCGCCACTGTCCATGAAATTTGGTGGCAATTTGAATTCCGGAGACGGGAGCGGCTATATGCACTCGCTTTAAACCGCACGATATAGAAGCCTGAATATCTGAGATGACGGCGCGGTTCCAACCTAGCAATTTTGCTTGCAAACCTAAGTCGGCGATTGCTGCGATCGCTCGTGTTTCTTCTGCACCCATTGCAGGAATGCCAACCTCTATCTCATCAACACCGAGAGCATCGAGTGATTTAGCGATCGCGACTTTCTCCTCAAAATTAAAGGCAACACCAGCTGCTTGTTCGCCATCACGGAGTGTGATGTCGTTTATTATAATTTGATCCATCTGTAAAATGCCTCTTAGCCAATTTATCAATTAACAGTTGTAGAAACATAAATTTCTGTATTTGTACATAAACTAAATCAATTACAACTTTAAGTTACTAACTCTTCATTTGTAATTGTTGAGGAATGTGAATAATTAATCTGTATGTTGTTAGACAAGATAAAGTAAAATCTTTAAATTATCAGAATTTATTAACCCGTCATGATAAGATGTAATTAAGTATTGTAGAAGACACTTATACATTAAACCATGGCATTATTGCTGTAGTTATAATCATGGAATTGGGGAAAATAAAAGAACACAAAATTCAATTATGACCTTTAACACAAGTATCCAAAACGATTACCCTTCTGGTTTCTTGTTTACCTTCTAAGTTTGGTCTTCCAACCAATTAAAAATCTGTTCTAGCTGTTCAATGGAGACTAAGCCATACTGCCAGAGAAGCATTGGTAATGGAGCATTTTCTAGCTTATATTTTCGCCATGCGACATCAATATCGCCCATTGAAAGTTCTAGCTCTTTTTGCAAAAAATTGATAAATTTTTTATCACTGTAGCTAGCTGACATACTAAGTTACTTGACATTTTTACTACAAAATTACACAAGCAGTCTAATACAATTTAGTGGAAGTTAAAGCCACCATATATACTAGTCAGTTGTACTAATGAGACATGAAACAGGGATGATTGACATAACTTACTCAGGTACTTGGCAACTGCCAACAGTGTTCTAGCCAATCAATTAGTTCCTGGCGAGTTGCCATAAATTGCACTAGAGTGCTACGAACGAGAATAGCCATTAAAGAACTATTAATCCGCACTCGCAAAGAACCATCCGTTGAACACCAACATGGAATCATCAACTCTTGTAAGCGGTGATAGATTCGCCAGCGATCACATAAAGGAATTTGCAAGATATACTCGCCTACGACTTCAGAACTCGATGGTTGCAACATAATTAACGTTCCTTTATTACCAATTCTTTTTGTTGAGAGTGATTGTTGAGAGTTTGCAACTGCTGTTCAAGCCGGGAAATACGTTCCAATAACGAGCGAATCACAGTAGCTTCTATATCGGGTAACTTGCCATGTTCTAAAGGTGATAGATTTTTCTCCTGTGACCTGGAAATATTGCGCCCAGGGATTCCCACGACAGTGTGATCTGATGGAACATCACGCAAAACAACTGAACCAGCACCAATACGGACGCGATCGCCAATTTGAATATTACCCAAAACTTTTGCGCCTGCTCCCACTACGACATTGTTGCCTAAAGTAGGATGGCGCTTACCGGTTTCTTTTCCAGTACCACCAAGAGTAACATTCTGGTAAATGAGTGTATAGTCTCCGATTACCGCCGTTTCACCGATGACAACACCCAAACCATGATCGATGAACACACCCTTACCAATTTGTGCTCCTGGGTGAATTTCAATTCCGGTTAAAAATCGTCCTAAATGAGAAATTAAACGAGGAAGAAAACCCACTTTATGACGATATAACCAGTGGGCAACACGATGTAAGCAGATTGCATGCCATCCTGGATAGCACAGCAAAACCTCTAGCCAATTACGTGCTGCTGGATCACGCTTAAAGATAATGAGAAAATCAGTCAAGAGCGGCTCAAAAAAAACGCCAGAAAGCAGGGTTTTGAGATAGTTGTTACTGACACAATCTGACATTTTTTTGCTTTGTGAATTCCTAGTACGGTCTAGAGTCTGTTGCATTGGTGCTGTGAGAGTGAAAAGAGCCGTGCTCTGTTTTTCTGCTTATAGCAGGAGGCTCCAAATGTTCGAGTATATCTGACGTTGATTGAATTTATTGGATTGATTAAGGCTGTACTCATAACCCCCAAACTTTTATGTAAAGGCAATAGAAAATTTTTATTGGGGTAGGGGTACTAGTATTTCTGAGGTCGGGTACTAGTATTTTTGGGGGGCAGGAATAAGTATTGGTGTACTCAAGGAGTAATGGGCATCGGGCATGGGGTATGGGGCATTGGGAGAAAAAAGCTTATAGAAGTTCCTTCTTGCTCAAGATTTACCGATAAGTACATCCGCAAAATCGATTTTATATTCACACCGGCTGAAATACTTGTGGAACAGCGATTCCAGCGCCAAGAAAGATAATTAGTTTTGCATAGTCACTTATAATTTTTCTCCTCTGCCCTGTACCAATTATCCCGTGCCCCATGCCCTATGCCCTATGCTCCATGCCCCATGCCCATTTCCCATAATTAATGCGGGCTTAATAAAGGACTCAAAGCCTTTTACTGCATGGGATAGAACCGCTTACAAGGAAGATTAAAAAAATATAAATTGAATTTTTTCTCAAAAAAAAATGATATGTTGGATACAGAATTGAATTTCGCACATTTCTGGAGTAGACGCATGTAGACTACTCCAGATTTCTGAAGAAAAAATCGGTCTTCAGTTAGTACTCCGGGTAACATTTTATCAGCCTTTGAGTACAAGGCTAGATAGATTAAAAAAAGCTAAAATTTGGCTCAAACCTTTGCTGGGCTTGAGTTTTATTTGAGTACACAAATACCTGCCCCCTCCTTCATAAACACTCGTACCCCATCCTAAAAATACTAGTACCTCTACCCAAAAAAATTTTTTAAAATTCTCTGATGTGCTAAGCATCAGGGTTTTGTATTGTGAGTACAAGCTTAATCAATTCAATAAATTCTATATCGAGCAAACCTACTAGCCCTGTTTAAAACAACTGATATAAAACCTATATCGCCAAGCACTTAACGCGCTAATCAAAAACAAAAGCGCTTCCAAGTGAGTGGAGGGATGATGAAGTAGCACCATGCCCCTGTGAACCGAAGTCGCGCCTGTAAGCAAAGATTTCACGCCTTGTTTCACAAGCTGACACACACCAGTTAAAGAAACTTAGGTTGTAAGCCTCTCTTACAGTAACGTGACTTCCATTCCTGGGTAAAACAAATAGCATCTCCCACAGTGGCAGCATCAGTACCCGACCTTTGCGAAATTCAATGACACCACAGTCTACAGGACTCGTTACCTCTCTAGTTACGGAGCCAACAACCAAAACAAAATCCGGTGGTTGCGGATGTAGCAGCAGCACCACCGTGGAAATGGATGAGAAACTTAAACAACGGATTGCCAATCATCCCTGCTATAGCGAAGACGCTCATCACCACTATGCAAGAATGCACGTTGCAGTTGCACCTGCTTGCAACATTCAATGCAACTACTGCAATCGGAAATTCGACTGCGCTAACGAAAGTCGTCCTGGAGTGGTAAGCGAATTGCTAACCCCAGAGGAAGCAGCACATAAAGTTTTGGTGATTGCAGGTAAGATTCCCCAAATGACAGTATTGGGAATCGCAGGTCCTGGAGATCCACTCGCAAACCCAGAAAAAACTTTCCGTACCTTTGAATTAGTTGCCGATAAAGCACCAGATATCAAGCTCTGCCTCTCAACCAATGGTTTGATGCTTCCTGAATATGTCGATCGCATCAAGCAACTAAATATAGATCACGTCACCATTACTATTAATATGGTGGATCCAGAAATCGGAGAGAAGATTTATCCCTGGGTTCACTATAACCGTAAACGTTATAAAGGTATTGAAGGCGTCAAAATTCTGCACGAAAAGCAGATGGAAGGCTTACAAGCTCTCCAAGAAGCCGATATCTTGTGCAAAGTCAACTCGGTAATGATTCCGGGTATTAATGACGAGCACCTAGTAGAAGTCAATAAGGTGATTCGCTCAAAAGGGGCATTCCTTCACAATATTATGCCTCTGATTTCTGCACCAGAACACGGCACTCACTTCGGTTTGACGGGTCAGCGCGGTCCCACACCTAAAGAACTTAAGGAAGTGCAAGACCAGTGCGCTGGTAATATGAAAATGATGCGTCATTGTCGTCAATGTCGGGCAGATGCAGTAGGGTTATTGGGTGAAGACCGCAGCCTGGAATTTACCAAAGATAAATTCTTGAACATGGCTCCAGAATATAACCTTGAACAGCGTCAAGAAATTCACGCAGGTATTGAGAAGTTTAAAGAAGAACTCAAAGCAGCCAAAGAAAAAGCACAACGTACTAACGTGGCTTTACAAAACAGTCCCAAGATATTGGTCGCAGTAGCAACAAAAGGTGGTGGAATCGTCAACCAGCACTTCGGTCATGCAAAGGAATTCCAGATTTATGAAGTCGATAGCAATGGAGTTCGCTTTGTTGGTCATCGTAGAGTTGACCATTATTGCCAAGGTGGATATGGAGAGAAAGCTACCTTAGAAAATATCATCAACACCATCGCTGATTGCAAAGCAGTTTTGGTTTCTAAGATGGGTGAATCTCCCAAGGAAAAATTGCAAGCCGCTGGAATTCAAGCTGTTGAAGCTTACGACGTGATTGAAAAGGTCGCTAGTGAGTTTTACGAGCAATGGAATAAGGACTGTTAATGATTAGTGGTTGGTTATTTTGTGTAAAAAATAACTAACTAACCACTAACTACTAACAAACTTACGAGGAACATAGTCATGACTTACCAAATTACTAGTCAGTGTATTTCCTGCAATATTTGTCTATCCGAATGTCCTGTAGGCGCGATCAAGATGATTGATGAGCGTCCCTGGATTGACCCCAACCTTTGTAAAAACTGCGTTGATACTGTATATACAGTGCCTCAGTGTAAAGCTTCTTGTCCAACCTACAACGGTTGTGTGAAGCAACCCAACGATTATTGGGAAAGCTGGTTTGCTACTTACGATAAACTCATCGCGAAGTTGACAAATCAACAAGATTATTGGGATCGTTGGTTTGACTGCTACTCTCAGAAGTTTTTGATATCAAACAAAACAAGAATGTTTATCTGGCAAGGGTTTCAAAGCCTATATCCTTACAGCGCATTCGAGGTGCGTGAGGTACATTAGTAGGAGCGAACGGCGTACTCTGCGAGAAGCCGAAGGCTACGCCCTTGGACTATCGGTGTACCTCTTCCCTCATTTGTCTCAAAACTGTTGTAAATGTTGCTATGCATCAAAAATATTGTAAGGGTGTGTTTAAGTCTTCTGTTTGTGCGTTGGCGTTGGTCATTCATCCTCCTTTTGTTGTATGCGATCGCCTACACTCCTTTTTCGGCATCTGAGTCATTAAGATTCCGGAAAATGGCAAGAGAATTAAAAATTGTAGTCCGAGTCACAGAACGAGAAAAAGCAAAGGTGCAAGCGTTTGCTGATAAACTGGGCGTATCCGTCTCAGAGGTGGTGCAGGATTGGATTAAGTCACTACCCGATCCGATCACTCACGGGGGATAAATGAGCCAGCGCGTTGCTTTGGTTCCCAAAGTTGTAGCGACTGGCGTCCCCCCGCGTCGGCTTTCACCCTCCCGTACTATTTTGGTAAAATTCTATGACTACGACTCTACCCAAAACAGTAACCTTCGAGGAATTTATTGAGTGGTATCCCAACGACGGGGTGCGATACGAGCTACATAATGGAGTGATTATTGAGATGGCACCCCCAACCGGAGACCATGAAAAAGTTGTTGGCTTTTTAGCTGAGAAAATAACTATAGAGTATGTCAGGATAGGGTTGCCTTACCGCATCCCCAAGACTGCTTTTGTTAAAACACCTTCTGCTAAATCTGCTTACTCACCTGATGTATTGTTACTAAATCTTGATAATCTTGGCAACGAACCTCTTTTTCAAAAACAGTCAACAGTTACTCAAGCAGCATCTGTACCTTTAGTTGTCGAAGTCGTTAGTACCAACTGGCGGGATGACTATCACCTGAAATTTGCCGATTATGAGGAAATGGGTATCCCTGAATTCTGGATTGCAGATTATGCAGCGTTAGGGGGTAAGCGGTTTATCGGAGATCCCAAGCAGCCTACTTTCTCGGTATGTCAGCTTATAGGAGATGAGTACGAAGTCACCAAGTTCACTGGGAATAATCGAATCGTATCCCCCACCTTTCCCCAACTCAACCTCACTGCACAGCAGGTTTTTGACGCTGCTTTGTAAATTAGGGCAAGGTAAAATTTTTTCTACCCTTTATGAGCCTCCCTTGGAGTGGGACTTTACTGCTGAATTTTGCGCACCTATAGTTGACGATTTGGTGTTATATTTTGTCCGGAATCTCACTAACACCAACGGGAACGGGAAAAACCACTCTCAAAAACTTTTACAAAAGTTTCTCCAACATTGGGAAGCTAAACTGCGAACTTTTGTACTGCATCCGTCCCTTAGCTTTGAAGTTTCGTCCTGCAAATTCAGACTTCATCAACACTGATGTAAAAGGACTAACCTGTGGAAAGTTAGTAAGCGTTGTGCTAGCCTAGTAGTAAATTACCCAGAGGCAAATATTATCGTAGTCCATAAACAACTCATTAACCATCAAATCAAGTCACCTCAGGTCTTGTTAATAGACCATGAAAATAACAATCGTGGTCTTATTGACACTAAAGAAGCTCTGAGTTTAGCTGAGAGTCTGGATCTTGATCTAGTCGTTGTCTCCGAAGCTAAAGAAGTTCCTGTGACTAAAATTCTGAATTATGGAAAATTTCAGTACCAGCAAAAAAAGCGTCAAAACCAAAGTTCTAGACCAGTAGTCAAGGAAGTTAGATTCCGTCCGAATGTTGGGACGTCTGATTACCAAATACGTATTGAGCAAGCTATTCAATGGTTGAGTAAAGGTGATTCAGTTAAGTTTTTAATTCGCTTACGAGGTCGAGAACATCAGTATCGCGATCGCGCTGGAGAACTACTAGAGCGGATTGCAGAGGATCTCAATAAAGTTGGTAAAATCCAGTTACTCGATAAACGATCATTGATTGTTCAGATTATTCCTGGCTAAATTAGCCATCGCCAACAAAAGTTTCTTGTCTACCCTCAATTAAGCGACAAAAAGCCCCTCAATTTCTGTATGAGGGGCTACGAACAAAAAGTGACACCATACTGTGAACACTTTTTGCCTCTTAGATTCAGTATCTACAAGAGATTACTATATTTCTATTAGTAGCGGTTACGGAAATTGCCGCCGCCTCGGTTACCACCGAAAGAACCTCTATCTTCCCGTGGTCTTGCCTTATTCACTTTTAGGTCACGACCCATCCATTCAGCACCATCTAGTGCATCAATAGCAGCTGATTCTTCAGCTTCTGAACTCATTTCTACGAAAGCAAAGCCGCGCAAACGCCCCGTTTCGCGATCAGTAGGTAGCTGAACGCGCTTTACAGAACCATATTCTGCGAACACAGATTGTAGACCAGCTTCTGTAACTTCATAAGAAAGGTTGCCTACATAAACGGACATAGTACTGTCTCCAAAATCCTAGTGTGTGGAGATTTAGATTTCGGAGACAAGCCAATTAATATAATTAACAAACAGAATCACCGAATTAATTCTCATCTTTTTCAGGTTAACATATTCCAGACCGCTATGTAAGGAAAAGTTCTAAAATTGTTATATTTCGTTATAACTAGTTTCATTGTAATTTTTAATGCACTTAGGACTTTGTCCGAACCGTCTGCCCGCGTGTGTTCGCGTAAAGCCCTGCGGGCATAGCTGCGCGTCGGGCGCAGCCTCTCCGAAGAGCGGGAAGCGTCTCGTACCCCTGCGCTTAAGCAAGCGTGACAAGCAGCGTCTCCCTTGGGAGAAGAGAAGGCCACTTGATAATTTTGCTAAAGCTTAACTGCTTACAATTCCTGCTGTTAAACTTAATGCAGCACGATCGCGCCGCATATCCCTATGTCTCGTTGGTTTAATACCGCAGGTCCCTGTCAAGCTGACATTCACTATTTATATCAACAGCATACCAAAGATACCGGACAAGTTTTTACACAAGAGGCTATTGAGACAGCTTTTTATTTGACTCAAGGACAACCGTGGTTAGTAAATGCCCTTGCTAAAGAAATTGTTGAAGAGATGGTAACAGAGACAAATGTCGCCATAACACCGGAACATGTGAACTCTGCAAAGGAAATCTTGATAGTAAGGCAAGATACTCATCTCGATTCCCTTGCTGAACGACTGAGAGAACCAAGAGTAAAGGCAATTATTGAGCCAATATTAGCAGGACTGGAACTTGGAGATGTACCCAATGATGATATCCAGTTTGTTATCGACTTGGGTTTATGCAAAATGGATCCACTAGGAGGACTGGCGATCGCTAATCCAATTTACCGTGAAGTGTTACCGAGAGTGTTAACAGTAACACCGATGGCTTCGCTACCTCAAATTGCACCCATTTGGTTAACTCCTAGCGGTGAGTTAGACACAGATGCTTTGTTGCAGGCATTTTTGGTATTTTGGAGACAGCATGGAGAGCCATTACTTGGTAGCGCTGCTTATCATGAGATTGCACCGCACTTGGTACTCATGGCATTTTTACATCGTGTGGTTAACGGGAGTAGAACTTTAGAACGGGAGTACGCCATTGGACGTGACCGAATGGATTTATGTTTGAAATATAGAAATATAACATTAGGGATTTAGTTAAAAGCTTGGCGAGATAAAAAGGGCGATCCAATGGAGTCAGGTATTGAACAGTTAGATTCTTATTTGGCTCGACTAGGAGTAAATTGTGGGTGGTTGGTTATTTTCGATGTACGCACCAAAGCTTTACCGATAGCAGAACGTTTAAATACTCAAGTTGTAAATACAAAAAATGGTCGTTCTATTACTATTATCAGAGCTTAACGCTCTTTACTAGTTTGTTAATCCCGTAATGGGGTACGAAGTCCTATTTAGAAATTAAAAATATACGTGGACCTAATAAACTAACTTACAGCTAACTCCTATAAGTAGTGTATAAATTGCAAATTTAAGAACACGCTGAGGCATTAGCTGACAAAGCTTTGCACCTAACATGACTCCTGGAATTGTCCCTATCCAAATAGGGATCACTAAACCCCAGTTCACAGTTCCTAAAAGAATATGTCCAAGAGATGTAAATGAGAGCAAAATAGCTGCTTGGGCTAAATCTGTACCAACTAATTTGCGGGAGTCGAGTTGAAAAAACGCAATCAACACCATTGCGAATAAAGAACCCGAAGAAACACTGGTCATTCCCACCATTGATCCTAAAATTGCTCCTACACTCATTGCTTGAATGCGTCCAACAGAAGTATTTAAATCGAACTTTGGCGGTTGAGGTAATTCAAAATCAGGGAAAAATCCTTTGATAACTAACTGTCCGAGTCCTAAAAAGACGACTACCAGAATCATGAACCCCAATAAACGCAGAAGGATTTCATCTAAGTTGGCGATTCCCATTTGGCGAATTAGATATAAAATTCCCACTCCCGCAAGGGAACCAGGTACGCTTCCTAATGCCAACCATTTAACAACTTGACAGTCGAGGGTTTCTTGTTGCCAATGTTTTACCCCTCCGACGATTTTCATCATTGTTGCTGCGACGATATCAGAACTGACTGCAACAGCAGGAGGTACTTGGAAGATAAATATGAGCATTGGGGTGATGAGTGATGCTCCACCGATTCCAGTTAAGCCGACGATGATGCCGATTAGAAAGCTGAGTACAGGTAATAGTAAAAAATCCATATTATTCTTTTAAGGCTTTATCTTAGTGGGATTCCCGAGAGCGTGAGAAGACCGGGAATCTTGGATTGACATCGTCACAAAGGTATGGGTATATTGCCTAGTTAGCTACTGGGGAATAGGTTAGGTGTGTCCAAAATTTTGAAGTAGATCAGTGTGAGGATCACCAAAGTATATCCTGTGGAGGATGCTAAACCTGTCAGCAATTCTTTTTTTAGGTTACGTTCTTGGTTTTGATTGGGTAATACATCCATGACTCCAGCTTGCATCAAAAGAATACCTAAGACATTGGAAAGCCAGTATCCGGCGATCGCGCATGGCAAAAACAAGTCTTTGAAGAAGAAACTACACAAATAGCCAAAACCGTACGCGATCGGTAGGTTAAAAAATAGGTCATTCCACCAAGACACAGGGGAGAGTAAAAATCCAAGTACCAAAAAAAAGCCTCCTCTAATTTTTTTGAGAATTACTGGGAGGCTTATCCCGTCTTTGTTTGATTTTTTTACGGATTCATTTTGTATATTAATTATACTTATTTGCTGTGTATTGTCCATAATAATTCCATATTTTCGATTCACTTACCGTACTTTAGTACAAATAAATTTAAAAATCTATTCGTAAATACACAATCGCAATAGAGAAAATGTAGTTATCGTTACAACTTTGTTAACTCAGGGAGTTTGTCGAGTAAGATAGGTAATTTTTTCTATCCCCAACACAGCTTAAAAGAGTTATTCCCTCCATTAAATGCACGCCTCGATTTTTGGAGATAAAAGAGACATTTTAACCTCAAGGTAAACAAGTTGTTTTTGCGTATTAATACTTAAAAATAGATGTCCTTTTGAAGCATTAAGTTGTCAGATCAGATTTAATTTTTTCTTAATTTTATAGTGTGCCTGAAGCTCAGAAGCTCATTGAGTAAGGCTTACGTTCCTGTTGTGGAAAATTATTTATTTTTGAGTGTAAGATTAATTACTTTTGTTTATCATTTTTAGCACAAAGAATGCTGGTTCTTATTTGTTACATCAGATAGATTGAGGCTTAAGTACTAACAGCGATATCTTCGTTGACAGCAAGCAATTAAATTGGTGCGTTAGCGAAGCGTAACGCACCCTACAATCAAAAATCGTTCGATGGAAGATTTGACCAGACACCCCCCTTTTTCTAGCATGATGGATTTAAATCTGATAGTCCAATGTGACTAAAACTTTACCCCCATGCTGATTTGCAGGCACAGCTTCGGACATCTTTTTGGGATAAGGTAGCTTTAGGCTATTCATCAGCTCTATAAACTGGCTGCGACTGCGTCCCGCAAACCGGGGATTCCAGCGCTTTTCTTCCCCAATAGTAGATACTGTTCGTCCTTGGTAATCATGACCAGGGTACACCCATGTATCATCTGGTAGAGTAAATAGTTTTTGGGTGACGACGTTATACAGTAATCCAGCATCTCCATTTTGGAAGTCAGTTCTACCGCAACCTCGAATAAACAATGCATCTCCGGTTAATAAATGAGTCCCATTAACTAAATAAGCCATGTGACTGTTGGTGTGTCCAGGAGTGGCGATCGCTTGAATTTCTATGCTCCCGAGTTGCAAGATTTCACCATCTCCAATATATCTGTCTGCACGGTCAGTCTCAGCATTCTCAGGAAACACGCTTAAACAACCTGTAAATTGACTCAGTTGAGCTGTTCCAGTAATGTGATCAGCATGAATATGGGTTTCTAGGCAGTACTGTAGAGTTAATCCTAATTCTCGCAATATTTGTAGATCTCGGTTGACCCGTTCTAATACAGGATCTACCAAGACCGCTGCTTTAGTTTCAGTATCAGCTATCAGGTATGTGTAGGTACTCGATTCTGGATCGAAGAGTTGACGAAATAACATAGCAGGTTGATGCGACTTGCTCGCATGATCTTCAGCGAAAGAATCTCTAGACTTAGCGTAAGGTCTAGCATGAAAAGATTTCAGTAACTCCTGTGCCAAATTCGCAGCCTGAACGCGAATCTCGGGAACGGCTGTTGTTTCCCAAAGATTTCCTTTGCGAGGTGTTCCTATAGTATACAGTCTTTGGGAGACGTTTCCTTGTACATCAATCACAGCACCATTAGCAGCAGTTTCGATACCGATTGATGATGGATGAGAATGAATCAGCTGTTGTGCTTGTAAGCTACTAATTAGTGGATGCTGCAAAGAAGCATAGTTACAGTTTGAACCTGTACAGTTGATAATTCGGTTCACTCGCAAAACAATATCTGCGTTTGTTCCCCGCTCTCTAATTGTTACATCTAGACCATCTTCAAACTGTCGGCAATTTTGAATTCTACCTGCACTGTAGCTTATTTGCGCCTTATCCAGTACTTCGGCAATGTCGGCTGCAATTCTATGTCGGTGCACTTCCCAGTAAGCTTTTATGTGGCGTAGGAATCGTTTCTGTTCTCTTAGTGGTAGTGCTTGCCAAAGTAGTTGAGTTATTGGACGGATTGCATCTACGACTGCGCGCCAATCTTGTCCCTGGGTGATTGCTTTTTTGACTTCCTGACGTACTAAATGCATTAATCCCCGCGCAGTTTTTGGCGCAGTCTCTGGAGCTATATATATAGGATAGGGAGTTGTTAATTTATGACGCTGTGGCATTAATCCATGACGGGAGACAGCAAGGATTTTTCCTCGAAATCCTTGCTGATGAAGTGCAACAACTACATCAACCATCGTTAACCCAGTTCCCACCAACAAAATCGAATCTTCCGCTTTGAGATCAGAAATTGCATCACTAGACCACGCATCCCTAACATAGGGATTATTCTTACCTAAAGAGGCGATTGGTTTTGGTAGAGAGGCTGGGAAATTCCCGACTGCTAGTACAGCTTTTTGGACGTGTAAGCTTTGTCCACTACGTAGGTATACTTTTGTCCCATCATCTTTTGCTTGAATGGCGATCGCTTCATCAACAATCTTTTCTAACTGTACATAAGCCGGAGCATTTTCTAGTGCTTGGTTCAAAATTGCCTGGATATAATCCCCATAAATCTTACGCGGTACAAACGTTGATGCACTCACCTGCTCATAACCCTGACTATGCAGCCAATTTAAGAAATGATCTGGTTTATCTGCAAAAGCGCTCATCTTACCTGCTGGTACATTCAGCAGATGGGACTCAACAGGTGTACTGTATGCAACTCCTCTACCAATTTCAGGATTCCTTTCAATCAATTTAATTGACACTGGAGTGGTTGCATTTTGCAAAAGATTTGCTGCAACCAGAGAACCGCTTAATCCGCCGCCAATAATAGCGATATCCCCACGAGGAAGAGTTAAGTTAAAAATGCTATTGTACATAGGTGAAGCGTGAAATTTACTTGTTAGTCTACAATTACAAATTTATATCGTGCAAAATATAAATGTAAGTATTTTGTGTTCTTAGGAGAGGTGAATTTCCTGGAAAAACTACTTATGTACTAGAGAAACTAGGAATTGAATTTGAGTATCCAACTGTGTAGATAGAACTAATGAGAATTGTGAAACTATACAGGTTAAAACCTATATTTTGGAAGGATTTGATAGCTTTCCTTACTAACAAGTGTATCTATTTTAAACAAATCCTATGTAAATACAGTAGTTTTATGATGGCTTCGTATTATTTGTTCTATAACAGTAATTTTTTCTATCTAATTGTCGGCATTTCCTGACACTATGAACTGTTATAGGGAGAGTCGCTGAACTTTTATTGCTATCACGTATTAGACAGACAATTCTTTACTGGGATTTGTTAAAAAAGAATTAAAATATCACCCCAAAAATTGACCGCAAAGGGCTATTCTGCTTTATTCCTATTTTCCCCTATCGAAAGCGATGAAAGAACGCTAGTCTATCAGAAAAGCTAGAAGCAATTCAGAAGCAGATAATACAAATTGAGAAACTCCTCACTCAAACGGAGTAAGGCGATCGCGCTAGGTTACAGATGCGGTTATGGCTTCAAAGAACTGGTTAGCAGGACGGGCAAGTCCAAGATTTTCCCGGAGCGTCTTCCCTTCATACTCTTTCCGGAAGATCCCACGTCTTTGCAGTTCTGGAACAACTTTGTCTACGAAATCGTTCAACCCTTCAGGAAGAAAAGGGAACATAATGTTGAAACCATCAGATCCTTCCTCGTTTAGCCATTGCTCCATCTCATCGGTGATCGTTTTGGGTGTACCAACAAAAGCTAAGCCGCTGTAACTACCGACTCGTTGAGCGAGCTGTCGAATGGTTAGGTTCTCCCGTTGCGCCAGCGCTATCACTCGTTCTCGTCCACTCTTGCCACCGTTGGTCTGCGGAATTTCTGGTAAGGGACTATCAGGATCGAAACCCGAAACATCGTAACCAAGGGCACTATTCAAGCTGGCGATACCACTATCGTAATGTACTAAGCTGTCCAAATGTTTACGCTTGGCGATCGCGTCTTCGACAGTTTCGCCCACAATCACCAAAGCACCTGGAAGAATTTTTATACTTTCAGGGTCACGTCCAATTGCCCGTGCCCTTCCCTTAATGTCAGCAAATAAAGCTTTACCTGCTTCCAGATTACCAGCAGGTGCAAACACAACTTCGGCGGTTTCGGCGGCTAATTGTCGTCCTGCATTAGATGCACCCGCTTGTACTATTACCGGCCAACCTTGGACAGGTCTAGCTATGTTTAATGGTCCACGCACCGAGAGATATTTTCCCTTATGACCTAGAACGTGAATTTTTGCGGGATCAAAATAAATCCCTGATTCTACATCTCGGATAAATGCATCATCAGCAAAAGAATCCCAAAGACCTGTAACGACATCATAAAATTCCCTAGCCCTCAAGTAGCGTTCGTCATGCTCTATCTCAACTTCAAGACCAAAGTTGAGTGCTGCGTCGGGATTTGCTGTGGTGACGATGTTCCACCCAGCGCGACCCCCGCTGATATGGTCAAGAGAAGCAAAGCGACGAGCAATGTGGTAAGGCTGGTCGTAGGTCGTGGAAGCAGTAGCTACTAAGCCGATGTGTTCGGTGGCGCTGGCGAGAGCAGAAAGTAGAGTGAAGGGCTCAAAGGAGGTGACGGTGTGGCTACGCTTAAGGGCGTTAATTGGCATATTAAGCACAGCTAAGTGATCCGCCATAAAGAATGCGTCGAACTTGCCCTGCTCTAGTTTTTGGATGAATTGTTTCAATGCAGGGAAGTTAAAATTGGCATCAGGCAAAGCCCCTGGATAGCGCCAAGCGCCGGTGTGTATGCTTACCGGGCGCATGAAGGCACCCAGTTTCAGTTGCTTTAATTCGCTCATGAGCCCCCCGTATAGATAGTCTTAACTACGCCTTCAGTATGCTAGCTTGGACAGATATACTGATCGCCATTATCGTAAATAATTAGCTAATCTAATTATTAGAGTAACATATAAAACATGAAAGTTTTGCTAACAGGTTTTAACCCATTTGCGAACTTAAAAATGAACCCTTCGCAATTGATTGTTGAAGAAATTGCGGCGAAAGCGAAATCTTGGCATGACATTCAAGTAACTGGAGAAGTTTTACCAACTGAATTTGTGGCAGCAGGTGAGCGGATTCAAGAATTAATGAGTCAGATTAAACCTGAAGTTTATTTAGGCTTAGGTGTCGCAAGAAGTCGAAGCATACTTAATCTTGAAAGAGTTGCGCTAAACCTGGACGACTGCACATTGCCTGATAATGCGGGATTAACTCTTGAGGGAAAAAAGATTGTGGATGATGCTCCAGTGGCATATTTCTCTACTTTACCACTGTTGCATATAAAAAATGAGTTAATAAAAAAGGGTACCCCAGTCGAAATATCTAATCATGCAGGAACCTACGTTTGCAATCACGTCTATTATTTGGCATTACGTCAAATTAACCTATTAGGAATTGACACTATAGGTGGCTTCATTCACATACCTTTCATCTCTGAACAGGATAGTGTTGCTGGACAGCATAAAATTAATTTGTCTGAACTTGTATTAGCGATTGAGCATTGCTTGCAAATTCTTAAATACTTCAAAAGCACTTGATCCCCAAACCGTTTTTCTTGGGAAGCAACATCACACAATCATGCCCTATTTTTAATACTCTCAGGAATGATTGCGGCATATTGCTGAGAAGTTAGGGTTGCTTGCCGGACATCAACTTGTTTTGGCACGATTTTTAACTTGTATAAAAGGTCAGCAACCTCCTGTTGCGCCCGCAATACTTCCTCATTGATGGGTTGCATATTGTACTTTCGCCGAGATAGCATTATTTCCATCGTTGGCACATCAATCTTTAACTGTGGGGCAAGGATTTCAGCCGTCGCCCGCCTGTTTTTATTTGCCCACTCTCCAATTTCGTAGTATTCTTCCAGAATTGCTTTGAACAGGTCAATGTTATTGGTAGCAAAATCCCTGGAAGATAAGTAGAAAGAGCCTGGTGTTTTAATTCCCTGAGCATCTCGCAGCAGTCGCACCGTTCCGTCTTGTTGAAACTTGATCAATGTAGGGTCGATCGCTACATAAGCATCAACAGTTTTGTTTAAAAATGCTGCTCGCCCATCGGCAACAGTCAAATTCACACCTTGAACATCGCTAAACTTCAAGCCAACTTCTTCCAGCGCTTTCGCCAAAAAATATGTCAGAGCAGTTCCTCTAGCATAAGCAACTTTCTTGCCCCGAAGATCCGCAACGGTTTTAATAGGAGAATCCTTGGGGACAATAATCCCATAGCTTTCCCCCGTCCCGGCGGGGATGTTTACTAAATAAACCAGATCGTTGCCAGCAGCCTGGGCAAAGATCGGTGGCGTTTCTCCAACTTGTCCTCCATCAATGCTACCCACGCTTAAGGCTTCCAACAAGGGCGGTCCAGAGACAAATTTCGTCCAGGTAACATTGATTCCCAAAGGAGCTAAACGCTTTTCGATTACACCTTTTTCCCTTGTCAAATCACCAAATGTTGTGTAGCCAAGCCGAATACGTTTAGTTTTGCTATTAGTGGTGCTGCCATTACTCGCAATTATGTTTTTGTTCTCTGTCGTCTTCTGATCTTTACTGCCAGCATTTACCCCACAGCCCACTAATATACTGAAAGAAGTCAACCCATACAACGTGTAAAGCAAATCTCGCCTGGAAATTAATCGCTTCCTGACATAAGGTTTAATCATGATTTCTCAATCCCTTGTTGTTGATGCGGGTTGCTCAGACTTTTAAATAAGAGGGGCGGGTTTAACCGCATCACATCATGACCAACGGCATAAAGCTATCGGAACTCGCCCCTAACCAAATACCTCTAGTTACCTCATGCAAGATCTTTGGACTGCTAAACCTTTAGAACGGACGGCTACCTCGAAGGCTAACCCGTTTGAGAACACGGGTGGCATTGACATCAAATTCAGGACGGTAGTGAGCTGTTGCCTGGTTATCCCAATAAAGCAAGTCGCCCTTGCTCCACTTGTGCCGATAAGCAAATCGGGGTTGTTTGATGTGTTCATACAACCGCGCAATTAGTTTTGCTCCTTCTGCATGGTCATAATCTATGATGTCTACATCGCTTGCAGCATTCAAGAAGAGGATTTTTTTGCCAGTATCTGGGTGAGTGCGCACCAGTGGATGGATTGCAACTCGTTCGCCAGGTTGAGCTTCTCGTCCAGCTGCATATTTAGGCTCTCCATACTCATCGCGATCTTTGCTGCCATAAAAATTGAAGTAGCGAACTTGCAAGCCAGCAATTTGCTCTTTTGTGGCATCATCTAACTCTTCATAAGCTTGAGCTAAATTCACCCAATAAGTATCGGGACCATTCTCAGGGACTTCTACCGCGTATAGGAAGGATCCGCTAGATGGCACAGGCAGCCAGTAGTGATCGATGTGGGGTAAAAGTTCGCGATAGTTCGGTCGGATGTTGACTGAGTTCTCTTCGTTAGCAGCATTTGCGAGAGTGAGAACTAACGGTGGCAGGTATTCTTCTGTTTCCCCTTTGCGGATGTAGGCGGGTTGTTGGAGAATATCGCCAAAGTAATTGGCAAATGCTAACAATTGGTCATCGGTTAATGTCTGATTCTTGAAGATCAGGAGATGGCGATCGCGCCACGTCTGCTTGAGCAGGAGAATCACTTCTGCTTCTGGAGAATGACTGGCATCAACTCCGGTAATCACAGCACCAAGAGCAGATCCGGTGGGTGTAATCTCAATCCGAGTTGCGGTAAGTGTCATAGTTTGATCTCCTTAGATTTACGACTAATATGAGCAACTGATGGCAGCAAAGTCACTTTTGGGCAGAGAAACTAGCTTCGATACACTTGTGACCGATGTCGATTATCTGTGGTTTGGTGTTTACACTTGCCTCTTTGAATGGGAATTGTGCCGATATGCAATCTGCCGTGGGCGGCAGCGCTTTGCTATCGCAAAATTCCCATGGTGGAAGCATAACTAATATTATTTTACTATAAATCTACCAATTTATCGTAGATTTGAATAGGATTTTCCTATGAGCCTTTTGAGACTACAAGGCTCTTCAATTGCCTCACTGCTTAAGTAATCTAGCTCACATAGATAAACGATAGCGATTATCTTAGATAATTAGATAACCTAATTATTAGAGCAGCATATAAAATTTTCCTCATGAAAATTTGGAATAGACAGTCAGGGAAACGCATAAGTAATCTCATCGAGAACTATTTACCTGCCTTTCGCTGGCGTAATTTTCGCTTGTTTTTTGGCGGACAGTTGTTATCAATGTCTGGGACATTTATGACCCAGCAATTAACCATTCCCTGGCTGGTATACGATTTGACTAAATCGGCTTGGTTATTGGGAGTAGCAGGATTTGTGCAGTTTTTACCTACCTTATTAGTAATTCCCTGTTCTGGCATATTATCTGACCGATGGAGTCGTCGGGACTTATTAATGGTGGTACAGATATTGGGAATTAGCGTTTCCCTCGCTTTAACAATTCTCACCTTTACGAATTGGATTACCTTTCCGATTCTATTAGTACTGAGTGCTCTCAATGGTTTACTCAAGGGATTAGATGTGCCCGTGCGCCATACAATCGTCACGGAAACGGTGGATGATCGCGCTGATTGGAGTAATGCTATTGCCTTGAATTCAGTGATGTTAAGTTCTTCTCTGGTATTGGGACCAGCTATAGGCGGGATTTTGATTGCGACGCTTGGTGTAAAATATTGTTTTCTTTACGATACTATCAGCTATATACCTGCAATTTTTAGCTTGCTAGCAATGCGGCTTCCAGCTAGACGAATGCAGGCTCTTACAAACCTTAGAGATGCTTTGCAGAAATTGGGTGAGGGGTATAAATATATCACGACGTTTCAGGCGATTAGAGCAATTTTATTAGTCCTAACAGTACAGGGTTTAGTCGGGATGTCTCATATCTCGCTCATGCCCGTTTTTGCAGCTAAGATTTTAAATGGTGATGCAACTACAATGGCTCACCTAAGTACCTCAGCGCCAATAGGATCCTTGTTCGCTTGTGTGTATCTGAGTTTCAGACGAGGGATTGCAGGTTTAGAGCGTTTGATTGTAGCGGCTCAAATTTTGGTCGGGATGAGTCAAATCTCCTTCTCACTATCGCGTCAAGTTGAACTATCGATAATCATACTTGTGTTTACAGGCTGCTTTACCATCCTACTGGTCACAAGCAGTAATATGATTATCCAAAACTTGGTTGCAGAGGATAAGCGTGGACGGGTGATGAGTTTTTATGCTCTAGCAATGGTAGGTACAATGCCTTTTGGGAATTTGTTTGCTGGAACTTTGGCAGATCATTTTGGCGCAACTAATGCCTTGATTGTCTCCGGTAGTCTGAGTATGTTAGGGGCATTATGGTTCTGTGCACAATTGCCAGAAGTAAGCCGTTGCACTCATCGACATCTATATAAATGATGTAGGAGCGTATCCTTACCAACGGGAAGGGTACGCCTCCACGAAGAGATCAACAAACAGGTAATTAATTTTGACGTAACACTAGAAAACTGAATCTTGGAGTATAATGGAGTAAACCGAGAAATTTACTTCATGAAATATTTATCACCAATTCAAGCACAAAAAATGTACGGATACCACCCAAAGACTTTGGCTAATTGGGCGGACGAAGGGAAAATAGAATACATTCGCACGCCTGGAGGACAGAGACGCTACTTAGCATCGTCTTTAAGTTCCAGAGTGCAAGCCAAACCGGAAGAAAAAACGATTCTTTATTGCAGGGTATCAACTCACTCTCAAAAAGATGATCTTGATACTCAAGTTATTGAGCTTTCAAAACGCGCACCAGACGCAGAGGTGATCCGAGAAATTGGGTCAGGGATGAATTTTAAGCGGAGAAAGTTTATGGCACTAATGCAGCGAGTTGCCGAAGGGGAGGTGTCACAAATAGTTATAGGACATAAAGACAGGCTGTGTCGCTTTGGGTTTGATTTTGTAGAGTGGTTTTGTCAACTCAATGGATGCAAGATAACGGTTTTAGGAAAGACAGAGCTAAGCCCTCATCAAGAGTTAATGCAGGATTTTATGTCGATCATGCATTGTTTTAGCTCAAAACTTTATTTCCTTAGAAAATACAAAGAAAAGCTTTTGGATGATTTTGCAAAAACGGAGTCAAACGGTGTATAATGCAAATAGGTCGACTTAAAGGAGTTTTATGTCACTAAAGCGCAAAAAAGGTTATTCAATTGAATCCAAAACAGCCAGATTTACTTTATTAAGGGATGGTATAGATTTGGGTGAAACTAAAACGGCTTTTAACGATTTGGTGTCATTCTACTTCGCTGTTGTTGCCACTCATCCAGAAGGGACATGCAAAGCGGACGAGTATTACACAGTGTACGAAGGGCTAACAATAGGAGAAGAAGCGGCGTACCCAATACCTTATGATGCACCTTCGGCGTTTCGTCGTGCTGCCATTAGAAAAGCTATTGGTGCTTATAAGTCTTGGAAAACCCATTACGACAAATGGAGTACTCGACCACCAAGAAATAAAAAACATCGTCCACCTGTGCAACCAAGGGCGTTTAACTTCAATCCAGTTTTTTACACTGGGATGTGGAAAGATGACACTGGCTCAAGCATTATGCTCAAAATCCGTAGAGATAACACTTGGGTTTGGGTTAAGTTTCAATATCAAGGTTACGACTTTGGAGACTGTTGGGAGAAAGCATCTCCAACTATCACTTTAAAAGGTGGCAAAGCTTATCTAGATTTCACTGTAGAGAAATATGTACCAGCAACAGGAGGATTAAAAACTGTTATTCAACAATCAGATTTACGCATCTGTTGTGTTGATTTAGATCTAGATGGAAGTATAGCTACATGCAGTATTCTTGAGTCCGACGATAACGGGGTTGTAAACGAAATTAGCCGCATGACTGTAAAAGGTCATACAGCCCACGTCAGTTGTAGGAAGCGTGATTTAGGAAGAATTGCACGTAAAATGAGACAGACTGGTATAGTCAATAAAGGCTTTGCTAGTACCCGATTTGCAAAGATATCTCGTAAAGAGCGCAACGAAGGATTTAGAATCTCTAATGAGATTATAGAATTTGCCCAGCGTCATAACTGCAAAGTTATTGTATTTGAGCATCTTGCCAATTTGAAACCAAGTCGCGGCAAGTACTCAAGACGCTCTAATCAAAAACGTGCCTATTGGCTCAAAGGTAAAATTGTAGACAATGTGCGTCGTATCGCGTATCAGCGTTATGCCATTCTTACTGCCAGAGTCAACCCCAGAGATACATCAAGACTTTGCGCTGTTAACGGCGTAGAAGTTTGGAGAGGAAATCATTATTTACCTACTCTGTTGGAATTGTGCGAACCATATCAGTATGGGGGAAAGTGTTTTGCCACAGTTACAGGGGAGCGCGGCAACTCAGGGTTGAATGCAGCTCGCAATATCGGGTTAAAGTTCTTGTCTCGCTCTTTTGTACAGCCAGTACTCGCATTAGAGAAAGCTGGCACTTTCCGAAAAGCCAAGCCTGTAAAGGCTGGGTGTGATAAGATTGCAAGCAAGATCGGTGGCTAACCGTTTCCAATCTTATCACGGGGGCTGTGTAAGTTCCTTGTGGTCTTTCCTACCATCCTACGCCTACTCGGTTGAATCTACGATTCTTGATCTCAGTAGAGCGCTCACAGAGGAGAGCAAAAACGAGAAGTTATGGTTAACTCCGGTTGACTACACTTTTAGATTACACGGCTATCTAAGGTGATTTACAGGAATAAATATACCGCCCTAGTTGGTTTCGGCTTCGCTTAACCAACTGAGAGATCGTCAGTTGAGCGAAGTCGAAACTGAGCGAAGTCGAAACTCGCACTCCCCAGGTATTTTCTTTCTCGGAAATCACCTAATTCTTAAACCAGTCGCTTGGTTTGAAGAACTAATTTTCTCATCCCAAGGAGCAGGTTTGCTAATTTGCTCCCAGATTGGACTAAACAAAGCTTCATGCAGTTCGCGTGCTAGTACTACCAAACCTGCATAACCAGCATAAGCCTGGTGACGTTCATGGTTAATGTCTAAAAAAGGAATTCCTGCTTTGAGTGCTGTATATTTATTACCAGCGCCAGCAATCAACACATCAGCTTTTGTTTGCTTTAATGCCTTTAAGAGTGCTTCGGGAGTTGTGTCAGACAAAACCATTCCATCTTTACCAAGATATTGTTTAATTTTCGCTTTCTCCTCTTCTGTTGTTTTTCCATCGGTAGCTGCAATAACTTCCATTCCCAAGTCTTGGGCTGCTAAGATAAGTGACCAGCTTTTTACACCACCAGTGGAAAGAATAATCCGCTTACCTTTTAAATCGGCAAGGTAAGGAGCTAAGGCAATATCTAAAGCAGCAGTTTCTTGGGCAATTAACTTTTCTGTACGTTCTTTAAGCTCCAGGGCAACAACACTATCTCCCAAGGATAGGCTTAATTTTGCCACAATATTACGTAAGCAATGGTTTAAGTTTGTCGTACCATAGAAAGACTCTTCAATATAAGGAATTTCGTAGCGATCTACCATTGTTTGTGCCATTTCTATAACTACATTTGAGCAAAGTACTACATTTAATTTGGCACGATGAGCATAGCAAACTTCTTGATAACGAGCATCACCTGTAATTTTGGAAAGAACTCGAATCCCCATTTTTTCGAACAATGGTAGAACATTCCACGTTTCACCTGCAACATTATAGTCACCAACAATATTAATATCGAATGGTGTGGTAAACTCAGGTTCTGCTGTACCAATTACATAATTCAATAAAGTTTCGTTAGCGATGCGATTCCCTAAATTTTTACTCCCAAGAAATCCAGGCGCATCAACATAAACAACAGGGAGATTAATTTTTTCTGCAGCTAATTTACAGACACTACCAATATCATCACCAATTAAAGCAGTCACACAAGTAGCGTAAACGAAAATAGCAGAAGGATGATAGCGTTGAGCAATATCGAGAATAGCTTTGTATAGTTTCTTCTCTCCACCAAAAACGATATTACCCTCAGTAAAGTCGGTAGTGAAAGCAGTTTGGTATAATTGCGAGCCTGACGAGAGACTACCATGAGTTGCCCACGGATTGTGAGTACAGGAAACAGCACCATGCACTAAATGAACAGCATCAGTAATAGCTCCGACAGAAACCATCGCTCCATCAAAAGGGCAATTTCCTTGAGTTGCACCAGGCTGTGGTGGCTTTGTGCAAGTGAGTTTTTTCTTCCCAGTACGTTTTTTCTGGTTATATTTGCAAGCTGTTTCGCGGAGTGGTTCGTTGATTGCTACTTGAGTATTTTTCATGCTTTTCCTCGCGCTGAAGATGAATACAAAACAAGTAAAACTGACGCATCATGTATTTTCAGCAAGACCTGTTATGCCAGGGTTAATTGCATGAGGGATATCTTAATCTTAACCCCTCACGGCTATGAGATGTAATTCACTTACCAATGTTAGTTTATCTAAATATTAGATAAACTAATATTTAGATAAACTAAAGATTATTTTAATTTTTTTTAGAATAAATGTTATTCGTGAACAGAATAATTACATTTTTTTATCGCTTGTCTTCGGTTTTATTAGCCTATCAATAAAGTTATTTTTTTCTAATACTTTAACATGTGTCTTATTTAAAACTAACAATAACTTGCATTTAAGTAAGTCGGCGAGAAAAATTCAATGTACAGGCATCCGGTTTGATTTGTGAAAAAATCTCAGTAGTGTTGTAGGGTGTGTTAGCGCAGCGTAACGCACCGAAAGCTTGGAATGGTGCGTTGCACTGTGCGACAACACAACAGCAGAATAAAATCTATACCGCAAACAGCCTCCCCTACAATCCTCTGAGCGGCTATTATTGTGGTACTTATAGACAATTACTTTTAATTATTATTTTGATAAAAAATAGTATTTGATTCATACTCATTATAAACCTAAAGTAAAACTAAGTTTTAATACACATCTCGAAGAAAATATAACGACTAAAGACAAGGGACAAAGCACAACACAAAGATTTTGCTGATTTTTAAATATAAATTGCAACTTCCTGCACTGTCGCATCTACGTACCTCAAACAAGGATGATTTAAATGGGACACGTATTTTCATCGCTGTTATTAGCATTATCAGCTAATGTGGACAATCTCCCTGTCGGAGTAGCCTATGGAGTTAAAAAACAGAGAATCAGCTTTTTGGCTAACTTACCCCTCTTCTGTCACTTTCCAGGAGGGCGATCGCTAAAACCTTCATGAGGCAATCAATACAAGCTATACTTTTAGAAAAAAATGGGTCTTGTCTTTAGTATTAGAAAATAATCGCGCGATCTCTTGCCATACAAAAGCTCCAGAATTCACAAATGACAAGAGTTTTCGGAGAGTGACAGAAGAGGGGTAACTTCAGCTTAACTGACTTCGGAACTGACGGACACTTAAGGTCATCAAAACTATGGCGAAAATGAGCAACATTAGTACTTGAAACCAAAGTGTTTCAAGACCAACTCCTTTGAGCAGCACTCCGCGACAAACTTCGATAAAATAACGCAGAGGGTCGAGATAAGTCAGCCACTGCAAAAACGTAGGCATTGAAGAGATTGGGCTGATCGCTCCAGATAAAGTAACTAAAGGCGGATTGATAAAAAAAGCTGACAACTGTGTCTGCTGCTGGCTTTTTGAGAAGGTCGCAATTATGATACCAATGCTAATTCCCACCAAGAAGTAAAGTACGGCAATTACGACGAACACTGGTAAATTACCCCGAAATGGTATACCAAAGACCTGTTTTGCTATGGTAAGAGCAATGAAAAGATCGACTGTTAGCAGAACAACCAATGGACTGATCTTAGCAAGGATTACTTCTGTATTTGAAGCTGGAGTCATAACTAATTGCTCGATAGTCCCTGCCTCTTTTTCAGCCACCACTAATGATGCAGCAGCTTGGGAACCAATAACCGTAAGTAAAACCCCAAATATCCCTGACACGATAAACCAAGAGTTTTCCAGACCGGGATTATACAACGCTGTTGCCGTAACTTCAACTTGTTGGCGCTGTAGAGAGCTATTTTGTTGTGTGTTAGTTGTTGAGTTAGAAGTGATGCTTTGACTCAACAAAGCATTATTGGTAGAAACTCCAGAACCAGTCACTCTTTGACGTAAAGATTTAGCTAATTGAGGTGCATTATTTAATTGACGTGTATTATAGTCACTTACCAATTGACTAACGTAACTAGAGGCAATGGTTGCTGTGTTAGCATCAACAGCATCGTATAGTGCTTGTACTTCAACTGTACGCCTCTGGGCAATGTCATAGTTAAATTCAGGCGGAATAATGATCCCAACAGTGAGCGAGCCTTTTGCTAAATCAGTAAGCAAATCTTGTTGAGCAGTGTAGTAATGACTGATAACAAAAGCATCAGTCTGCTGGAATATTTCGATAAATTCACGGGAAGTGCTGCTGTGGCTGTAATCAGTGATACCAACGTTCAAGTTTTGAAACTTAGGATTGAGAGCAAAGCCAAACAACATCAAAAAGACAGTAGGAGGTACTAGCATTTGAATGAGGAGTTGACGGTTACGAAATATTTGACTAAATTCTTTTTGAAATAAAGCCCAGAATCGACTGCTTAAAATCGCGTCTATAAAGTTTGTAAATCCTTTTTTTATCATATCTTTGCTCCTGTGCTATAGTTTCAGCCTGATGTAAAAATGCTTTAATCTATCCCTCTTCTGTCACTTTCCAGGAGGGCGATCGCTAAGAGATAATTTATAAAGTAAACATTAAGACTCTGTAGGTTGGGTTAAACGGAGTGAAACCCAACAAAATCCTAAAAATGTTGGGTTTCGTTCCTCAACCCAACCTAGGCAAATTAAAGGTTTTTGGTGCTAACGATGCTTAAGATTTACTTTATAAATAGCCTCTAAAACCCTCATGAGGCAATCAATACAAGCTATTCTTTTAGAGAAAAATGGGTCTTGTCTTTAGTATTAGAAAATAATCGCGCGATCGCTTGCCATACAAAAGCTCCAGAATTCAGAAATGACAAGAGTTTTCGGAGAGTGACAGAAGAGGGCTATAGCAATCCTAAATGAGTTGTAAAATTCTTGGCTTAGGGAGGGAACAGGGAAGAGGTAAGACAGATATATACGTATACACAGGTGTGTTCGTTTTTTTCACGAATGATTTAGCACTGCTATAGTAGAGATTGGCGCAAATAAAGCTACCATCTAAATACGCATTGACAGAAATCATCAGATATGAAGTAGGAATTAATAGCGCTTCAACGAAAGATTTTCCACACATGAGAGTGTTCCCGCCCATGGTAGGGGCCAACGCCTGTCAACCTCTAAGAATCGACTTGCATACTTTCCAATCGACGCCAAGCCAAAAAGAAAAATAAGCTAGCCAGCAGCGCCAAAGCCAAGACTGGAAACCAAACTCCTAACCAGCCTACACCACGAGCATAAGCATCACGAGTGATGAGAATATAGTGTCTAGCTGGTATTAAGTAGGAAATCCAACGAATGGCGATTGGGATATTTGATACTGGGTAGATGTAGCCGGAGAGTTGGAGTGACAACAAAAAAGCAGTAAAAGAAACAGCTTGAATCGCAGCACTTTGTACTTGAGTATTTCTGCCAAGAAGGATACCCCAAAAAACTCCACAAGCAATGTAGATAGCTGAACTAATAATCATAGGGGTGGGGTCACCCGCAAACCGCAGACCAAAGACTAACCATGCTTCTAAGTTTACTAACAATACCTCCGCCATTCCTACTAGCCAGAATGCTGCTACTTTACCAAGTAAATATTCAATACTTGTTAGGCTAGATGCATAAACTTGGAGGATAGTTCCTTGTTCATACTCTTTAGCTATTGCTAAAGAAGCCAGAAGTGCAGGAAATAGGGTGACGGTAATCGCTACAGCTCCAGGACCAATGTATTTCAAGCTTTCTAACCCTGGATTGTACCATAGGCGTGACTGAAGACTTACGGGAACAACATTACTACCCCTCTGGTTTTCGACAAAAGCATTAGTGACTGCGTTGGCATATCCTCTCACAATGTTTGCAGTGTTGGAATCTGTCCCATCTAGCAAAACTTGTGCTTCAGAACTACGCTGCGCTCGTAGAAAGTCTCGCGTAAACTTTGGAGGGATGATTAAGCCGGCTGCGATTTTTCCTTGATTTAACAGTTGCAGCACATTAATATTTGGTCCATAGGCAACTATGTTGAATTTGGTGGTGCGTTCAAAGGTAGCAATATATTCTCGGCTAATTTGTGTACCGTCTAGATCCTGAATCGCAAAGTCAATTTGATTCACCTTTAATGAGAACCCAAAGCCAAACAGCAATAGTAGTATTAATGGCAACAAGAGTGCCATTATTAATGACAGTCTGTCTCGTCCTAATTGTGTTAGCTCTTTAATAGTCTGAGCAAAGATGCGTTTTGTTCGCATAGTTTTTTGTTAATTATTGGTTGTTAATTATTGGTTGTTGTTAATAATCAAGAATAATCAATAACTAACCACTAACCAATAACAATTTGTTAATCTTTTGGTACATCTAAACCACGTTCGCGTGCTTGTTCGACTACATTGATGAATACGTCTTCAAGAGAAAATTTTATTTCTCGATGGCTTTGCACTTTTACTCCTGCTTCTTTGAGCCAATTTTCTCCTTGAGGAATCTCAGTCTGTGGATCATCTAAGATTGTATGCAAACGAGAACCGAAAATAGATACACGTCTGCGGTCAAGTTTCTGCTTAAGGAGATCTGAAGCTTGTTGCATGGGTTCGCACTCCCATTCGACTAACTGTCCTGGTTGTTCTTGCTTGACTTGGCGTGGGGTTCCTTGTGTCACAAGTTCTCCAGCTACCATGAATCCCAAACGGTGGCACTGTTCGGCTTCTTCTAAATAGTGGGTAGTGACTAAAACTGCCATCCCTTCACTTGCAAACTGGTTAATCCAACGCCAAAATTCTCGTCTTGCTAGGGGGTCAACACCAGAGGTTGGTTCGTCAAGAAACACTACGTTTGGTTCGTGCATGACTGCTGCACCAAAAGCTACTCTTTGTTTCCAACCACCTGGTAAGTCGGCTGTTAGTCTATCTTCTTGACCTTCTAAGTCACTCATCTGGAGTACCCAGTTTTTTTTAACTCGGCGATGGCGGCGGGGTATACCATAAACACCACAGTAAAACTCTAGGTTTTGTCCTATTGTTAAGTCGTCGTAGAGAGTAAATTTTTGTGACATGTACCCAAGTTTCTGGCGTACGCTAGCACTACGCAAGTGACCTGTTTCTCCCACTAGACTTACTTTTCCAGAACTTGCACTGAGCAATCCACAAAGCATTTTGATTGTGGTAGTCTTTCCTGCACCATTCGCCCCTAAAAGACCAAAGACTTCGCCATATTTTATGTCTAAATTAATATCTTTTACTGCTCGGAAATTACCGAAAACTTTATTGAGATTTTCTGCACCAATCGCTGTTCCTGTCAATTGTTCTGCTGCGAAAATTCGGGGATAGTCACCAGCAAAATTCTCACCTTTGAGTTCCCGCAGGCGGGCAACAAAGGTATTTTCTAACGTTGGGCTATCGATCACACAATTTTGGATTTCCATCTGTTGCTGTTCTAGGATGTGTTTAATTCGCTTTGTCGTTTCTTGAGGTTGGGCTGTCAGCACATCCAAGCGATCGCCAAACCGTTGTACATCAGAAACTGTATCCTGCAAATCAACATTATTCTTCAAAATCTCTGCTGCGTAATCTAATTGGGCGATGGGTAGATAAACCTCTAACCGTCGCACACCCAAACTCGCTTTCACGTTAGCAGGTGTATCACACTGCTGTATTTTGCCTTCATACATTAAAGCAATTCGCGAACAGCGTTCTGCTTCATCCAAGTATGGGGTAGCGAGAACTGTAGTTATATTTTCAGTCATAGCAAGCTGTGCTAATATATCCCAAAACTCGCGACGCGACACTGGATCAACGCCTGTAGTCGGCTCATCTAAGAGCAAAATTTTTGGCTGGTGAATGAGTACACAGCACAGAGCAAGTTTTTGTTTCATTCCTCCTGAAAGCCGACCAGCTAAACGTTCTTTGAACGGTGCTAAGTCCAATAACTCTAGGTAGCGTTCGCTACGAGTTTTGAACGCTGCGTCACTCACCTCATGCAAACCTGCTGCGTAGCGTAAGTTTTCTAGAATGCTCATGTCTTGGTAAAGACTGAAACGCTGGGTGAGGTAGCCCAATTGCAAGCGGACATCTCTGGCTTGGGAATTAAGAACTTCAACAATACCACTCTTTTGCGGCATGACACCTGATAGAATCTTAAACGTCGTAGTTTTACCTGCTCCATCTGGTCCAATTAACCCAAAAATCTCGCCTTGATAGATGTCTAAGTTAAGACCAGCTACAGCTTCATTGGTTTGTTTGCCATAAAAGTGGCGCAGATCTCGAACAGAAATGACAGGTACTTTGATACCCTTTTGTTGGGGACTAGGTTGAATAATTGTTGCCATAAATGAGGAGTCAGAATTATTACATCATTTTCACGAAACATATGGAGAAACAAAGGAGTTTAAGTCGCATCGCTTACACGCTGTTTTCAGACTTGTTGAGAAGAAATCGCCATTTGATGGATTCTTACTCCTGACTCCTGACTCCTGATTCTAAAATTCGTCCATCAGCAGGTATTCCTGGTTTTGCTAAACCTTGGTTATTTTTTAGAGTGAGTTCCACACCAAAGACTTGAGTTACTCTGTCTTTTTTAAAGTAAGTGTTCTCTGGGGTAAAGCTGGCTTTGGGATCTACTCTTGTGACTGTTGCTTGTAATGGTTGTTTTGGAAAGGCGTCTAAATAAACTAAGCCTTGGTAACCAACTTTAACTCTACCAATATCTCCTTCAGGAATGAAACCACGCAGGTATAGATAGTTAGTATTGACAATTGTCAACAATGGTGCGCCTGCTGCAATGACTTCTCCTGGTTCTACGGAGCGAGTGATGACGCTACCAGTCAATGGGCTGTTAATAGTGAGGTAATTTAAATTTGCTTTGCTCTGTGCCAGTGTAGCTTGGGCATCTTGGAGGTCTGCTTCTTGTTTGGCGATATCAGTGCGGGCTTGAACAATCTGTTTCTCGATCTGTAATGCTGCTGCTGCTTTGATTGGTTGATTGCGGAGAGTTGCTTGGGCTTGAATCAGTGTCCCTTCCGCAGACTGTACCTGTTGACGAGCAGCATTAACAGTGGCTTGCGCTGTTTGTGCGCTAGTATCATACTCATCCTGGGTTTGAACTGCTACTGCTCCTTGTGCTGCTAAGCTCTTGTACCGTTGTTGTTTAACTTGTGCTAACGTTAAATTAGCCTGGGCTTGCACTAACTGAGCACGAGATACAGCTAGTGAATTCTGTGCTTGTTTGACTTTACCCAAACTATCTTGTTTAGCTTGCTGCGTAGTCAAATTAGCTTGCTCTAGTTGAGCTTCTAATACTGGTAACTGTTGGCGATAACGCTTTAAGCTTTCTTGTGCCGATCGTACTTTTGCTTCTGATCCTCGTACTTGTGCAAGCTGATCAGCATCGTCAATTTGCACCAATAGCTGGCCAGGCTTAACAATATCTCCTTCTCTGACGGCTACGTTGGCTATCCGACCACCAATTTTTGCTGATACGTCGGTCTCGTGACCCTCTATTCGACCGCTTAAAAATAAGCCAGGATCAGGGTGAGAAAAAAATATCCGGTAGACACCGTACCCTAGACCAGCGAGGAGTGCGATCACCCCCAAAAGCAACAATGGTTTAGGTCTATGTTTGTTGTGAGGTTTGTCTACCTGGCGATCTTTTTTGTATAGTTGCTTTCCCCCGTTTTTAGGAGGACTTTGTTGCTTTTGAGTCTCTTTGTCTAGTTCTTGGGGCTGTATTTGTGTCATAACGACTTCGTGGTGATGAACTCTGGAATCTGAAATTTGATTAATCAAAAATTGCCTGTAGGCTAGCTAGAGTATTGCAATTTTTATTGTTTGTGGTGCTTACTGCTTGTACCTGAACAAACTAATCTATCTCGAGAAATATTGTGTGAATACCTATCAGAAATGGAAATGTCAGTCTCGAGTTGAGAAATCTCCTAGCCTCGGAGGAAAACTTCTACAGCAGTTATTTTCATCGTATCAGAGGAAATCCCTTGAGCATCAGGTTGTAAAAATACTTCACGGGTAATAACTCCCGGTTCGCCCACTTTAAAATGTGTGGGAGCATAGTCTGCCTTAGATGTCACACTTATCAATACCCTTTTGACCTGAATCTTTACCGAAATATGAATTACAGAAAATGCGAGTAGTTGTGTATCAAGAGAGAGATTTTTCTCCAAATGGCTTGACAAAACACCCCTGGATGCGATTTGCTGAGCATAGGATATCTTGTGTTGGCTTGATCATGAGAATTATTACTCAAGCGTATTTTATATTTTTGAGAAATTGGTAAGACTTGTGATAAAATCTCTGTCTGTTTATCAAGATTACTATTCCCTAATTTCGGTAATAGAGAAAAATATACTGGGAATGCTCTTTTGTCTTAAAGGACACTAACTACGAAGAGATTTATCCGGCTCCAAGAAGTCCTATCTATTACCACATAAACGATTTTTTCTGGTTCACAATATGTTGACAACCAAGTTGTAACAATTGGAAACCAGAGATCTTCTATTGAAAGGTTTGGTAATGATAAAAATCTTTGTATTTTCTTCCTTCTACTTTCAAATAAAATGGGCATTGGCATTGATGTCGCTATGACTTCTACGCTAACTGTTTTAATCGATTGTAGAAGATTAATGAGCATCTGAAGCAACAAATATTCTGTGGCACTCAGTTAATTTTGCAGATGTTTTTGGTAAAATATTACTAACATTATCAAAAAGTGGGTCTTGTTGAAAAAGCTAGATTTACTTTTTTTACCATAAGTTACTATACTCTCTGCATTTCAAACCTTTCAGCATACTTTGTCGTTCCGTCAGTTTGATAACACTACCGGATTTTTGATATGCCATCCAATCAAGAACTGGCTATGCGCCTATTTTTACAGCTTGTAGTCATCTTAGGTGTCAGTCGAGGAGCTGGTCTACTGCTACGTTACTTGGGACAAACACAAGTAGTTAGCGAGATGATAGCTGGAGTCCTGTTGGGACCATCTTTTTTTGGTCTTATCGCACCTAGCCTACAAAAATCACTATTTCCAACTTCCCTCACACTCACCTTTGATGGTGCTAGAACCAGCATTACTCATCCCTCGATGACTATTTTATTTGCCCTTAGCCAACTTGGACTTGTACTTTACATGTTCATTATTGGTTTGCAATTAAATACTGCTTTATTATCTAAACATCTCAAGCAGGCTAGCACCCTCTCCATATCAGGCATTTTAACTCCTATGCTATTTGGAGGAACGCTAGGTTTTATTCTATCGCACGATATTAGACTCTTCCCAGCCAACATTGCACCATGGCAGGCTGCACTATTTATGGCATCTGCCATGTTGATAACTGCGTTTCCGATGCTTGCTAGAATTATCTATGAAAGCGGTATTGCCAACACAAAAATTGGCACTTTAACTCTCTGTGCAGCAGCAGTTGATGACTCCGTAGCGTGGATCTTGGTTGCTATCGTCCTAGCCACTGCAAAAAACTCTCCAGCCATTGCTGTGCTAGCTATTGGAGGTGGCATAGTTTTCACAGTAACTATGCTCTTTTTTGGTCGTCCGATATTTCGGCTTTTTGATCACCCAAATATCAAAAACAACACTAGAAGAATATTGAGTGTGTTGTTTTTGATTTTAATGCTTGGTGCATGGTTTACGGACGTGATTGGTATTTATTCGATATTTGGCGCATTCATGGTGGGTGCAGTCATGCCACGGGGACAGTTTGCAAATGAAGTGTGTCGGTTGATCGAGGATTTAGATGCAGCACTCCTACTTCCAATATTTTTCGTGTACTCCGGTCTCAATACGCAGATTGGATTACTTGTCGAACCATCCCTGTTGTGGGTCACCGTCATAACTATCACCATCGCCTTTGTCTCCAAAGGAGGAGCCTGTTCCTTAGCTACCTTCTTGGGAGGTGGCGGAAATTTTCGAGAAGCAGCAATGATAGGTGCTTTAATGAATGCTCGTGGTCTAATCGAGTTAATTCTAACCAATATTGGTTTAGAGAATCACTTGATTTCTCCAACATTGTTTACCATATTAGTACTTATGGCCATAGTCACAACGGTTGCAGCATCACCACTCTTTAAACTCTTTTACAGGGTACCAACTGGGCGCATACAGCGGTTGGGGGAGGGAGAATAGCAGAGATTTTTTGGATAAAATAAGCTGATTTACAGGAATAAATATACCGCAGCAGTTCGTTTCGACTTCGCTCAACCAACTGAGAGATCGTGAGTTGAGCGAAGTCGCAACTCGCACTTCCCAGGTATTTTCTTTCTCGGAAATCACCTAAAGTAAAAACCCGTGCATCATCATTTTTAATCAGTAATGCAACACCAAAAATGTCGACGTAATCGAGGTGTAATCTTAACCCTCAAAGGCTGGAATAAACTTCAAACAGCCAAAGCTCAAGCAGAGTGGAAAAACAATGCTGGAGAGAGTTTTTCTTTAGAAGAACTGAGCGATTGCACACACTTAGCATTGCACACTATATCCAAAATATTAAGGCGTTTAGAAACTGTAGACAAAAGTTCGCTGCAGTCTATCTTCGCTGCCTTTAATTTGGTGTTGTGTAAAGATGATTATACTCGACCAAGCGCACCTGAAAATTTGGAAGTGCGAGGCACGAATCACCAGTATGACTGGCAAAAATCCCCAGATGTGTCTGTCTTTTATAGTCGCAGTCAAGAATTATTGCAGCTACAGCATTGGATATTAGAAGAAAAATGTCGTTTAGTCGCGTTATTGGGAATTGGTGGGATTGGTAAAAGCACTTTAGCTGTTAAGTTAGGATTGCAAATTAAAAGTGAATTTGAAGTGCTGGTGTGGCGCAGTCTGCAGAATGCACCACTAGTAGAGGAGCAATTGACAAACATACTGCAATTTTGTCTGAGGGCATTAGGAAAAAAAATGGTATTACCTGAAAGTTTTGATGGAAAACTATCAAAGCTGATGGAATGTTTGCGATTGCACCGATGTCTGCTGATATTAGACAATGTAGAGACAATTCTTTCTAGTACTCAAGACGAACAATATTGCCCAGACTATGAGGGATATGGTCAACTACTCAAGTGTATTGGCGAAGTCACGCATAGTAGTTGTGTTTTGGTGACTTCCAGAGAAAAACCCCAAGAAATAGCACTGCTAGAAGGAGATAGATCAAAAGTAAAATCTTTCCAATTAAAAGGATTAGAGTCTACTGCAGGAAAAGAGTTATTTCAGCACAAAGGACAATTCACAGGTACAGAAGAAGAATGGCAAGTACTCATCAACCATTATGGGGGTAATCCTCTGGTATTAAAAATAGTCGCAGCCGGAACTCAACAACTCTTCAATGGTAAGATTACCCCTGTTTTGCAGTATGTGGAACAAGGGATATTAATTTTTGAGCAGATCGGTAACTTGTTGTCAAGTCAGTTCCAGCGTTTGTCAGTGGTAGAAAAAGAGGTAATGTATTGGCTGGCAATCAATCGAGAACCAGTATCCCTTACCGAGATAGCTGCTGATACAGTCACATTTACTTACCAGCATCTCGTACCCTCGGCAATTAAATCTTTATTGCAAAGGTCATTAATTGAAAAAAGCGGCGATCGTTTTTTTCTGCAACCGTTCGTGATGGAATATGTGACACAACAATTGGTTAAGGGGGGCGAGTAGTAATGGATACTGTTAGCGAAATATTTCTTAACATTCTAAAGGTCTGAAAAGCCGAGTATTTTTTGGTGTATTTTTATACCAAAAAAGAGTAAATAACTTTTCGTGGGATGGTGTTGTAACATTTGGATCAACATATCGTTTTGAGTGCCAAAGTGCGGAGGATAATAGTGATTCCAATACTGCTCGGTTAAGGAAATAAAGTAGCCTGAAAACCTTGAAATATCGTTGTCTATGATGACCACAAAGGGCTTAGCCGAGCAGTATTGAATGTCGATTAAATTAGCCAAAGATAGTGGTGAATTTCCACAAAATCCCTCAGTTGTAACTCGTAAGCAGGAGTCATAAATTAGACAATAAATTTTTGTTAAATTAGTATTTTTCTAGGAGCGAAAGTGATGAAAGAGCGTTAACACAACTCAGCAATGAGGGATCGAGCGACATGGAGTGGGTTTTCGTTATGCAGTCTCTCCATGTCTGTGTGAACCAGGAGACACCGTCGATTCACGAATAAAAAGTAGCTCGTAGTTTTTAGGTTGAAGCAACCTCCGGATGAACTCTATACTTTGAGCTTCAAACTTACATAGGCGATCACCCTCCTTCAAATTACCACTACCCCTACTACCGTTGGAGTCAGGCAGAGATGAAATATCTGAATCCAGGATAGATAAAATCAACCGGATTCCCTTGTTAACGTCTTCATCTTTCGAGTAGTGAGTTTTTTCCTCAATGTTAGGAGCAACCTTGTCCCTAACCTGACAAGCCTCTTTGACCATGAAATTCCACTCCTCATCTACAACAGTGTCATCAACAGATATATTTTCGACTTGACGATAGGCTTTGAGGTAAGTATCAAGAAATGCTCTGTAGCCTTCTTTGTGTCTCATATCGTTGAAGGAAAAACGTCTGGCTGAATGATCCCACTCGGCAGCTTCGTCTGAGTTCATATTTCTAATGCTTAGGGCTTGAACAAAAACCTGGGCATAATGGTCATGCTTGTCATTGACTTTCTGAATTAACTCATCAACTCCGTCAACAGCATACTCTCCCTTCAGGCGATACTTGAAGGCATTATTGGGAAAAGCATAGTAGAAGAGTAGGTCTCTGACAGAACGACACTCGTTGGGTTGATAATGAATCCCGATTAACCTTGCAATATCCTCTGTGTAAAAGCCAAAGGGAACTGTATGGTCATGCTTACGGGGTTTGGCGGCACCATAGTAATGCTGATTGTAAGCCGTAATTCGCTTACTCAAGTTTTGATGTATCTTTTGATGAAACTGGGGCTGAGTGATAAGTTTGTGAATGAATAAACTTTGCATTTCAGTAATATTTGCAAGCCCCCCTGTAAATGGGCGAGTATATCCCAAGAAATAAATGTTATTCAACCGTTGAGGAATGACACCCATAAAGGTATCTCTGTACAGATATTCAAATGGGGTTTCTCCGTTGATCAGGATGGTGGGGAGTCTAGGTTGTTCAGCATCCCCTTTAACATATTGATGGAATGATCTCTCAATCCCTGCGTAAGTAATAGTTTTTTTATCAAAGTTGATTGGGGTATCAGAGGGAACAAGAATCACTTTACCCGTGTGAAGCCACATCGCTATATCATTCAACAAGTACCCCTTAGAAATATAGTTCTCTAAATCGTCATTAAAGTGATAATAATACTGATCAATGGGCCAATATTTTATAGCAATCAAACCGTTTGGAGGCGACGACTTACTATCGACCCAACTAAAATCACGTCTGATCAAGGGAAATTGATTATATGAAACTGCTGGGTTTACAGTTCTTGGGTAGACAGGACTCATCATCAACCTATCATAAAGCTCACTCGAAACATATCTAAAGTTGGGAGATTCTAACTGATCCAAAGTAAATGGTTTTCCAAGTACTTGAACCTCCTGATCTAATGCAGTAAACCCATTGGTTCTCAGGATAATTTTATTATTGTTGGGTATGAGTTTGGCAATAAGCAAATTAGCCGAATCTCCCATTGTATCAAACACAAAAGTTTTATTGGAGACGTGGTTATCAAAATTACTCAAGAATGTATTCATGAGTCGATCAAAGCCTGTCGCAAGAACAACATGCTTTGCTTCATAAGTTTTTCCTGAACGGGTGGAAATCAGACTATAGTCCTTGAAGTTCTCTATTTTAGTAACAAAATCCCTAATAATTTTTTCTTCATAAACGCTACGCCATCGTTCATGCATTTCATAAAACTGTTTAGCTGTCGGGTAGTAATCTTTCTCATAATCTCTTACCAGGTCAAATGAATAAAAACTGGTTTGAAAACTGGACACCAGACTGAAATCTAGACGTCCACTCTCGCTCAAACGATCCCATACACTGCCGCTCTCTGCAGAAATGATCTGGAACTCTGTTTGGGTACGAGCTAGTTCACGAACCAAAGGAATCGCACTAAATCCAAAGCCAATAATACAAACTTCTAACATTAGGTTTTACCTCACTTACTCATCTATTAAGAAGAATTTTCAAGGAAAGGTAGAGGGCAGAAGAGATTCATCCCCTTCTCTGAATACCCGAACCCTCTGCGCGACTGAAAGGACCAAGGGTTTAAGACCCCCACCAAATTGGAAATTTGGTGGCTCCGGTTCAAGTGGCGTTGAATCGCCGAATGTACGGAACTTTCTGCCCTCTGCCTCCCGCCTTCTGACTTGTAAGAGGGAGTAGGGAATATTCCTCTTACATGCCTGGCGGTGAAAATTTTTTCATCGGGACTGTCTTGTTCAATTCTCGGAAGTTTTGGTTAATCTGGAAACATAGAAGTCTCTACAATGTTGCTGACGGATGAGCGTCTAATTTTATAGGCTCAAGCTGAGCAGTAAATTGGCGCAACACCTTAGGCGCGTAGGTTATTCGGTAGCCAGGTATTTGAGCGCACCGCGTCACGGTTTTGCCTAATGTTTCAGCCACGTAGTCCAAATGGCTTTGGGTGTATACTCGTCTTGGGAGCGCTAGACGAACCAACTCTAAGTTGGGATATACCATCTGGTTGGTCTTTGGGTCAGGATAAGCAAAAGAGAGTGAGCCTATTTCTACTGTGCGGATTCCACCCTCTAAATAGAGTTCCACTGTCAGAGCGTGAGCAGGAAATTCTTTTTGGGAGATATGAGGTAATAGCCGTCCAGCATCTATATATATTGCATGTCCTCCAGGAGGCTCAACAATTGGAATCTCTAATTCCCGTAAACGGTCTCCCAGATAAGCTGTTTGTGCCAAACGATAGGCAAGATAATCTTCCTGGAGTACTTCATGAAAACCAACCGCCATGGCATCTAAATCCCGACCCGCCAGTCCACCGTAGGTGGGAAAACCCTCACGCAGGAGCAACTCATTGCGTGCCTGCTCAAACAGTAATTCGTCGTTCATGGCGATGAAGCCACCGATATTTACCATGCCATCTTTTTTGGCACTCATGGTTATTCCGTCAGCTAGAGAAAACATTTCACGGCTGATTTCCAGCGGTGTTTTATCTGCATAGTCTGGTTCCCGTAGCTTGATCAAGTAGGCATTCTCTGCAAAGCGACAAGCATCGATGAAAAACGGAATTCCAAACTCTTTGTATGTCTGGGAGACTGCTCTTAGATTTTCCATCGAAACGGGTTGACCTCCTCCAGCGTTGTTTGTCACTGTGATCATGCCAAAAGGGATCTGGTTTGGTCCTACCTCTTCGATAAAGGCTCGTAATTTTTGAATGTTCATATTCCCTTTAAAAAGGTGATAAGAACCAGGATGGTGGGCTTCGTCAATGACTAAGTTAATAGGGCGACCACCCCGTGCGCGGATGTTCGCATAGGTAGTATCAAAGTGCATATTAGAAGGTACATATTGATCTGGTTTGACCATACAGGTACTCAAAATATTTTCTGCTGCGCGACCTTGGTGGGTGGGCAAAAAATAGTCAAAGCCGAAAATGTCATGTATCACTTCTGCCAGCCGGAAATAGGAGCTTCCCCCAGCATAGGCTTCATCACCTTCAAACATAGCTGACCATTGCGTCTGGCTCATCGCGGTGGTGCCAGAGTCTGTAAAAAAATCGATGAATATTTCCTCCGAGCGCAGACCGAACAGGCTGTAACCAGAACGGCGTATAGCAGCTTTGCGGGCATCGCGATCAAGCAGTTTGATGGGTTCAACCATCTTGATCCGAAATGGTTCTGGGGGATGATGGGTCATCTTCTACCTTCAAATATTGTTTGTTCTTTTTTAGACGACACTTTACAAATCATAGCTTCTGAAACCATTGCTGTGATTTGATTACAGCCTTAGCGTAAGTTATTGTACACTTGCTACTTACAGGACTAAACAACGAACCGTACTCGCTCGTCAATGGAAACTGTCCCCAGACCCATGTAGAAAGACGCTGATCTCGTTGAGGAAAAAGACTTCATCGCCATCGTCGTTATAATCCAGAACCACAACGCCAGGGGAGCTTCGAGTGAAAAGCTGCGTGTTGTCTATGTCATCCGACGTATAGACATAGACGAACTGCTGTTTAAGTCCATCGAAGATGTCTTCTCGGGGTAACTCGATCCTACGATAGGTAATCCTAGCTCCATCGCCGGCTAAAAACTCGTGAAATCCCCTAACTGTTCAGTTAAGGGTTATTGGCGTAGATAATTGGTCTTTGAAGACGGGATAAATCGCGTCTCTAACTCTAAATCAGGGTTTTGGGCTTATCTGAATTGTATTGCCTAATAAGCTGCGGTCGGCTGTGCTTTCTCGCTGCGGTGAGCTTTCACGTATCGCTCGAACTCTCCTATTAAGTTAGTAGACCATTGGAATACTTTGTTCACGATCTCTTTAGCCTTTTCCTCTTGCTCACTGGACAACTGCGTTTGTTCTAAGATGGTTATTATATTCTCAGTGCCCACAGCATGACCGGTTTCGACTTCCACATGCGAGTCAGCCACATACAAGTATTTCCGTCGAGTTGCCTTGGCTATGGACTCCCCTGGCTTTGCCAGAGCATGAAAGATAACAAGGCCGGCGGTTTCCATAGCTTCAATAACGACCATTTTCATAACGGGTTCTAGGTCGTGCGAGAGAACCGCTATATTGTGACACAATCGGCGTGTGTGCAGCAGGTCATCGCTCCAAACAAAGCGCAAGGCTTCTGAAAAGCGCATGGTTTTATCAAATCCAAGTAGTTCCAGATCGTTCAAAAACCACTCCCAATGCTTTGCGTCTTCTTGAGTATGGATGTTGATTATTTTTTGATAGTAGTCGCTCGAATTATCATCACGATAATCATATCGGTTGAGGTCACGAAAATTCAAAGCGAAGGCCGCAATGCATGGATAAAGAATTAGTCGTTCTTCTGGGCTAATTGTCTCATCCCGAACAAATTCAAAGCAAGGTAGCTTCTCAAATTCCTGTCTTTTTTCTAGAATTAACTGTAGAATAGCTTTCATAATTTTCCTCCTGTTCTGGTACTATTTCACTTTGATTTACTTCGATCCGGATCCAAACAAATCTTCTACTCGCTGACGAATCGCCAGCAGACTCACTGGCACGTCATGGCTGAAGACGCGCTCAACTACCACTATTGGGAGCAAGGGATTGGGCAAAATTGAAAAGTTATACGTGAGAACAACTCCAGCTTTTTCGCCTAGATTTGCAGGAGCTAATCGCCAGTCACCGGAGAAAGCCTTTAAGTCCCCCTCAACTAGCTGATAATGAATTTTGTCAGGAAATTCCTCTGCGATGTCAAAAACAGATCGACCAGAAAAATTCAAGCCCAGAAAGCTTAAAGTGCGAACTTGTTCTAAGCGAATGCCTCCAGTCGGATGCTCTAAACGTCGGCACTCCTTCAAATTGGGCATGAACTTAGCAAAAGCTTCATAGTCCGTGATAACTTGCCAGACTTGTTCTAATGGATAAGAAATCTGGATTTGGGCAAATATCCGTCGGTGCCTTCCCTCCAACTTCTCAACTTCTATTTCTACATCTTTTAGATTTTCTGATTTACTCATTTCTAGGTGCTGTAAATGACAATTAGACTAAAGTTGATTTTTCACAATCTTTGTGCGTGAAAACTCAACGCAAGTTAGCTTAGAAGCGGGATTTAGCTATAATGTTGTACTTTTGTGGACGCATAAAGAATCCTGGTTTTGGCTCCAAACTCAACTTCTCTCTAGGCACCTTTTCAAGTTTGCACTTATGCATAAGAGTCGTAAAAAATATAAAGATTTCAAGACGCGCTAGATACTCTCCCATACATCGACGTTGTCCAATACCAAACGGATAAAACTTATCGAGAAGATCGCTTCTAATCTTACAATTTTCATCTAAAAATCGATCCGGATCAAATTTATCAGGGTTTTGCCAATAGCGTTCGTCCCGTGTCAAACTATAAAGGTTTATAATTACAGGAGTACCTTGGTGAACAGAGTAACCATTGATAGTCGTGTCAGTGGTGGAAGCATAAAGGAAGGGAATAGGACTAATAGAAGAGTGGCGAAGAATTTCATTAATACAAGCTTCAGTAAATGGTAATTTGCCACGATGATTTAAACATGGCTGTTGTCCCAAGCCAACCACTTCATCTAGTTCTTGCTGAATTTTCGCCTGAATATCTGGATAGGCAATCATGTAAAGTAAAGCCCAAATCAACTGAATTAACACAGGCTCCAATCCAGCTCCTGTTAGCTGCATCAATGTTCCCCTAAGAATATGGTTTTCGCTTAAATTGAAGTTTTTTTTGTCAGACTCACTTAGATCGTTGGCAGCTTTCAAAAACGCATCGGTCATGTCCCGTATATTGTCGGGGTCGAATGAGTTACGATGCTGCTCTATATTCTTTGAAACCAATTTGTCTACCGTAGCAGGAACATCCTGAAAATCTTGTAATGATTTTTGATTGAAGATAAAAAATACTGGTCGAAGTATTTTCGGCAAGAATTCGCTAATGAGGATTCTTTGAGTAACGGGAGGAAAGAGCTGGAGAATGCGGGCAGTCGCAACAAAATCCGGATCTTCAGAAGAACCTCTTGTGCCGAATAATACTCTGTGAATAATACTCCCAACAGCTAGAGATGAGGGTATATCAGGATCGAAAGGTTGACCGTCATAGTTTAAGAAGCTATCTGCTAGTTTGGCGGCTTCTTCCATAATATGATGTTCAACACGGTCTGACTTATCAATCACAAAAGTACGCATGGCTTTAGCTGCTATACCACGATGTTTTTCCCAGGCTTGCCCACTCTTAGCCTCAAACAATCCTCCATCAGCTGGTATGCTAAAGAATTCAAAATCCGCTCTATTGATAAAATTCTTCTGCTGCTTTATCAAAGCTTCTGTGATGGTCTTAATTCCGTTGAGTGCAACCACAGTTCGGATACCCATGCGAATCTGGAAGATGTTACCGTACTCTTTGGCTAGTTGATTCAAGGTGACATGTAGGTGTTTACCCAGTAGGGGAGCCAAGGAGCCGACTAAGGGTAATCCACGTGGACCAGGCGGTGTGATTATGCTTTTTGATTGTATGGAAGATTGTAATTCCAGGGTCATGAGTATCTCCTAGGTTGGCTAGAAAAAAGGTTAACAAGGATGTTGTAGCGGTTATCCGAGTTTTTACCAAGGTGATTGCTTTAAAGTGAATTCGGTGAACCTTTGCCCAACCTCTCTCCGACGCTGAAAGGGTCAGAAATATCCTTAGACAAGACATCTCCAGAAATTAGGTATCAGCCCAAGCTGCACAAAGGTTCTAGATTCATTTTCGGAGATGTCTCTTGATTACCAACGAAAATTTAGCCTTTAAAGCCACTTGCTACAAGTTGGCACAGACGCCGCTCGCAGGGGAGAGGTTTGGAGAGGGGTTTTTTATATTTGTCGAACTCGCATTGCTTTAATCACTTCACCCTAATTGACGGCTGCGACGTAAGCGGGATTATCAACACTAGAAGTAGTTACTGGTTCTGCACCTGGCGGATAATGATCGTCAGGTAGTTCCGCCAGGATGTAATTTCGCAGGTCTACTTGGGGTTCAGTTTCAGGCTGGAATAAGCGATCTTCTTCCCATTTTTCTGGATTTAGACCAATTGCCCAGACATTAACCCAAAAGGGTTCGGGAAATTGACTCAATCTTTCTGGCATAACTTGGTTCAATGCATGGCGAAAGATGACTTGCGCCCAGATTTCCAATTCCTGCATTTGTACCTCCAAGTCAGCCAAATATTGCTGCGTATCCTTTTTCTCCACCAGGCTAAAATGAGCTTCTTTGAAAATGTCAAAGAAGAACCGCTTTCCATTCGCTCGTGGCTTCCCAAGGCAGGTTGGTTTGTAGCTAATATCATAAGCTAAAAAACAAGGAAAATTTTGGGATTTGATGGCTTGACCCCAATCTTGGAAAAGTTTTTGCACCCTTTGATTCAAGGCCAAATAACGCTGAGCTATGCGGGAAAAATTGCTCAACACTTCTAGATTTGTAAAGTGCTGTTGGAAGAATAACGCTCCTGGGAAAAACCAGATATAAACCGCATCCCAAAATAGTTTGATTGACATCACATTGAATGAACCAAATACTGGATAATTATCCTGATAAATTTGCAGGTAATTATGGCCGATGTCACGTAGCAATAGGTTGTTGAATTGCTGGACAATCTCTGCAGTTAATTGATTCTGATGATCCAGTTCGATCATTTTAACTGTCAAGCAGTTGCTATAGGCCAGCATGACTACCCCTGGACTGTAAAAAGGATCCGTAAAGATAGCAGAATCACCAACACAAGACCATCTCTTCTCAGAGAAAACTTGCTGGGAGTGGTAACAGAAATCTTTCACCGCGAGGAAGTTTTGAGCAGTAGAAGTTTGGATGAATTTGGCAAAGTGTGGTTCGTGTTCTTCTAACCACTTCATTGCTGATTGATAATTGCTATGTTTGGATAAGGGGTGCATCTCCTCTGCTGCAACAATACCAATACTGGTATTGCCCGTAATGAGAGGGATGACCCATACCCAATAGCCATCACCCATCAAATGATTAGTAGAGAACCATCTTTGGTGATTGTTACGTGATAGCCAATCAGCATCGTCTGCCATCTTATCTAGGCTATGTTTACCCTCAAGTTGCCACCATACCGCATTAGCGCGATGGCCGCTGGGCTGGGTCAAGTTGAGTTTAGACTGTAAATACCGCCGACGCCCCGTTGCATCTACTAACCAGCGACATTTGACGGTGAAATGATTACCCCCTTGCTGGGTGTACAGAACCTCATGAGGTGAGTCATCCTCAGATAAGAGGATGTCCTTGACTAATACACCTGTGAAGTGAGCGACACCACTTTCTTTATTTAGCTGCACCAAGTGATTTTCTAAAGCCTTGCGATCCACATGACGGGCGCGAATACTGGGAAATTCAGGAGGCCCAATTTCGGGCCTAGTTTCTAGAGGTAGGTTACCACCGCCAAAAAACCACCGCAGTCCTAATTTATGCAGTTGATGTTCCTGGAGGTAGGATTCAAGTTGCAAAATATTTGACAGATAAAAATTGCTGGTCTCATCTAGAGATTCACCAACTTTGTAAGGTGACACTGGCACCTCACCGGATGTTTTTTCCAAAATCAAAACCGACAGTTCCGGCATGGTCATCTTTAATTGTCTCGCTAAACTGAGACCAGCCAGCCCCCCCCCCACAAATCACAACATCATACATATGAGTTTTTACCGTGTTTTACTTTTTAATAACAGTAGCTCTAATTCGCGATATCTCAGTTACTGGTTGCTCATTAGCAGCATAACTGGTCACACTAAGAGTTATTTAGCAAATAACTCTGTAGCTCTTATACAAATACAGTTTGCATATTTTAACTAGCTGACACCAGGCAACTTTGGCAAGTTAATTTCAACTTAAGGCTTTCGGCGAGCAACGCGATTTTGTGAGGCTATGCTTTAGTCACATGTTTCGTAACAAAGTAAGGGAAAGGCGAAAAAGGGTATGCTGCGGGAGTTGTAGTCAAAACAGTGGAAGCACAAACAGCGATTTTCGGAGAACGAGGCAGCAGAAGTAGTTTGGAAAAGTCAAGAGAATACGAAGAAAAGTAAAGTTAAATAGACTAGTGCAAACAGAAGTAACAATTAGCTTATAAGAAGAAAATTAGGGTGACAAAAAGGTGGAAGCTCGATGAAGTAACGATTTGAGGCTGACTTCGCTTCGCAAAAAGAAACAAAAGTATACAAATTGGTGAGTGAATGATTATGGGGAGGAAGTGAACGGGATAGAATGGGATTGAACTGGATGTGCATAGAAGGGATTAAAGGATTAGATAAATGTGCATAGAAGGGATTAAAGGATTAGAATCCTCGTCATCCAGGATTGAGAGAATCGAACGCTGTTGTTTTTGGGGGTGATCGCGAAGCGCTGATCGCAATCTGGCGGCGGTGTGCATGAGCATCGCAGGGAGCGTGATGGCTATTTGCTGATCTCATAAGGGTGCTGTTGGGTGGAGTTTCAGGGTGAAGTCTAAAGAGAATGAACAATAGACAAAACCTTGAAAAGTGAGGAAAGAAAGATAATTTGGGTATTAGAAGAGCTAAAGTCCGCTAATTTGGCAGATAAAAGGCGAAATCAGCGATTCATAAAAATTGTCGAAGATTTATCAGTGCAACCGAACGAGAGTATCCCACTTGCAGGGAGAGATCCAGCAGCAGTTCAAGCAATATATGAATTTTGGGCAAATCGGCGAATCAAGCGTCAGCAATTTTGCGACCGTATAGAACCCATTTGACATCTTAGTCCGGATCTGCAAGCCTCTTAATCATTAGCCTGATGAAGCAGAGGTTGAGTTTGGCAGTGGCACTAGCCTTTCTTTCGTTCAAAGTTCTTAACCAGAATTTTACAACGCTCCATCCAAGGATTGGAGCGCTCGATTACCCCGAAAGGCTATTGCCGGAACAAATCCAGATTTTCCTTGTGCTGCTTTCTCTTGTTTTGAGGGTTTCGTAGAAAGTTGAAATTGGATTTTGGTCATTATCTCTGGGTAAATCCGCTCTAACTCCTGAGTTAAATATTCTGGGTGATACCGTGATCTAACAGGATGGTGTTCTTGGGAATATCGCTCTTGTTTTGACTTGAAGTACTCGATGTTGAGAGTCAACGTCTCAATTAAGCCAGTATCGTCTGAGACATTGGCGCGAGTGCAGTGTGTAAAGAAGGGAAATCCAAGGGTGTCAATAGCCAGATGCCTTTTAATACCGTTGGTGGCTTTGTAGAAGCAAAAACATGGCTGACTCAACACTGGCATTGCAGGTATTTTTCACTGCCTGGGAGTCAATGATGACGGGCGTCGTCCAGCGCGGTTTTTTTTACCTGTTCACGCACTTGTCCATGTAAGACACTCATCAGTTCCTCGAATACCCCACCGGCTCGCCACTGAATGCAAGTGCCAATAGACGGTAGAATATGGGGGAAGTCTTTGGGTAAGTCTTGCCAATTGCACCCATTTTTCAGTTGATAGAGAATTCCATTGAAAATCTCTCGCTTTGTCCAGTTGGTCGGTCTAGTCTGCTTCTTAGTGGGTAATCTCTCAAGCAATAAGGGTTCAAAAATTTCCCATTCTGCATCAGTAAGGTCGCTGGAATAGCCCATTAGCATTGGATTTTGGATGGTAAGAAGTACCTTAATTCAAAACCTCATAAGATGTCAAATGGGGTCTATATTGAAAGCACAATAGAGCGGATAAAACAGTATGCAATGATTTTGGCGATACAAGATACAACAGAACTTGATTACAGCACTCACAAAAGCACAAGAGATTGAGGATCGCTCAGTAGCCCAGTAGCAACCGGACTGCATGTACATACAGTGTTGTCCGCAACTATTGAAGGGGTGCCATTAGGAGTTTTAGATCAGGAAGTTTGGGGAAGAGAAAAAGGAAAACCAAAAACCTCTCCACACATGGTCACTTTTTGAAATAAAATGTGATGTTATGCTTGATCTGTAAGAACTAATGTTACATTTGCTTGATCAGACAAGTGATATCTGCGTCTATTGGTGCAGGGGCTGAGTCGAGAGGACATAAGTAAGTTGGGGAGAAAAATTCAATGTATATGAACAAATGTGAATTGATTGTCAATATTACTCGGTTAATCCAAAAAATTAAGTTTAATGTAGGTTGGGCTGAGGAACGAAACCCAACATTTATAAGGTCACTACCTCACTATTTCCTTCTTGCAAAGTTAAATATAAATAATTATCAGAGGACTCCGCAAGTCCTTGGAGATGAATAGGAAATGGCTTCCACGCTCTTAAAACATTTTCAACGTGGTCAATGAGAGGCTGTTCATCCTCTAGGACGCTTTCTATAGGAAACACAACTGTAATATGGGGAGCAATCCAATTAACTTGTGGATCGTATTCCTTCCTGAGTTGATTGATATCGTTGGTGATAATCGCTGGGAAATGTACAAGTGCATAAAACATATTGAAAGCACAGTAGATTGTAGATTAGATTAATAAAAAATCCCTACTGCTCAGGAGGAATTAGAAATTATGAGGTAATTAGACTGATGAACTTATCCCATCAAAATTGTGTGCTTGACAAGTATTAGTCGATGATTTGTGGACTGGGAACTTGCACGTCAATATCTGCCTGAGATAATGTAGGAAGTAACCAGTTGACTTCGCCAACCTTAAAAACTTTCGCTGGTGGAACACTGAATTCAATTGCACCGGTAGCTAGATTGGTTCTAGCAAATGATTGGGTACCATCGACAAACTTTACAGCGATTGGTTCAGTTAACTCTTGTACTTGAGTATTTGGACTTAAAACTACTTGAGAACCTGCGGGTAAGTATATGCCATCGCAATCCCAGTCATCATCAGTGGTTTGCCCTGCTGCTAAAAAGTAGAGTTGCGTTGGGTATTTTTTTGGTTTATTGGCATAAATACCCAAAGTTCTACCTGTTTCATTATGGCATTGCGCACGCTTTTTAGCGGTTTCCATCACATACTTCTGAGACTGCAATTGTGATAGTCGTTCTTGAAATTCTTCAGGTGTATAGCCTGCTTGTTCAGGGTTATTCTTAACACTTAAAAGTTGATTGAGTGCCTGAGTTACCTCAATATAGTCAGCCCCTTTGGTAAAATCCTTACCTGCCCAAGAAGGTTGAACAATTATCAGATTCAAGATAAAGACTAGAGCAACAAGAATAATTTTGATGAACTGCATATTTTTCTCCTTTGTCTGAGATTTTTAATAATCGGAAAAAAGGTATTATCCCTTGCGTACACGGTAATCTGAATGTTGAAATGAACGACAAATGTTGAAAGATTATAAGGTATCACACCTTTTCAAAGGGTTCCGTTGCTTGCAATTTATACATATTGAAAGTATACCTGCTTAACGTTTACATAAAACGGTAAAAAACCAGAATCTAGGGAAATTTTTCCATAATTTTTGCATAGGTTTCGATTTACTGCAATGTTGAGTCTTCTATCTGAGGAAAGCTCTCAAGTTTGTTAGGATTGACCCATCGATTGACGAACTCGCTACTGTTTCTGCGTACTCTAATTTGGACTTGCTTGGAGCTTAACTTGACCACTTCAGCCGGAATTTTTTGAACATCAGCAGCATCAGGACGAGCTTTGTAAAGCCAAATGACTTTTTGCCCGACTTCAAAGTAGTCAGGATGATTAACTAAAGAAAGGTTTGTTGTAGCCCAAGATGGGCAAGCTACTACTAAGTTCATTATAAGCACTAACACCGCAAAAGAAAGAGGATAAATTTTCATATCTTTTATATGATTGAAGTCTTAAATCTAGAAGTTTAAATCATTTTGAGTTAGTCACAATTAAAGATAAACAACTAAATATAACTGTCAAAGCGATTGGAGCCAGCAAAGTTCTGCCTGAGATAATAAATGCACCTAAGCCCGTCGAGATAAACAGAATCAGATTATTGCTAAATCAATTAAAAGTTATTAGCAGGCTTACTGCTGTACTTTTAGTAGATCGCGTAAGCACTGTCTAAAGTAGTGTTCTTTTATATGTGCAATTTCTAGGGAAACTACAAATCACTAAAATCTACACGTTTTTAGTTTATTGACTATATATTGGACTTGATACTTTAAACATACGCTTTCCCTAGAGCACAATCAAATATTCTTTTTTTTTAAAATCATAAATATAAGTGATTGGTTGTAAAAATATTTGAATGCCAAAACTCAGTATAATCTTTCAGCTAGAATCTTTGTCTCTTGAGAAGAGGAAGTAGATCAAGCAGATAACCGAGTAATAACAATGAATTTGCAAACGCCACTTATTCTTAGTTAATCCAAACGCATTGATTAGATATGGCTCTGGTCAGTTTAAGCTAAAAGAGGCGTGTTTGATAAATTGTATTTATTATATAAATAAGTAAAAGTAATTGCTCTTATCCGAGGAAAATCATAAGATTAAGGACAAAATCTTAAATCTAATTAATCGCACTGGCCAAGAATATAAGTCGGGATGATGACATCGAGTTACCGTTGAATACCCTGTTACGAATGTAACGGTTGTCAGTACCCCAGCCTAAAGGTGAAAGCTTCGTCTTTGGGTGACGCTTACGTGAACATTTTTCAGACGTATCGTGAGTTTTTATGAAACTTGTCCAAATAGCCTTCGTCGTCTTGGTGCTTTTAATCAATCTAGCAAGCCCTTTAAACACTTTGGCAGATGAAGTTACAGACGGCAGCAAATATCCTAACTATTTGGTAGGGCAAAAAATCGTTTGGCTTTATAAACCTCGTGCAAACTCTAGCAATGTCCAGAGAATTGTTGTGGAAGTAGTGAAGCTAGGCTCAAAGAAAGTACTAGTCAGAGTGCGCAAAAAGAACAACGAGTTTGTTGATCGTTGGGTGAATCCAGATAAGTTGGAAAATCCCTAGAAACACCCACTTATTTAAATTTGGAACTATTTACATAAATTCATTTTAAAATTAATTCTGTTTCTCTACCGATTTATGAGATTTGTTTGGATTAAATGAGTAAAATAAATATATACTACTGTTAATTTGTGGATTTTTAGTTTTATATGAAAACCCGTCGCTATTTTGTCCTGGCGATCGCTCATAATTATAGAAGAGAGCATAAATGTATAGAGGGTAGCGTAGCGATAGCAATGATAAATATAGAAGCACGTTAGGTTATCGTGTGTGTTTCACAAACACCAAGTTACTGATGATCCGTGTGAATTTAAAGACTTCATGCACCGTTTTGTAGCGCAGTTAGGAGGGTGACTTCCTGGCTCAGGCAACCTACATAGGGGACTCGCATGGATGTATCCCAGGGACTTCATCATAGCCCAATCTCTAGCCCGCTAAACTGTCCGGGCAAATGCTCGTAGCAGAGCGTAGACACTGATATAAATTTGTCTCTAATTGTAGATTTTTCCTAAAATTCAGAATATTCATACCAGGATTTGTATCAAAATGCAGATGTTAGTATCTTTTTGACAAAGTATGGCTCTATACTATTCTGGGCAAGATCTTAGAGGCCGGTCCTTTAAAAGTCAAAATCTTACGGTTATTGGTAGCGCTTATAGAGTTAGGCACGTTTTAGCTAGCGAACGGCATCTAACCTAAGCTAAATCGATAGTTTTCGTCCTCCATTCGACCTAATAACAGATGTCAAATATCAACATAGATAGGTTCTTGTCCAATTTTGGTGATCAACACAGAAAATGGTATTAAGGCAGCCCCGATGAAAAAATTTTCATCGGGGCTGCCTTACCCTTTATCAGCATCAATAAATTTTTTCTTGCCCAACCTCAGACGGATATACCTACACAAGAAAATTCCAAACAAAAGTGTAGAATGTATGTCTGCATTCCCTAGCGGTTGACTAGGGAATAGGTTGGGTGTTTCCGAGTAAAATTACATATTTTTGACTGTATTACTGTGGTTTATTACAAATAAGTTTAAGAATCTATTCGTAAACACACGATTGCATTTAAGAAGATGTATTTGGCGTTACAGTTAAGGAAAATCGTAGGTTGGGTAGAGCGACAGCGAAACCCAACAAATCCTTATAAATGTTGGGTTTCCTTCCTCAAGCCAACCTACATTAAATTTAAGTTTTCGGCAAAACCCGTGCAGTATTGCGATTGCATTTAAGAAGATGTATTTGGCGTTACAGGTGTATTAACTTAGGGTTTTTTTCGAGTAATACAAGTGATTCTTTATATACCTGAAAAAATTCAAAGTAGTTGCTCTCTACATTCCGTACATACCCAGATTTTTGTCAATGAAGGCTAAGTGATAGTTCACTTTGAAAATGCAGCAACTATACTGGCGTAATAATACATAGAATATATGTGCTTATAAAGCAGAAAACTGTTATCTTCCGTTCATATTTTCTTGGCTTTTTCAGTGTCGTTTACACCGCGAAAGCCCATTAGCTAACGATTATTTGCTTGTTATGAAAAAAATTTATTTTTGATCATAAGATGCATCTAAGTTCAATTACTTTTATTTATTAATATAAAAAGCAAGAGTGTTTGATTTTATTTTTTACAGGAGTTACATTAGACCTTAAGAACTAATAGCGATGCCGCTGCTGATAGTTCGACAGACTTACGAAGGGAATTTCAAGGGAATTTCTGATGTCTACAGAATTTAATTTTAATGCTGACCGGAAAAGAGTTCCGGTACAGAGTTTTCATGGCTTAAAGTCGCATTGTCTTTCTTTTGGGGAAGTTCTCGCCCAGTCTTTTGCTGTTATCGCGCCAACTACTATAGCAGCATCCAATATCGGCTTGATTGTCGCGCTTTCCGGTAATGGTACTTGGTTGAGTATGGTTATTGGTTTGATAGGGTTGGTGTTTGTTAGTATCAACATCAATCAATTTGCCAGCCGTTCTGCTTCTCCTGGTTCGTTGTATTCTTACATTGTCAAAGGTTTAGGTCCTACCGCAGGTGTAATTTGTGGCTGGTGTTTGGTGCTAGCTTATCTGTTTACCGCAATGTCAGTGTTATGCGGGTTTGCAAACCTTAGTGGTGCATTTATTGGTCATTTAGGGGTTCATCCGTCCAGTATTACTTTACTGGCATTAGGTGCGGGGATCGCTTGGTATGCGGGATACAGAGATATTCAGCTTTCAGCAGTAGCAATGCTGTGGCTGGAAGGTTTATCCATCGCGTTGATCAGTATCTTGTGTTTCATCATCTGGGCTCATCACGGTTTTGCTATAGACTTAGCCCAGTTGAGTTTAAAGGATGTAAAACCAGGAAGTATTGGCAGTGGGTTAGTATTGGTGATGTTTGCCTTTTCAGGGTTTGAGAGTGCAACCACTTTGGGGGATGAGGCAAAAAGTCCACTGAAAACGATTCCCCGAGCAGTTTTAGGAAGCGTGATTCTTGCAGGTTTATTCTTTATCTACACAACCTACGTTGAAGTTTTCGCATTCCACAGATCGGGAGCAGACATTACCCATGCCGAAGAACCCCTTACTTATCTTTCACAACAAATTGGTTTAGGCTGGCTGGGTGAATTAGTCACGTTAGGTGCACTTGCGAGTTTCTTTGCTTGCGTTCTGGGTAGTATAAATCCGGCTGCGAGAATATTCTTTTTGATGGCGCGCCATGGTTTATTCCATGCAAAGTTAGGAAATGCACATGTAGCCAACAAAACTCCTCATATCGCTGTGACGATGAGTTCTTTCCTGACTTTTTTGGTTCCAGCAGTGATGTCAATGTTCAACATCAAGCTGTTTGATAGCATGGGATATTTAGGTGCGATCGCCAGTTTTGGGTTTGTCACTGTTTATATTTTGATGGCGATCGCCGCACCAATCTACCTCTACAGGATTAATCAGTTACATCGTAGAGATATCGTATGTTCACTACTTTCCATCGCCTTCATGTTCATCCCCTTGTTAGGTAGCATTGGTATTCCCGGTAGTACCTTATTTCCAGTTCCCGAAGCACCATATAACCTGTTCCCTTACATGTTTCTCGTTTACCTAGCTGTAGCTTGTGGATGGTTCATTTTCCAAAGAGCGCGATCGCCCAAAATGGTTAAGAAAATGGTCAAAGCAATCGATGCAATTCATACCCGCTTCGATGACGATCAATAAAAATTGATTTGTACGGTGCGACAAACGAAGTTTGTAACGCTGCGAGAACTTAGGCGTTACACCTCGCGAACAGGTGCGTTACGCTTCGCTAACACACCCTACTATTAACTAATCCAAGATGGTTCGATGGAAGAATTAATTACCGCAATTCCTACGGGAATAACAGCATTTACAGCCACAAATTTAGATGATTTACTGATTTTATCGCTGTGGTTTTCACAAATAAATAATAACTTTCGTATTCGGCATATCATTATTGGTCAATTTCTTGGGTTTAGTGTTTTAGTAATTGCAAGTCTTCCTGGATTTTTCGGTGGTTTAGTATTACCAGACCACTGGATAGGTTTGCTGGGACTGGCACCAATTGCAATTGGTTTAAATAGTTGGTTAAATCAAGATAGTGATGAGTCAGAGGAAGCCAATGATGTACTAACACAGCGAGAAAGCTCTCCTTTTTCTAGCTTTCTTTCTCCACAAACTTATAGCGTAGCAGCGATTACGGTTGCCAATGGCAGTGATAATATCAGCATTTACGTACCGCTATTTGCAAATAGTCATCTCATCAGACTAGTGATTATTCTCTGCATTTTCTTCTTGCTGGTAGGAGTTTGGTGCTATACCAGCTATAAACTCATTAGTCAAAAAAATATCGCCGATATTTTAAACCGATACGGTAATAATTTTGTTCCCTTCGTATTGGTAGGACTAGGAGTATTTATTATTTTAGAAAGTGAGGCTTTACATCCACTAGCTTTACTGGCTAGCTGCTTGTGTATCATGGGCATAGTCAAAAAATATAAACCAACGGCAGAGAGCGAAGAGAATTAATGTATGTTACCAAATAATTTGGTAATATGTAAATCTTAAAACTTACATTGATTTGCAATTGCATCTGTTGTATCTTTTGTAGTAAGTAAACACCATGATATCACTATCCCACAACTAGATAACGTCACTTTTCGACATCAAGACATTTTTCATCACCTTAGGAGAATCAAGATGAAACTTTTTAAAACACTTTTAGTAGTTTGTACTCTGGTTGTTAATTTTCTCATTGCCCAACCTTGTTGGGCAGGATCACCAAAGCTGACACAAACTCCTGATTACGCAGAAGTTACTAAGTCACTTGACGATCTTATTCAAGCCAAAGCAGCACCAGAACAAACAGAATATACCCCAGAACAAATTGAGCAAAAAATAGGGGAGCTAAATTTACAGAAGTATATACTAGAAACAGCTTTAGAATGGGCTCAATGCCGTAACCAGACAGGTCAAACGTTAGGAGTTTACGCCCATAAAGCTAAGAACAATCAACAGCCTACCCTGTATTATTTAGGGAATGGAAAAATAACAGATGACGATTGGAATTGTGACGGTATTTACTTACCAGCCGGAGTCAAACTTGCCAGTTCAATTCCAGGAGATACGAAACTGCAAGAACTAACAGAACCCTTAGCCTTAAAAATCTTACCTGGAACTCAATTAATTGCAAAAACAAATGTCAATACAGGTGCAATTGAGTTAAATATCCCTCCTGTAAAAGTGTTTAAAACCGGCGAAACTACATGGTTAATACCTAACCTAACAGCCACAAATATTAGCACTCAAATTCCCAACGCCCCCATAGAAGATTAACTGGGTTGTAGAAATGTAAAATTTTTGATCTAGAAGTAAACAGCCATGAAATTACTCAACTACCTTTTAGTTATCTTAATCATCGCTTTGAACTTTCTTTTTGCTAGACCATCATTAGCTGATGCACCAAAAATCACAAAAAGTCCTTATTATATAGAGGTTACAAAATCCCTTAAGGCTCTGCAAAACCAACTATCAGCAGCAGAATCTGGAAAAACCCTGACAGAATCTATCCCAGTCCAAGACATCCAAAAAAAAATAGATGAGTTGTCCTTTCAGAAGTATGCTTTAGAAAGAGGATTTAACTGGGGTCAGTGTCGTAATGAAACAGGAAAGACAATTGCTATCTACGGTCCCAAACCAGAAAAACCCAAATCTGAGTTTGATAACGCACTTTATTTTCTCAGTTCTGGTGAGACGACACCAAGAGGATGGGATTGTCAAGGTATTTACCTGGCTAAGGACAGCAAAATTGCTGGCTTAAGTACAAATGCTGAAGACATAACTGGTGCAGCAGCGATCAAAATTCCAAAAGGAACCCAATTGATAGCCAAAAGTAACTCTGAAACGGGTACATTAGAGTTAAATATAACTCCTAAGAAAGTTTTCAAAGCTGGTGATATTAACTGGTATATCCCTAATGTCTCAGAAACAAATATTGCTGCAAGAATTCCTGATGTTCTTGTGAATAGCGAGGAAGAAGCTGATTAGGATTTACAAAATGTAGAGACGTTAATAAAAAGGAGTCAGGAGACAGAATTCAGGAGTCAGAATGCACTAAGCTGGTGTGCAGCTAGATTGTATAATACAAAAACGTAAAGTTATTGTAGTGCGGGCATCTTGTTCGCGTCCCATATACAAATTAAATGCGCAACAGCTTACCCATAAAGGGACGATCTTTTAAGAAAAGTTTCAACTCCTGTCTCAGTAACGAGCAGACGAGGTTTTAAACCAGTATTTATTCTGACTGCTGACTCCTGACTCCTGAATTCTATTTGATATAACGTCTCTACAAACAGAATCTTCTTAAGAGGTTGGAAGTGTGAACATTCTGGAATTTTCATTACTAGTGTGGGTTGGTTCATTTACTGCTGGTTTAATCGGTGCATTAACAGGTTTAGGTGGTGGAGTTATTATTGTTCCTCTGTTAACTTCAGTATTTTGTGTTGATATTCGCTACGCGGTTGGGGCTTCTTTGGTATCAGTAATTGCTACTTCTCTAGGAGCAGCATCTACATATATAAAACAGGGTTATACTAATTTAAAATTGGGAATGTTTCTAGAAGTGGCTACAACCGTAGGAGCGGTTATTGGAGCTTTAATTGCAACAAGAATTTCTGTACAATCACTCACAATTGTGCTAGCAATTATCTTGCTGTATTCTGCATATCTTTCCCAAAGACCTAAACGCGAAGAACCAGAAAATGAATCTCAAGATATTTGTGCAAATTATTTACAATTAAATAGTGTTTATCCTACTGCCGATGGATTAATTCCTTATCAAGTTCATGCTGTTCCCGGTGGATTTATTGTGATGTTTATTGCTGGGATAGTTTCAGGCTTACTGGGGATTGGTTCAGGCGCATTTAAAGTGTTGGCAATGGATAACGTCATGCGTATCCCGTTTAAGGTGTCTACAACTACTAGCAATTTTATGATTGGGGTGACAGCAGCAGCATCAGCAGGAGTCTATTTAACAAGAGGGTACATAGATCCCGGTTTATCAATGCCTGTAATGTTAGGTGTATTACCTGGTGCTTTTTTAGGGGCAAAAATTCTTGTTGGTGCAAACACTCAAGTTTTAAGAATTATCTTTAGTTTTGTATTAGTTGCAATGGCTCTGAAGATGGTCTACAACAGTTTTATAGGGGTGTAATTAATGGCTAACTTTGATTTGTTCTGGCGTCCTGTGTCTTCAACAAGTTCTAAAGATGAAGTTGATCTTTTAGTTTTACACCCAGAGGAAGTAGATACCGAAGTAGAAGCATTAAGAAAAACAGTAAATAATGCGGAGTTTGTGTTTTATGATAATAAAAATTTTACTAAAACGCAAGACCAAGAGCAGCTAGAAAATTTACTGAGTAATTTACTCAAGCTTGGGGTTCTACTGGCTAGTGCTGTAGTTTTATTCGGAGGTATAATATACTTAGTTCATCAATGGGATCAACCAGTCACTTATAGGTTTTTTAGAGGAGAACCATCACAATTTTGTTCTCCGATTGCTGTAGTGAAAGCCGTTTTAGCGGGCAGTGATAGAGCTATTATTCAATTAGGATTATTGCTACTTGTGGCAACTCCTATTTTGCGGGTCATAATTTCTCTGTTGGCTTTCCTGTGGGTACGAAATTTTATTTATGTTATGATTACCTTATTAGTATTAAGTTGCTTAAGCTATAGTCTTGTAGGAGCTTACATTTAATTGTACATGGATGGAATTGACTAAATATCCTTGTATTTAAACTCGGCATGAGCAAAATGATTCGTTATTTATATCACATTTTTCTCATGCCTAAATCATCAATCATTCAATTGTATTTGTTTCAGAAAATTTGTCAAATCTGGTATTAGGTTTTGTATGAAATTTACTAAAATGTCAAAATTCGGAAGTGCAATCGCTCCTTGAGTTAAAGCAAAATATAAACTCACAACCCCAATAACTAAAGCTAATAATCTACCAAAACATCCTGGATTTATTTCTAAAAAGAACAATTTTGATTGTCCGATTACCGAAATGGTTAAGAATACCATTCCTAACAAAAATAAGTTATTCATAACTCAACATTCCGAATTCATATCGAATTTTTATTACTCTAATTATAGCTAATCATGAATATCGACAACCACAATTTGCCTGAACTAAAAGCTCACTCAGAAACTATAGAAAATAAAATAGAGGCTGGAACTAAATTTACTGGTAAGTTATGGGTTCAAAAATGGAGTTCTTTATTATTACTTTTTCTAGGGGTTTATTTACCTTTACAAATATTTGAACTTCTCGCTGCCAAAATTTGGCAGAATGAAGCTGGTTTTCCTTGGGATATACCAATATTACTTGCAATACATCAAACAGCACAGCCTTACCTGGATGTATTAGCAGTTATCTTAGCTAAGATAGGTTCACCAAAAACGCTCACCCCAATTTTGCTCTTAATTGCTTTAACGTTATTTTTCCAAAAGAGATGGCGACTTGGTAGTTATTTTATCACCACAGGTCTTGGGAGTACCATTATTAACTTCGCAGCCAAGGAATTTATACATCGTGCGCGTCCCCATCTTTGGGAGTCAACATATCACAAAGTTGGTTTTGCATTTCCTAGCGGTCATGCAATGGCAAGTATGACATTTGCTGCACTTTTAGTTATTCTAGCTTGGGAAACGCGTTGGCGTTTAGTAGCTTTGGTTTTTGGGATTTTATTTGTACCAACTATTGCTTGGACACGATTATATTTAGGAGTTCATTTTCCCAGTGATATTTTAGCCGGATGGTTGGTGTCTCTAGCTTGGGTAATAGGAGTTTATATTGTAATTAACCCACCTTCAAGTGCGCTTAATCTCGTCACTGATGAAAAGCAAGAGATACAATAAACCGTTGCGCATTTAATTTTTATATGGGACGCGGGCTGTCCGGCCCGCACTACAATAATTTTATGTTTTTGTCTTATACAATCTAGCTGAACACCACTTTAATATGCTAAGCAAGCAAGATGCGAGGGCTTTTCCCTATGCCCCATGCCCTATGCCCCATGCCCCATGCCCTATGCCCCATGCCCCATGCCCTATGCCCTATTCAATTCAAATACTTACTCACATCAAACTTTAGTTGTCCACCATTTAAGATTTGAGGTAATCGACCATCCCATTTTTCGACTGTTTGCTTTCGCAAAATATCCTCTGTCAAAGTTGCTTTAATTAACCTTTGAGCTTCTGCTTCTCCTCTTGCCAAATTCACCTTTGCTTCTGCTTCTTTTATGGCTTTTAAAGCAATAAATTCCGCTCTTTTGGCTTCTTGTTCTGCTATTTGCTTGGCTTCAACTGCATCACTAAAACGTTGAGAAAAATGAACGTGAACTAAGGAGATGTCATCAACTGCTACATGATAATTAACCAAACGCTTTGTTAATAATTCATCTACACCAGCTTTCACCTCTCCCCGGTTAGTAATAATTTCTTCCGCAGTGTATTTTGCCATTACTGCTTTCAATACTTCTTCAACTGCTGGATTAATAATCTTGTCTATAACTTGTATTTCGTTACCAATTTCTTGATAAAGTAAATTTACTTCTTTAGGAATAATGTGCCAGTTCAGTGCCACATCGGTATACACTTCTTGCAAATCCTTTGAAGATGCTTCTGCCGAAATTTGCTGCTTTTGGACACGTATGCTTAATTTTTGAACTTTGTTAAGTATAGGGATTACTAAATGTAATCCTTCTCCTAGTATTTTGTTTTGGACTTCGCCAAATTTCATTAAGACACCTCTTTCCCCAGCATCGACTACGACAAAAGGGAAAAATATTATAAATATTAGGGCTATACTTAAAAGAATTTTTATAAATAAATTGCGCTTTTTCTTGTCCGTTAGGATTGACATGACATAGTTGCAAATTTCCTGGTTATAAAGTCGTTAACCATCTTACTGCTTTTGATTGCAAAAAAACTACACAAACAAGAAAATTGCCTAGCAAGCCGAGTAGCCCACTAAATCTAGACTCCACAATATTTTAGCCAATGCTGACTGCTTAGCCAAAACATTGTGGAGTCAGAATCTGAGCAACTACTCTAAGACTTACTACGCAATAGATGCATTTGCAAGCAAAACTTCAGTCTTTAAAGCAGAGTCACTACAAACCTTTCAAAGAAACTCTAGCTCAAAGCATTAATTACATAGTCGATGTAAGAATTGGCTTCAACAGCAGGATCACCACTTAAGCCATGATTTGCCTTGACGTATTTGAGTGCTTCGATATACCAGCTAGGAGATAGCTCAAAAGATTTGTTGATTTCTGCCAAACCCGCAATTAGATAGTCGTCAATTGGACCAGTACCACCAGCGACTAATGCGTAGGTAATAATTCTCAAGTAGTAGCCTATATCACGGACGCATTTTGCTTTTCCTCGATTGTCATAGGCATGGTTGGGAGATTGTATTTGAGTGGTGTAGGAATACTTTTGGTAAACTGCATTTGCTGCACCTTCAGCAAGAGTTTGGGCTTTCTTTGACAAGACTTTAACTGCTTCTAGAGTAGCTGCTGCTTGACGAAAGCGTCCGAAAGCAACTTGCAATTCGGTGCTGCTCAAAAAACGACCTTGGGAGTCTGCACTTGCAACTGCTTCAGTTAAAGGTGTTTTTGACATGAGTTTCTGTTCTCCTTAATGTTGTTCTAGAAAGGTTTTGTTGAATTGAAGTTTGTCATTGGTCGTATGAGCGATCGCAATGACTCAATCAGAATTGATTAGCCAACAGCGGAAGCAGCCCGGTCGAAATAGGTTGCGACTTCTGCAATTAGCGCACTACAATCACCGCGAGTAATGCCATTGGGATCATTAGCGATCGCAATTGATGCTTCTTTGAGCTTTTGAATGCCCACAGCAACAGAAGCACCTGGAGTTCCGAGTGCTAGATAGGTTTCTCTTAAACCATTTAAAGCACGGTCATCCAATACGCTGGGATCGCCTGTGTAGATAGCATAAGTAACGTAGCGCAGGATAATTTCCAGATCTCGCAAGCAAGCAGCTGCACGACGATTGGTGTAGGCATTTCCTCCTGGAGCGATCAGTTGAGGCTGTTCTTCGAACAAAGAACGTGCTGCATTAGTAACAATTGTCGAAGCATTACTGGAAATGCGGTTGACAACATCAATGCGCTTATTTCCTTCTCTAACGAAGTTCAGCAAAGCATCCAACTGATTATCGCTGAGGTATTCTCCTCTGGTATCAGCTTGAGAGACTACCTTTGTAAATGCATCTAACACCATTGTTTGAATCTCCTTAATGTTAATGAGCTAAAGACAGCAATCAACCAGCATCGTAAACAAAAAGTACAGATTGCGTAACCCGTTACTGTTGCTTTTTGGCTATTTATCTAGTAAGATACGCTAAATTTAGCGGCTTGCCGTATTTATAAAAAGAAGTATCCCATAACAGAGGTACATAGACAACGTTTAATTGAGTTTTGTAATGTTAACTTTTATGTCTACTGTGCAGGCAAAGTTTTTTTTGCTTGACCTACTTGCTTTTCTAGGGAATCCATGGCAAAGTACATATCATAATGTACTAAAAATCTACCGAAAATATGTATTTTAAAGTGGAATGAGGAATGAGGTTAAAGTTCAAGGCAAAAGCGATAGTCAAAACCCCCCACCTTTGTTCTTTAATATTGATCGGCTTTCTGCCATTCGTTTGAGTGAAATCCTAAATGTATATTGAGGAGAGACGTAATGCTTAGCCAGCACGGGACTATAGAGTTATCCTTAGCGGAAAGGGCTGGATGGTTAAATGATGGGACACCTGGATCTAGCGTGGCAGAGTCTTTGGCTTTACTTGGAAAGGTAGGGCGGCTAACCTATGGTGTACCAGAGAGCTTGGGTGGGAGTGGTGGAAGACTACTAGGAGCAATCGAAGAAATTTCTAAGGTTTCAGAACAATGTTTGACCAGTGGGTTCGTCTTCTGGTGTCAGCGAACATTTATTGAGATCCTCTCGTCGAGTTCAAATAATTGGTTGCAGCATCAAATACTACCAAAAATACTTCAAGGCGATCGCTCCGGAACTGTGGCGTTTTCCAATCCAATGAAACATCTAGTAGGACTTGAACCACTGCAAGTTAAAGCATCCTTAGATAGACAGACAGTTGTTCTGGATGGAGTTGTGCCGTGGGTATCGAATCTACAACCTCATAATTTTGTGGTAGCGATCGCAGCGCAAGCAAGCACTGGAGAAAAACTTATTATTGCTGTTCCCTCAGAAGCCAAAGGATTGGAACGGGGAGAAGACTTACAATTGTTGGGATTGCAAGGGTCATTGACTAGTACCTTACATCTCAATCAGGTGCGTTTGTCTCGTAAGTGGATTATTAGTGAAGATGCTGATTCGTTCTTGTCGAAGATTCGTCCAGTATTTCTCATGTTGCAGTGCGGGTTGGGACTGGGGATAGCACGGCGATCAATTGAGGAAACTTTGCAGAGTATAGACGGTTCTAACGAAGACGTGTTAGCTAATCGGTTAAAGTATAATACCCTCACCCTAACTCAAATAGAGCCCCAAATTTGGAAATTGAGCAGCTTATCAAGTTTTAAAACCTCTGATTTACGAGAATTATTAGAACTAAGGTTAGGGCTTTTCAGACTAGCTTTAGATTCAGTGTGGTTGGAGTTAGAAGCAAAGGGCAATACCGCCTATTTAAAGCCGAGTGGAACAGCCCGACGATTGAGGGAAGTAGCTTTTCTCCCTATTCTCACACCAACCTTGCTGGAACTAGAACGAGAATTACAAGAGTCTGGCCGAGATGAATTTCCATCCTGTTCTGTAAAGTGTCTGTAAAGTACGTGCAAAAAACCGAACTCTTAACCGCTCTATAAACTGTCCTTCATCGACCATCCAGTAATCTAATTCTTTGACTCAGATCGCCTGAGCTAGGACTAATCGTCCAAAATCTGCTCACGGATCCGAAGAATGATTAAGGATATAGATGATGACAAACTCTAAGTACTCATTATTTCAACGCGTCACCTCCGTGAGTGGGCTGCGTAAGATATGTTTATTAGCCTTGACTGTACCGTTCTTGGCAAGTTCCGTAGCTAATGTGGCGACTGCCAGCAAGAATGAGTACGAGGGTGAAAACGATAGCTATGAGATCGGACTATGGGGCGATTTGCCGTACTCAGATCTTCAAGCGACGGTTGGAGTTCCGAACCTCATCGCTGATATGAATGCCCAAAACTTAGCCTTCACGGTTCACGACGGCGATATCAAGGCAGGCAACTCTACAGACGGCTCAACCACACCAACCACCTGTAGCAATGCAGTTTATTCTCAGGCGCTCAGCTACTTCAATAGCTTGAAGGCACCAGCAGCTTTTACCCCAGGCGACAACGATTGGACTGATTGCGATCGCCCATCAAACGGTGGCTTCAACTCACGTGAGCGTCTCGACTACGAGCGTCAAGTATTCTTCAGCACGAATTTTTCCCTTGGACAGCGTCGGCTAGTTCAGGAGGTGCAGACTGCACCGCTATGCTTGAGTGCAAAGAACACCTCTGTCCCCTGTGTTGAGAACCGTCGTTGGACGGTTGGTAAGGTGACTTATGCAACACTCAATGTCCAAGGTTCGTGCAATAACCTATGTGACACAGGACCTGATCCAGAGGAATATGCAGCGCGAAATGCAGCTAATATTGCATGGTTGAGAGAAACATTTCAAGTAGCAAAGGCACGTAATTCTGTAGCGGTTATGTTAATCACTCAAGGTGATCCAGGGTGGGATCTAAGCGACGGAACCAGAGCACCTTTGCGAGATCCGAAGACACTCGCTGAAACAGATGGACAACCTGATGGCTTTCAAAGCTTTTTATTAGCGTTGCGCGAAGAAGTAATTGCTTTCCGTAAACCAGTTGCTTATGTACACGGCGACTCGCACTACTACCGTGTTGACAAACCATTTCAAGATGCTCAAGGTAGACGTATCGAGAACTTTACTCGTGTTGAGACATTTGGTGATAATCAGGGGAACGGCAACAACGAAGTGCATTGGCTGAAGGTGACTGTAAAATCTCGTAGCCGAGAGGTCTTTTCATATCAACCACAGATTGTCCCTGACAATAGAACAGCAGTTCCATCACCTTAATATTGTAGGAGTAATACCAATTCTCTAGAAGACCGCGACAGATAGAGTTTGTAGGGGCATTAAGTGATGCTTAGGCGTTCGCCCTTACAAAGATTTGATATATTTTTGCATCAAATTTTGGATCTTTTCTATTTGAAAATTTTGAGCTAAATCTTGAATTTCTTGAATAAATGGTTTAAATTTAATATCCTCTTGTTCTAGTTTGCTCAACTCACTTTGAATAGATTTAATTCGGCCTTTTAACGCCAGTTCATACAACTGTTCTAGTACTTCCAATGGAGGAATAACTGTTTCTTTTGCCACTGGTAATGATGTTATAGTGTCTTCATAAACCCATTCCAATGCTAGATGAATCTGTAATTTTTCAAATAGCTCAGGTGCTTGTACAGGCTTAGGAAGAAAGTCATCGCCACCTGCATCTAAACTTTTCTGCTTGTCAGAGTCGAACACACTTGCTGATGAAACAATTATCTTTAAATGACTCCAATCTGAAGAATTTCGCAAACTTTGTATCATCTCTAATCCATTCATTCCAGGCATATTAATATCTGTTATAATCAAGTCAGGTATAGATTCAGCAATTTTTAATAATGCTTCCTGACCATCTTCTGCTTCCGCAATTTCAAAACCAAGAGGTTCCAATAAATTAACTAAAACAGAGCGATTTTCCCAACGATCATCCACTACTAAAATTTTTCGTTTTTCACCTTTAAAACTAACAATCTTTCCATGTTGAGAAATCTTAGATTTATCTACCCATTCTATTAATTCAGAAATTTTTATATCAAACCAAAAAATACTCCCTTTTTCTGGTTGACTTTTTACTTCTATAGTGCTGCCCATCATTTCAACGATTTTTTGACTGATAGCTAAACCTAATCCAGTACCCTCAGATTGTTTTTTAACGTTACCTACCTGCTCAAAGGGTAAAAATATTTTCTTTATTTGTTCACTAGTCATACCTACACCAGTATCCTCTATGATAAATCGTAGGTGGTAGGTAGATGGTTCACCCGAATAACTATTTTTAATCTCCAGGACTTTTACTATAAATTTGACACTACCTTTTTCAGTAAACTTGATAGCATTACCCAATAGATTAATTAGAACTTGGCGTAACCTTTTTTCGTCAACCTGAACACCTGTTGGCAGTAGTTCATCGGGTTGATAAACAAAAATGATACCCTTTTGCTCAGCTTTAATTCGACAAATTTCAGAGACTGCCTGGAGAAAAGAAGGAAAATGAAAACTTGTAGGATACAATTCCATTTTCTGGGCTTCGATTTTCGAGAGGTCAAGAATATCATTAATTAATGTCAGAAGATGAGAGGCACATTGATTAATAATATTAATACCTTTATGCTGTTTTTCGGACATATTTTTTGAGCTTTGTAGAATTTGGGCATAGCCTAAAATTCCATTCAGGGGTGTCCTTAATTCATGGCTCATGTTCGCAAGAAATTCACTCTTAGCTCGATTAGCACTATCAGCTAGTTCTTTCGCTTCTTTAAGTTCAATTGTGCGTTCTTCAACGCGCAGTTCTAAATCCTCGAATGACTCCTTTAATTGGGCTGCCATTTGATTAAAAGATTGTGATAAAATTTCTATTTCATCAGCATTTTGCGATTCAAAATTTTCAAATTTATAGTTATTATTAACTGCTGTAGCGTCTTGGCCTAAACGAAGTGCCCTTTGAGCATCAGCTTCTGCCAGCTTCTGGCACTCTTCAAGAATCGGTTGTAAACGCTTATTAAGTTGACGGATGAACAAGGTAACAACTAACGCTAGTACCATCCCAGCACCTAAAGCACCACCAACTGCAATAGATAATACAGGTACTACTACAACTGACTGAGGCACTACTGCTAGCATTAACCAGTTGGGACCTTTGACTCTTTGGAATACCCAGTATTTACCCTTTGCTTGAATAAAGCCATCATCATTGGTTTCAATCTGTTGCCATATATCCCTTAACTCTGGTATGTCCTTATATGTTGCCAATGACTTAGCTTTTTCTGGTGCTGGAGGATATGCTAACAAATTTCCATGTTCACTGATAATGACAAAGTAACCACCGCCTTTTGTCACAGGCACTTTTACTTTTTCGCCTATAGCTGTTACATTAATATCTAATCCCGTTACACCAATTAAATTGTTATTATCAGTAATTATAGGGCCTGTGTAAGTTGTTAAAGTCAGTCCATACCATTTATAAGGCTCATACCATATATCTTTTCTTGCTTTTACAACTGTCTGATAATAAGTTTGCTTCTCATAGTTATCTTCCTTAAAAAGTTCTGCATAACGGATATGACTATAAGGTGGTGGGAGAATTTCACCTATTTGACCAGGACTTTTTTGATCAATATAAAAGTATGGCCAATACCATTGAGTATCTGGCACAAGTTTGTAAGGTGTTTGACCAATACCAAGACCCGTTGTTAGAGGCGAACGCTCTTGAAATACATCAAAAACTAATTGTTTATAAGCTTGTGGATCTTTGATTCCTTGATGCTGCATAGTTTTAACTGCAGCAGATAGGTTGCGCATAGACTGTTCTACTCTAGCGAGTGACCCTTCAACTGACTTGACTTGTGTACTTAAGTTACCTTTAATTTCATTCTTAGCTCGACTTTCTAGCGCTTGATAGAAGAAGTAGGACATACTACCTAATCCTACCAAGGCACCACTTAATACATAAAAAAATAGCCTAGAACCAATAGAGTTATGTATGAGTTTTTTCTGAACTTCCATAGCTACTGCTCTGCGGAAACTACATGACGTTGCTTTTTTATATTGACTAAGTTTTTATAATTGGTTAACATAAGACAAGCCCAAGTTAAGTCTGTACTCTTAATTAGCTACCAATTAACAAAATTCTGTACTAAACTGGTGCAAGGAACCTGTAACGGCTGAATAGGAATTTCAATGACAAATTCCGTGCCTTTGCCTGGCTTGGAAACACATTGCAACGAGCCATGATGTAGTTCAGTTACAATTTGATGGCTGATAGACATCCCTAATCCTGTACCTTTACCTGCTGGTTTAGTTGTAAAGAAGGGATCGAAAACTCGCTTTTGAAAATTTTCTGGTATTCCTACACCATTGTCAGAAATTCTTATACTAATCTGATCTCTTAAGAGAACCTCTGTTTTAATCCGAATCATAGGTGAGTGGATACAATCGGGATGATTTTTTTCCATAGCTTCTGTTAAAGCATCAATGGCATTGCTGAGAATATTCATAAACACCTGATTCATTTTTCCGGCATAACACTCCACTTTAGGCAAGTCACCATATTCTTTGACAACCTGAATGGCTGGTTTGTTTGGTTTTGACTTTAAGTGACTACCAAAAAGCATAAGTGTACTTTCTATACCTTCATGAATATCGACGACTTTGAGTTCAGCTTCGTCAAGGCGGGAGAAGTTACGCAGAGACTGGACAATACTCTGAATTCGTGTAGTTCCAACTTTCATAGAACAGAGGATTTTAGGTAAGTCTTCGCTTAAATATTGCAGATCTATTTCTTTAGCTAAAGCTAAAATCTCTGGGCTAGGATGAGGAGATTGGTTTTGATAAAGCTTCAATAACTCCAGTAAGTTCTCAGCATAATCAATGACATATTCAAGATTTGCGTGTACAAAATTAACTGGATTGTTAATTTCGTGAGCTATACCTGCCACGAGCTGACCAAGTGTGTTTAACTTTTCTGTCTGTACAAGCTGAACCTGAGCCTTTTGCAGATTAGACAACGCTTCAGAAAGTGCTTGAGTTCGTTCTATAACCTTTTGCTCTAATTCCTGAGTTAACTGCTGTAAGGCTTTTTCTGCAGCACTACGCTCTGTGATTTCTTGTTGTAGAAGAATATTTTGCTTATTTAGTGTGACATTCAAATGTCGCAATTTAATATGGATTTGGATACGAGCTAAGACTTCTGCTTGCTGAAATGGCTTGGTAATATAATCTACGGCACCTAGAGAAAGACCTTTAACTTTATCTACCGTATCACTAAGAGCAGTCATAAGAATGACTGGAATGTCTTTTGTCAGTGGATTTTGCTGAAGCCGATAGCAAGTTTCAAATCCATCAATTCCTGGCATCATTACATCTAACAATATTAGGTCTGGTGGATCGTATTCAACTTGTTTAATAGCACTTTCTCCGCTAGTTGCAACTGCAACTTCAAAATTGGCGTCAGCCAGAGCTTCTGAAAGGACTTCTAGGTTTGTGGGCGTATCATCCACAATCAATATTAAATTTGTTTCTCGAGTTTGCACGAACTTTTCCCTGAAATTATTAAAATTTTTAGTCATCAATTAATATTGATATTTGTTTCTAAGTCAGTAGACACAATGAGACCAGATTATATTAATTTCTTTGAAGCCCCAGAAACTCTTTAAAAATGAACTTCTAAAAAATTAATATTTTTTAAATTTAATTGTGTTGTTAAGCACCCACGCAGTTCTCTTTTCATAAGAGTTCTCACAAAAATCATATCCTGATATACTTAAAGACTCTCTAATTTGTCTAAGTGATATTTTTCTATGTTTAACCAATATATTTTCTGACTGCTTCGATTGGCATCCGTGATATAACTACTTTCATTAGAAATCCGCAATCTCCGTATTTATGAGTATAAAATTAAGACTATCTTGAATAAATATATAAATTACTAACCTTAAAGATTTTGGGCTGTTTGGAGCCTAACTAACTTACATAAGACTTAGATAAAAAAAAGAATTCAAGTAATCTTCATGATTGCTTAACACAGCAGCACTAGAGCGTTTAAGATTGTTTAGGCTATTCTGGAAATAAGGAAGCTATGCGACCGCAGAAAGTAGAAGAGATAAGGATTTTCATTCGTAGTACTGAACTGAAATTTCATCGGCGACTAAACTCTAAATGTAAGCTGACTTTTCAGAGGATGTGGAAAATTTAAAGATTTAAGAGTCTTTGTAGTAATTTCATATTTTTTTGAGAAATTGGATTTTTATAATTGTGAAAATACGACAAAATCATAAAAGCACCTATAAAAAGCGTACATTAAAATATTTTCATTTTCATATAGTATATTTACTATTGCTATCAAGTAAAGCATACAAATAATATGTAAATAGATTTCTAAAAATGTTCAAAAAATTCTTTACTATCTGTTATGCTCAATTTTTAGTTAAACGTCAAAACTTGCCTTCAAAATTAAGGTGAAAACTTTAAAGCACTGCCAAATCCCTCAGATATAAGTAAATAATATTCATTTTTATTGCGGGGCAAGGGGTTTGAGCTATTTTGAAGGTGATTTAGTATAGCCTCTAATAAATAGCCCCAGAAAACAAAAGCGCATATTCCGTCTAATGAATTGTTTAACTGATACCTAATCAAAGAGGCTGTCCAAGCTCAAAAAGCTCTTACACGGCTATAGTGCTTTTATTTATTGAATCTCCACAGGGATGTTACTGATAGATAAGGCCTTATGTGATTTTAAACTTTTTCATTTTCCTTGAATCGTTTAGAAGCATAAACGGAACTCAGGAATGTGCATTAAATAAAGTTCAAAATTAGGGTTCCTTAACAGACCATAACGCACGATTCTACGTTATATCAGAATTGTAAATTGTTAAATTTGCGCTCCTAAGTTATTTGAGGCTCTAACCATATGAACCGTATATATCGCTCTTCGGTCACTCTGGAGTGAAACCTTAATTCTTTGTTACCTGAAATAAGGAAATTTTATTCTTTTTCCAAGACTGGTGCAAGAGCGATAGTTTTCCAACTCTACACTAGTTACATAGAAAAACCTATGCTCGGTGATATTAAAAACAGTTGTATTCACCAATTAGTCGAATTTCAGGTCTCACAAACCCCTGATGCTGTAGCAGCCATTTTTCAAAACCAACAATTAACATATCAAGATCTCAATCAGAAAGCTAATCAACTAGCACATCACCTGAGAAGCTTAGGGGTAACACCAGAAACTTTAGTTGGGGTTTGTGTTGAGCGATCGCTCTTAATGTTGATCGCAATGCTTGGCATACTGAAAGCTGGTGGAGCTTATATACCCCTTGATCCTACCTATCCCCAAGACCGTGTGGAATTCATGATCGAGGACTCACAAATGCCAATACTTGTGACTCAAAAGCATTTACTGAAGCGATTACCACAGTTGGGAAATGTAAAAATTGTGTGTATTGATACAGATTGGCAAGTCTTTACCCAATATGGCAAAGAAAATCTCGATAGTCAAGTAAGTGCTAATAATTTAGCGTATACCATATATACTTCAGGTTCTACAGGGAAACCCAAGGGCGTTCAGATTATTCATCGTGCGGTCGTAAATTTCCTGAATTCTATGCGCGAAGAACCAGGATTGATCCAAAGCGATGTATTATTAGCAGTTACCACAATTTCTTTTGATATTGCAGTCTTAGAAATCTTTTTACCCTTAATTGTAGGTGCTCGTATAATATTGGTTAGCCGTGAAGCTGTTGCTGATGGCAAACAATTATCACAAATTTTGGCTCAATCTGACGCTACAGTCATGCAAGCTACCCCAGCAACTTGGCGTCTCCTTCTGGAAACCGGATGGGAAGGCAATAAGCAGCTGAAGATGCTATGTGGTGGAGAAGCCCTAACCCCAAAACTTGCTAATCAACTGCTGGAAAAGGGTGGTTGTTTGTGGAATATGTATGGACCTACCGAGACCACTATTTGGTCAATGATTTCTAAAGTAGAACCTGGTAGCACCTTCGTACCCTTAGGTCACCCCATTGCTAACACACGAATCTATCTGCTAAAAGAGCCAGCACGCCGCAAAAATGATCCACTTAAACTCGTTCCTGTTGGTGTACCAGGAGAAGTCTACATTGGTGGTGATGGTGTTTCACGAGGTTACCTCAACCGTCCAGAACTAACTCGTGAAAACTTCATTCCTGATCTTTTTAGTGATGATCCACAAGATCGCTTATATAAAACTGGGGATTTAGCTCGTTATCTACCAGATGGCAATATTGAGTTCATTGGTCGAATTGATTATCAAGTTAAGATCCGTGGCTTTCGAATTGAATTAGGAGATATTGAGGCAGCTCTAAGTCAGTATCCATATATAAAAGAAGCAGTAGTCATTGCTAGAGAGGATCAACCCGGAAATAAACGATTGGTTGCTTATGTTGTTCCTAAAACTGACTCAGATGAGTTGCACTCATTAAGACCAATTGATCGTTCTCGTTTTTTTTCTGAGCAACTTCAGGAATGGAAGAAGGTTTGGAATGCTAACTACTGTAATTCACCAGACGATTGGGCAGGCTGGAATGATAGTTTTACTGGTCTACCCATACCAGCCGAGGAAGTGAGTGAATGGGTAGATAGCACGGTTGATCGTATTCTATCTTTACATCCTCAACGAGTTTTAGAGATCGGATGTGGAAAAGGATTACTTCTGTTTCCGATTGCTCCACACTGTAGTTCTTATGTAGGAACAGATATTTCATCAGAAGCTATTCTCCATATTGACCAGCAATTAAGACACCGCCAAGACCAGTGGTCGCATGTAACAGTCTCTGAGAAATCTGCTCATGAACTTGAAGGATTAGAACCTGGTAGCTTTGATACGGTGATCATCAATTCAGTGATTCAGTACTTTCCAAGTGTGAATTATTTATTCCAGGTTATAGAAAAGAGTACCAAGTTGGTCAAACCAGGGGGGCAGATTTTTATTGGAGATGTTCGCAGTTTACCTTTATTAGAAACTTTCCATACAGTAGTTCAACTCAATCAGGCTATTGATTCTCTTTCCAGCGAGCAACTCCAACACCAAATTAGAGAACGAATGTTGGGTGACAAAGAACTTGTGATCGATCCACAATTCTTTTATGCTTTGAAACATTATATTCCCCGCATCACTCATGTTCAAACCTTACTAAAGCGAGGTCACTCTCAAAACGAATTAATTAAGTTCCGCTTTGATGTCATTCTTTATGTAGACACGAATGTCTGTACAGATAAAGAGCATCTATGCTGGGATTGGAAACAACAAGATCTAACATTAGCAAAAATTTGCCAATTCCTTCAACAGAAACAACCAAAAAATCTCAAAATTATCAATGTGCCTGATGCTCGTGTTGCTGCCGATCTAAAGGCAGTGGAATTATTAGCCAATGCTAACAGACTAGAAACAGTAGGAGAATTACGAGAATCGTTGAGACAAATTACTGAACAAACTGGAGTACATCCTGAAAAATTTTGGAATATCAGCCAAGATCTACCTTATAGTGCCGATGTTACTTGCTCTGAGTATAGTAATCTTGGTACCTACGATGTGCTACTGCAAAGCCAGTCAGAAACAACAGACCGAAGAAATATTTTTGTCATCCCAGAGCAACCAGTAGAATTGAAGTCTTGGAATAACTATGCTAATAATCCTCTCCAAATAAATGAGAAAATTAATTTAGTCCCCCATATACGAGCCTTTCTCAAGAAAAATCTGCCCGACTATATGCTTCCTTCAGCATTTGTAGTCATGAAGACTCTACCTCTGACACCAAACGGGAAAATTGATCGGCGATCGCTTCCCAAGCCCAGAAAAGATCGAGCAATGTTAACAGAACCCTACATTGCACCCACTACTTTGCTAGAAAAGCACCTTGCTGAAATTTGGTCTGAAGTTTTAGATATTGAACCGATTGGGATCCACGATAACTTCTTCGATCTGGGAGGTCATTCTCTACTGATAGTTCAGTTGTTGTCTCAGATAGAAAGAGCAATGCAGGTAGAGTTACCTCTGTCCTATATTGTCAAGGAGCCGACAATAGCTGGATTCATCAAAGCCATTGATCTATTTAAATCCTCAGGTTATGCCTGTTTCATAAAAGAACAAACTCAGATAGACTGGCACAGTGAAGTTATATTAGATCCAACAATTCATTGTGAGGAGAAGTTTGTAGAACCTGTAACTGAGCTAGATTCTATCCTTTTAACAGGAGTGACAGGTTTCTTAGGAGCCTTTCTCCTAAACGAGCTGGTGCAGCAAACACCAGCAGATATTTACTGCCTTGTTCGTGCTTCTAGTGTTGAAGAAGCTAAGCAAAAAATTCAAATGAATCTAGAACGTTACATGCTTTGGAGTAGCGAGTTGAGTTCTAGAATCGTTCCCATTTTAGGAGATTTATCAAAGCCGTTATTAGGATTAACTCACGAAGATTTCACAGAGCTAGCTAGTAAGCTGGATGTGATTTATCATGTAGGCGCATTCGTGAACCTCCTTTATCCTTACAGTACATTAAAAGTTACCAATGTCTTGGGAACCCAAGAAATTTTGAGATTAGCTTCTCATCACACAATCACCCCTGTTCACTTTATCTCAACAATTGATGTACTGAAGCCTCTTATCTTTCATGGGAGGAAAATGATCCGAGAAGATGAGCGCTTGGCATATCCTGAAGAGTTAACCAGAGGTTACACCCAAAGTAAATGGGTTGCCGAACAGTTACTAATGGCAGCCCAATATCGGGGAATTCCTATTTCCATCTACAGACCAGGAATGATCTCAGGTGACAGTAAAACAGGCGCTTATCACACAAACGACCTGATGGCAAGAATAATCAAAGGTATCATTCAACTTGGCTGTGCTCCCGATCTGGATGCATGGGTGAATATAACTCCTATAGACTATGCCAGTAAAGCAATAGTACATCTATCTAAACAACGAGAATCTCTAGGAAAAGCTTTCCATATCGCCAATCCTCATCCATTACCCTGGAAACAGCTTATAAACGAAATTCGCAATTTGGGTTACTCAATTCAAGTACTACCACACGAAACATGGAAAGCAGAGCTACTCAAGTTAGAAAGATCCGAGGAAAATGTTTTGATCCCAATTAGATCGCTTTTTACTGAGAAGAATTCTCGAACCCAGATGACCTATTTGGAAACATTCCTGCTAACCTCTCAAGCTTTTGACTGTCAAAATACTCTCAAAGGGCTTGAAGAAACTTCTATTGTCTGCCCACATATTGATAGTAAACTTCTCAGTACTTACTTTTCTCATTTTGTACAGAGCGGTTTTTTGAAAGCTGCTACAGTCAAGGGCGCACTCAATTGATCTGGAATCCTCACATGGTAAGGCTTATAAAAAACTTTTTGGTTTACTGATGATTAACAGGATTTTTTGGGAATCCTATTAGTTGGCAATACATGATCGATCACTCGGAAGCCTGAAAGATTTTTTATCTGTGAGGAATAATCTAGTGGGTTTAAAATTGTTTTTAATCGGTTCAGTAGCGTTGGGGATAGTAATGGGAATCCCTGATGTGGTGGGAGCATTACCTAGCAACGCAGTTCTTAACGAGAATAATGCTGAAGATGCTAATGCTTTGCCATTAGCTCAAGTTACATCAGTTTCTCAACTTTCAGATGTTACACCAAGAGATTGGGCGTTTCAATCACTGCAATCTCTAGTTGAGCGATATGGGTGTATTGCTGGTTCCCCTAAGCAAACCTACCGAGGAGATCGCGCCCTAACTCGCTACGAATTTGCGGCGGCACTCAACAATTGTTTAGATAAAATTCAAGAGCTAGTTGCAAATACCACCAGTGACTTTGCCAGAAAAGAAGACTTAGAAGTTTTGAAGCGACTGCAAACAGAATTTGCTACTGAACTAGCTAGTCTACGGGGCAGGGTGGATAATTTACAATACCACACAGATAAACTAGAAGCACAGCAATTTTCTACTACTACCAAGTTGACAGGTGAAGTAATCTTTGCCTTGACCGGTATTTTAGCTGGGGATGATGGTGTTACCCGTGTCAATAGTGCAACAACAGATACTACTCCTCGCCAAAATGCTGTTTTTGCTAATCGGGTGCGTTTAAACCTTAATACTAGCTTTTCTGGTCGGGATTCACTCAAACTACGATTGCAAACAGGTAATTTTAATCTTCCTGGCTTTGCCATTGCTTCTGATGGTGTTTTTCAAACCCTTGAAGGCAGCCAAACTTTTAACGTGATTAGTAATCGTCCCAATAATAGAGCTTGTTGTGTTAACCCTAATCCTACCTTTAGCTCTACCAATAACAACTCCGTGGTTTTGGACTCGCTTTTGTATAGCTTTCCCATTGGGAGAAGCACTAAAGTAGTAGTTGCAGCTAATGGTGGAGAACACGCAGATTACACTCCTACACTGAATCCTTACTTTGAAGACTTTGATGGTGGTAGTGGTGCTTTGTCTACCTTTGCCCAACGCAGCCCAATTTATCGCATGGGTAGTGAGTTTGGTTCGGGAGTTGGTATTACAACCAAATTAAATCGACTTTTTTCGATATCACTAGGATATTTGGCAAATGGTACAGGAAATTATCCATTTGATAAAGCAGGACTATTTGACGGTAGTTTCTCTGTACTAGGTCAATTAACGATTACTCCTAGCGATCGCTTCTCGTTGGGTTTAACTTATAACTATACTTATCTGACCCAATATATTAATACTAATTTTGCTGGAATCACTGGTACAAAAATTTCAAGTGCTAATACTTTTGTACCGGAAAATACTTACAATAATTCTTTCGGCTTAGCCGCGTCTTATCAGGTTAGCCCTAGCTTAAGAATTAATGGCTGGGTGACAACTACGAATGGTCGGGACTTTAGCATTCCGAAAGGATCTTCTGACTACTACTATACATGGTCTTATGCACTAGGTTTAGCGTTTCCAGATCTAGGGAAAAAAGGTAATCTTGGCGGGTTACTGGTTGGTATAGAACCTTACCTCACAGGATTTTATCTAAATGGTAATCGGGTTGCTTTCCCTCGTTCGCTACCATTTCATATCGAAGGCTTTTATAAACATCAGTTAACTGATAATATTTCTCTGACCGCTGGGACGATTTGGTTAACATCGCCTAATCAGGAAAGCAATAATCCTGATACCGTCATCGGTACTTTAAGGACAACTTTTCTATTTTAATCTTCGGTGTTTTGTCGCGTAGTGCAACGCACCGTCATAAATTCAAGGTGCGTTACAGCTTGCTAAGCTTTTCCAGCTTGCCCCTTGTCCTACGTCAATTCACATTTCTTTATATACATTCAACTTCTGTCGCCGACTTACTTGTTGTCGGTTTGACGTTCCCCCTTTAACCAATTCGCGGAATTCCCCACCCGTCTTACGGTGGGGATGGATAGCGGCAAAAGAATGGGGTGACGCTCGTTCCGACGCTCGTCCCTCGCTAACGCTACGCTAGGCGCTACCGCTGCGAAGACCGATACCCCATTCTTTTACAACCTACCACCGGACTGATTTTGGATGTATTGCTTGACAGTTTCCAATGGTGCGCCACCACAAGAAACAATACATTTTGAATCGTGCCAGAGTTTAGCTTTTCCCCAGTAGTACTGATCG
>NZ_JAAKGC010000181.1 GCF_017591665.1 Aetokthonos hydrillicola CCALA 1050 | reverse complement strand
TTCTATGACTCTGGCGAGAGAATAATCAAGGTGACTGGAAATCGTGGCTACACAAACAAAGTCTGCTTGGGTGACTACCCTAAAACTAGGGTTTCAAATTTATTCTGGCGAGAGTAATAAAACAGCGATAATTTGAGCTAAAGCAGAATTTGTACTGAAAGCAATTGCAATCCCTAAGAACCAACCTAAACCAGTACTTGTCTTAGACATTACATCTCCTAGCTCAACGGTAATTACTGAAAAACATTTAAAGCAAAGCAATACTCAGTAAATCATATTATTTGTAGGATTTATACAAAATTTTTGGCTATCCATTACTTAGTAAATACTCTCGGAATTACTAAGATAGATGAAGCGATTTTAAGTTTTACTGCACTTATATTGATTAATATGCCAATCCTGATATCTTTAAGAAAAGATAAAAAATAAGTAAAAATTCAGAACATGAAAGACTACAAAACTCCAAACACCTTGAATCAATCGATAGTTATGGGTGCTCTGGTCGCGATCACCAGTGCTAGTATTCTCACGATCATGAGCATATTCTAAGGTAACGAAAAAAAAATTTAGTAATATAACTTTATATAAACCCTCTCAATACTGAGAGGGCTTTTACATTTCTTAACTAAACCCTCAAGGAAAAATGAGCTCTTAAACAGTGAACTGTAAACAGTTATCAGCGATCAAGGCTTATGGTGAAAGGCTTAAACCCAAAGATAAATACATTATTCTTGACTGATAACTGATAACTGATAACTGATAACTGTTTATCTAAGCCAGTGCGCAAAATCTGTAGCAAAGCGATCGCTCAATATCGCCTCTCGGATCTTTTGTGTAAAGCTAATGAGTTCAGTGATGTTGTGAATGCTCAATAATGTATAAGCTAAAATTTCTTGGGCTCGTATTAAGTGGGACAAATAAGCACGGGTAAAGTTTTTGCAGGTGTAGCAAGAGCAAGTTTCGTCTAATGGTGTAAAGTCTTCGCGAAACTTAGCATTCTTGAGGTTCCAACGTTCACCCTGTACTATTGCTGTACCATGTCTAGCCCAACGTGTGGGAATTACGCAGTCGAATAAATCAATACCAGACGCGATCGCAATAGCCATTTCCCGATATGTACCTACACCCATCAAATAACGTGGTTTTTCGCGTGGCAATAATGGTGCAGTCGCTTGCACGATCTTAGCCATTAATTCTGGAGGTTCTCCCACACTCACACCACCAATAGCATATCCAGGTAAATCAAGTTGAGATAAAGCAATAGCAGCTTCCGAGCGTAAATCTAAATAGACTCCTCCTTGTACAATGGCAAACAACGCTTGATCACTACGTTGATGGGCTACGATACACCGTTTCAACCAGCGATAAGTGCGTTCTGTTGCAGCTTCTACTTCTTCGCGACTAGCTGGGTAAGGTGGACATTCATCAAATGCCATTATCACATCTGCGCCTAGAGTATTTTGAATTTCTATTGAGCGTTCTGGGGTTAAATTGATAATTTGACCATCGTGAGGTGAACGGAACGTTACACCATCGTCAGTAATTTTTCTCATTTCGCTCAAGCTAAAGACTTGGAAACCCCCTGAATCAGTAAGCATGGGACCATCCCAACCCATGAACTTGTGCAATCCTCCACCTCCAGAAACAATTGCTTCACCTGGTTGAAGGTGTAAATGATAGGTGTTAGCTAGCACCATCTGTGCACCAGTATCTTTAAGCTGAGATGGAGTTAGGGTTTTCACATTCGCTAGTGTCCCAACTGGCATAAATCGTGGAGTTTCAACCACACCATGAGGGGTAAAAAAAACTCCTGCCCGTGCTAAAGTCTTGCTACAGCAACCAACACTTTGAAAAGAAAATATACTCATCGATCATTTGTCCTTTGTCATTAGTCATTAGTAGCAAATGACAAGAAACAAATGATTAAAAAAATTAAAACAGATCACAATTGTCGTCATCGAGTTCTGCATCTAATTGTGCTGTTAGTAGCTGCTCTAGCATTGCTTCTATAATGCTGTTGTTTAAGCACCGCTCTTGTCGCTCTTGCTGAGGGGTAGATAGAGGAATCAACCTTAGACAAATCCCCTCTTGTATGAGATCAAAGTAGGTTTGCTTCTGCGCGGACTGTTTTAGTTCCAAGTAATCAAAACTATAAACATTAATATATAGGGTATGGTTAGCCACTAGAGTCGACCGTTGCGGATTGGCAAACACTTCCAACACATCCCCCTCACCCTCACTCTGCAATTCACCTTCGTGGGTGTAGATATACTGGACACGACCTAAATCAGCTAGTAATCGCCGCATATCTAGCTTGTTCACGATTACGCCTGTATTGATAATGCATGGAGCAGGTATCCTGATGTCGGGTAGATGGTGACTCATAATCAAATAGCAAATGAGCGCAGAAGAGATACATCACAGCTAAACATTTTATTGAACAGCTTTGTTGCTCCCCTACATTTTAATAATTATCAACTTTGTCGAGAGCTTTTTTTTAAGGCTGCGAATAAATTTATTTATTTTATTTGTTTAAAAAAGCCGTGGAGCAACTGTGACGAATAAATTGCTACTTTCTGTATGCCAGACACGTATAATTTCATACATTTTAATTGTTATCACTGAGATAAGCATAACAAAATTCTCACTGTTAAAGATACTATAAGCGTAAATTTTATTTAAAGCTTTAACAAAAGCACTGCTATTTAATAATAAGCATTGATAAATAATATAACTTATTATGACTAAGCAACATCCGTGGTTTAAGCAACTTCTTCTAGATCTATCAGCATCTGTTTGCTTTTATACTAGTATCTACATCCCGTACGCGGAAACACTAGATTTCCAAAAAGTTGCATGTTTTGCCCCTCATGTGGGGTTAATAATTGGAGGAATAGCGGGATTATTTGATGCGGCAATAAAATATTTAGGAATGCCAGTATTAACTCGTAGTGCCTTAGTAGTATCTATTTGGATTGCTATTACCGGAGGACTACACTTAGATGGAGTCATGGATACCGCCGACGGATTAGCAGTAGCAGATAAAGAGCGACGGCTGGAAGTGATGGCAGATAGTGTTACAGGTGCATTTGGAGCAATGGCTGCGATCGCACTGTTATTACTGAAAACAGCTGCATTAGCGGATATACAAGACAACCGTTGGTTGGTGCTTATGGCTGCTTCTGGATGGGGACGTTGGGGGCAACAGTTAGCAATTCTCCAATATCCTTATCTCAAACCAACTGGTAAAGGAGCTTTTCACAAAACCGCCATTCGTTCTTATAAAGATTTGTTACCAGGACTGCTAGTGCTGATAGGTTTAAGTGGAGTCCAAATACTACTAGATAGAAAGCAACTTTGGAGCGCTATTGGAATTACACTTGCTGGAAGTGCGATCGCTTTCATAACTAGTGCTTGGTTTGCTCGCAAACTAGGGGGACACACCGGTGATACCTATGGCGCAGTCGTTGAATGGACTGAGGCTTTGCTTTTATGCGTGTGTACAACGTTGTGATTGGGGATTGGGGATTGGGGATTGGGGATTGGGTATTCTTTCCCAGTACCCAGTACCCAGTCCCCATCACTATTGTTTAACCGGTTGCAGTCGCGTCACCTTAAGCTTAAAGGAGCCGCCGCCAGTTTCACCAAAAGATCGAACACGAACAATATATGTTCCTGTCTGTGTGATGCGGGTAAAAAGTAGAGAATTACTTGTACCATCTGGGCCATCGTCATTTTCTGCTACTGTCGATCCGTCTGGACCTAACAGTGTGAGCATTGTATCAAAGCTATCAGAATTTAAGTCAATTGCCAAATTATCGCCCTTGAACAGCTTAACCGTATAATCACGAGCGAATCCACCTTGACCCGTAGGAATGTCTTTGTCTGATAAAGTATCAGAAACCTCATTGCTTGGAGGTAGAGGTATTGGACTATATAATTTACCAACTTGGCCAAAAGTTGCCGTTGCACTTATACAAATTGTCAGCAATGTAGCTGGGATGATTGTAACTTCTCTCAATACCACGGCAAAAGCCTTAGCTATCTTGACACTCTCCGTCCTAAAGGAGCGGAGATTTTTAAGACTTTTCAGTCTTAATATCCTGTTTTCACAGGTTCCTAGGCTCAATACGTTTGCCCTTATGGGCGTACTGATAAGCCAGTGCGCTGGACGGGTTTCCCGGCTTGAAGCACCTGGCGTGTCTCCTTGCAGTGTTTTAGGCGTGACTTCCTCCCAATCCGGGAGTAGGTTTTATTTAAATGTCTTGTACTGACATTTAAATAATATACCATAGACCCGTCCTCAAAGGACGGGTTTTTCAACCCAATTTTTCTTATAATTTTCTTGACTATTTTCTTGGAGATTGTTAACCCAAAGACTTCTCCCGGAAAATACAACCAGTTTCGTTAATTATAGTTTTGGTGGTTGGAAATTGCCTACAAATTTTTTTTGTCTTTTTGGGCAACAGCAACTGCTGCTAATCCTAAAGTTTCAATTTTTGCCTGACGAAGTGTTTCTGTTGCAGATTTGGCAGTAGCGCCTGTGGTGTATATGTCATCAAGCAAAAGGACTTGGTAATTTGAGTGGCGATCGCGAAAGTCTTTTCCTAGTGTAAAGGCTCTAGCTAGGTTTTTTTCTCGTTCACTAGCAGATAGTCTATACTGCGCTTGAGTCTCTCGTATTCGCTCCAAACCGTTTAGTTTTAATTGTAACCCGGTAGTGTGACAAAAGCTTTGTGCTATTAAGGCTGCTTGGTTATAACCCCGTTCTTTTTGCTTATCAGGGTGCAGTGGAATAGGAACAACCACAATTGGCTGAGTGCATTCTAGCAAATTTAAAGGTAAATTTAAAAGCCATGCTTCTCCCAACCATTGCCCCAAAGGACGAGCAATTTCAGGTTGGTTCTCATACTTCATCGCGGCTACTGCTCTTCTTAAGATACTGCTGTAGCTCCCCCAACCGAATATTGGCAAAGGTTTTTTCCAGAGAAAATTTGGATTAGGCAGGTGGCATTTTTGCAATTGCCGATAACATTGCTCACATAATTCAACGGAAGTTGGACGCTGGCAAAGAGGGCAATTTGATTTCAGAAAAAGGTTTAGTAAGCCTAAATAAAGTTTTTTAATTCTCGAATAAGAGGACATTTATAATTTTGCTGTAATCAAGTTAAATTAGCGATTAGCAAATAGTTATATTTTATACATGTTAAATAGTGTTTTTACTGATGCGATAAAGAAGAATGTAGAATTTAATGACATGTGACGATTTGACTGGTATAAATCACGAGGTAGAAGTAATTGTTGATTCTCAAAAGAATTCAGACACAAGTAAAATCTATACTATTCCCGCTACATTCTACCAGCCAAACTCGCGCTCAGTGTTTACACATAAGACTAGACTCCAAGAAATGCTTCCTCGATTACAAAGGTAGGCTACCTGCCAATCGAACGACGTGCGCAAGCGTCTTGTATTTTAGAGTACGGATCTCGCCGTCGCCAAAGCCGATTTCTCCTCTTAGTTGCATTTTTGATGGTATTGAGATAGTTATCGGCATAGCGAAAAGCAGACGCAACGTCATAAGCAGCAATAGCTATAGCTTGTAAGAAAACTTGATAAGGGATTTGAATATCAGAAAATTTTTGGGCTAAAGCTATCAAATCCTCATCAGTTGCAGGTAAACCATTCTTCTCCTCGGGTTCGGTTCTACCAAAATCGACTCGAATAACCGTCATAAACACACCCTAATCAGCTTGATAACCGCAAATTGTATCAGAACCAAAAATTATAGTATCCGTGTATTTGCGTAAATTTCTCCCACCACAAATTAGCTTCTCAGTGTATTCAATGAAATTCTCTGGGAATTATAAAAATAATCCAAAGGAAAAGAGAAGCTTAGACAATTGATAAGGCAAAAGTAGCAATAGGTTTTTGCAACAGACTCACTTCAGTGTAAATAAAACTATTACTCAAGTCACAAAAATGTTGTGACTTTAGTTTCTGTCATCCCGTAGATGCAAATTTATAGCATGGTGGTATCAAAACTAAAGCCACTAGGTAAATCAATGAAAATTAAAACTTTATCATTAATTGCTGGAGTATTTGCTCTTACATTAACCGCAGCTCCTTTCGCAGCTAAAGCAAACACAACATTAAATGCACCTTTACAACTAGCGCAGGCAACATCTCCTCATCATCATAGAGGTAGATTTTTTGAACAACTTGGACTCTCAGACGCGCAAAAAGCCCAAATCAAGCAGATTCACCAGCAAACTCGTGAACAAAGTAAACAAGTTATCACTCCAGATCAAGAACAAGCTTTCAAAACTGCAATGCAAAATCGTCAGGGTTTCAAAGCTGCGAGACAGGCGATGAATCTCACCGAGGATCAGAAAAGCCAATTAAAGCAAATTTGGCAATCCTCTAGAGAGCAAATCAATGCAGTTTTGACTCCCGATCAACAGACAAAACTTCAAGAATTACGTCAGCAATGGCGTGCTAATCATCCTAAACGGGAGACTGCGCAGTAGGGCATAGGGCATGGGGCATGGGGCATGGGGCATGGGGCATGGGGCATGGGGCATAGGGCATGGGGCATGGGGCATAGGGCATGGG
>NZ_JAAKGC010000031.1 GCF_017591665.1 Aetokthonos hydrillicola CCALA 1050 | reverse complement strand
ACAACAATCAATATTTGGGTAGGCAACAAAAGTAAAGGTACGGTTCAAGAAGCGTCTTGATACACGACTATTAGGAGCGACTGAACCCGCTCTGTAAATTAGAAACCCCATCCGCCATGCGGTGGGGTGGTTCATAGGTCCTAAACCAGAGACTGTTAAATGTACGGATGAAAAAGAAGAAGCAAAGCATATTGGTACTTGGGCAAAACAGCTAATTACACAGGATGGGTTTGCTTCTTATGAAATTTGTATCACTCCCTACAAACCAGCAACACGAAATGCTTTAGAAGCTGAAGGTATTTCCACTTTTGAACTCAAACCACGAGAAGAAGACCCCGGATCTGAGGAACCAGGTGTTCGCCTTGCTACAATGAAGCGAATTAAGGGGTTGGAATTTCGCGCGATCGCAATGGGGTGTACAACTGAATCAGACGCGATGAACAATCTCGATACAGCAGAATTACTTGACAGATGCGAGCGCTATGTTGCAGCAACCCGTGCGAGGGAACGTCTTTTAGTTTGTGTTGGTTTATGACGTTGTGTGACAGGCTATACTATGCTCGAACGATAGTAATAGAACGTCCACTTTGTGTAGTCGTCACTTCTGTTGTTAATCGTTCCTCTATGGGTAAAGCCTTAGTGCGCACATCGAAAATAACCAACCAACCAAAATTAACTCCCAACCTTGCCAAATAGGAATCCAATTGTTCAATCCCTGATTCCATGGGATCTCCCTTCTTATCACGCCAAGCTTTTAACTCGATTCCTAATGTTACATTCCCGTATTTAAGACACAAATCCATGCGATCGCGTCCAATTGCATACTCGCGCTCTAAGCTTCCACCACCGTTAACTACCCGATGCAAAAATGCCATTAATACCAAATGTGGTGCAATCTCGTGGTAAGCTGCACTACCAAGTAATGGTTCTCCATGTTGTAGCCAGAATGCTAAAAACGCCTGTAACAAAGCATCTGTATCTAATTCACTGGATTTAGTTAACCAAGTGGGTGTAATGTGAGGTAAAGAAGCCATTGGTGTCACTGTTAACACTCTGGGTAACACCTCACGATATATGGGATTAGCAATTACTAATCCTCCTTGTGGATCCATTTTACACAAGCCCAAGTCTATGACAAACTGGATATCATCATTGGGTACATTTCCTAGTTCCAAACCTGCAAGTATCGGTTCAATAATTGCTTTGACTCTTGGTTCTCGCAATCTTTCCGCAAGTGAATCAAGATGAGTATCTTGCCTTTTAATTAGTACTTCCTTAGCTTGGTAAATATGCTCAGATGTAATTGCTACATTTATATCCGTCACCATTTCTTCTACAATTTCTTTAGCAAGGGCATTAACCAACCAAGGTTGTCCCTGAGTCAAATCAAAGGCTAGTTGAATTGCTTCTGGTGTAAAAACTTGTCCCGTTTCGTCAGTATGTTGTTTGTATAATTGCTCAACTTCAACTTCATTAAAATCTCTCAAAGTGAGCGAGCGAACTTTGATATTAAAGGGACTTGCTGTATTGAATCTGTTGCTACCCCCAGAAGCAAGTTTATAATCGCGCACATCCCTCAAGCCAATTAACCCTACAGATAAGGGAAAGTTTTTAGGACGACCAACATAACCATCACGTAACTGCCGTAAAATCGAAATTAGTGCTTCATCCTGTAGAGAGTCAATTTCATCTATAAATATCACTAACGGTCGTGGTGAAGCTTGTGACCATACCCTGAGATTAGCTCGAATCTTTTGTCCATCTGCTGCTTCGTGCCAAGGTGGGGGTTGTAGCTCTTCGGGTAAACAGTCTGCGATCGCATCACGCCAAGCACCAAGAATTGCCAACTCTGCTTTTCCAGGGTCATAGCTAAACGGTGCGCCCACTTCAGCAGATACCAAAACTGCTGCGTATCGTCCGCTTTCTGTTAGTTGTTGTGCTAATGCTAGCATTGCAGTAGTTTTACCCGTTTGTCGAGGAGCATGGATTACAAAATAACTTTGTTGGGCAATGAATCGCTGCAAATTTGGCAACCGGAGAGTAGGCGGTAGCATGTAATGAATGTCAGCTTTACAAGGACCTGCGGTATTAAACCAACGAGGCATAAGAATTTAGGTATTTTTGAAGTGATGCCCTTAGTCTAGCGCTCTTAAACAGTTAAGAGTCAACAGTTATCAGTGATCAAGGCGATGGTGAAAAACTTAAACCCAAAGATAAACACATTATTCCTGACTGATAACCGATAACTAATAACTGTTTATCTACCCCATGAGCGAAAACTCCACCCTTTTGTGGGTGGAGTTTTTCATCTATTTATTACCAGGTAATTGTTGGGGTCTATTACCAGGTAACTGTTGGGGAGCAGAGAGAGGCTTGAAAGGCTTGAATGTGTTTATATCAACACATTCAGTATTATCTAGTTTGACTCTAAGTTCACTACTGAAAGTCACGAGTTGTTCGACAAGAGCTTGGCGATCTGTTAAACAACCTTTGAGCGCCATTAGTTCGCCCAAAGTCCACTCATAAAGATTTCTATCTGAATTGTTGATGAAAGTAGTTAACTCGTTCTTGATTCTCCAGATTTGGTTGAGCAATTCATCCACCTTGACATTGATGATGTTTGCAATCTGAATATTGAACGATTCCCTGTTTCCAAGGATAACAATCAATTCATCAACGTACTGTCTCACCAGAGTGATGAATGATTGATTCCATTCACTACGGAAGTTCTCGATCTTGATGTTAAGATCTGTGTACTTGTTGTTAATCTCCGTGTAGAGGTTGCCAATTCTATTGCTAATTTCCGTACTATTGACAACAAAATTGAGAAGTGAGTTTTTAATTTCAGGACTGTTCACAACAACACTTTGAATTTTTTGACTCAACTGATTATTTTCAATAATTTGATTAATGAAGACGTTGTTGTTGATAGCATTGTGCTGTAAGCGTTGGTCAAAATACTGATTCAACTCAGTATTGTTATTAATCAAGTTTTGGGTAATGACTTGGATGCTATTGCGAATATTTTGCTCAAAAGAGTTATTAATTTGCTGGGTGACATACTGATTAATCTGAGGATTGTTATTGACAATACTTTGAGTAATCAGGTTGATGAATGCCTCTTTACCACCTAAGAAGCTAATAAATTGATTAATCTGCTGTTCCAGCACAGTGATCAATGTCTCGTTCAAGACGCTCTCAATTTTTTGGCTAATTTCTGTACTGTTGTTAACGATGTCAATAATATTCTGGCTAAGCTCTGTGTTATTATTAACAGTTATTTCCACGCGTTGCTCAAAGTACTGATTCACTTGAGCGTTGTTATTAACAATCGTTTGAGTAATCAGATTAATGAATCCTTCTCTACCACCAATGACGCCAATGAATTCATCTATATATTGTGCCAGCACTTCGACAAATTTTTGACGTAAGATATTCTCAACTCTTTGGTTAATTTCTGTACTGTTGGTAACGATATTGACAATATTCTGGTTAACTTCTGTGTTGTTATGAAAAGCCAGTTGTACACGTTGGTCAAAGTATTGATTCAACTCAGTACTTTCATGAATGAGGCTGTTGGTAATCTGGTTAATGTGGTTGCGGATATTTTGCTCAAAAGAGTTGCTTATTTGCTGACTGACGTATTGATTCAGAGCAGTATTATTGTTGATAATGCTGCTAGTAATTAGGTTGATATTGTTGTGGATGTTTTCCTCAAAATGCTGGTTTAAATACTGATTCAGCTCAGTATTTTGATTAACAATGCTCTGAGCAATTAGATTAATATTGTTACGAATGTTTTGCTCAAAAGAGTTGGTTACTTGCTGACTAACGTACTGGTTAAGTTCCTGCTTATTGACTATGTTGCTGATAATTGCTCCGACATGATTGTGGATATTTTGCTCAAAAGAATTGGTTATTTGCTGACTAATGTGCTGGTTCAGTTCCTGCTTATTAACAATGTTGCTGATAATTAAGCCGACATGATTGCTGATATTTTGCTCGAAAGAATTGGTTATTTGTTCACTAACGTACTGATTCAGTTCTTGCTTATTAACAATATTGCTGATAATTAAGCTGATATGATTGCGGACGTTTTGCTCAAAAGAATTGCTTACTTGCTGGTTAACGTACTGGCTAAGTTCCTGTTTATTAATGATGTTGTTGATAATTAAGCCGATATTGTTCTGGATTTGTCGTTCAAAAGTTTGGTTAAAGTAGAGACTTAACTGCTGGTTAATTTTGTTCGATATCTCAACATTAATCTTGTCTGATAAGATTCTCTCAAGGTAATAGTCAGACCAACCTTGTAAGTTCTGTTCTAAGCTCAATTCTACTTGTTGGAGATAAGCATCCATTGAAAACTTGACTTTTGCAATTTCCATGGAGAGGCTCTTGAAGTGCTGTTCATAACTCTTAAGTAGCAATTGTTCGAGTTGATTCCAGTACTTCGTTTCCAGGGTTACATCAACTTTGTCTTGTGCTTTTGTAGAACTCTCAATTTGCTTTATTTGTTCCTCCCATTTCTTCTTAAATTCCTCTTCTTCAAACCTAAATCTGAGATCAAACGTATATTCTTCCCTACGTTCTCTACTTACAGAAGTAGAACCGCCAACAACAGTAGAACTCTCAACAACAGTAGAACCTTCAACAACAGTGGAACTGCCAACAACAGTAGAAATGCTGTTTATCGACTGCTGGCGTTTTTGTTCAATTTCAGCATCGCTTATTTGGTCGATCGCCAGAATCACCTGTCCTTCGTTATCTTCTTTGTGAGTGTCAAAAAATAAACCTGTTAGTGTAGTTTTCTCTTTAATTTGTAAAACTACTTCATCTTTGAGCCCGTTTAATGAAACCCAAGTTTCATCAGTTTCAACGTCAGTTAGTTTTGCAATAAATCTACCACCTCTGACTAGTATTAAAGCCCAAGGTTCTATATTAAATTTTTTGTTGTCTGACCAATAACTAGCATTGCCTTCACGAATTTTTATTCGATAATTACCCGGATTCAACTCAACAAAGTTAGAACCAGATTGTTTTAGACTAGAGAAGTGATTTTCGTCAAGAACATAACAATTACGTTTGCTATCTACTTTTAATGTAACAGGGTTAAAAAATTGCTTACTGCTAGTAATTAAAATGTCAATTGAACCACCACTATCTTCATTATTAAAATCAAAGAACAAAGCATTTAGAACTGCTCTTTCTTTTGTTTCTAACTTTAAAGTATCGTTGTATCCATTAAGAGTTGTCCATGTTGCACCTACTTCGAAACCTGTAGATCTATTAATAAAAGTAGTTCCACCATCTCCATATATCCACAGTAAAACAAAAGGTTCTCCTAGTTTTTTTGTCTTGTTATTGCTATAGCGACCACTAGAAATTCTGATATCAAAAGTACCTTTTTCAAAAATAAAAGATGTTGCAACGTTCTGCTGCAAATTGTTCATCTGGTTAGCGTCGATAACGTAACAGTTATTTTTGGTATCAATGGTTAAAGTATTCATAATTATCTCCTTGGTAACTTGAGTATTTTGGGGAACTTTCGGCTCTTCTGGTTTTTCTTCTGGGGGTATTTCCGTTAGTATTGTCGTGATTGGGTTATAAATACTCATGCCCGCCCAACGACCGATAGGATCGGTTACTGTAACTAAAGTACCCTTACCAGTTGTGGTATCAATACGAATTAATTGGCCGTCTTTTCCTAAGTTAAAGAAGTTGCCAGTTACGCCATAAAGTACATTACCAACAAATTCTATACTGGCAACAGAGGCAAAACCAATATCACCAATGATTTTAACTTCACCTGTGTCTAGGTTTGCAGTTGCCAATAACTTCTTCTTGTCGTAACCAATTAAAGTAATATACGCTTTACCGTCACCATCAAAGGCAACTTCGCCACAATTATAGTCTTTATCTGCTACTGTTATTGCTAAGTTACCTTTACCTGTTTCTAGATTAATAGCAATTAATTGTTTAGCTGTTGTGGCGTAGAGAGTTTGACGTTGGCGATTATATGCTAAACCAGATGCGGCAAAGCCAGTATTTCCAATTGTGACCGCGTCACCTGTATTCAGATCAATTTTAACTAGTTGAGTTTTATCACCTTCTCGATCCAACCCATATAGTTGGGAACCGACAAAAGCAATGTCAAAAACTTCTGTTACTATCTCCCCAATAAAAGAAGCTTTACCTGTGACTAGATCTAAAGTGTAGAGCTTGCTTAATTCATTGGAGATACAATCATGGATATAAACTGCTCCTGGTTGAAGTTTTGTGGTTGTAACTGTACGGCTGCCGCAAATAACTTTTTCTAAGAGAGCGCTAAAACCATTGAGCGTATCTTTATCTGTAAAAAATTGTCCACCTGTTGAGGTTGCAACTCTAGCGTATTCGCTTTTGATCCCTTCTTGATACTTGCTCTTAGAAGTTCCAAAATAGGTGTGAATAGTAACTCCAGCTTTTTGGGCTTTTTGGATCGCGAGATCAGCAGCGCGAATATCGTCCCGCTCTGTTTTATCTCCACCACCTTCGAGTGCTTCATCACCAAGATAAAAAATTGCTCGTGCTGCATCTTTGCGCCAATCAAAGTATTCAGAGATATCTTCAATGGCACGCGCTCCATCTTCTTGCGCTCCTGCGGACTTAAGTTCTCCTTTTTTTCTACCCCGGAGTTTAGATTCGGATACCTTAACTTTTTGAGTTAAATACGCTCTGATAGTTTGGTCGAAGTTTGTTCCTTTCCAAATACCTTCTATGCCTAGCCAAACCACTCTTAAATCTGAAGGACAACTAGATTTAGCTTTAGTGATCGCACTAGCAGCTGCATTACTAAGACCTTGAGCTTGGTCTTTCATCGAAGGGCTAGTGTCTATAAGGATCACTAAATCAACAGCAATTGCAGAGTTTGCTTGTTTAGTCATGCTGATTTCCCTTGTTTTGTTTTTGATGAAACTGAAAAATTTCATATTTGCAAAGGTTTACGAATTTCAAATTTAAGAATAGAAACCCAAGCAGGAGATGGTAGAGTAAAACTTATCATTAGTAGCTTAGCGTAAATACTTAGCTCTCGAAGTTGATGTAATTTAGCTCTTCCAGTTATTTAAACGCTCTTCACTGAAAAAATACAAGATCACAAATGTCATATATTTATCTTGTATTTTAATTTTTTTTAATTCTTGTATCATAGAAATTTTGTTTCGTCAATAGCTCCCATGAGTTATTAATAAGTCTTATAAATCATAAAAATAGCTACAGTGCACATAAAATGTATTATGTCAATCCATAAAAGTCATATGAATTATCAAAAAATAATAATTTATATTAAAATATGTAACTATTTATATAGTGAAGTTTTCATTAATTTTAGGCTAAAACATTTATTTTAATAGTACATAGGTCATTGGTACAGTAGTTTATTTATCGAATTATTAAACTTACTCTACACATCCCATTAACAAAATGCTTCGTCAAGATATCATCAAACGGTATGCAGCGCAAGAAAGAAATTTTCAACACCTAAATTTAAGCCAGATTTTTTTGCAAGGTGTTGACTTTAGTAATGTTGACTTTAGTTATGCTAACCTTACTAGTGCTAATCTTAGTGAGGCTAACTTAAGTTTTGCCAATCTGATTTGGACAGACTTAAATCGGGCAGATTTGCAAAGAACCAATTTAACTCAAGCAAATTTATCGAATGTGAGTTTATTATGGGCAAATTTAAGCTATGCTCTTTTAATCAAAGCGAACTTAACAAGTGCTCACTTAAATTATGCCCAGCTTCATTATGCCTGTTTACAAGAGGCAAATTTAACAGAAATTAATTTAGAAAAAGCTTGCTTGACTCAAGCAGACTTAACACGAGCAAACTTATTTAAAGCAAACCTTAAAGCTGCAGATTTTAGAGACGCTATTTTTGATAAGGCTAATCTTTGCCAATCTAATTTAGAAGGAGCTATTTTACATGCTGCTTCTTTGCAAAAGGTTGATTTAGAAGGAGCGCAGTTACAAGATACTATTTTAAAGTATGCAAATTTAACTGAGTCAGATTTAATTAACACAGATTTGAGTAATGCAGATTTGAGTAATGCTATTCTACGTCAAGTATCCTTAGAATTAGCTACTTTATTTAATGCCGAGTTGAGTTATGCTGACTTAAGTTCAGCTTCTTTATTTAAAGCTAACCTAGAGGAGGCGGTTTTGAATGGAGCAAATTTGAGTGATACAGATTTAAGACATGCAAATTTTACAAATACAAAACTAGAGGGAGTCAATTTTTCTGGTTCTCGCGTAAAAAAAGCACAGTTTACTGATGCTATTGGATTAACTTTTCAGCAAAAGCAATGGCTGAAAGAAAATGGAGCCTTGAATATTTCTGAATTAAAATAGTTGTGTTTAATGCACACCTTTTTGGAAGTTATTGGCTTAAGTATCTCATAAAAACCAAAAGCTTATTGTATCGTTATTGTTAAAATCCATGATTACTATAGAACAATTGCTTGAAATTACCGAGAAACTAGTCGTTAATAAAACAGGAAAAACACTATCTTTTATTCAAAAAGCTATTCTATTGGCATCTCTATCAGAAACTAAGAAAAACTACGCACGAATTGCTATAGAGAATAACTATTCAGAAAATTATGTAAGACGGATGGTTGCTCCTAAGTTGTGGCAACTACTTTCCGAGATTCTCGGTGAGAAAATTAATCGAACTAATTGTCGTGCTGTACTAGAGCAAAAATTAGATGTTCGATCTTTCGAAACGACATTTAAACAAACGCAAAATCATCTAAAAATAAATTTAGAATCCCCAGAAGGGCAAGTTCCTCTTTCTTCTAGCTTCTATATTGAACGTGGTTTAGAAGAAATTTGCTATGAAGAAATTCTTCGGCATCGTGCGTTTATCCACATCAAGGCACCACGCAAGATGGGAAAAACTTCTTTGATGACAAGGATTATCTCTCACAGCAGTTTACATAATTATCAACCCGTAAGATTAAGTTTACACCGGGCCGAAACAGAAGTTTTCATTTCAGTAGAAAAATTTTTGCGTTGGTTCTGTGCTAATATTACCTATCAATTAAAAATAGAATCAAAGCTAGACCAATTCTGGAATAACGATATAGGAGCTTTGATGAACTGTACTATTTACTTTCAAAACTATCTACTACAGGAAGTTTCTAATCCTATTATTTTAGCATTAGATGAAGTAAATAAGTTATTTGAATATCCTCAGCTAACTCGTGATTTTTTAAGTTTACTGCGCTCATGGTGTGAAGAAACTAAAGATATATCAATTTGGCAGAAGTTCCGTTTATTAATTGTTACATCTAGCTATTTTACTAATTTAGATATTAATCATTCTCTTTTTAATGTAGGGTTATCAATTGCTCTACCTCGGTTTACAATGCCGCAATTAGAAGATTTGGCACAGCGCCACCAACTCCAACTTTCATCTTTACAATTGGAAAAACTAATGGAAATTACAGGAGGATTTCCTTATTTAGTGCGATTAATGTTTTATCATTGTGTTCAATATCAAGCTACAGTGGATGACTTACTTCAAAATGCTACGAATGATACTGGAATTTTTAGCAAACATTTAGATGATCAGTTCGACTATTTAATGCAAAACGCTGAATTAGTTGATGGTTTAAAGAAAGTTATACAATCGTCGAGCCCCGTAAATTTAAAACGAGAGATAGCGTTTAAATTAAAAGATTTAGGGCTAATAAGTTTAGATAAAAATTTGTCAGAAATTAGTTGTGATTTATACAAAAACTATTTCAGCAATTACTTTAACAAAATGGCAAGTTTACAACAAAAAAAAGATAATTTAAAGTATATCGAAAACTATAAAGAATCCCAGATAGGAGTTAGATAATTGAAAATTCTCCTGCGGAGGGAGAGGGAACAGAATCTAGCTCCCTTCTCCCTCCGCAGGAGAGGGTTAGGGTGAGGGTCAATGGGAGCCAAAACGCCACGAATTTATGAAACGCTGTACTTAGTTGCTGATCAACTAAAACAATTTAAATGTAATAAAAGCTTTAGGCTTTAGTTAAGAGCATTGGCGATTTCAGTACCGAGAAGATGTAAAGTTTTGTGCTTAACGAACTCCGCAGCAGAGCGAGCAGATTCAGCCAAAATAGTATCCGTATTGGGTGTGAGCTTTAAAGCACCACCCAAGTATCCTAAAGCCTTGCAGAAATGGTCATCCAAATTAGTAGCTGCTAGCCTTTTAACAATTTGGTGTTCGCCACGATGAAAAGCAGCTAAAGCTTCGGCGTGCAGGTCATTTTCGGGAGTTCCCAAAACATTAACAATTGCATCAACAGCAACTTTAACTTTTTCTGGTGAGAGTTCAGTACTAGATGGAGCTGCTTGCATAGTAGTAAGGTTCCTTTTTAACAACAATAATACAGCTTCCGTTGTTGTCAGTGACTGCAGCGTGTCTTGCGTCCTTCACCAGGAGTTTTAACTGAGTCTGTTCTCCAGAGCATCTAAAAAGCGCAAAGAAAACTTCCTAAAGTTGTCAAGTTTCACTTTAAATGTTGTAACAAACACTCAGCAATACGTTTTGCTGCACCTGGGTTACCCATCCGCCGAATACCATTTTCCGCAATGGTATGTAGCCGATCTGGATTTAGGAGGAGCGATCGCACTACCCCAGCAACTTCTTCAGGCTGTTCGACTAAAGTAACAGATATTCCTAACAGGCGGCTTTGTGCTTCAGCAAAAGCAGGAGTAAATTGTGGTCCCTTTCCTGGAATAATGATTGCTGGTTTTCCTAAACCGACAAATTGCTCTGTAGCTGTTCCAGCCATTGCGATCGCCAGATCTCCTAAATGTAGGCATTCATTATAAGCATTTTGTGTCAACAGAAAATACGCATTTTTTTGTTTAAAAGTCAAGATATCAGCATCGGGAATTTTGATAGGAGATTCCGGGTGAGGACGCCAGCCTTGGGATTGGAGGATTTGGCGCATACTTTCATAGTGTAGAGTGGGAGCGATCGCGCCCAAAAACACCACTGTTCCAGAAGTGTGACGAGAAAAATCTCGCTTTTGAAAAAGTGCCATTAATGCAGACACCGCAACCATAATAGAGCGCCAATTGGCGTATGCTTCTGGGGGACGGGAACCTGGTAAAATAGTCACAATTAAAGGCCTAGTAACTTCTTCTTTTTCCGTGTCAGAGCTATAAAATTGCTGACGAGACAACTTCGGTTCAAGACCATCCATCATTGGATTACCTAAATCAAATGCAGGAATCCGAAATTTTTGCAATACCTCGGTAGTCAGTGAGTCTCTGGGAAACACTGCCTTGCACGAAGAGCGGCTCATTAACCAACGCTCCCAAGAATGGTAAACTGAACCAGAAAAATTTTCGAAATAAGCAGCTTTTTTGTTTCGTCTTAACAAAGACACTTCATCACGTACATAATACTCCGATCTAGCTGTACCTACAAAAGCATAATTTGCTTTACTCATCCATGCAAACAAGAGTGGTACAATATCCCCAACAGCTAAAATGGCTTTTGCATTATTTAATTTTTGGTGAAAATTTACCCACCGGCGTATAGCTTTAGTCTGACTAAGAGTAAGTTGAATTAAGCCTCCTCTAACATCTCTGAGAAGTTGGCGTCCGTCTTGGTAAATAAAACCACCAGAAGGCATGGTGCGGACTGAACCAATGAGGGGAATACCTAATTCTTGGTAAGCGTGTCCACCACCGACTAAAGGCAAAGCGAATATATCTGGGGGGTTTGGTTGTTGCTGGAGTTCCCGTAGAATTCTTACAGCGATAGCATCTTCTCCATGACCATTGCTTAAAACTAGTAACTGTAGGGGAATATTTTCTGATTGCACGTTGGATGATGCAGATAAGGATAATAAATCACTCATAAGAAACAAAAACTTGTAATTAACTGTCTTTAGAGATAGAGGGGTTGAATCAGAGTATAAAGACGCACATTCAAAAAAGGTAATCAATTATCAATATATATTGACATGGCACAAGTTTCACTCCTAGGATGCACCCGCATTATGTCACCATCCCGAGTAAAGTTAGAAAAAAATTTTTGTGAAGAAAAATCTAATGCTATAGCTCTCCTCGACTCTACACTCATAGGGATAACCCAAAAAATTTGGGAAGTCCACTGCAACGCTGCTGAGGTAAAACGAACAATTTTCCGACTCAAAAACACGGAAACCTATCGCAGACAATGAGTACAGGCTCATTGAAGAGTATCGAATTTGACAGTAACCGCCAATAATAGCCCTTTTGTGAAAAGTTTGTGAGCTAAATGATCTTTCATTTTTAATTCCACGCAACAGTACTAGGTTAACAAGCAGCTCTCATCTAAAATCTAAAAATAAACTGCCCAAATCGAAATTTAAAATCGTAAATCTAAAATTGTTATGCTTACTGGTACAACTTTGCAGGGTGGCAAATATACTCTAAACCAGGAAATAGGGCGAGGTGGCTTTGGTATTACGTTCAAAGCAACTCATCACTTCTTAACTCAGATAGTGGTGATTAAAACCCTTAACGAGAAACTGCGACAACATCCTGATTTTGCTAAATTTGAGCGTCAGTTCCAGGATGAAGCAAGACGCTTGGCTACTTGTATCCATCCAAATATAGTTCGGGTAAGCGACTTTTTTGTGGAAGATGGACTACCCTACATGGTAATGGAGTATATTCCTGGTGAAACTTTGGGGGAGGCATATGTCTTACCAGGTATACCCTTATCAGAAGCAACAGCAATTCATTATATTCGTCAAGTTGCAGCAGCATTACAAGTCGTACATAACAACGGTTTGCTGCACCGCGATGTTAAACCAGACAATATAATTCTTCGTGAAGGAACTCAAGAGGTAGTGCTGATCGATTTTGGCATTGCCAGAGAATTTAATAGTGGAGTTAGACAGACTCACACGGGTACAGTTTCAGAAGGCTATTCCCCAATTGAGCAATATTTACCGCAAGCGCCTCGCACTCCAGCCGCCGATGTGTATGGTTTAGCAGCAACCCTATACTCACTGTTAACAGGACAAGTGCCTTTACCAGCTTTGTTACGCGATCGCCAACAAATGCCTTCTCCTCGTGAATTACAACCTCATATTAGCGCAGTCGTCAATCAAGCTGTGATGCGTGGTATGGCTGTAGATGCTCGTTTCCGTCCAGCAACCGTTGGAGAATGGCTAGGCTTGCTACCAGAGGATATGGTAAGTCTCCCTGAACGAGTCTTAACACAAAAAATAACAGCTAGCAATTTATCCACCCAGCGATCCCCCAAAAATTCCTTCGGGACAGCATTTGGTAGTAATATAACAGGTCAACCCATTTTGCAAAAGTTGCGATCGGCATTTCCCCACGGTGGTGACGCTCGTTCCGACGCTCGTTCCGACGCTCGTTCCTCGCTACCGCTAAAGCTATCGCGATCGCCTAAAGTTTTAATTGGTACAGGTATAGCCTTGATTGCTGCGGTTATAGGGTTCGCCATAACCGCCAGCATGATTGGCAAAAAAACAAAACCGCAATCGTCTCCACAGCCGTTTATGACGAAGCCCAGTTTTGAAACTTCTCAACCAACACCTACACCTTCAACACAAGTCACTAACACTCCAAAACAGACTAATACCTCGTCACGATCAAAGTCTACTGTTAGAGTACGTAAGCGCAGCCGTCACGTTTCCCGCGAAGACAGCGGAAATCCTCCGAGCCCTAATGCTACACCAGAATCACAACAACGTAATTCAGAAGAATCTCAACGCCGCAAATCAAATGGGGATTCCTCAACACCAGCTTCCTCTGGTTCATCTTCATTGTTAATGAACAAACTCAGAGAAATACGGGATTCTCGTAGGTTTTCATCTCCACCATTACCATCATCCAATAGCTCATCCTCTGTTGTTGTACCAGTACAACCTTCAGTAAAGAAACCAAAGCACTCCGATTCTCCAGGTGTAATTGTTCCAACACAAGAGATACATAGAGAACACTCATTTCCTACTGAAAATCAGCCCCCTGTTAAACCATATAGATCTGATAGAGAGCAGCCAGATCAACCAGATCAACCAGATGATAATGATTAGTCGGGCATAGGGCATGGGGCGTTAGGGATAGACTAATTCCTGCTCCTGTGCTCTCCCATGCCCATTACCCTATGCCCCATGCCATAACTCCATCTGCTGGATACCAAAATGCCAAACTTCATATCCTGGTTGACTAAGATGCAAACCATCTGTAGTCAAATCTTCCCGCAAATTGCCTTGAAAATCCGTAAACCAATTATAAAGGTTTAAATAATTAGCGCCTTCTTGATGGGCGATAAGAGCTAATTGATAATTAATGCGACGAATTCGGGCATTAGGAATTGTAGGTAGGCGAGTAGGCAAAATTGATTGAATAATAATTCGAGTTTTTGGGTGTTCTCGCCGCAAGCGACGAATGATTTGGCGGTGATTACTTAAAATAGCTTGATCTCTAGTACCCTTTCGCAAGTCGTTAATTCCAGCCATTATGTAAATAACGTCTGGTTTCGTACTAGAAAAAGCAGACAGTCTTTTTAAAATCCCCTCGGAAGTGTCTCCAGAGATCCCCTGATTCAGCCAAAACTTACTATTAGGCAATTTATCTTTGGGAAACCACATACTTAAAGAATCACCAAGCAAAATGCCCAAATGATTAGCACTTTGACTCTGAGAAATCGCTTTGGCTTCAATAGCTAGTAAATTTTTCCAGTCTTCATATGTCAGTTGGTGCTTTCTCGCTGATTTCCATAATGGCTGCAAATTTTTATCAGCCAAATGTGTATAGCTTTCACTTGCCTGGAGCGCAGTTAATCTTTGATAATAAAGCTGGCTTCCAGATACTATTAATTGAGTGTTAGCTGGATGATTATTTGGGTTGAAAGGTATTTGGAACTTATCATTCCTCAATTCTGGAGATCTATCAGAAGCTGGAACTATTTTTTCATTGACTGTTGAGTTTAAATCCTGACTCAAATCCCAGAGAACGCTATGATTTGGTTGCTGAATTATTGACAATTGTGATAGAGCCGATGCTGGTATTGCCAATATTGTTAACAAGCCTGCTACCAACAGATAAACATCCCTCATAAACACGTCCTCGATAGCGCTCTTAACCACGCTTGCGTAGACAATGGAGAAAAGGGCAGCAGTTGTTGTAACCACCGTGGCAATTTTACTTGAAGAATATGAACGAAACTCGCACTCATTTGGTATTTATTCTATGATGATCGTCACACCTATTGTTGTTAAATCGCTTTTCTGTCTCTGGTAGCCGCAAAACAGGCGATTTAGTTATGTATTAAATTTGTATGTTTTTTATTACAAAGTCTTTTTGTGATGGAGCAGGGTTATTGGCTATTTAAATCTCCTCTACTGACTACTTTTACTTTTGACAGGATTAGCTAGCTGTTATCAGGAAAACTGAATGTTAGATAAACTAGATATGAATAAACATAACTGGCAAGGAGGTAAAGGGCAATCGGGAATCTAAAGAATTCCCCATGCTCCAACCCTGTAAGTAATGTTTATTGATCCCCGATTATTTAGGTTATTAATACTATTTACACCAAATAGGCGTGTAAAATTTAATCATTGGGCTATATTTACGATCTCTTCAAGGTTTTTTGCCTCTTTTTAAAACCTTAAAACTCTTTTCATATAGCCCAAACACTCTTAGTTTAAAACTGCCGTGACCAATCGCTAGGCCAACGTTCAACTACAACTTTTGTCTGGGTGAAAAACTCTACCGCATGGTGGCTTTGACCATGCAAATCACCAAAAAAGCTTTCTTTCCAACCGCTGAAAGGAAAAAATGCCATTGGAGCAGCAACCCCTATGTTGATCCCAATATTTCCTGCTTCTGCTTCATAACGAAATTTACGAGCAGCTGCACCACTTGTGGTAAATAAACAGGCCATGTTACCGTATTGCCCACTGTTGACTAAAGCGATCGCCTGCTCAATAGTTTCTAAGTGTATCAAACTTAAAACAGGGCCAAAAATTTCAGTAGAGGCAATTTCTCCTGTAGGGTTGATGTTTTCTAGAATAGTTGGTCGGATAAAATGACCCTTTTCATATCCAGAAATTTTTGGAGATCGCCCATCCACTAAAACACTAGCACCTTCATCAACTCCCTTTTGAACCAATTCCTCAATTCTGGCTTTACTTTGTGCTGTGATCACTGGTCCCATTTCCACATTTTGATCTAAACCATGACCAACAACACGCTTTTTTGCAGCTTCTGCGATCGCGTCTGTAAAAGTTTTACGAGCTTTCCCCACAGTGACGGCTATTGAAGCAGCCAGACAGCGTTGTCCTGCACAACCAAAAGCACTATCAGCAGCAATGCGTGTGGTCATATCCATATCTGCATCTGGCAAAACAATCAATGGATTTTTTGCACCACCTTGGCATTGAACACGTTTGCCATTAGCTGCGGCGCGACTATAAATATATTTAGCTATAGGTGTGGAGCCAACAAAGCTAATTGCTCGAATTTTAGAATGATCTAAAATTGCGTCTACAGCTTCTTTTGCACCGTTCACCAGGTTGACAACTCCTTTCGGTAATCCAGCTTTCTCAAATAACCGAAAGATTTTTTGCATTGTCAGGGGTACTTTTTCCGAAGGTTTGACAATATATGTATTACCACAAGCTAAGGCATAAGGTAGAAACCAAAACGGAATCATCCCTGGAAAGTTGAATGGACCAATCACCGCCGCCACTCCTAGAGGTTGGCGAATCATCATTTCGTCAATACCTCTAGCCACATCTTCCAAATTTGTGCCCTGCATCATCACAGGAATACCGCAAGCAACTTCCACGTTTTCAATAGCACGGCGCATTTCTCCTTTAGATTCCGCCAGAGTCTTACCACATTCTAGGGTAATTGTGCAAGCTAAATCCTCAAAATTCTCTTCCATGAGATTCTTGAGTTTAAATAGATACTGCACTCGCTCCGTGGGTGGAGTCCGTCGCCAATTCACAAAAGCCTCTGCTGCTGCTTGTACTGCTTGATCTACATCAGCCGCTGTTGACAATGGCACTCTGGCTAGCACCTCTGCTGTAGCTGGGTTGATGACGTCTAGATGTTCTGTAGCGCTAGATGTACACCACTGACCATTGATGTAGTTGGGTAAGCTATTAGTTGTACTCATGACGGGGTTGATGCAACAATAGGGGTATTAGTACCTGTGCAAAATTAATTTAACATTTTGTAGAACTAGGAAACTATTACCTACATTCTTGCCCTACATTTGTAGGCGCAAACAGCGTACTCTGCGAGAAGCCGGAGGCTATGCCCTTATAGTAGGGTGTATTTAACACAAATGAGAATTGCTATAGTTGCAATCTAGGCTGAATTCCGAATAACGGATATCATTTCCAGACAAGTACTAGCGATTGCATTTTGTGGATCTACTCGGAGTGCTAGTTGCCAACAAGTAATAGCATCAGGAAAGTTCCCTTCCAAAGCCAGCAGTTTACCAGCCAAAGCATGGAAGTCACCATTGCCGTTATATAAAGCTAATGCTTGATCGTTGTTTACCTTTGCCTCTGAATAAAGCCCAAGTTGCAACAAATGTAGTGCTTGTCTGTGGTACCAAATTGCTTGATCGTGAAGACGTATCAAATCAGACAAGTCTGCTTTGCAGCGCCTACAAGTTTGGGAATTTCCCATTCCCGGACGATAAATAGCTCCACAGACAGGACATTTCATAATTCTTAGGCTTCCTCATTCGAACTAGCGTAGTAAAGAAAATCTTCCAATTCTTGTTGCATCTCAGGTAATTGTGAACTTTCTTCTGCGATCGCGTCTTCAATCTGATCTAACAAATCTTGTAACTCCTCTGCTTGCTCATCATCTAGCGTTTCTATTACTTTTTCAGCACGGTTTAAAAGCGCCTGAAGTTCTGGATCAATTTCTATTGGCTCGATTGTCCTCTCTGAGGAGATTTCAACTGTTTCGTCACTCTCAAACAAAGCGTCCAACTCTTGCCTTGCTTGGTTGAGTTCATTACTAGAAAGTCGTTGGATACCTGTATTATTTACCACCAATGTCCCCTGTTGTCCTTTGCTTTTCTCGGTAGTGGTGACAGTGAGAATACCGTTGATATCAAAATCAAAGTGAACTTCAACTTGAATACTTCCGGCTGGTTTGGGTGGTAAGTTCTCAACTTTAAAAGAGCCTAAAGGAACATTTTCTTCAGCAATGGGATTTTCTCCCTGGAAAACTTCAATTTCCACCGCTTCTTGATTATCCGATAAAGTGGAATAAACTTCAGAACGAGAGACGGGAACAACGCTATTTCGGGGAATAATGACACTAAAGTATCCTGGCATAATTCCCAGTGCTGTATCCACCGCAGCAGCAATACCTAGGGAATGGGGAATAACATCTACAAGAATTGAATCCACCGATTCCCCTACTAGCACCCCAGCCTGTAAAGCTGCTCCCAAAGCCACACACAGATCAGGTTGAATCCCATCAGTGGGAGGTTGTCCCAAATGCTCCTCTATCATTGTTTGCACCAGAGGAATGCGTGTAGAACCACCAACCAAAATGATGCGGTCAATCTCGTCTGGTTTAAGGTTAGCATCTGATAGTGCTCGGTCAATTGCCTCTAAAGTTTCTTTCAATAGTGGCTGGATCAGTTCTTCAAACTCTGTTCGTGCTACTTCCACTTCTAAATGAAGTGGGGTTTTACCCTTACTGCCCAAAAAGGCTTCCCGTACCGTAGCAAAACCATGGGAACTCAGTTCTATTTTTAACTGCTCTGCTGCTCGGAGTAAACGCGCTTGAGTTGCTGCATCATCTGGCACATCCACACTATGTTGTTTGCGGAATATATTTGCTAGATGCAGCTGCAAAAGTCTATCAAAATCATCTCCACCCAAGCGATTGTTACCGTGGCTAGCTAGAACTTCCGTAACGTCTCCTGTAATTTCTACTACCGAAACATCGAAAGTACCGCCACCTAAGTCATAAACCAAAACCTTTTCAGTATCTTCAGAACGCAAGTCATAAGCTAAAGCTGCCGCTGTTGGTTCGTTAATGATTTGTAGAACTTCCAAACCTGCTATTTCTCCAGCAGTTTTCGTTGCCTGCCGTTGAGCATCGGTAAAGTATGCTGGAACAGTAATCACTGCTTGGGTTACTGGTTCTCCCAAAGCACTCTCTGCTCTTTGTTTGAGAGAACGGAGAATAATTGCAGAAATTTCATGAGGTAAATATTCCCGAGTCTCGTTACCAGATGCTTCTCGCTTAGCTGCATCTGCACGAACACCAATATCTAAAGTCGTTTTATGATCAGTTCCCATCCAGCGCTTAATCGACTTAACAGTGCGCTCAGGAGCTGCTGCATACTGGCGCAGTGCTTCTCGACCCACCAGAAGTTTACCTGTATCGCTAAAGCCAACACAAGAAGGTAAAATTAAATCACCATCTTCTCCAGGTAACACCCTTGCCTGACCATTTTCGACAATCGCCACTTCAGAATTCGTTGTCCCTAAGTCAATACCAACTGCTCTCATAATTTTTTTTCTTAGTTATTTAGTTAATAATCAGAATTCAGGAGCCAGCCCCTTTGGGGAAGTCAAAAGTCAAAAGTCTTTATTCTCCCCCTGCTCCCCCTGCTCCCCCTGCTTCCCCTGCTCCTCTGCTCCCCTGCTCCCTACTGCTACAATTACTTGGGCTTCTCTAAGTACGCGATCGCCCCATAAGTAGCCGCGTACAACTTCCTGAATGACTGTATTTTCAACTACATCAGCACTTTCTCGTCGTCCTACAGCATACATTGTTTGGGGGTTAAATGGTTGTTTTTCAGCTTCAATGGGAACAACACGCCGTTGTCGCAGTACTTGTAGGAGCGATCGCCTAATTAACTCTACACCCTGTTGATTGCTGGTTAAAATTTCCCTTAAAGATGTTGATTCTGAGGATGTTTCAGTTAGTTTGGGCTCAGCTTGCTGGGGAAAAAGACTCTGTTTTAACTTTCCCCAAAAACTTGTTTGCTCTTGTGACTTTGGGGTAGAAGTAGCTGATATGACTTCTAGTTCTTCTTCCCAATAAGCACAAGCGCGATCTAAAGCATCCTGGATACCCAATAAATCTTGTAGCAGTTTCTCCTGCTGCTGCTCATACTGAGCCAATGCCTGTTTTTGGCTTTCTTCTAAACGTGTTTGCAGTTGCTCTTCCTGTTTGCGAGTTTCTTCCAAAGCCTGTTGCAGAGCATCTTGAGCGGAACGCAATGTTTTACCCTGTTGCTTAACTTCATGGCGCAAAGCAACCCATTCTGCCACCATTTGATAGGGATCAAAGGATTTACCTATTTCAGGAGTTTCACCCAAATACTCAGGTGGTGTTTGTTCTGAGTGTAAATAATCTAGAAATTTAGCAAATAAAGCTTCTTTCTCATTATCATTTGTCATTTGTTGTTTTTATCAATTAAAAATTATAAATTAGAATGTCGCACGGATTAAATCGTCCAAGCTCACTTCTAGTTTAGAAAGCGCTTTTTCTCGCACTTGTTTCAACAATTCTGGATCAATTTCTGCTTGTAAAGGACGAGTTTTTAGAAAATCCTCGTATTGATTTGTTTCTCCTTTGCGAAGCGCTTCATAAGCTGCTCGAATTTCTTTAAATTCCTGTGGATAAGTATGGGCAGGGAATTCGCGCAATTTGGCATGATATGCCGCCTTGATTTCAGCGGGTGTAGCTCCAGGAGAAATTCCTAAGCGTTCGTAGTTGGAAAGCATAATATAAGGAGTCAGAATTCAGAAGTCAGAAGTCAGAATGAATTAGATGGTGATTTGACCACAATTAATTATAGATACCCTGAATACATTGGGGATTTAGGCGATTTACAGGAATAAATATACCGCCGCCGTTGGTTTCGACTTCGCTCAACCAACTAAGAGATCGTGAGTTGAGCGAAGTCGAAACTCACACTCCCCAGGTATTTATCACCTTAAGCCCCCTTACTAATTTACCAGATGTACAAGATTCCTGTGTTTATTCTGACTCCTGACTCCTGACTCCTTTTCTTAAAATAATTCTTGGAACCCTCCTCTTTTTCTACCTTTTTGCTTTTTGGAAGTGGGTTTGAATTTTCCAAATCCAAATATGGAGTCTAAGTCTAGTTCATCATCATCATCTTCATAATATTCATCATCATCATCATCCTCTAAGCCAGGCATATTGTTTAACATCATCTCTTTTAGTTCGGGAAGCATTCGTTCAAATTCAGCTTTAGGAACTTTACTGCCCAATAATTTTCGGAGCATCTCGTCAAGTAAGTCATCTAAATCTGAGGAATCTAGATCGTCGAATCTCTCTGGATCTGGCATAATTCTGAGAGTTTCCTTCTCAGAGAGAAACGCTTGTTCTTCTCTAAATGCTTGTAATGCTTTGGCATCTTGTAGGCGACGGGCTAATTCGAATCCCTGTTGCTTCAACTTCTCGTAGTTTGGATCCTGCACAGGATAGGTAGTGGCTCTGGCTAATAGAAGTAGGGGGTTTTGAGGTTCCCGACGCAGTGCTTCGTCGAGGCTAGGTGCTAGAGTTGCTATGTTGCCAAAGCGGCGTACTTGGAACTGAATATTTGCTAGAGCATTACCTGGTTGCGGCATGTTATTGAGGTAAGCTTGCAAAGGAACGTCTAGTTTTTGCGGACTATTTTCTTTTACAGCTAAAACAACAAGATGAGCAATTTTGGCTTCTGGGTATTGTGATGATAGCTCCAACAGCTTTTGAATATACTTATTTGTTAAAGCTGCGATGCCTTTTTCCCGTTTAGCAAATAAGATGATAGGAAGAGCGATCGCTTGCAATACTGGAATTTGCTCATCCCCAGACAATTTTTGCAGTAGAGTTTCCCATTCTTTGGTTGCTGCTGGTTGATTTAATGAAACTCTTCCCCCAGAGTTGGGAGGACTTTGTACTGCGTTGACAAAAATCTCACACGCATTCAAAGCTGGATCTTTGCTATCTTTACCTTGTATCAGTCGGCTAAAAAATGGGTAACTGAGTGTTGATAGAGCTTGTACCCATGGTGACACTTCCGTTGCTTTATCAATATTAATTTGAATGTCGCCAAAGTCCTTACCAAAACGGCGACGCGTTTCATTGAAAGCTTGTTCATCACCGACTTTTTTGCAACACCCCAGCAAAATACCATAAACTTCTTCATACCGACAGCCGTTTTCTAGTGCTTGGGTGAGGAGTGGTATTGCTTGAGTATAATTGTCTTGTGAAGCAGCGATGAGTCCTTTGCGCCCGATCACTTCTGGAGATGTTGGACAAATACGTTCTGCTTGTTGTACGGATGCTAAGGCTGGGCGATCGCGATCCATTGCTATATAATTATCTGCTAGTAGGCAGTGAATATGAGCTAAAACTAGGTTCAATCGCTCTTTTGGCCATTCTTGGGGTTTTTGTTTCCCTTCCTGCTCTAACCACTTCAACAAACGAGTTAACAGACGTTGGCGTTCTTGGTAAGAATCGTTAAGTTCTAATACTTCTATAAGGTTGACTGCTAACTGTGGGTTAAAAGGTTGTTCTGTCAACAATGGTTGCCAGAATAGTTCCACACATTCTGTTTCTTCTTCGGTGAGTGCCTGTTGACCTGCTAGAGTTAACAATGATGGACGAAGACTTTCTAGTTCTTTAAAATTTGTAGAACGGCGGTCAATTTTGAGTAGCACATGTGCTGCTTCATGGTAATTGTCCTCATCAATTAGTTGCACGACTTGTAGTGCTTTCGTTGCCTCTTGGCTAACTTTATCTTCTTGTTTAAGCTCTACAGGCGGTTGTCCTGTCTTTGCCTTCTGGAAAGTTGCTAATCGCTCTAAAATAGGATGTTCCAAGTACTTTGGCTTACTATAAGATAAGCCAAATTGCCCAGATGATGACTTCAACCCCAAAAGATTAGCTGCTGCGTCCCAATTCCCAATTGTCTGTTGAGTGTAAACAATCCAAGCGAACGGGTAATCTCCAGGTGTTATAGAATTCTTAATTTTTTGAAAAGATGTTAAAGCTGCTTCTGATTGTCCATTTTTTATGGAAAGAACACCCTTTATCCAGTGGAGTTGAGCAGTGCTAAATTGTTTAGCTTGTGTGTTAATTAACTGTTCAACTGTGGCAGTATCTCCCTTAAGCAACAAAACCTTCAGGTAACAGATACTGTAGTCTTTAATCAAACTACCTTTCTCAAAAGCATCACGGAGCAAATCAACAGCCGCATCCAATTGATTCAACTCCAGTAAGCACCTAGAGAGCCAGTAATAAACCTCTCCAACAAGACCCAATTCTAAAGCATGCTTGAACGATTTTTGTGCCTGTTTATAATCTTGTTTTTCAAATTCCTGCTGACCGCGTAGCAACCAAATCTCTGATTCTTTGGGCGTGAATTCAATATCAGGTTGTGAACGTTGAATTTTTTTGATTTCTTCTAACGCCTGACGATATTTTTTCTGCTTTAGCAATTCTTGTAGTTGCATGTCAAAGGATTTTTCAGCTAATGGCTTCATGCTGGGAACCTGTTGTTGCAACCGATGTTTGGACTGATTCTTAGCCACTAGACTTTCCTCCTGATTGTTTTCTGATTTTCCCTCTCATATGAAAGGGTAGCTTTAACAATTTACTTAGGTTTCTTATTAATGCCACATCCATATAAAAATTAACCTTTTATTTAATCTGCCTCTAATCCTCTTAGCTAACTTAGAGGGTGTTTGAAAAGTGATTAGCTGTGATTTTCATCACATTATTACCCCCCTTAATCCCCCCTTGCAAAGGGGGGAAACAACGAAAATCTAGTTCCCTCCCCTTTATAAGGGGAGGGTTAGGGTGGGGTAAAAAATATTTGATACATCAATCATGACTTTTCAAACATCCTCTTAACAGTTCCTAGCTTCAAGTCGGCAATTGCTGTTACATGCTTATTTAGCATTCGTTCCAAACCATATAATCTGTCCCGGGTTATATGCGAGCACATGACTCTGGTTAGAGCAATGTATATTTTTGGTAGAATCCTGACGACGATAAGAACATGTTGATGTTACCACCAGTTGCAATAACTTGGTAGTACTTTATAGGATTCCTATTAAATACTTAGTACACGGATACGGCTGTGTCCAATATTGCCTTAACGAAGTCTGGTCGGATAATAACGCTCGTACTCAAGTTGCAGAACAACCAAGTATTTGGTCTGAGTATCTCAGGTTTACTTTCTCAGTGGCTGAAATAGGGGTATTAGTAGCATTTGAACAAAAACTTGGTCTACGGGTGTCTGTCTCGCACTTTCTTAGCGATCGCCACATTCATGAATCAATGTTTCTCGAATCCTTTGCTAAACTAAAGTTGGAAAAATATAGACTTTAACAAAAGAAGATGTTGAGTTGATCACAGATAATCATCTTAGTTCGTAGCATATATGGTAACGATTTCTACACAAGTCAGTGAGCTTGAACTGGAAGACTTTCAAGGCAAAGTTACTCAAAATGTTATACTCCCCAATGTGAGCTGGCAAACCTACAAAGCACTATTGGCTGACATGGGTGATCACCGTACTGCTCGTCTCACCTATGCTCAGGGAGTCCTTCAAATTAAGATGCCATCTAAGCTCCACGAAATCATTAATCGGTTATTGGCAAGAATTGTCACAACCCTAACAGAAGAACTGGAATTAAATGTTATTGATTTGGGATCAACAACTCTAGACAGGGAGGATCTTGAAAAAGGAGCAGAACCTGATACTTGTTTCTATATTCAAAATGCCAATCAACTCCAAGGACTAGATCCTGATATTCCTAAAAATTTGCCCCCCGACTTGGTTATTGAAGTGGATATCACCAGTCCTTCTACCCACAGAATGGAGGTATACCTTGCTCTAAGTATTCCTGAAGTTTGGTGCTACACGAAAAAACAAGGATTGAAAATTTATTACCTGGAAGCAGATGCGTATCATCGGGACTATGTTGAGTCAGAGTTTAGCCTTGCCTTTCCTAAAGTATCTGCACAAGTACTCAATCAATTTTTGCAACAGCGCCAAACTCAAAACGAAAATACTGTGATTCGTTCTGTCCGAGATTGGATTCGGAAGTGACTGCATTTAAATTAGCCAGGGATTATAAATATTATGGGGAATTGTACCACCCGTCATGGCAAAAACTTCGCCATTAACGTATTCGTAGCGAACTTCTTGCTGAGGTTCCCATTCGAGATATTCCTCGACAGTCATTCTTTGCGGTTCTTGCGTGATCGCTACCATAATTTAGACTTTTTCTTGGCTCTGGTTTGATTGTAGCGTTTTGGAATGTGTCCCACTAACAACAGTCACAATCAAGCAGCTTGGCTAACAACATTTGCGAGAAATTGGGTGAGTTGTTGAATTAGCGATCGCTGCTGAAGAATCTGAATTTCTCCAGTGGTTAGGCTATTGAGAACGCTGGTGACAGGAGGATTAGCTAGGCGTGTTTCTAAATCAGTCTTTACTTGAAAGAGAATTGCTTCTAGTGTAGGATCTGCCATAAATACTTTGTAAGGAACTCCCGGAGACGCTGGAAGAAGCAAACTTGTGATGGTAACAGCTTGTTCTTGAATCGAACCTTCCTCAGTGGTATTTGCGTCAATGACCAATGCAACGGGTCGCATACGTTCTGAGAGAATGGTTCCAGCGAGCGAGCTAGCAGAATATCTGCCATGAGCTGTAACAAATTCTGTTCTCTGCACAAGCTCAGTTGGTAAAAGTTTTTTCAGAATTTCAGTGTTTGTTTACTTTTCAGTAACCAAATATACATTTTTCATGGTACTTCTTCAATCTCTAATATAAGCTGTTGCGCATTTAATTTTTATATAGAACGCGGGCAAGATGCCCGGACTACAATAATTTTAAGGTGTTGTCTTATACAAGATAGCTGCGCACCAGCTTAGATTGTAGTTTGGTATTGAGGTTTACTTTAGCTGGTCATTTTCACTACATGACTTTAATTCTTGAGTAATTAAATCCTTGTTGACATCATGCTCAAAAACATTATTATTTTTGTAAACATTAGGTGAAAAAGCTTGATAATAGCTCTTTAACCACTGGCAACCCCGTGTGACTAATTGACCCAACGTGTCTACCTTCCAGACCTGCGCTGTTTTGTCATAGGAAGCAGTAACAATGTACTGATCATCCTGGCTAAAACTCGCACTGTTGACCCAATTCTGATGACCCAGCAAAACAGCAAGTTGGCGACCGCTCAAGTCCCATACCCGCGCTGTTTTGTCATAGGAAGCAGTAACAATGTACTGACCATCCTGGCTAAAACTCGCACTGTTGACCCCATTCTGATGACCCTGCAAAACAGCAAGTTGGCGACCACTCAAGTCCCATACCCGCGCTGTTTTGTCACTTGATGCAGTAACAATGTGCTGACCATCCTGGCTAAAACTCACACTATTGACCCCATCCTGATGACCCTGCAAAACAGCAAGTTGGCGACCACTCAAGTCCCATACCCGTGCTGTTGAGTCTAATGAAGCAGTAACAATGTGCTGACCATCCTGGCTAAAACTCACACTATAGACCCTATCCTGATGACCCTGCAAAACAGCAAGTTGGCGACCACTCAAGTCCCATACCCGTGCTGTTTTGTCATAGGAAGCAGTAACAATGTGCTGACCATCCTGGCTAAAACTCGCACTGTTGACCCAATCGTGATGACCCTGCAAAACAGCAAGTTGGCGACCACTCAAGTCCCATACCCGTGCTGTTGAGTCTAATGAAGCAGTAACAATGTGTTGACCATCCTGGCTAAAACTCGCACTCCTGACCCAACTCTGATGACCCTGCAAAACAGCAAGTTGGCGACCACTCAAGTCCCATACCCGCGCTGTTTTGTCACTTGATGCAGTAACGATGTGCTGACCATCCTGGCTAAAACTTGCACTCCAGACCCCATTCTGATGACCCACCAAAATAGCAAGTTGGCGACCACTCAAGTCCCATACCCGTGCTGTGTTGTCATCTGATGCAGTAACAATGTGCTGACCATCCTGGCTAAAACTTGCACTCCAGACCGGATCCTGATGACCTTGCAACCTAATGGGGCGACCACTCAAGTCCCATACCCGCGCTGTTTTGTCATAGGAAGCAGTAACAATGTGTTGACCATCCTGGCTAAAACTTGCACTGTTGACCCAACCCTGATGACCCTGCAAAGTAGCAAGTTGGTGGCCACTCAAGTCCCATACCCATGGTGTGTTGTCACCTGATGCAGTAACAATGTGCTGACCATCCTGGCTAAAACTCGCACTGCTGACCCAATTCTGATGACCCTGTAAAACAGCAAGTTGGCGACCGCTCAAGTCCCATACCCGCGCTGTTTTGTCACCTGATGCAGTAACAATGTGCTGACCATCCTGGCTAAAACTCGCACTATTGACACTATCCTGATGACCCTGCAAAACAGCAAGTTGGCGACCACTCAAGTCCCATACCCGCGCTGTTTTGTCACCTGATGCAGTAACAATGTGCTGACCATCCTGGCTAAAACTCGCACTGTTGACCCCATTCTGATGACCCTGCAAAACAGCAAGTTGGCGACCACTCAAGTCCCATACCCGCGCTGTTTTGTCATCTGATGCAGTAACAATGTGCTGACCATCCTGGCTAAAACTTGCACTGTTGACTTTACGACCCTGCAAAACAGGAAGTTGGCGACCACTCAAGTCCCATACCCGCGCTGTGTTGTCATCTGATGCAGTAACAATGTGCTGACCATCCTGGCTAAAACTCGCACTCTTGACCTTATCCTGATGACCCTGCAAAACAGCAAGTTGGCGACCACTCAAGTCCCATATCCGCGCTGTTTTGTCATCTGATGCAGTAACAATGTGCTGACCATCCTGGCTAAAACTCGCACTCTTGACCTTATCCTGATGACCCTGCAAAACAGCAAGTTGGCGACCACTCAAGTCCCATACTCGTGCTGTTTTGTCATCTGATGCAGTAACAATGTGCTGACCATCCTGGCTAAAACTCGCACTATTGACACTATCCTGATGACCCTGCAATACTTGCCGTTGCCATCCTAAGCGATCAAGAATTGTTGTTAAAGCCAAGATTGGGCTAGCAGCGGGGTACTGTTCGAGTTTTTGGAGATGATTGTTCTTGATTATAGTTTGTAGATGCTTTCCATCTTTTATTGCAGCTAATAAAGCTCCCATCGGATCAAATTCTGATTGTGCTACATTTGATGCTCCTGCCCTTTCTAGTCGAGTAACATCCTGAGCAATATAAGCCTGTTTCCATTGCTCTTGGGCAAAAACGAGTGATGCGATCGCGCCTATCAAAGTTATCCCTAATACCACAAAACCAAGACGAATTCGTTGATTAGCTTTGCGATTCGCATCGGCTAAAACCAGTTTTGCCTGTTCTTCTGCTTGTAGCTTTTTTTCAACCTCTTGCTTGTCTAACTCTTGACTTGCTGCTAAAAACTGGTAATCTATATCACTTAAGCTTTTACCTACAGCCCAAGCTTGTGCATCTTGTAAAGCTTGTCCTCTCAGCAAGCGTGACTCATCTTGTCGCCCTGAATCAATCCAAGCTTTGAGAGTATCAGAGTAAGGGCGCTGTTTTGCTAGTTCGGTTTCACACCAGTACTCGTTAAATACTTCCTGATAAATGCGATTGTAAAAGAGCAGTTTTCCATCACGTTTGACAACCAAACCCGTTAAGCGCAATGCAGCCTGTTCATGGCTATCATCTGCAATGATTTCTTGATGTTGTGATATTTGCTGACATAGTGCTAGTAATCTTCCAGTAAGCTGCTGACTACTTTGAATTATGCGATCGCGAATTGTCTTCAGGTGTTCTGGTTCATCCTGAGATTCCCAATTAGAAACGACCTTGCTTTCCACCAATTCCTGTATCCACTGTCGTGCTTTATCGTTTGGAATCGGAGAATCATTTTTATTAAGAATTAATTTACAAAGTTTTTGGGTAAGAAATGGTTGTCCCCCTGTCCACTCTAATACTGCTTCCATCACCGACATAGGACTATCAGTTTTGGGAGCTAAACCTTCAGCCAATGGTTGTGCTTCGTGTAACTGAAAACCAGATAGTTCGATTGCTTTACCAATATTAAAAGGTGTGCGTCGCCGATCCTGAATTAAATCTGACGGTGTTGCAACTCCAAATAAAGCAAAACTCAGCCTTTGATAATCTTGGTGAGTTGCACGACTGTTATAAAATTCACGGATAACAGCAAAAAAATCATCAATATTAAAATTGAGGGTTAATACACTGTCAATTTCATCAACAAAAATGACTATTTTTCCAGGGATTGACTTGAGCAGTATTTTATCGACAAACTCACTAAATCGGTTAACCGGAGATAATGAGCTTTGACTAGACCACCACTCGCTTAAATCAAAGGTTTCGTAGAGATCAAGGCTGTTAATAATACCATTAATCACCCCTGCATACCATTGCTCTGGAGTAATATCGGAAGTGCCAATAGCTGTAATGTCAATATCAGCACAAGCAATACCCTCTTGAAGCAACCGTTGCATTGTTTTTACCCGCAGACTTGACTTACCCATTTGCCGAGAGTTGAGAACATAGCAAAACTCTCCTGCTTTTAATGCTTCATAAAGATCAATATCTGCTTGACGTTCTACATAAGTTGGGGCATTAATTGGCAAACTGCCCCCAACCTGATATTCATAAGATGGGCGGGGTGTAGCATTCATTGGATATATTTCAACTTTTGCTTAAATAATATCTACCGGTTACAACTGCGCTTTTCCAGATTTTAGCCAAGAAATTTTGACCAAATTTAGCTTTATCCGTTCATAATTCAGTTCAAACGCTCACGAAAGTACTTGCGATACAACTCACATGAGGGAATGATATTATTTTCTTGAAATTTCACCAACCCCATACTGCGTAATTTAAATGCCAACGCCGAATCTACCCGTACTGCTCCAGTAGCTAAAGCTACTTCTTTCATAGCACTAGCTAGCTGACTATCCTCTTGTAAAGTCGACAAATGTCTACGCAAATGGTCACAATAAAAACCTTGTTCTGTCGGTGCAATTCTTAATAGTTGTGATAAAGTAGTCCTACCACGAGCTATTTCATACAGACCTTTCCTAACTAAATAGGGATGACCTCCTAACATTACCATAAATTGCTGAATTTCTTCCCAAGTCCACTTTAAACGATGCTGTTGAACCAAATACTCTACTTGTGAAAAGCTAAACTCTGGTAATGCAATCGGTAATCCCACATTAAAGGGTGATTGATTGATATTCAAAGGAATATAAACTTCCTGACAATGCACGATTACCAATCGCAATTTTTTCCAAATTTCTTTGTTTTTAGATGTTTCATGCCAAGCTCTTAACAAGGCAAAAAATTCTGAAGAAACTTGCGGATATTGAAAAAGTCTATCAACGTCATCCAAACCTATAATAATAGGGCTAGAAATTTCTGAGAGTAGGTATCTTTGAAAGTAGTTTGTACATTTATCCTTATTAACCAAAAAGCCTTGCCAATATTCTGATAGCCTATCTTTAAGATTCAATGCTTGAGCAACACTACCACAAAACCACTGCAAGAATTTATCTAGATTAGTAAAAAAATCTACATCTGCTAATTGAAAGTTTATGTATGCCGTTTGACAATTGTGTTGGGCTCCATGATGGAGAATACGTGTCAAAAGTGAAGTCTTACCCATTTGTCGAGGGGCTTTAATCCGAATCAGTGATCCTGGTTGTAAAATTGCTTCATAACAATCGGCTTCCATTGGTTGACGTTCCACATAAAAAGCAGATTGTAAACATACTTGTCCTTCAGGTTGTTCAATAATGTTTGGTTCTTGAGAATTTCCCGCCTCAGATTCACTAAACAATTGTCTAAAGAATTGGAAAATTCTTTGAAACAAAGATGTTTCATTCGCTGATGAGGAATAGTTTGGAAAAGACTCAAGTGGCGGTATCGTCAAAGTTGTTTGCTCTGGTGGTCTGAACCGGACTGTTGAAGTTTGATAAATATTTATATATCCCTGCAAGGCTTTGAGTGCATCAGTAGCGTTCTGGTAGCGCTGAGTGTAGTCACGACGTACCATCTTATCTAAAATTTCGGCAAAACTATAGTTAATATCAAGCCCATTTGGAAGCAAAGTACAAGACAATTCGCCATTGTTATCCTGTGGTAACTGTTGAGGAAATAAGCCACTAAGGGCTTGAAGACCGATAACACCAACTGCATAAATATCACTAGATAATTCAGGCTTTCCGTTGGCTTGTTCATTTGGCATATAGCCACGAGTCCCAATCGCTACAGTCAAAGTCGATTGACCTTGTGGATCTGATGTCAAAGCACTCAGTTCTTTAACTGCTCCAAAGTCTATTAATACAATCTTTCCATCTTTTCGCCGCATTAAATTCTGTGGTTTAATATCGCGGTGAATGACGTTTTGTTGATGAACAAATGCTAAAACTTCCAAGATCTCTGTCAAAAGTTTAAGCACTACCTCCTCGCTCTTGCGAGAGGCTGGAGTTATTTCTTGTCTTAAATTATCTCCATCAACAAATTCCTGAACTAGATAGAATTCTCCATTTTCTTCAAAATGAGCGAATAATTTCGGGATCTGATCATGTTCATTACCTAATCGGTATAAAATTTGTGCTTCTTTCTCAAAGAACCTTTTAGCAGTTTCCAAAACATGAGGACTTCGATCTCTTGGGTTGAGATGCTTAACAACACATTGGGGTTGTCCTGGCAAATCTAAATCAAAAGCTAAATATGTATAACCATACGCCCCATTTCCAAGGAGCTTGTCAATCTTGTAATGATTCCGGAGCGTTTTTCCAAACAGAGGGTGTTGGCTCATGTTAGACTTCATTAATATGAATTGTGCTGTTATCTCTACACCCGGACAGTAGATAAACTAACAGATAGAAGAATATATTACACCAATGAGCGGCATCAAAAGTTATCGCTAACTTTAATCAACCGGAAGTAATTCGATCTGGGTATGTGACATCTTGCACCCGATCTGAATTAGCCCGATATCCCGCCCAGAACTTAAGTTCCGGGCTAATAGCTTAAGTCCATTGAAATGGACTGAAATCCGCTATCAGTCCTCTTGAGAGGACTTTAGCTATCAGCCAGCGATTTAAATCGCTGGGTGGCTAACAGCCTAGGAGCAAGATATCAGGTATGCAAATCTTGTTTTGTCCCAGGTGTAGATGCAATACTGCTCGGTTAAGCCAAAAACTTAAATTTAATGTAGGTTGGGTTGAGGAACGTAGACGCCTCGTCTTCCCGCAGGGTAACCCAACATTTATAAGGGTTTGTTGGGTTTCGCTGACGCTCTACCCAACCTACGATTTTCCTTAACTGAGCAGTATTGGGTGTGGATGCACTTTTAAACCCGATACTCATGAACGAAGTTCGCTCCCAAACGTTCCCGATGAGGTACCTTGGCTTACTGATACTATAATGAATGCGCAGATATTAGGCTAATAGCATGATTCATGCTGCTAAGTGCCAATTTCTGAAATAATGTTAAGAATGTTCTCATTAGTTGAACTGTTCTAGGAATTTTTCCTGGATTGGATTAACCATGAAATGTCACTTGGAATTTTGTTAATGTAAATCTGCATCTAAAATTTCAGATACAGCACCCGTTAAAGAAGCAATCATGTCTCAACAAACTATAGAATCAATACTCCAAGAAAAACGCTTATTTTACCCTAGTGGAGAATTTTCTCAAAATGCCCAAATCAAAAGCCTAGAAGAGTACCAGCACCTTTATGACAAAGCCCAGGCTGATCCAGAGAAATTCTGGAGCGAATTAGCCGAAGCCGAGTTACACTGGTTTGAAAAGTGGGATAAAGTACTAGACTGGCAGCCACCTTTTGCTAAATGGTTTGTTGGTGGGAAAACTAATATCTCGTACAACTGTATAGACAGACACCTCACGACTTGGCGCAAGAATAAGGCTGCGATTATTTGGGAAGGGGAGCCTGGGGATTCACGGACTCTTACCTACGCGCAGCTACATCGGGAAGTTTGTCAATTTGCTAATGTGCTTAAGCAGCTTGGTGTGCAAAAAGGCGATCGCGTCGGAATTTATATGCCGATGATTCCAGAAGCAGCGATCGCCATGCTTGCTTGTGCGAGAATTGGCGCACCTCATAGTGTTGTTTTTGGTGGCTTTAGTGCTGAAGCTTTGCGCGATCGCTTAATCGATGCACAAGCAAAGGTTGTGGTTACTGCTGATGGTGGTTGGCGTAAGGATGCGATCGTACCTTTAAAAGATCAAGTTGACAAAGCTCTAGCAGATGGCGTTGTACCAACAGTTAAAGATGTTCTCGTAGTCAAGCGTACATGTCAACAAATTCACATGGAACCAGGAAGGGATCACTGGTGGCATGATTTACAACAAAGCGTATCAGCCGACTGTCCTGCTGAGCCAATGGACAGTGAAGATATGCTTTTTGTGCTCTACACTAGCGGCAGTACTGGCAAACCTAAAGGCGTTGTACACACAACTGGCGGTTACAACTTATACAGTCATATCACTACCAAATGGATTTTTGACCTGCAAGATACAGATGTATACTGGTGTACTGCTGATATAGGTTGGATTACGGGACACAGCTATATTGTCTACGGTCCACTATCTAACGGTGCAACAACCCTGATGTACGAAGGTGCGCCTCGTGCATCCAATCCTGGCTGTATGTGGGATGTTATTGAGAAGTACGGGGTCAATATTTTTTATACCGCACCCACCGCTATTCGTGCCTTTATCAAAATGGGTGAACACCTACCAAAAGCGCGTAACCTTTCTTCTCTACGCTTATTAGGAACTGTTGGCGAACCAATTAACCCAGAAGCTTGGATGTGGTACTATCGGGTAATTGGTGGTGAACGCTGTCCGATTGTTGACACTTGGTGGCAAACGGAAACAGGCGGCATTATGGTTACACCTTTGCCTGGAGCAATTCCGATGAAACCCGGTTCCGCAACTCGTCCGTTCCCTGGAATTTTGGCTGATGTTGTAGATTTAGAAGGCAATACCGTAGGCGATAACGAAGGCGGCTACTTGATAGTAAAGCATCCTTGGCCTGGTATGATGCGAACAGTATACGGTGATCCTGACCGGTTCCGTCGAACTTACTGGGAACACATCGCACCAAAAGATGGCAACTACGTCTACTTTGCTGGCGATGGTGCAAGGCGGGATGAAGACGGTTATTTCTGGGTGATGGGAAGAGTCGATGATGTGATTAATGTGTCCGGGCATCGCCTTGGTACGATGGAGGTAGAATCAGCCCTTGTTTCTCACCCAGCGGTCGCTGAAGCCGCAGTGGTAGGTAAACCTGATGAAATGAAAGGGGAAGATATCGTTGCTTTTGTGACTTTAGAAGGTGGTCATCATGGTAGTGATGAACTGAGCAAAGAACTGAAGAAGCACGTTGTTCAGGAAATTGGTGCGATCGCTCGTCCCGGAGAAATTCGCTTTACCGATGCTTTGCCAAAAACGCGATCGGGTAAAATTATGCGGCGATTACTGCGCAGTCTTGCAGCAGGACAAGAAGTATCTGGTGATACCTCCACTCTGGAAGATCGTAGCGTGTTGGATAAGTTAAGAGAAGGCGCTTAAGTCAGGCTTTTAAACGCAGATGGAGGAAGCCGCTCTGTAAGAGGGGTTTCCTCCATAGGCAATGGGACAGGCATAAGTAGCCGCCATGAACTCTATCACATACGACAATTTGCGCCGGGCGATACGAAAGGACCACAGGGAGTTATCTTTGGAGTAGGGGAAACAGAAGGCGTAGATGGTGGCTCAACTATGCCTCCGTTAGCGCCAGAAGGATCTATGTTTAAAATTGATTGTAACCCGCTAGGCCAAGAAGATTTCAAGCTTGCAAAGATTTTGATAGAAATACCTAGGTTGTCACCGTAATCCACGTTTGGTTTTGAGGCTAGGGGCTGACAATCTTTAAAGTTATAGTATTTCTGTTTATTTGTCTTAGCATGAATTGCAATCACACGACCAAGTTCATCAAATACAGGACTTCCACTCATTCCTTGAACTGTGTTATTGTTGTAGTGCAAATCATAACCACCTAGTCCAATTGAATCATCAAATTGCGGTTTTGATTCAACTTGAAAAACCTTGCCATCACTAAACTGATTTTTCCTCTTTTGATTTTCTTTGGCTGAGGGTGAGCAAGGAATATAACCAAAAAGATAAACAGGCATATTTTCCCGTACTGAGCTGGTTAATGTCGCAACCCTATCTTGAGAGTTTGTTTTACCAGCAAACTTTAACTCTAATATTGCTAAGTCAACATTATTAGGAAGTGGCTTCACAATTGTTGTATAGTTATCATAGCCAATATCAACCAATTTTTCACCGTCATTGGTAGTGACTTCATACGGATCTTCTGGTTGTAATTTCCCATCACCATCATTTATCATTTGAGGAGGGATACCAATAACATGAAGAGCTGTAAGGATATAGATGGTTTGATCACTCTGACCAATGATTACCCCAGAACCAACAAGTCCTTGTGCACCACGACTAATAAAGACCGTTTCCTTTTCTGCTTTCTCTCTAATTTTAGGTATTAGTGGTGGTTTAGATGGTGATAGTGTAGGCGTGGGGGTCTTGGTAGAAATTTTAGGTATTAGTGGTGGCTTAGGTGGTGATAGTGTAGGCGTGGGGGTCTCGGTAGACTCATGATTATAACCCCTGAGAATATTTTGAATAAAATCACAACCTGAAATTACAGTAATACTAGCAATTATAATCAGGTATTTTAAACTAGGGAATTTGGGCTTCATATCTGCAACAATAAGTTGCCTATCACGCAATTACCCTTTATTTATAACATTTTCGTCCTTTGTAAACTCGATCTGGATGCTCCTACAGGATTTCTCTGATCCATTCTCCACTGGGAGGAGATACCAATACTCCTCATCCTGAGCAGAATTTTTCGATGTCTTTCCTTTGGATGTGTCAAATTGAAATTTATATGTTTTGTCGTCTTGAGTTTTAGGTATAATCCTACCATACTCAGGAATTGTTCTTATAACTGTAATATCTGGATTTCCGTTGATCTGAACATTGCGCTCACAGTTATTACCAGCAAATAGGAGGCTGTCTCTATTAAATAACATCTTAACCTCTCTACGAGAATTATTAACGATAACTTCAACAAGTGGTTGGGGATGTTCGACTAAATCTGGAGGTGCAAGAGGCAAAACAGGAGATGTTTCTAGGGGAGAAGTATCTGGTTTTGATTTTGTATGCTGCTGAGTACGTCGAAACAATTTCGACGCTCCAAAAACAAAACTACCCCCACCCATTATCAGTAGTAGCGCAATACCTAGTATTTTTTGTGATTCTTTTAAGGCATCCGTATTACTCTTAGACGACGGAGTCGATTGAGGTGATAAGCTAGGGCTACTGCTTGCAGTTGGAGTACGTAGAAGGACTGATGCTTGGAGTTGAGATTGAAGTTCATCAAAAGGTTTTGGAGGAGCAAGCTTTTTGTAAGTTTCTATAGGAATTCCCCAGGCGAAATGTCTCATCCACCTTTGAGTTTCTGCTGATGGTTCACCTTTTCCACCAAAATAACCATATGGATTACTGTTACCTAAACGTGGATCGGGACTCAAAAATATCTGTTGTTGATTCTTACCCCTACCATTAATACCAACTAATCGACCTGCTTCATCTAAAACTGGACCGCCACTCATCCCATCACTGGTTTGATTGCTAAATCCAAGTTGATAGCCTGCATCTAGAGGTTTGTTGGATATAATCAAAGAAGTAGCTGCCCGACCAGATGTCAACGTGAATGCTTCTTCTTCACTCGATTGTTTGTCGATAGGAAACCCAGCAACAAATATCTGATCATACTCGTTTAAACTTTGTGACCGACCTTGTTGAGCCACTTGATAGTTATTAGTGCTAGAGAACCACAACAGACCTAAATCATTTCCTCCGAAATTTGCCTTTTGGTAGAGAAATGCTTTGTGAACTTCACCAGCTTTGTCAACTCCATCAAATGTTTGGATTTGATACCCACCACCTAGGGATTGAGCCTTGTGTGTCAAAAACTCCACTACATGTTTATTAGTAAGTACAAGATATAGGTAAATTGACCGCTGTCCCTGTATTTGCTGTTGTTTTTGTATTAAAATTCCTGATGCGCCATCTTTTGGTGATTGTTCTGCGAATACCCTAACAGTAATTTTTTTGGCTATACCCTCTATTTGTTTTTGCTTACTGAGAGCATTTTTCGTAGGTAAATCGCTAGCCTGTATGCGCAGATCAATTAGAGGACTGCACACACAGGCTAGGACAATGAGTATAGATAAAGTGCGGTTCATTTCTTTACATTGCAACTGTTCACTATCTCCTCCACTCCTAATACTGCTCGGTTAAGAAAATTCTAGGTTGGGTAGAGCGGAAGCGTTACCCAACAAATGCTTACAAATATTGGGTTTTATTCCAAGAACCCAAGCTACTCCTCTAATCCTCAAGGAAAAATCAAGGATTCTCTCAATTTTGGGGGGGGAGGAGTGAATCATCAACGTTCACTCAATTAAGAGTGGCACTTGACTTCTGCTGTTTTTTGCGCTTTATTGATCACAGCATTGATGTCAACATAGGTGCGGCAAGCTTTTCCTTCTTGCCTGGGGTCATTTTTAAAGTTTTCATCGTTGAGACGGAATAACTGGTGTAGAGCCTTTCGACCGTCGTCTCTAGGCTTTAGGGTATACAAGAGTCCAGTACAACCATGACCTATCTTGTCTGTTACACAGATTACAGGCAGATTGTTCATCGTTCCATTTATGAGGTACCGTTCTCCCGAAGCCTGATATTTATTCATTCGATTTGTGACCTGTTGACAGCGTTTTTCGGGAGTATATCCAGCCAGAATAAAAGCCTCAGAAGTCCAATTGATAAACTCTCTTCGTCCATTTGCTGTTATACCAAAGGTTGTGAATGTACCATTATCATTTTTCTCACAAGTGAAATTAATTGACTCAGCTTGAACTGGTCTGTTAGCTACAGCAATAGAGCCTGCTGTCAATACAGAAGCAACCAATACGCATATTCCCTGATGAATTTTCATTTGTCTGACTACTCCCCTACTTATGTAAGTTGCTACACAAATACTGAATATATGTCAATAAAACTTTCGTAAGTATATCATTTTTTGCATAGCATAATTTCTGAATATACACAATGTTACATTCAACATCCGCAATATTGACTGAACGGATAGGTTTAGTCTCTAACTATTGATTTTATTTGGAATTACTTTGCTTTTGCTGGAGACAAGGATGTTTGGGAGGTATGAAAGGAGGACAATCAGAAGGAAGTTTCTCAGATGAATTGGTTGGCTGGGGGGTAGGGATCGGGGGAGCATGATTCATAAACACTTTGACAATACCAACTAAAATAGATGTTCCTACTGCTGCTATGAAGAGAAACTTTAACCATTGAGGAATATTGGGTCTACTCAGTATAGAAGCTGGTTGTATTCCCCCTGGTTGTGTGGATCTTGGTGAGACAACATGAGTTCCCTGATATTCTTTGATGTCATTGAGTACTTCATCTGCTGATTGATACCGATGCCTATAGTTCTCATGTACCATTTTTTCAAGAATTTTAGCTAGCGGATCTTTAAACTCTATATCGTCATTCCAAATTATCTCACCTGTGTCATAGTCCTTTAAGTTCTGTGGCTCTTTTCCCATCCAAGCTTGTATAGCCGTTATTCCTAGCGCATAAATATCACTGTTTGGTTGTGGGTAACCTTGGCGTTGTTCTCTAGGAGCGTAGTTTTCTGTGTAGATTCGAGTGGGTGTTTGTCGTGGACTCGTGTTTGCAGCTTGAGCTAGTACCTCTTTGACAGCACCGAAGTCAATCAAAACTATTTTGCCGTCCTGATCACGTTTCATCAAATTTTCCGGCTTAATATCGCGGTGAATAATATTAATCTTGTCACTGTGGATAAATTGAAGGATTTCTAGCACATCCTTCAATAACTCAACAACGTCTTCTTTCTTTAGCCTAGTTCTTTGTCGGAGTTCTTCTGCGAGGTTGTTTCCTGTAATAAACTCCTGTACTAAGTAAAAATCTTGGTTTTCAGGAAAGTTGGCATAAAACTTTGGTATCTGCCTATTATGGTCATTTAAGCTATGTAAAACCTTTGCCTCCCTTTCAAACAGATCCTCCGCTATCTTGATTCTTTGTGGATCGTTACTCATAAAATTGAAGCGCTTAAGAGCACGCAAATCGCGTCTAGAGTGCAAGTCTTCTGCTAGGTAAGTCTCGCCAAAATTGCCAGTACCGAGTAGTCGGATTATTTGGTACTGTCCATGTACTATATCTCCCTGTGTTAGACCCATTTGATACACCCCAGCAAAGTGCTCCCCTACAATTTAATCATACCTGGCCGTAAGCATTTACTCCCTAGACAGAAAATTTTAAGTGGAAATATAAAAGTGTTTCCAACGACGCACCTTTGAGTGGATGGTACAGACAGGTTTATCTGTGCTACCTACTTAGTTACTTAGCGCTCTTTCATCACTCTTAGGAGAGAATAATTGAAGTAACCAGAAATCGTGGCTGCACAAGGTTAGTCCGCCTACGCGGACTAACCTAAAAATAGCGTTTTAAATTTCGTCTGGCGAAAGTGATGAAAGAGCGTTAGTTACTTAACAAAAAAAGCGCGTGTTTATAGCAATTCTCTTAAGTGTAAAATACACCCAACTGTATGGGCGGACGCCGTTCGCCCTACTCTTCTCCCATTGGGTATAATGAAGAATAGAGAAACGCCTAGTTGAAGCCTATGACCTCTGTCACTACAGCTACTGAATCGGCATTAACTTTACCTGACCACACCCAGTTACCGGATTCAGATGGAACATTCGTGAAAAATTGGCAAGAACATCCTCAAAGCAATTTACTTACTGACTCTATTGCTCCTGTTATAGAAAAACTTCATCCCGATAATCATTACTGTATCGGACAGGATTTAGGCATTTACTGGCGACTAACAGATCCTCCAGAAAAAGGCGCGGAAGCACCAGATTGGTTTTATGTACCTAATGTACCACCTACTCTCAACGGAAAAACACGGCGTTCTTATGTACTGTGGAAGGAATATATTGCACCGTTGATCGTACTGGAATTTGTGTCTGGAAACGGTGAGGAGGAGCGTGATAAAACACCACCATCTCAACGGGAAGATGGAAAAGTCGGGAAGTTTTGGGTTTATGAGCAAGCAATCCGGGTGCCTTATTATGGAATTTATGAGGTGGCAAAAGCACAGGTAGAAGTTTATCATTTGGTGGATAACTCTTACCAATTAATGCAACCTAATGAACGAGGACATTACACAATTGCTCCTTTAGGTGTAGAACTGGGTATTTGGCAGGGATGGTATCCAAATGCAGAATTGCCTTGGGTACGTTGGTGGGACTTACAAGGGAATTTACTACTAACAGGTGAGGAACGCGCTGAAGTTGAACGGCAAAAACGGGAGAGAATTGTGGAGAAGTTGCGATCGCTCACTCCTGAACAACTCGATACTTTGGGAATTGATCCAGAACTCTTGGATTAGAAAATGGTAAAAGTAAAGATAGCAAGTGGGGTTTGTAGCTGTTTATTCTTAACTTTTGCTTTCATCTGTCCTTCAGTAAGTGCTGCAACTACAGCTAGTGACTACCGACAGCTAGGGTTATTGTATCGTCAACAAGGACAATACCCTAAAGCTATTGAGGCAATGCAAAAATCTGTAGCACTTGAGCCAGAAAATATTATGGGGCGAGTGAATTTGGGTTGGACACAGCACTTAGCAGGGAAAGAGGAAGCTGCAGCAAAATCTCTATGGGAAGTCATATATAGAAAGCCCCTATTTGTTCCAGCTTACAATGCTTTGGGAATTGTCTACTTAGTTGATGGGAACTTGTCAGCAACGGTGTTACTTCATACTTGGGCAGCAATCCTTAAGCCAGATAATGAAGTTGCTTATTACAACTTGAGTTTGGCGTTACATCGGCTACAAGTATATAATTTAGCGATCCTCACTGCTAATCGTTCTGCTATTTTGGAACCTAATAATCCACATCCTTTGGTTGCTGCTGCGATCGCCTACTGGGATAGCGGTGACAAAAAAACTGCCAGGAAAATTTACCAAAAGGCTATTAACTTAGATTCTCGGTATAGTAGTCAAGCTTTTTTCAGTAATCTCAAGCAAGCAGCTTTCAGTTCTGATCAAATTCAGACTGTTGAGCAGGTTCGTATTGGTAGCACCGCTAATTAATTATGTAATAAAATATACTATTATATAGACAACAAGAGACGATAATTTTATAATGCTAATATCAGGATCGCGCTAAAATTTTTGACATGGGAAAGCATGGGCAAAAACCCCCACCTCCCGTCAAATCGCCAGAACCTTCACAATTCAATAGTTTTAGTGTTCTAAGTATGACCATAGAGCCTCTTCATGAGTGCCGGAAACGGACTTTTAAACTAGACCCGTCAAAAATACTCTTGGGAATGGCTCTATATTTAGCTTCTGGCTGGCGGACTTTCACTTAAATGAATCCCGTTCGCGGGATTGAAACCAATCCTGCGGTGAGGAATTGCCCGTTTCTCGCGGTTCTTTCACTTAAATGAATCCCGTTCGCGGGATTGAAACTTGCCGCTCTACACCCTGGTTAAGGTTGGGATAACTCAAATCTTACACCTTTAAATATAAATACTGAATTAACACCACAAAAGTATCGAAGATTGAACTATCAAACATTGGTTTCCATTCCTCTTATAGAGGAATTTAGCTTTTAGACAGGGATTTATAATCCCTGGCTAATTTAAATGCTGGCTAATTTAAATGCAGTCACACAATCCGTATCGTCGCGGTAGCATTTATATTTATCATTTTATTGGTGCAAGATATGAAATAACCTTTCACTTAAACCTGTCTAACCATTCAACTCAGATGGTTCCGGCAAAGTTTTCGCGTTCATTGTTTAACGATTCGAGCCGTGACAGCCAGACGTTGAAGTGGGGGCATCGGCTCCGAATTACTTGCAGCCCTATGAGTTCAGCCAACTGTGGGCCAAAAGTAGACTTTGCTTTTCCATAATCAGGAAACTGATTTATGATACGCTTGCTAGGCGCTGTTTGCTGTCCATCGTTGATTAACTCAGGCGTCTCATATTGATCAGCAATAGCCTTGAGAACCTCAATCTCTTTTGTACGATCAGGATCAAGGTATTCAAAACAGGTTGGATCAGCAAAAAGGTATGCCTCATATTCATGCAACTGAATGTATGGGATGAATCGATGATCCTTAATATCTTCTACAAAGCATTGCTCTAGAAATTCGACCCGCTTTGTAGGAGAATAGCGCAAACTTTCGGATTCAGCTAATCCCGGAAAATCAGGATGGATAGCATACAAATCAATCATAGTAGTGAAGAATGCATCGGGATTTTTATCCTGCTTAAGCGATCGCAGAATATCATTTTTCATTGCCGCGTAATTGCGCCCGCCGCCGCGATGTACTTGCCCTTTTTTTCTCGTATTAGCGATCAGCCGAGGAGGGTACATAAACACTTCATGTTGAGCTAAGTGCGGTTTTATTAAAGTGTCAGCGAATGTCTGCTCGGTTTGTCCTTCAGCAAACAGGTAGAGGCGCACCATTAATGCGGTCCTCCCCCAATGATATTTTTCTCCCAGACTTCTCCCAGACTGTACTCCTCGAGCCAATCTTCTAATTCTGTCGGATTAAGCCGCTTAAATTGCGACTCCTTACCCTCTCGGTTTACCACAATCACATCTTCAGGATCAAAATTATCCAAAAACGAACTAGATTGGGTGCTAATGAGGATTTGCGTATGAAGCGAAGCCTTGCTAAACAAATCAGCTACAACATTTAGAGCATAAGGATGAAGACCTAATTCTGGCTCATCAACCACAATAAGTTCTGGTAGCTTATCGTCTGGCTGTAAGAGCAGTGTTGCAAGACATATGGCGCGTAAAGTGCCATCTGAAAATTGATGGGGTCCAAATACCCTATCTGACTGTTTTTCTCGCCAGTTCAGAATGACGCGATTAGATGCATCTGGTTCAAGAATAAAGTCATCGAAAAATGGCGCAATCAAACGGATTGTTCCAACGATGCTTTTATAAGCTACATTATTCTCATCACGGAATTTCAGAAGCAATGCAGCTAAATTTCCAGCATCAGGCATAAGCCATCGATTATCGCCAATGTAACAAGACTGGCGCACAAATGCTGTAGAAGATGTATCGTGAAAGTGATATACACGGCAACGATCAAGCAAATACTTGAGAGTCTTGGCTGTTTGCATCCCTCCCTCTGCTGCTGCATTGATTTTTGTTTCCTGATGTCCTGCACCCAATTGGTCAATCCTTGGGGATGTCCAACCCGTTTGTTGGAAACTCAATGTCTCTTCGGAGAAGATCAGGCTATCACCTGCCGCGTGCAATAATCGCAGATGATAGGTATCGATCCCGTTTTCAACTTCAAACTTTAGTGTTGCTTCTATCTGAGGAGTGGTTTTGGGTCCAAAGTACAAAAGGGACTGAGCGCGCCCCGACATACCAAGATATTGTTGAAAGCGTCCAGCCATCATCTCATTAAGCATCTTGAAGAACGAAATGAGATTGCTTTTGCCTGTTCCGTTTGCTCCAATCAAAATATTTAAGGGACGCAGATCAAGATCCATCGCCTTAATAGACTTGAATCCGTCGAGGGTTAATCGTTGCAGCTTGTTCAAAAGTTTTTCTCCTGAATCAGCTATAAGACTTATCATATGTAAGCATATCCCATACAGGCGAGTAGGCTGTTTTTTCGTGCTATCTTACCACTGGTAAGGCTATATACCTACGGTTTCGGGCAACCTCGACATATAGTTTTATCGTTAGTTAATTACTTTGTAGACACAGGTTCCTTCTACACCTTGTTGACGAACTATTTCAACTGCATTGTTAAAAGCTTCGTAACTAAACCCTGTTTTTGGGCTCTTGCGTACTTAACGTGCTAAAATGTTAGGATATATATTCATTTTTTAAGTAAAATTAATTATGAAAAGAATCCTTACTCAACTATTAAATTTATCTGACGTAGTGGTAGAATCAAGTCTACAGGAGGGTTCAGTCTTAATTTTATCAGTAAGTAAAAAAACGAAAAGTGCAGTATGTCCGCAGTGCGGTAAAAAGTCCGAACATTTACACCAAAATCAAAAATCTTTAGTAAAAGATTTACCAATGGGAGATAAAGAAGTAATATTAAATGTAAATAGACGAAGATTTAAATGTAAAACGTGCCGAAAAACGTTTAATGAAAAGCTTGATTTTGTGGGGTTTAGCTGCTTATCTGAGTGGAATTAATCCTTTAGTCAAAGTTTTGCAGTACCCACTTAATCAAGAGCATTCTTACCTGAGAAGTCTTTACGAACTGAGCTTTGCTATTGAAGTAGGTCCAGTAGCTCAAGGGACTATTGATGCCGAATTATTTTTGCAAACGGAAGCCTTGATTAGTTCAATTCTCAATTTTGTCGAACTCTATAATCAAGGAAGAATACCTGAAATTTCTAAAACTTTTACCCTATATCAACAAGTGAAATCTGTAGATTATCCGAGAGATGAGCAACAACGAATTCGGGCAATGATTCACCCTCAACTTCAATTTAAAGACTATAATATTTTGCATTATGGCGATCCATTATTCCTCAGTTTTGATGGAGAAGAGATTTTGTATCAAGGAGAATCTCCTATGTTTCCAATCTTCATTAATGAAGCTGCATATTACGAAAAACAAATCGCTATGAGCTTGGCTATTAAACAGCAAGTAAATCTTAAAGATTTACTTCTAAAATATGAAATGTTAGGAATAGGTTAGGTTAGCCATCTACGCCGAATGTTGTACAAGGAGAGCTTATTTTCAGATTTGCTACTCTCCTATGTACGCAGTCGTGCCATTGTGATAGTGAACCGACGAATAGTATAACTGTGCTTTGCGCAATCGCCACGAAACAGCTTTTATCACTATAGGGAGAGAAAAAGCGAGCCTAAATGATGAACTTAGATTTGGTAATTAGCGATTGCACAAAGCGTAGCGCCCTTTAGGGCAATCGCGAACGTGGGGAGCCCTCAAAACGAGTCCTTGTTAGGTCAAACCATTATACGGTATTTGTAAACAGGTCAAGTTGGTGATGTTCCACAGGCTATGTTTTTTATCCGACCAACTGATAATACTTGATGGGGGTGAGTAGTGCGATCCCATGCAACCGCTCCAAAGACAAAGCTTTGATGTGTTGGGTTACCCTGCGGGAAGCCACCAGAGGCGTCTACGTTCCTCAACCCAACCTATATTTGTATCAATCATTTTTTGAATTGGTATGATGCGCAGCTAGCTTTTATAAAGCAAAAATGTAAAATGATTATAGTGCGGGTACCTTGCCCGCGTTCCATATAAAAACGCGGAGGCGTAACGGCTTACAACTTGCAGTGATTGATCTTTTCAAAGCTAAATGGACAGCCGATATTCATCGAGAGTGTATTGAAGCTCTCTTCGCAACGAACTCCACAGGAATCGGGTTGCCCTTGAGTTGGCTTATCTCTCGCGCATAACAGACCATCTGGCAGAGATAGCTCTTCTCGAAGAACGTTTGTCCAAGAAGGATTTTTATCTTTTGATTTACGATGACGGTAATAATATTAAATCGGCTAATAAGACCAACGATAAAAGTGGGACTGACTGGAACAGTCTTGATTTAAATTTATTTTAGCAATGACATATAATTATAAATCACAAGTAAGCTAAAGTATGCTGGAATCAAAGGCAGTTGCAAGACTAGAGAAAGCCGGTTTGTTAGTTAGATCACTTGGGTCAGTTAGTCCATTTGCAAATGGATATTCTATTGCAAAGCCCAAATCAACTCCTGGAAATATAAGAAAAGACTATGAGTGCTCTTGGGGATCTGAAGAAATACCTTGTGATGCGCCAGGTGCCAATCTTTATCCAAAAGAAAGTAAAAGTAAATGGATATTTGAAATCTGGGAATGGTTACCAGGTCCCGGACCTGGTGATTTTCAAAAATCATTTGAGTCAATTGATGAGGCTATAGCTGCCATTCTCGAATACTACTTTGGCGATCCATTACAAATGAACCCACCTGAGCTACTGGAAATCAAATAATTTTGTGCGAGTGAAAAACAGCTATTGGTATCCTGATTTCGCTATAATGCTACTTGTCCAATAGTCACCATTTTTATCGGGTTTTTTGGTTGGTGGTATGAAGGATATCAAGGTTTTTGGAACATTTAGCAGATCAAATCAATGAAAGGACTTTGGCTCGAAGACAACCAATTAGAACTGCGCACTGATATCCCTGTTCCTGAACCGACACAAGGAGAAGCCTTGGTGAGGGTTTTGTGTGCTGGTATCTGTAACACTGACATAGAACTGAAGAGAGGTTACTATCCTTACAGCGGTATTTTAGGACACGAATTTGTTGGTATAGTAGAGACTGGACCACAACACTTAGTTAACCAGCGCGTTGTTGGAGAAATTAACGCTGCATGTGGAAAGTGTCGGTTTTGCCGTAGTGGACAACCAACTCATTGTGAAAATCGCACTGTCCTTGGAATTGTTAACCGTAACGGCGCTTTTGCCGACTATCTCTGTTTGCCCATTGAGAATTTGCATCCCGTTCCTGATCATGTCCCTACAGAAGTAGCAACATTTACAGAACCCTTAGCTGCTGCTTTGGAAATTCAGCAACAAGTAGCTATACATTCAGATGATCGGGTGCTAGTTGTTGGAGATGGTAAGCTAGGGCAATTGGTAGCACAGACATTAGCTTTAACTGGTTGCGATCTCTTAGCAGTTGGGCGACATCAGGATAAACTTGCTAACTTAGAAGCACGAGGTATCAAAACTGGTTTAGTCGATGCAATTGTAGACAGAAGTTTTGATATTTCAGTGGATTGTACTGGTAACGCTGAAGGCTTTGCACTTGCTCGGCGTGCTTTACGTGCACGGGGAACTTTATTACTCAAAAGTACTTATGCTGGTAATCTGAGTGTGGATGCTTCTTCCTTAGTCGTTGATGAAATTACTCTCATTGGCTCCCGTTGTGGTCCATTTCCCGCAGCACTCGACCTATTAGCACAAGAACGAGTAGATGTAAAGCCTCTCATTCATGCTCATTACCCTTTAGCGCAAGGGATAGAGGCTTTTGAGCGTGCTCAAATTAAAGGTGTTTTAAAGGTCTTGCTAGAAATGAGCCATTAAATTTTAGGACGGCGGTTCTCCTGAGGGGAGAGGTGAAGAGCTATTACGAAGCGTGACGGCGATCGCCTCCCGAGATAGTGGGGGCAAAAAAACGGGCACATTGACTTAACTTAATGCTTTAATGTTAGTATGTTCGCGGGATTGAAACACAACCAGAACTTGTTGTTCAATTGGACACTTACAAATGTTTTTCTAGGCTTCATCATTTGTACTATTTACCATTGCCATCAAAATTCCTAAAATTTTATCTACAGATGGAAACAGATATATTGTAGGGTCAATAGTTACTACATTATTTCTGAGAATCAAAAAAGCCCACTGGGTTGCTGTAGTAACAATACCAAAAACCGGTTGCATATCTTTATTAAACTTATGGGCAGCCACCATTTCAGCAATACATTGAGGTAAGCCCATAGCAATATCTGACTTTTTTGCTTCGACTACGACTATTACAGGTTTAACAATTGTAATACTTATCGGACTTTTTGATATTAAGAAGTCGCACACACCGTTTAAACCTATTGATTTGTCTACATTAAAGGTTTCTCCTGAAAACACGTTAATGGGGGTAGTGGAAATTTCTTGCAGTTCTGCCAGTATAGGGCTGATGATTCGCTCGCTTTTTTCTTTCTCACTTCTTAATTCTAGAACAACCCTTGTTGCGTTTCTTTTAAGAATTTGACTAAGTAGACTGCTGGGTTCTATTGGTGGAGCATTAGTAAATAACTTTGGGGTTTCTTGAATTAACTCTAGTTCAAATTGATTTAGTACATTGGGTAAATCGTTGAAGTCTGAGTAAGCCATAATTTCTATAGCAATTTCTAGTTTTATTCCCCAACCGGGGATTCAGGAAATGGCGATCGCACGCTGGTGGAGAGAAATCCGGGTAAGTGTGAGCGCATCGTATACAGTTCAGCAATTCTCATTTTAAATCAATTCTTTTCGTTGAATTGAAACTTATAACTTATAATTCGAGCGCTATTATATTGATACTGAGTCGCGATGTAATTTGCCTTGACCACCCAACTACAACAACTCGAACCAACAAAATACGGATTGGCGCTGCATACCACCACACCTGAACTTGGTTTGGCAATGAGTAACTTTGCAGGCGATATACGTTCAGGTGTTTGGAATCTGGAGCGTGAATTATCCAGCCAGTTGCACAAATATTTGCTTGAGTTTATACAACCTCAAATTTGGGCTGATTTAGAGTTTATCGCTGTAGCCAAAGGTCCAGGTGGTTTTACTGGTACTCGCATTGGCGTTGTGACTGCTCGTACTTTAGGACAACAGTTAGGTATTCCTGTATTTGCTATTTCTACTTTAGCAGCAGTGGCGCGATCGCGCTATGCGGGATCGCACATCACCTCGATTTCTTCTAGTATGAAATGCGAACAAGCCATTGCTGTACAAATGCCAGCACAACAAGGTAAAATTTTTACGGCTATTTATCAACCTACACCAGATGGTTCTGACCTACGGGTTTTATTTCCAGACACAGTGCTAACACCAGAAGCATGGCAGGAAAAATTAGCCACATGGGAGACAAGTTATCAGTTAATTGAAGCAAAATCTGGTTTGGCTGCTACAGTTACGATCATATTGGAACTAGCATACTTAGAATGGCAATGTGGGAAACGCCCTGATTGGTCAGAAGCTTTGCCATATTATGGACAACATCCAGTGACTCTTTCCTAGAGAATATTATGCCCCGTTGAAGATTTACGAAACTGGTATAAGCAGGCATGGTATAGATGGAGAAAGGATATGCCAGAAAATTAACAAAGTAATGAGAAATTTTTTCAATTACCGATTTCGGGAATATGAGGAGGGGTGGAAATGGATGTCAGTTTGATTGTGTCTAACATACTGAATCCGCCAATCCTGTTTTTCTTTCTGGGAATGACGGCCGTTTTTGTAAAGTCTGATTTGGAAATTCCAGCCCCGGTACCCAAACTCCTATCGCTTTACCTGCTCTTTGCGATTGGTTTTAAAGGAGGGGTAGAATTGATAAAGAGCGGAGTCACTCAGGAAGTGGTTTTAACCCTCCTAGCAGCTATATTAATGGCTTGTTTTGTCCCAATTTACACCTTTTTTATCCTCAAGCTGAAGTTGGATACTTATGATGCGGCAGCGATCGCAGCAACCTACGGTTCTATCAGTGCTGTTACTTTCATCACCGCTAGCGCCTTTCTCAGTGAACTTGGCATTCAGTTTGATGGTTATATGGTAGCAGCTCTTGCCCTAATGGAATCTCCGGCTATCATTGTTGGTTTAATCTTGGTGAATTTATTCACTAAGGATGAAAAGCGGGAGTTTTCTTGGTCAGAAGTGATCAAGGAAGCATTTCTTAATAGTTCTGTCTTTCTTTTAGTTGGTAGTCTGTTGATTGGCTTTTTAACAGGAGAGCACGGCTGGCAAGTATTAGAACCTTTTGCACAAGGAATGTTCTATGGTATTCTCACCTTCTTTTTGTTGGATATGGGACTAGTAGCAGCAAGAAGAATTAAAGACTTGCAAAAAACCGGACTTTTTCTGATTTCATTTGCGATACTAATTCCAATACTCAATGCGGGTATTGGGTTAGTGATTGCCAAATTCATTGGTATGCCTCAAGGGGATTCACTCTTATTTGCTGTGTTGTGTGCGAGTGCTTCTTACATTGCTGTTCCAGCAGCCATGAGGTTGACTGTTCCGGAAGCCAACCCGAGCCTCTATGTTTCTACCGCTTTGGCAGTTACATTCCCATTCAATATTATCGTGGGGATTCCGTTATATCTGTACGGAATTAACTTGTTTTGGAGGTAATAATATGCACTTAGTTAAGAAAATTGAAATTATTGCGAATTCGTTTGAGCTTGCCAAGATTTTAGAAGGTTTAGATAAGTCAGGTGTACACGGTCATGCTGTCATCCGCAATGTTGCTGGTAAAGGATTACGAGGAGCCGAGGAAGATTTAGACATGACGATGCTTGATAATGTTTACATTATTGCGTTTTGTATGCCAGAGTACGTTAAGCCTGTCGTTGAAAACATTAGACCACTACTTAACAAATTTGGTGGTACTTGTTACATCTCTGATGTAATGGAAATTCGTTCTATAAAGTGCGTTGCATCGTTATGAATTCAAACAAGCATTTCATGGAACGCCGTCACTTCCTAAAGTTAGGAGTTACCGGGGTGTTTGGGACGATAATAAGTACCAGCGATCTACTTTGTTCTGTTGAACCTGCTAAAGCTGGCGGAGTTGGTTCAGCAGTTACGCAATCTCTTACTCCCGATGCAGCACTGGAAAAACTTCTAGAAGGAAATCAGAGGTTTACTCAGCATCACCCTCAATATCCAGATCAATCAGCTGCGCGGTTGCTGGAAGTTGCTCAAGCGCAACACCCATTTGCAACCATCCTCAGTTGTGCAGATTCACGGGTTCCGCCAGAAATTATTTTCGATCAGGGTATTGGAGATGTCTTTGATATTCGGATTGCTGGCAATATTGCTATACCTGAAGCAATAGGTAGTATTGAGTATGCTGCTGTCCTTTTAGGAACACCCGTGGTAATGGTGCTAGGTCATGAACGGTGTGGCGCTGTGACTGCAACTGTCCAAAAACAAGCACTGCTGGGTAACATTGGTACCTTTGTGCAAGCGATTAAACCAGCTTTAGAAAAGGTTAGTGGTCAATCTGGTGATGCAGTCGAGAATGCTGTCGTGGCAAATGTTCAATATCAAATTGAACGGTTAGGGCGATCGCAACTCTTAACTGAGCGCGTAGAATCTGGCAAACTAAAAATAGTTGGAGGTCGTTACGACTTAGATACTGGGAAAGTGACTATCGTTTAATTATGGGCATGGGGCATGGGGCATGGGGCATGGGGCATATATACCAAGTAGGGTGCGTTAGCGCGACTCGTAACGCACCGTTTATAAGAATCCTCATAATGGTTCAGTGCTTTACGACTTTCCGTAAGAGTACACCGTGAACTACTCCTCTGCCCGATGCCCCTTGCCCATTGCCCTATGCCCACTTTCCTCACAACTTCACCTGCTGCAAATTGCTCCGAGGGTTAAAAGTACGTATAGCGCGGAGTTTCTCATAATATTCTCGCTCCTGAGCGCTGATTTCTTTTGGTGTTACAATATTAATCTTAACTAACTGGTCACCACGTGTTCCTCTAGGTTGAGGCCATCCTTTACCACGTAGACGTAAAGATTGACCAGAACGTACTCCGGTAGGAATTTTAACATTAACCATTCCATCCGGGGTTGGTACATCAATAGATGTTCCTAATACAGCTTCGTCCGGTGAGATTGGCACTTCACATACTAAATTATCACCCTCGAACTGGAAGAAAGAGTGAGGAATAAGTTCAACTTTTAAGTACAAATCACCGCGTTGTTGAGTCATAGGATTTATTTGTCCTTTGCCTCTCACACGCAAACGGCTACCAGATTTAGCTCCTCCTGGTATGCGTACATCTATAACTTCATTGCCTAAATTTAAGTGTTTTTGTACCCCATTAAAAGCTTCTGCAAAAGTAAGACGAATTATAGCTTCACTATCCTGTACGGAAGCACCAGCACCAAAATCATTAAAGCTGCCAAAATCATTAAAGCCGCTGAAGCCACCCGGTGGTCGTGTGCTAGTACGATAAGATTGTTGACCACCGCGACTACTATTACTACCAAAGCGCCCTAATAACTCATTGATAAAGTCATCAAAGCTCCCGTATTGGCTGAAGTCAAAGCCTCCCATATCGACTCCAGCGCCAGGATGAAAACCTCCCTCCGCCTGTTTCCAATATTGACCAAATTGATCGTATTTTCGGCGTTTGTCAGGATCTGACAGGACTTCATACGCCTCGTTAACTTCTTTAAACCGTGCTTCCGCCTGTTTGTTGTTCGGATTGACGTCAGGGTGATATTTCCGCGCTAGTTTACGAAAGGCTTGTTTAATTTCCTCTGGAGTGGCGGTCTTACTAACTCCTAAAATCACATAATAGTCTTTGAAGTCGGTTGCAGCCATCTACCAGCCTCCTATAAAAATTCTCATTAATTTTTTTTTTAATTTGAGTCGGCAAGCCTTGCTTAATAAAATTACAATTCTATAGACTCTAACTTTTAACTTAACAAAGATTAAATAAAATCAAGTGCGGTTTTTGCTCATTGCGTCGTTGGAATTTCCGTACTAAAAATTAGCTCGTCTAGTCCTTCTGACAATGAAGGGGGTGCATCGCGGAGTTGCCGATGCATACGAAATATAACGTTCTCTGGCACTTGACGGTGCCGCTTTTTGTTCCGTGCTAAACAAAGCCAAACAGGAGTTTTTACCCAAATTGCTGTAATATTAGTAAAGCCTAAACTCCGAGCAAGAGAAATAATTTCGCGGCGATGGCGTCTTTGGGCGTTCGTTGCGTCATAAATTGCCGAAGAACCCGCAATCAGGGCTTGCTGAAATTGCTGTTGTACTTCATGCCAAATAAGTAGCCACGTTCCCTGAGTAGCTTCATTTCCGAATATTTTTTCTCGAATAGCATCGGTAGAAATTAGTCTCATCTCGGGAGATTCTGCCAGCAACTGTTTTGCTAAGGTTGACTTACCACTACCAGGAAGACCAATCAGTAGTAAGAGTTTCGTCATTTATAACAATTCGTGCAGGAGTTGTAAACCTTAATGAAGAACAGGGTATGGGGATGAGATGTACTTTAGTTTTCTGAAAAATGATTTGGTATTGCTATAGTGGAGCACATTGGCTCCACTAACAACTAACTAAATAATGGTTCCATCGGGAATTACAGCATTTTTGAGGATGACAATGATTCCACTACGGATATAAAAGCCTTGACTTTCGCGTTCTGCTTCTTGAACATTGTCTTTGTTGATAATTTGCACGTCACATCCAATATGAGCGTTTTTATCAATTATCGCACGACGGATTGTGGTGTTAGCACCAATACCCAAGGAGACACCTTTTCTCTCGCAATCAGACTGACGTTCAGCAAAACCTTGATAGAAATCCGCTCCCATAATTAGGGTATCTTCTATAACGCAGCCCTCTTCAACACGCGATCGCACTCCCAACACCGAATTTTCAATGCGGCATTTTTTGAGAATACAACCCTCACCAACCATTGACTGTCTTATTTGGCAATCCAACAGTTTAGTAGGAGGTAAGTAACGAGCACGGGTATAAATTGGAGCTTCTTCATCATAGAAGCTAAAGGGTGGAAGAGGCTGCTGAGTCAATGCTAAATTGGCATTATAGAATGATTCTATTGTTCCAATGTCTTCCCAGTAACCGTCAAATAAATAGGCTTGAATATTATAATCTTGTGCTGACTGAGGAATAATTTCTTTACCAAAATCAGTCCGGTGTGAAGATTCTTTCAGCAACTTAATCAAAACATCTTTCTTAAAGATGTAGATCCCCATCGAGGCAATATAAGGCTTTTCTTGAGCTTGATCAGGCGACAAACCCAGGACAGTTGTATCAACTTGCATTTTTGTTAATGCTTCACCTTTGGGTTTTTCGCTAAAGTCAATAACCCTACCAGAGCCATCGATTTTCATTAAACCAAAGTCAGAAGCGCGACTTTCATCAATAGGTATAACCGAAAGGGTTATATCAGAGCCAGTCTCCCTGTGACGATCCACAAACAAACGGTAGTCCATGCGGTAAAGGTGGTCACCAGAAAGGATAAGATATTCATCTACATCCCATTCTTCAAACAACCACAAATATTGCCGAACCGCGTCAGCTGTTCCTTGGAACCAATTGAGGTTTTCTAGAGTTTGCTGTGCAGCTAGGACTTCTACGAAACCCTCAGTAAAGCCAGAAAAGCTGTATGTACGAGCAATGTGACGATTGAGGGAAGCTGAGTTGAATTGGGTGAGAACGTAAATTTTGAATATTTCGGAATTTATACAGTTACTAACAGGTATATCAATTAAGCGGTATTTCCCAGCGACTGGTACAGCTGGTTTAGCACGTAGTTTGGTAAGTGGGTAAAGACGGGTACCTGCACCACCCCCAAGAATGATTCCTAAAACTCTTTTCACAAAATTTCTCCTAACTGCCTTTCAACTCCCATCTACAGTTTAGGACTGTGTGAGACCTCTGGTAAGGGGGGGAAGATAGATTTGTGAGAAATACTCTTAAGACGGAATACGTGGATAGAAAACAGGATAATTAACTTAGTGCCTTATGGTACTAGTACCGCAAGGCGGAATTCGCTCATTCGCTCATTCAAAATTCTGTTAGGAATACAGCGTAGGCTTTTCACAGATTTTGAATGGTATGCTTATTTACGCGGCGCTGTACTAGTACAGTAAGGTATAAATAAAGCTATTTATACCTTTTGGCGTACGAGAAGGCTTAACAGCTTATAACATTACAGTTTTTTAAAATTTCCCGTAATAGCACTAGCTGTTAAGTAAGCGCATTTTTTGAGACAGTCATCTCAAGCTAGAAGATTTAAGTTTCACTTTAAGCGCAAAAGTGATATAGTTTGATAAATTAGTTCTAAGCAACCTGCTTAACTAAGGTTTCTGTATGCCTAAGTGGAAGCTGACCACAGAATTTACCTTTGACGCTGCTCACTACATTAAGGATTACAATGGTCCCTGTGGTCGGCTACATGGTCACACCTACAAAGTTCGGATAGAAGCCATTTCCAGTCAGCTTCATTCTTCCGAGTACTGCCCTCACCCAGTTATGGTAGCTGACTTCCGCACGCTTCGTTGGGCGAAGCAAGACATGCTTAAAGGAGGACTTGATCACTCAGTCCTAAATGATGTCCTCCCCGAAGGTTACGAAACAACGGCAGAGATGATTGCTCAGTATATCTACGATAAAACTAAGAAGCAGTTGCCCTCGGATGTAAAGTTGAAAGTCGCTGTATCTGAGACACCCAATTCTTGGGCAGAGTACGAAGATGACTAGGCAAGCATAAATTATTTGAGATACCTATCACACCAGTTGCTCATTTCCCAAAGGACATGAGCAACCCCTTCGCGAGAGCGATAAGAGTGGTCTTCTAGAGGTAAGATTACCAAGCGAACAATTGCTCCGAGCCCCTTAAGCGCTTCATAAAGTCGTTCCGTTTGTAATGGATAAGTACCAGAATTAGAATCTTTTTTCCCATGAATCAGCAAAAGAGGTGCTTTGACTTTTTCAAGATGAGTAAAAGGAGACATATGAATGTAAGTCTGTTGTGCCTCCCAAAAATTGCGCTGTTCTCCTTGAAAACCAAACGGAGTTAGGGTTCGGTTGTAAGCACCACTCCTAGCAATACCTGTGCAGAATAAGTTAGTGTGTGCAAGCAAATTTACTGTAGTGAAAGCACCATAAGAGTGTCCCGCAATACCAATACGGTTGCGATCGCCAATGCCTCGCTCTACCACATAATCCACGGCTGCTTGTGCTCCAGCAATCAATTGTTCTACGTAAGTATCATTTGGTTCTGTCTCGCCTTCCCCAATAATGGGTAAACTAGGACCAGAAAGAATTCCATAGCCTTGAGTGAGAAGAAATAAAACAGAAGCACGCAAGGGACGGCTGAAATTGTTCTGAGATTCTGTAATCTGTCCAGCAAATTCCTTATCTTTAAATTCCTCTGGATAAACCCAAAATAACATTGGCACAGGGCCATCACGCTCAGCATCATAACCAGGAGGGAGATATAATTTAGCCGATAGCTGCACACCATCTGCTCGCTGATATTTTACTAACTCAGTATAAACTCCAGCTAATTGAGGAGCAGGATCTTGATAATCAGTTAGCTGGAAAGGACTTTGGTTGTTATGACGATTCAACAAAAAATAATTGGGTGGCTCAGTGCGAGATTGTCGACGAGTAATAACAGTTTGTGCTTCATCATCAAGCACATAAGCAATTTCTTCAAAATATGGATCTTGAGATTGCCATAGGCGTTGCTTCTCCCCTGTTTCCAAATTTAAGCAATCTAAAAACGGATATGCCCCATTAGATGAAGCTCCTCGCCCCTTTAGGTAAATAATATTCCCCTGTGGTGCAAAGCGCAGAACTTTATAATTGTAAGGTCCCACAGTCATTAAAGCTGATCCAGGATCAGTGTATTTATCTTCATAACTGCGGTCAAACAGTAGTTGCGGCGGTGTTTCAGGCGCTTGGGGATATATGCGCCAGATTCTTTGTTTACGGTTATCGTACCACCGTTCCCAAACCAGCGCGACATCTTGTTTACCCCAAGCAAGGTTAGAAAGGCGATACTCAGATTGCCAGAGTTGCTTTGGTGTATTCGTAAAAGGAGCATCCAATTCAAATAAAGCATCCCGTTTAGGAACATCATGTGTTGGATCACCTCCGTCTAAAGCTTCTAACCAAAATAATGTTGCATTTACATCGGTGCGCCAAAAAACTGCTCTGCGTCCTTTTCGGACTTCATTAAATTTAGTTGTACGAGGGATAAAAAGAGGGAGATCAGCAACCTCATAAACGCATTTTCCTAGTTCATCAATCACTTCAATTTTTTTGGGAAAGTACGAGATTGGAACTTGGTAAGAAAACGGTCGGTGCAACGTCTTCATTAGAATAAATTTGCTATCAGGAGAAGGTATAGCTTCATGAATGAGACGGTTAGAAACTAACAAAGTACGTTGACCATCTAGCGTCACTGTTTCCAAAGTAGACGTTAAGTAGTATTCAAGTAGTGCCTCGTTGTGAGGATTTTGCAGTAAGTGGGTGTAGGTACGAGTTGGGCTTTTACCTTTGAGATTTTCTTGAATAAGTGGTCCCGGTGGAACGGTTGGCTCACAGGGAGCTTCGGGGCGTTCGGTCAAAATGAACTTACAAATAAGAGTCTCATTAGACAGCCAATGGAATGGCTCTCCATATGCACCATTGAGAACTGGCTGTGTTAACTGCTTGGGAATAAAATCTTCAACATCCACAAACCATAATTCCAGTCCTGTTGGTTGAGTGAGAGTAAAAGCAAGTTTTCGGCTATCAGGTGACCACTTTAGATAATCAATCTGGGCGTTGTCAGGAAGCACCACCGTTTTGCTTTTCTCTAGGAAAGGGAACCTCCTAACTTTCATTGTTTGAAAAGGGTTCGCATGAACAGGCGCGTTCGTTTTGGGATTGATCAACAAACCTGCTAAAGGAACTTCCATTTCTGCAAGTGAGGAAATTGGAACCAACAATGGTCTATCCAACTCCACCATCCATTCTCTGTTAGGAGACAGCACAATAGTAGGTAGCGATGGAGCGTCTAAGATTTGGTTAATTGGTTCTGGAGGCAATTGCCAGATTTGTTCAATGATGGGGTTATTTATAGGGAAATTGTCCATTTTGAGTCGGGGAAGGCAAGTTCAGTTCAAAATTACCAAGACTTCATTGTATTCCCAAAAATAGTGCCCTACGTTAAACCAATGATTGCAACAGTTACACGAGGGATGTAGGAGCTTGCTTTTTATACCAGTCCGTAGAGATTTTTCCCTAGCTCACTTTATAAATCTATTTCTAGCTTGATTTTTGAATGATAATTGCATTTTTGTACAGAGAAACAGTAACTGGCATTTTGCACCATTCTGAGTTAGCCCGATATCCCGCCCGGAACTGAAGTTCCGGGCTAATAGCTTAAGTCCATTGAAATGGACTGAAATTCTTGATCAGTCCTCTTAAGAGGACTTTAGCTATCAGCCAGCGATTTAAATCGCTGGCTGGCTGGCTAACAGCACAGGTGCAAGATATCAGCCTCTAACGGGCGCGGTTTCCGCTCCCCCAACATATGAAACAAGCACATTTTTATAAGTCTCCCAAAGCCTTACTGTATAACGGTTATAAAATGTGCAAGATATCAGGTAACTGCAATCGCCAGACATCATGTCATTAATTGAGCCATTATTTTAGTATTCTTGCTCAATTTTACTTACTTAAGTGATTACTAAGTTTTTTAATAAATGATAATTAATCATGCGATAATTTTCTTATTATACAAATATAATTAACAGAATTTTAAGTATTTAATGAAATTAAAATCATATATTCTGTTGAATTTTTAGTTTTATAAAAATTTCATCTAATTCACAAGTTCCTCATATTTATCTCTCAGAATGAAACTGCATAAAAAGATTTTAAGGAGCAGATTTATGTTTCCGACAGATAACTGTTACTTAGTTCCCGCTTCTCCAGAACTGAGAGAGAAATTCCTCCGAACTAGAGAGCGATTACTGGCTGGAGATCGATCAACAGAAGAAGCAACAATTGATGTTCTTGATTTACGAACTTTCAACTTAATTAGCAATCGCCGCAGACACATTCATACAACAACTGGAAAGATCGCTTCAGTTGATGGTACAAGAAGAGCTTTAGTACTACTGGTAGACTTCTCAGATAATCGTGCTTCTAAAACGCAGCAACACTATAAAGATATGCTGTTTTCTCAAGGCACTTACCCCACAGGTAGCTTGAAAGATTTTTACTGGGAGGTTTCTCACCATAAACTAACGGTAGACGGTGATGTTAGCGGTCAACAAGGAGTTACAAATGGTTGGTATCGCGCTCCAAAACCATACTCATATTACACCAACAATAATTTTGGAACGGGTTCTTATCCACAAAATTCCCAGAAGCTAGTTGAAGATTTAGTGGATTTAGCAGATCCATTTGTGAATTTTGCCGACTATGACAATGATGGTGATGGCGTTGTAGATGCTCTATTTATAGTTCATGCAGGTGCTGGAGCAGAAGTAACTGGTAACCATAATCATATCTGGTCGCACAAGTGGGAAATAACACCAAAAACTGTAGATGGCGTTAGGGTTCAAGCCTATAGTATCGAACCTGAAGACGGAAAAGTTGGGGTATTCTGTCATGAGTTAGGACATGTATTTGGATTGCCAGATCTGTATGATACTGACTATAGTTCATCTGGTACCGGTGGTTGGGATTTGATGGCTGGTGGAAGTTGGAACAACGGTGGGCAAACACCTGCTCATCCGACTGCTTATTGTAAAGTTAAACTCGGATGGGTAAACCCCGTGATAATCTGCAATAGGCAAGAAAAAGTCACAATTAAACCCTATGCTACAAATGATGGTCAAATCTACAAAATCCCAATCGCGGAACCTAACGGAAAGGAATATTTCCTACTTTCAAATCGTCACAAAGTAGGGTTTGATAAATACTTACCCGGTGAAGGTTTAATCATTGAGCATGTAGATGAAAATAAAACTGCTAATACCAACGAATCTCACTACCTAGTTGACATTGAACAGTGTGATGGCAGGCAAGATCTAAACAAGGGTGCCAACAGAGGAGATGCCAATGATCCATTCCCTTGTGGTGCTAATCATTCCTTTACCGTAAGCACTACACCCAACAGCAAAGCATACAATGGCTCTGATTCAGGGATTATGATCACTGATATCCAATCTCAAGGACAAGACATTACTGTAGATATAAAGTCACAGGTACCTCAGACTCCTAAGATACCTTTGGTTCGGTAGTTGAATTTGCTCTGTCATAAGTCGGCTGTATTGTTATCATCTTGCAGCAGTTGATTTATGACAATTTTTATAAAGTGGACATTGCGTAAGGTTCGTTGGGTTATTTTCACCTTATAAGCAGTGCCCACATTAACAGTTATTAAGAGTGGTGGAGAAGGGGTGATATGGGGAAAATTTTACAGTTGTTATTAATTGTTTTAGCTTTTACTATTGGATCATCCGGATTTGCAATAAAAGCCACTCCGCTTAACCTAGTTCAGCAGAATGTTGCGATTGAAACTTTAAGAGTAAGGGATTGTATGACATCGCAGTTACATGGAATGATGGCAGCACCTAACCAAAGTGAAATAAAGGCAAAGGTATTGCATATTCAACAATCTGATCAATTTTCAGATAAGTGGTATTTGGAGTTAAAGATTTTAGAAAGTAAAAATATAACAGGAGGCACATTCGCCCAGATAGGAGATCAAGTTAAAGCATTTACGATCGCACAAAGTCCTCATTTTGGCGCTAATAGTATAATTAGTGCTCAAGCTGAGTTTGTCGGTGATCCACATGGGGGTTTCTTTAGGCTGAACAATATCCAAATCGTCAAATCACAAAATTAAGTACCAGTGTTAGCCGCTCGTTAGTTCTATAAGCAACTCTGAGGATATTCTTTCGTAACAATCACTTTTAGAATTGGTATCATGTAAGGCAGGGCTTAACACGCCTTCCATGTCAAACAATCTCCTATGGCTCAGTATCCCAATTTAGAACAAGCGCTAAAATATTACTTCGGCTATGACAATTTTCGTCCAGGACAACGGCAGATTATTGAACAAGCGCTAGAAAATCGGGATTTAATGATTGTTATGCCTACAGGAGGGGGAAAGTCGTTGTGCTTTCAACTACCAGCACTACTGAAAAAAGGTATAACTGTAGTTGTGTCGCCGCTGATAGCTTTAATGCAAGACCAAGTGGAATCACTGCGAGATAATGGTATTGCAGCAACGTTTCTTAATAGTAGTCTTAACCCTTATCAAACACGATCGCGCGAAGACGCCATCGTAAACGGTAAAGTCAAACTGCTTTACGTGGCACCAGAACGACTATTGAGCGATCGCTTTCTCCCATTTCTTGATTTAGTACAGCACCAAGTTGGCATCTCCACGTTTGCTATTGACGAAGCTCACTGCGTCTCCGAATGGGGACACGACTTTCGCCCTGAGTATCGCCAACTTAAATCACTACGAAAACGTTACCCAGATATCCCCGCGATCGCGCTAACCGCCACAGCCACAGATCGCGTTCGGGCTGATATCATCCAACAGCTAGGGCTAAAACAACCCAGCGTCCATATAGCTAGCTTCAATCGTCAAAACCTATATTACGAAGTTCGTCCTAAAACAAAGTATGCTTATGCTGAGCTATTAGAAATTATTCGCGAAACGGAAGGTGCAGGAATAGTTTATTGCTTAACGCGCAAAAAAGTTGATGAACTTAAGCTGAAATTAGAACACGATAAAATTCCAGCTTTACCTTATCATGCTGGACTAAGTGATGAAGAACGCACAAAAAATCAAACTCGGTTTATTCGGGATGACGTGCGAATTATGGTAGCAACAATCGCCTTTGGTATGGGTATTAATAAACCAGATGTGCGGTTTGTTGTTCACTATGATATATCCCGAAATTTAGAAAGCTATTATCAAGAATCAGGGCGGGCGGGTAGAGATGGAGAACCTTCTCGCTGTACACTGTTTCTTGGTTACAGTGACGTCAAGACAATAGAATTTCTCATCAACCAAAAACCAGACTCCCAGGAACAGTTGATTGCAAAGCAGCAACTGCGGCAAATGATAGATTATGCAGATGGTACAGATTGCCGACGCACAATTCAACTGGGTTATTTTGGGGAACGTTTTGCAGGTAACTGTGGTAACTGTGACAATTGTCGTCATCCCAAACCAGTACAAGACTGGACAGTTGAAGCAATGAAGTTTTTATCTTGCGTGGCGCGTACAAAAGAAAGATATGGAATGGTCTATATTATCGATGTGTTGCGGGGAGCAAAAAACCAGAAAATCACCCAAAATGAGCATGATAAGCTTTCTACTTATGGGATTGGGAAGGATAGAAGTGTAGATGAGTGGCGAACGTTAGGGCGATCGCTCTTGCATCAAGGCTTAATAGAGCAGACAACGGATGGTTATTCAGTATTAAAACTTAATGCGCTAAGTTGGGAAGTGATGCGGCGACAGCGAACTGTATCTATTGCCATGCCGGTAGTACAAAAGATTACGGTGGAACCTGAAAGCCAAAAAGCCGTAGAAGTGGAAATTCTGATGCAAAGATTGCGATCGCTACGCAAACAACTTGCTGATGAACAATCTGTTCCACCCTACGTTATCTTTCAAGATTCTACTCTAAAATTGATGGCACAAATACAACCCCAAACAAAAGCGGAATTTAGTAAACTTTCTGGTGTAGGCAGTCATAAACTTGCTCAATACGGAGATAAATTCCTTGCAGAGATCCGGGCTTACCGTACTGAACAAGGTTTACCAACAAAGCAGGATAATTCTAAACCCCCTGTTAACTTACCTTCTGAAACAGAATTATACACATTACAGCTATATAAACAAGGTTTTTCTGTGACAGAAATTGCTCAAAAACGCAACATACGTAGCACCACAGTTATCCGTCACCTTTGTGATTTAATCGAGAAAAATCAATCAGTAGACTTAAATCAGTTAGTTCCGATCGAGAAACAGCAAAAAATTCTACAAGTATTAGAAGTGTTAGGTGATATATCGTTAACACCAATAAAAGAATATCTTGGTCAAAACTACAGTTTTGATGAAATCCGTTTAGTAAGAGGAAAGTGGCGACGGGAAAGCCGTAAGTGAGATCTGACAGTAGAATAATTGTGCACGATTACTGATCAATCCGTTCACTAAAACTTCTATAATAATTAGGCTGGACTAATTTCCGTTGCATAAAATACAGTTTAAGATTCTTTTAAATACCTATTTGAAATATAGTAGCTTTCCTACGAACTCAAAACTTAACAATGAGTCAGCAACAGCGCACTGTTTTGATTGTCGACGATAGCCCGGAAGACCGCATTTTATATCAGCAGTACTTACAGGCAGAACCGAATTATCATTATACATTCTTGCAAGCAGATTGCGGGAAAAAAGGTTTAGAGCTATGGCAACAGCACAAACCAGATATTATGTTGGCGAATTACCAACTCCCAGATTTCGACGCGATAGAATTGCTGATTCAACTACAAACAGGGTTCCGTAGATCTTTATTACCTGTGATTGTAATAGCTGATCAGGGAAATGAGGTGATAGCAGTACAGTCAATTAAAGCAGGTGCGCAAGATTACTTAGTCAAGGAACGAATCACTCCCAAACATCTGCAAGTAGCAGTGAATGAGGCGCTAGAAAACTACCTTCAGGAACAAAATGAATTCGCCAAGCGGCAACATACTGAAGAAATTCTGCGACACAATGAAGAAAAACTACGAGTAGCGTTGGAAGCAGCCCGCATGGGGACGTGGGACTGGAATATCCAGACAGGTGACATTCAATGGTCTACTAACTTGGAAGCTATGTTTGGGCTTGCTCCAGGAGAGTTTGATGGTTCCTTCGATATGTTTGTTTCTAGCCTGCATCCAGACGATCGCGATCGCGTCTTGCAAGCAATCAATAATGCCATCACAAATAAAGCAGACTACACAATTGAATTTCGGGTAGTTTATCCCAACGGTATAGTTCGATGGGCGCTAAGTCAAGGCAAAGTTTTTTATAATCAGCTGAGGCAACCTGTTCGCATGACGGGTGTTGATTTAGATATTACAGATCGCAAACGCGCAGAAACAGAACTACAAGAGAATCAAGCATGGCTGAAACTCGGGCAGAAAGCAACTAAATCAGGATTGTGGGATTGGGATATACCCAATAACATAGCGAAGATCTCTGAAGAGTATTGTGATCTGTTTGAGCTTGATAATGCCACAAAGGGAATTAGCTTTGAAGATTGGTTGTCGCTTATACACCCAGATGATCGCACTATAGTTAGAGAATACAATATTGGGATTACCCAGCAACAGCAGGAAGATTACGAGATTGAGTATCGTGTTCCATACTCTAAGGGTATACGCTGGCTGCTTGCTAGAGGGAAAATTTTCTATGATAAGGCTGGCAATGCCGTGCGGATATTCGGCAATGTACAAGATATTAGTGATTATAAACAGGCACAAGAAGAACTGCAGCGCAGTGAAGCTCGTTACCGCTACCTAGCTGAAGCAGTTCCTCAAATGGTCTGGACTTGTAACGCAGACGGTTCCTGTGATTATATCAATAAACGTTTTTGTGAGTATACAGGATTGACAGTAGAACAAAGCATGGGGCTAGAGTGGCTGTCAGCTTTGCATCCTGATGATGTAGAAGTAACCCAAGAAGTGTGGTGGAATGCTGTCAAAAGTGGCACTGACTATAAACATGAATATCGTGTTAGGCGAGGTACCGATGGAAGCTATCGGTGGCATATGGTGCTGGGTGTACCCCTTAAAGACGAACAAGGACGGGTAGTACAATGGTTTGGTACTTGTACAGATATTCACGAGCAAAAGGAATTAGATATAGAACGCGATCGCATTCTCCAATTAGAACAAGCTGCGCGTGCTGAAGCAGAAAGAGCCAACCGTATAAAAGATGAGTTTTTAGCTATTCTCTCCCACGAGTTACGTTCCCCCCTCAACCCCATCATAGGGTGGGTGAGTTTGCTGCAAACTCGCAAGCTCGATGCAACGAAAACTGCTCAAGCCCTAGCAACTATCGAACGCAACGCCAAACTACAAACACAACTTATTGATGATCTGCTTGATATTGCTCGCATTCTGCGCGGCAAACTCAGCTTAAATACTAAAGCTGTCAACTTGGCATCTCTAATTGAAGGAGCTCTTGATACCGTCAGATCTGCCGCCGCCGCCAAATCAATTCTGATTCATTCAGTGTTATCGAATACTATACAAGTCTCTGGCGATTCAGTTCGTCTCCAGCAAATCATTTGGAACTTGCTTTCTAACGCTATCAAGTTTACGCCACGTGATGGGAAGGTTGAAATCAGGCTAGAACAGGTAGGTAATCAAGCTCAGATAACAGTCTCTGACACCGGTAAAGGGATTGCTCCCGACTTTCTACCTCATATTTTTGACTCTTTCCGTCAAGAAGATATCTCAGTTACCCGGCAACATGGCGGACTAGGTTTAGGGTTGGCTATTGTTCGTCACTTGACTGAAGCCCATGGAGGCAGCGTTACTGCTGACAGTCCAGGTGTTAATCTGGGAGCTACATTTACGGTAAGCTTACCCATTTTAAACATTCAGCCAGAGATTAATCTAGCATGTGATCTGTTAGAAGATGAACCTGATTTAACAGGCATCCGGGTATTAACCGTCGATGATCAGCTAGACGCGCGCGAGTTGCTCAAGGTATTGTTGCCACAGTATGGAGCAGATGTCATGGCAGTTGCATCTGGTACGGAATTTCTAGCAGCTTTAGAATCTTTTGAGCCAGATATTTTACTCAGTGATATTGGTATGCCAGAAATGGATGGTTACACCTTACTCACACGAGTGCGTTCTTTAACGGCAGAACGCTATAGTCAAATTCCAGCGATCGCGCTCACTGCTTATGCTGGAGAACTAGATGAGCAACAAGCTTTGTCAGTAGGATTTCAGAAGCATTTAGCTAAACCTATTGAACCATATCACTTGGTTCATGCGATCGCGCAACTGGTGGGGCGTGTGTAGCGGATGAACTTACTATCGGCAGAAAAAAGCCCCTAATAACTCTATTAGGGGCTTTGTCCTATTCCTGAGATATTCAATTTCCCGAAAATCGTTGATTTCTAGAATTGTAACTACAAAAACGATCATAGATCTGTTTTGTTTGCAAAAAACGCATTTAATAAATGCACAAAACGCATAAGTATCTTTTCAGAACTAAGTTCTTATGACTGATGCTAGCCATGTAAGTGAGCGAAGTTACAGTTGACACACACCAATGAATGAACTAAAACCGTTTTTGGTAGGACTTACATACGCTGTCAAATTAAATGGACGCATAAAGGGATGGTGTTTTATGACTCTTGACTCCTGTTAGAGAAATTTCTCGTGGAAGATACAACTAGGGGCGTAGTTCGGGAACTTTAATATACAACGGTGATAATCCCAGGACACAGAATATTTACTTGAAAAATATTATGACGGAAGAAAAAACGTACCTAGAGCTTTCAGAAAACGATGGCAAATCCCACAAGTTTTATGAGGTCATTGTTAAAGATGCCGAATTGATCATACGCTATGGTCGTATCGGTGATCATGGACAGACTCAAAGTAAAACTTTCCCCACTGCTGACAAAGCAAAGGCGGAAGCAACTAAGAAGATTAACGAAAAACTGAAAAAAGGCTATGAACATGCTGTGATGGGTGTGCGCCAGAAGCGCCCAGTCACACGACGCCAAGTGACTAGCTCTCCCTCTACAGCAAAACAAGCACCAATTTTGTGGAAATTTAACTCCTCTTCGGCTGCATTTGGGATTTTTATTGACGCTCATCGTTGCTGGGTGGGAAATCAATCTGGTCAAGTTTTTGCAGTTAACCATCAAGGTTCGGTTATTAATCAGTTTCAGTTACCTGATGGAGTTAAATGTTTAGTTGCTGACGATAGCTGGATTTATGCTGGTTGTGATGATGGGAATGTCTATGACTTGACAGGTAAGTTACCGCGTCTTGCCTACAAAATTGATGAAAATGTTGATATTTTCTGGCTAGATATTAAAGATGGCTTATTGGCAGTATCGGACGCAAACGGCGGGGTAACAACATTTAACCATGACGATGATTGTCAGTGGACTCGTTTGAGCCAAGGGAGCTCTGGCTGGATGGTGCGTTGTAACGAGGCTAGTATTTGTCATGGACATAGCTTGGGCGTGACGATGTATGATACCAAAGAAGGTCGCATGCTATGGCACCAAAATACCGGAGGCGCTGTGCTATTTGGTTGGCAAGAAGCATCAGCTGTTTATGCAGGCACAAGCGATCGCAAAGTTTACTGTTTTAGTAATCAGGGTGAGGAACTCGCTGTCTACACGTGCGATGCGTCAGTTTATTCTTGCGCTACCACAGTTGATGGTGAGTATGTGTTTGCTGGCGATAACAGCTCTTCAATCTACTGCTTCAATCATGCAGGAGAACGGCTTTGGAAGCTTGCTAGTGGCTGCGGTTCGGCTTTATCTATGCAATTTTTCAACAATTGCATTTATATTGTGACAACAGATGGAACTCTTGCCTGTATTGATGCTAGTGTTCCAGCAATTACCGCCGCCCAAGAAGGTACAGTTCCTGAAGCAACTATTATTCAAGCACCTTCAGGCGATGGAGTTACACCGTCCACCGTGCTGGAAACGGCAACCGATACGAGTCAAGGGATAATTGTTGAGTGCTTTCGCTCTGGAAATAAACTAAGAATTCGGGTTGTATCCCCTGGATATAATTCTAACTGGAACGTACAGTTTCCCAAGGATATTCGTCAAGAAGGACAGCGCTATCTTGTTCAAGAGGTGCGAGAATCTTCCAGTGGCGAATTCTACCGAGCTAGGGGCGATATTAAAAAATTGATCTAGAAGTCTCTTCAAGCAGTGGTGGTTAGAAAAGAAATTTAATTGATATCAAATTTTATTTGATTTTATTGTGATTTGCAACAGGAAAAAGTGATCTCCTCTTAAGATGATATTGTTACAGGTATTCTGCTATACCGATAAGCTTTATGTTATTTCGCCGTCGTTTCTGGTGGTTTGCGCTTTTTGCTGTCGTAGCCATAGCTTTAATTAGTCAGCAAGTTTTTATTGCTATACCGTCCCAAGCGCAAAATCCACAAACAATAACTGTAACTTTTGATAATCCCAGTATTGGAGGTTTGCGATTAGATCGTTGCCTCACATGGGAGCATGATTGTGGAGTGCCAGCTGCTAAAGAATTTTGTCACCAAAATGGTTATAGTGAACTCGTAAGCTCTGGCATAGATAATAGCCCTACAATAACAAAGGTTATTGGTGATGGAAGAGTCTGTCAAGAAAAGGTGAATCATCCAAATTGCGATGCTTTTAAATTTATTACATGCTCCAATAATGTTTCTAGTAACACTGCTAAAAAACTATTTTCAGAAAATACGAAAAGCGTACTCCAAAAAGTATCCTCTGATCTCAAAACATTAACAGATGGAGCCAAGGTTGCTAGGAAAATTTGTAAAGTATTGGTGGCTATCGACCCACCTGCTGGCGCGTCATGCGGGGCTTTTTATTTGGGTTTCAGTACGACAACATCGCTTGCAGGACGTGCATTCAAACTACTTGCTTCTGACCCACCTGATCCTAATTATACCGTCATCCAGCAACCTCTATTTCCTTCCTTGCCAGACCTACAGGTTCAACCTGGTTTAACCAAGGCAGCAGTTGACGCATCCAATGCGGTTATTAAAAACCAGTTGCAAGCTATTGGATTCGCCAATGCCGCCTATATCTCCTATAACCGTGTTTCGGGGGCTATCGATGCAGGTAACGCTACGTGGCGTCAAAAACAGCTAGAAGTTGCAAATCAATATATGCAGGAGATAGCTAACCTCTTGGATGCAGAACCAGGATTGCTAACCAACTTAGTGAATGTCCTTCAAAGTAATGGTTTCCGAACCATAACAGTAAGCTTAGATGACGTACGTAATTTTCAGTCAAGCGTTGCGTCCAATGGTCTGCCTAGTGACTTAATTGAAACACTTCAGCAACTTGGCGCAGATAGAGAGACTATTGAGTCTATTCGTCAGTCTGTTATAGAGCAAGACCCTTATGCTATCCAAGGCAACTATCCTCAGAAGCTCATAAACCAGTCTCTATTTGATGATCTGCATGAAGCAGCCCGAAAATTAAGGAATCCTGCATAAAGTTGAACCTCTCTCCGACTATCGCGGTACGGAGATTCTGGTAAAACATTACTCCTCAGCTTTTAACCCTACTGGTTTATCTGGTAGAGTAGTTTTGACCTTGCTGGAGATCCGCTCTAGGGGAGAATGAGTCTGCTTTTTGACTAACACTTGTGATAGCACACAAAAATGATAGTTGGTTAAAATCGTCACCCGTAATGAAGGACAGAGGGTGATCAGTTCATTGTAATGTTAAGTTTCTTGTATTTGTTTTCTGTTTTGTAGTCGTATCAGTTTATCTGATTTGCGAAGACGTAGAGTAGACGATAGAGTTGTATAAAAGGAAACACACTAATTTGACATTCAATTTGAGGAAATAGTCTTGGATTAGGTAATTCCCATTCCAATTATTTCTTGAAATTTCTCCATGAGCGAATTTTTTAAAAATAATCAATCAGTTTTTTAAACCTAATAGAAAATCTTTAGCAAAGATATTTGTACAAAATTTTCATATGTACAAATAACTATTAACTGTAGTCACGAAATGACCACATTATTCATAATATATATCTACTTGAATAGTAGACTGAAAAATTTTATCAAAACTTTAACTTGTTGTTTTAAGATTCAAGGGATAGTAAGGAAAAACTAAGTTTTTTCCGTGTGATAAAATCAGTAATAGTACTTATATAGAGCTAGGGTGGAAATTATGAACTTTCAAACAAGCTTTCTAGAAGAAGCATAGCTCTGCAAGGTTTGCAAATACCCCTGTATATATATGTATTGTTTAATTAAACGCAAAAAATACAAATTCTAGCAAAAAATCTATAAATTTTTGCTTTTGTAAATTTAATTAAAAAAATTATGTTTTTAGCCAACATTTTGTAGAGAAGTTCAGCTATATTATTAACCTGTCAAGCCATCTTCTTAGTTAGACTAATTGATGACTAAGTTAAGTTTTTGATATGTATTAATTTGGTAAAATAGTTTATTCAGTTAAATTATTTTACCAGAGCCTAAGAATTTTACTAGGTATTTATATACATAAATTAAATCATTCCATCAGTCTTTGGGTTGATTCAAAAGCTTTATCAAACAGAATTCAGAAGTCAGGAGACAGGAATCAGAATAAATGCTGCTTAAAAGCTCGTCCCTCGTGGACAAGATAAGAGTTGAAACCTTTCTTAAAACACCATTCCTTTATGGGTGGTGTATTCTGACTCCTGAATTCTGTCTCCTGACTCCTCTTCATCAATTCCTAAAAGATGGTTGATAGATAGACTTGTGAATGAGCTCTCCCGTGTCAGTAGAAAGGAAAAATGCAAAAATCAATTTTGAACAACGACCCTTTGTGGTATAAAAACGCTATCATCTATGAAGTGCCTGTTCGTGCCTTTGCAGACAGCAATGGTGATGGAATTGGTGACTTCCGTGGTTTGACGGAAAAACTAGACTACTTACAAGATTTAGGTGTTACTGCTCTGTGGGTATTACCGTTTTTTCCATCGCCCTTGAAGGATGACGGTTATGATATTGCTAGCTACACCAGCGTCAACCCAATATACGGGACTTTGGAAGATTTTAAAGATTTCTTGGAGGCTGCTCATAAGCGTGGCATTCGCGTAATTATAGAGTTAATCGTCAATCATACTTCTGACCAGCATCCTTGGTTTCAACGTGCGCGTCGTGCACCGAAGGGTAGTCAAGAGCGAGATTTTTACGTTTGGAGTGATACACCAGAGAAATATCAAGAAGCTCGAATTATTTTCCAAGATTTCGAGACTTCTAACTGGACTTGGGATCCAATTGCCAAAGCTTATTATTGGCATCGCTTCTACTCTCATCAGCCAGATCTCAACTACGACAACCCTAATATGAGAGAGGCGGTATTTGAAGTTCTTGATTTTTGGTTAGAAATGGGGGTAGATGGACTGCGGCTAGATGCAGTGCCTTATTTGTATGAACGCGACGGGACTAACTGTGAAAACCTACCAGAAACCCACGCTGTCCTCAAGGAACTTAGAGCGCGTATAGACGAAAAATTCCCCAACAGAATGCTTTTAGCAGAAGCAAATCAATGGCCTGAAGATGCCGCCCAATATTATGGGGCTGGAGATGAGTGCCACATGAACTTTCATTTTCCCCTGATGCCTCGCTTGTTTATGGCACTGCGAATGGAAGATAACTTCCCCATTGTTGACATTATACAACAAACTCCGCCGATTCCGGACAACTGTCAATGGGCATTATTTTTGCGTAACCACGATGAACTCACTCTAGAGATGGTTACGGATGAAGATAGAGACTATATGTATAGGGTCTATGCTCAAGATCCAGTCATGAGAGTTAACTTGGGTATCCGTCGAAGGTTAGCACCTTTGTTAGGAAACGATCGCCGTCAGATTGAACTGCTCACTAGTTTGCTGTTGTCTCTACCAGGAACTCCTGTGCTTTACTACGGGGATGAAATTGGCATGGGAGATAACGTTTTTGTGGGCGATCGCAATGGTGTTCGCACCCCAATGCAGTGGAGTTCTGATCGAAACGCTGGTTTCAGTCGCGCTAACCCCCAACGGATGTATTTACCCGTCATTGTTGACTCGGAATATCATTACGAAGCAGTCAACGTCGAAGCACAAAGAGCTAACCCCAACTCCCTTTGGTACGCAATGAAACGCTTAATTGCTACCCGCAAGCGTTTCCAGGCGTTAGGGAAAGGGAACTTTGAGTTGTTGTCTCCAAATAACCGTAAAGTTCTTACCTTCACCCGCACATACGAAGACGAAAGAATTTTGGTAGTAGCAAATTTATCCAAATTTGTCCAAACAGTCGAACTAGACTTATCAAATTTTGAAGGTTTAGTACCAGTAGAAATTTTTGGTCAAACGGAATTTCCTCCTATTGGCGAGTCACCCTACTTCTTAAGTCTTAGTCCCTACGGATTTTACTGGTTCACTCTCCAGCGTAAACATAGCTTAACCCAGCCGCCCAAATTGCCAGCGGAGTTACCAACACTCTTTATCAATAGCCAGTGGCAACACGTTTTTTCACAGACACAGTCTATAGAAACGCGAACTTTTGTGTCTCAACTGGAAGCCATTCTTTCAGATTACTTGTACACTTGTAGCTGGTTCGGTGGCAAAACCCAAACTATTCAATCGGCAAGAATAACTGAAGCAATTCCAGTTCCCTATAAAAAAGAAGGAACTACTCCCTGTCCAGCTGTGACTGCGCTAAATTCAGGAGGACAAGAGCCAACTGAGGCTTTGATACTGTGGTTGCAGGTGGATTACATTGAAGGAAACCCAGAAACTTACCTTTTGCTGCTAGCTTATACAGAAGGTGAACAAGCTATGGAGCTATTAACAGAAACTCCACAAGCTGTAGTGGCGCGCCTACAAATAGAAGGACACGATGAAGTAGGGGTTTTATTCAGCGCTGTAGCAGATAAAGATTTTCTGACTTTCCCTCTAGATGCTATTTTTCAAAATCGCTCTTACAAGGGAATTTGGGGTGAAGTCGTTGCTACAGCAACAGATTTGTTTAACTTGTTATGTGATGGAGATTCCTGTCTTGATCCAGTTGTTTTGAAGGGGGAACAAAACAACACCTACGTTATATATAGCGATCGCCTATTCCTGAAATTCTTCCGCAAAATTGAGGAGGGTATACACCCAGACTTAGAAACCAGACGCTTTCTCAGCCAGAGAAAGATCTTAAAACACTTTGCTGCTATTGCAGGAGCGTTGGAATACCGCCGCCCAACTCAGACAGGCGTAGGATCTGTTACATTAGGTATATTGCAAGAATTTATTCCAAATACCCGTAGCGGATGGAATTATACTCTTGATAGCTTGCAGGACTACTTTGAACTAGTGACGACGCAGCATTCAGAAATTACTGATGTGCCTGTTCCATCATCTTCTCTGCTAGATTTACAACCAGTCCAAATTCCCGAATTAGTTCAGCAAACTATCGGTTCTTATGTCGCTAGCGCTCAACTGTTGGCTCAATCTACAGCAGAAATTCATATTGCTCTTGCTAGTTCGCAAGATAATCCTGACTTTGCTCCAGAACCCTTTTCATCTTTATACCAGCGTTCGATCTACCAATATGCGCGTAACACAACAGGGCAAGTTTTCCGTTTATTAGCAGATCGCCTTCATTCCTTACCACCTGAGACACAAACCCTAGCAAAAGCTGTTCTCGATCAGCAACAGGAAATTCTCAATCGTTTTCAGTTAGTACTTAACCACAAAATCACTGCCATGCGTACCCGTTATCATGGTGATTACCATCTTGGTCGAGTGCTTTACACTGGTAAGGATTTCATTATTTTTGACTTTGAAGGCAGAGAGGCTCGTACTTTAAATGAAAGACGAATGAAGCGATCGCCTCTGCGAGATGTAGCAGGAATGTTAATCTCCTTTAACTACGCCGTGAGTCAAGCTCTGCGTAATGAAAAAGAAAAAGGGATGATCCGCGATGAAAACCTACCACTAATGGAAAAGTGGAGCGATTTTTGGTATACTTGGGTAACTAGTATTTTCCTAAACAGCTATCTTAAAACTGCTGCTCAAGACTCGTTTTTACCAAAAACAAAAGCTGAACTGCAAGTACTCCTAGATTTCTATCTTTTGGAGAAGCTCATTAACGCGTTGGGGAATGAACTTAATAATCGTCCTGAGTGGGTACAAATTCCACTGCAGCTGCTCGCGCGAGAATCACACAGCAACAACCCTTAGAATTTTATAACGTTAGGATTCTGCATTTAGGCGCATATGCTGAAATTTGAAGGTTGAAAATAAGGGAGTACTCGGTTGAGCACTCCCTTATTTTAGGTGATTTACAGGAATAAATATACCACCCTAGTTGGTTTCGGCTTCGCTCAACCAACTGAGAGATCGCGAGTTGAGCGAAGTCGAAACCTTGAGTTGAGCGGAGCCGAAACTCGCATTCCCCAGGTATTTTCTTTCTTGGAAATCACCTTATGGCTAGTATCAATTTTCTGTGAAGCTGCACATTATTTTTACGCCTTCTTTCCTCCCCTTTCCAAGGAGAGGAAAGAAGGCGGGGGGGATCTTCATATAAAAATGGTATAAATCGTTACTTTTTGATATATAAGCGCATTTGTCAATATACCTAATGGCTGAAAATGAAGCAGATTTATCTTGAGAAAAATGGTTGTTAAATTAGGTCTTTAAACTTATTTATCAATGTAATAAATATTTCTAATATATCATTAGGTAGCTTTAGGAAAAAAAAAGCCCCTTTTTGTGAAACGATTTAAAGAAGTATAGTCCACTACTGTGTTAATTCAACTTATTTTATCCTCCTAAAGGTAGACTCAAAAAAACGGTTCGTAAAGAATAATTTACAAAGCTGCGCCTCAAAGTATTCTCCAGCAATCAAAGTGTTTGTTTTTAGTGACTGATCTATGTTCTTAGCGCTCTGGCCAGGTAACGTATATCCTCTAGGTGCAAGCTGGGATGGTAAAGGTACAAACTTTGCCTTATTCTCAGAAAATGCAACAGGGGTTGAACTTTGTTTATTTGATAAAGATGATCAGGAAACACGTCTGACTTTAACTGAAGTCAGTAATTTTGTGTGGCACGGGTATGTGCCAGGAGTAGGACCAGGACAACGATATGGGTTTAGAGTACACGGTCCTTATGCACCCAGTGAAGGTCATCGCTTTAATCCTAATAAACTCTTGATAGACCCATATACAAAGGCAATAGATGGAGAAGTTGGCAATGGTCCAGAGATCTTTGGCTACTCCTGGGACTCACCTGAAGAAGATTTATCTTTCTCGGATCTAGATAGCGCGCCTTTAATACCGAAGTCTGTCGTCGTCGATCAATCTTTTGATTGGGAGGGGGATCAGCTATTGCGAACCCCTTGGCACGAAACCTTAATTTACGAAACGCATGTTAAGGGTTTTACCAAGCTGCATCCAGATATCCCAGAAGAATTGCGTGGAACCTACGCAGGTATGAGCCACTCTGCTGCTATTGAACACCTGCAACGCCTGGGGATCACAGCAATTGAACTTATGCCTGTCCATCACTTTCTATCCAGTCCAGGACATCTCGCTGATAAGGGCTTAAGGAACTTTTGGGGTTACGACTCCGTCAACTATTTTGCTCCTTACTCAGGCTACAGTTCCAGTGGCTCACTTGGGCAACAAGTCACTGAATTCAAGGAAATGGTGAAGGCGCTACACCGTGCTGGAATTGAGGTGATCCTAGATGTGGTTTACAACCACACTGGAGAAGGCAATCATATGGGTCCTACTCTAACGCTAAAAGGGATTGACAATAGTATTTACTATCGTGTGGTAGAAGATGATCCCCGTTATTATATGGACTTTACAGGGTGTGGCAATTCCCTGTATGTGCGCCACCCGCAGGTTCTCAAGTTAATAATGGATAGCCTCCGGTACTGGGTTTTAGAAATGCATGTAGATGGCTTTCGCTTTGACTTAGCCTCTGCTTTGGCACGAGAGCTATACGAAGTTAATAGTCTGGCTGCTTTTTTTGATATTATTCACCAAGACCCAGTGCTAGCTGATGTGAAACTGATTGCAGAACCTTGGGATATTGGAGACGGTGGTTATCAAGTTGGCCAGTTCCCAGTTCTTTGGTCTGAGTGGAATGGTAGATATCGCGATACAGTGCGAGACTTCTGGCGTGGGGAAGATAGTACATTAGGGCAATTTGCGTATTGTTTCACAGGTAGCCCTGATTTGTATGCTCTCAACGGAAGGCGACCTAACGCGAGTGTTAACTTTATCACCGCCCATGACGGCTTTACTTTAAATGATTTGGTTAGCTACAACGAAAAACACAATGAGGCTAATGGGGAAGATAACCAAGATGGCGAAAGCCATAACCGTGCTTGGAATTGTGGAGTTGAAGGCGAAACCGATGATCCCGAAGTCCTGCAATTACGCGAACAACAGCGACGGAATTTCTTAGCAACCCTGATGCTATCCCAAGGTATCCCAATGATACTAGGGGGAGATGAAATTGGGCGGACGCAGAAAGGTAATAATAATGCCTACTGTCAAGACAATGAAATATCTTGGTTCGATTGGGATTTGGAACAAGGAAATAAGGATCTGGTGAATTTTACCCGTGAACTTGTTTACTTCCGCCATCAGCATCCCGTATTTCGTCGGCGTAAGTGGTTCCAAGGTAGAGCAATTCACGGACAGGGGATCAGTGATATTGCTTGGTTTAACCCTGATGGTAGTGAAATGACTCAGGAACAGTGGGATATTGGTTACGCTAAAGCAATAGGAGTTTTCTTAGATGGAAACCAGCTACCTAGCGTTGGTCCTAAAGGCGAAAGGATTAGCGATGATAGTTTTGTGTTGTTCTTTAATGCTCACTATGAAACAATCGAGTTTACCCTACCAACAGCGTTAGCTGAACTAGAAAATCGAGAATGGATTGTTGTAATTGATACTAAGGAGCCTCGCTTTGTACAGGAAGAAAGACTTTATAAAAGTTCTCAAACTGTTACAGTTGCGGCGCGATCGCTCTTAGTGCTACGCCGTCAAGGATAAAAAAGAATACAGGAGTCAGAATACAGAATACAGGAGTCAAAATATGTTTTACTGTCTTACCACAATTTATCGACCAGTCCCACAAAATACTATTCTGGCTCCTGACTCCTGACTCCTGACTCCTGACTCCTTCTTTAAACATTTACTCCTCGCACATAATATAGACATGAAAATTGGCGCTCGTTATCTGGGTAACAACAATTGCGAATTTAGGGTTTGGGCACCGAAGTTAGAAACTGTAGCGGTTAAAATCGTCTCGCCACAGGAACGCTTGATCCCCATGCAGCAGGAGGAAGGAGGGTATTGGCAAGCGACTGCTAATGACATTCCTCCGGGAACGCTGTACTACTACCAAGTCAATAACGGTGATAATAGACCAGATCCCGCATCCTATTTTCAGCCGGAGGGTGTTCATCGAGCTTCGCAGGTGATTGACCATAGTTTTACGTGGAACGACAGCAATTGGTCTGGTGTTCCTTTAGAAAGCATGATTATCTATGAGCTACACGTTGGTACTTTCACCCAAGAAGGCACTTTTGAAGCAATCATTCCTCGGCTGAAGGATTTACGGGAGTTAGGGGTTAACGCCATTGAATTGATGCCGATCGCTCAGTTTACTGGGGATCATCCTACAGATAAGAAAGATGCTTATCGTAACTGGGGCTATGATGGGGTTTATCCGTTTGCCGTTCAAAACTCTTATGGTGGTTCCCAAGCATTAAAACGGTTGGTAGATGCTTGTCACCAAGAGGGAATTGCAGTGGTTCTAGATGTGGTGTATAACCACTTTGGACCAGAAGGGAATTACACAAACATTTTTGGATACTACTTTACAGACGAGTATCGTACCCCTTGGGGAAGTGCTATTAATTTTGACGATGCCCACAGCTATCATGTGCGTCAGTTTTTTATCGAGAATGTACTGTATTGGCTGCGGGATCATCACATTGATGCACTAAGATTAGATGCAGTTCATGCTATATATGATTTAGGCGCAAAACATTTTTTGCAAGAGATGGCAGAAAATGTGGCAAATTTGTCTAAGCAAGAAGGTCGGGAGTTTCATCTAATTGCAGAGAGTGATTTAAATGATCCCCGCATCATTCGTCCTAGTGAGTACGGAGGATATGGACTCCATGCTCAATGGAGTGACGATTTTCATCACTCGCTACACGCCTTGCTTACAGGAGATGAGATCGGGTATTACGAGGATTTTGGTAAGTGCGAACATTTAGCAAAAGCCTTCAAGGATACTTTTGTGTATGACTGGAAGTATGCACCGCATCGGCAAAGGTTTCATGGAAATTACACAGGCGATCGCCCCTTTACGCAATTTGTGGTTTGTATCCAAAATCATGACCAAATAGGCAACCAACCAAGAGGGGAGAGGTTATCTAAGCTTGTATCGTTTGAAGCCTTGAAGCTAGCGGCTGGTGCGGTTTTACTCTCTCCTTACATTCCCTTACTATTTATGGGAGAAGAGTATGGTGAAGAAGCCCCCTTTACTTATTTTGTGAGTCACGGCGATCCAGATTTAATTAGGGCGGTAAGACAAGGCAGAAAAGAAGAGTTTAAAGCTTTTCACTTGGCAGGAGAACCCCCTGATCCCGAGTCTGCAGAAACCTTTGCAGCTTGCAAGTTGAATTGGGAAAAGCGCAAAGAAGGGAAACATCAAGCTATTTGGTCACTATATCAACGCTTGATTGAATTACGCCGTACCATTCCGGCTTTGGTGAAGCGAGAACGCCAAAATATAGAAGTAGGTTTTCAAGAAGAAGAAAAAATTGTATGGTGGTGTAGGTGGAGTGAGAGTAACAAAATACTTTGCTTGATGAATTTCAATCAAAGTGATGTGGTTTTCCAACCTCAATTGATAATTAACGGTTGGAAAAAGATTTTAGATTCTGCTGATGAACAGTGGCAAGGTGCTGGTTCACTTTCGCCAGAAGAAATTGCTTCAGGGCAGAAATTAACTTTGCGATCGCAGAGTTTTGCACTTTACGAAAACTCATAAAAAGGAGTCAGAAGTCAGAAGTCAGGATTCAGAATACCCCAAAAAATCAAGTTGGAGGTTTCATCAACTGATATTTAATATTATCGCCACGATTAATATCGGCGGCTTTAAACCATGATTCATCCACTCCTACGTACGAATCTTATTTCTGAATTCTGGCTCCTGAATCCTGAATTCTTCTTAGTTAATTTTAACCCTTGAGTTCAATCAAAACAGATGTAGTTGGCAATGCCCAAAGATTCCTTTAGGGTAGGCATTGCCTTCCCTAGCACCGCTTCGCGGAAGTCAAAAATCAAAAGTCAAAAGTCAAAAGAATTGATTCTACTGGTCTTTTGCGCCATTTTAAATGGTAGGTTTATGTACACCGCGCTGCACTAGTCGATTCACTTAGCTTGGAAGGAAGATTTTATTATATGCGAATTCCAACAGCAACTTATAGAATTCAATTCAATTCTGCATTTGGCTTTGAGGCAGCAAAAGCAATTACAAGCTATCTTGCAGAATTAGGAATTTCAGATCTTTATGCTTCTCCCATATTTAAAGCTAGAGCAGGAAGTAGTCACGGTTATGATATTGTTGATCCGACACAGTTAAATCCAGAGATAGGAACCGAAGAGTCTTTTGAGAACTTAATACAAGACTTAAAACAAAAGAATATGGGTTGGTTGCAGGATATTGTACCTAACCATATGGCTTATGACAGTGAAAATAAGTATCTCATGGATATTCTGGAAAATGGCCCAGATTCAATCTATGTTGACTACTTTGATATTTCTTGGAACTCTCCTTTTGGGAGTAACCAAGAACCAATCTTAGTTCCATTGCTCGGTAACTTTTACGGAGATTGTTTAGAAAACGGTGAAATTCAACTTCAATACGATGAAAGTGGATTAAGTATCAATTACTACAGTTTAAAGTTACCAATCAAACTAGAATCTTACGCCAGTTTTTTAAATCGCAATTTAGGTAAATTAGTCACGAATTTGGGGCGGAAGCATCCCACCTTTGTGAGATTACTTGGTTTGCTATATAGTGTCAAAAATATTCCTTCAGAAGCAACTGCACGCCAAAGACGAGATCAGACAGAATTTGTTAAAGGGCTTCTTTGGGAACTTTACACAGACAATTCAGAAATTCAAGCATTTATTGATGAAAATTTAGAACTTTTTAACGGTGAAAAAGGAAAACCAGAGAGTTTTAATCTTTTAGATAATCTACTTTCAGAACAGTTTTATCGGCTGTCTTATTGGAAAGTTGGAGCCGAAGAGATTAATTATAGAAGATTTTTTACCGTTAACGAGTTAATATCAGTCAAAGTCGAAGAATTAAAAGTATTTAACAATACCCACTGTTTGATTAGTCAGCTAGTGGAAGAGGGTAAAATTACAGGGTTACGAGTTGACCATATAGATGGTCTTTATGACCCGACACAATATATAGAAAGGTTGAAAGAAAAAACAGGCGATACATACATACTTGTTGAGAAAATTTTGCAACACGGCGAGGACTTACCTGATAATTGGTCAATTCAAGGTACCTCTGGTTACGATTACTTAAATTATGTCAACGATATTTTTTGTCAAACAGAAAACCAAGACAAGTTTACTCAAATCTATGCTGATATTACGGGAAATAAAACCCCATATGAGGAAATTGTAGCAGAGAAAAAACATTTGATTATAGATAGAAACTTTGCAGGTGATATTGAAAATCTGACAGTTCTTCTAAAGAAAATAGCTGGTATGTATCGTCATGGAAATGACTTTACAATTAACGGTTTGAAGCAGGCACTTGCAGAAGTACTAACTCGCTTTCCTGTATACCGAACTTATGTGACTCAAGACAGTCTATCGGATATGGATCGTTACTATATCCAGGAAGTGACTGAAGCTGCAAAAGCAAATACACCTCTGCTGTCTCATGAGTTGAACTTCATTCAAAAGTTGATGTTGTTGGAATATGAAGATTCTCTAACCCAAGCAGAAAAAGACCAGTGGTTATATTTTGTCATGAGAGTGCAACAGTACACAGGACCACTAATGGCAAAAGGAGTAGAAGACACTGCTTTATACGTTTATAACCGCTTCGTTGCTTTAAACGAAGTTGGTGGTGAACCTGGTAGGTTTGGGATTGAGCTTTCTGAGTTTCATGAGTTCAACCAAAAACGCCAAAATCGATGGTCTCATGCAATGAGTACTCTCTCTACTCATGATACTAAACGCGGCGAAGATACTAGAGCAAGACTGAATGTTCTCTCCGAAATTCCTGACGAATGGCAACAACACGTCCGTAATTGGATGGAAATTAATTACTCCTATAAAAAGAACGTTAAGCGGGTTACAATGCCAGCTAAAAACGATGAATATCTTTTTTATCAGACATTAATAGGGGCATTTCCATTCGCTGAGGAAGAGTACAGTAGCTTTGTTCAACGTGTTAAAGATTATCTGCTTAAAGCGATCCGAGAAGCAAAAGTTTACACTGCCTGGCTTAGACAAAATAGTACCTATGAAAATGCGTTTATTGACTTTGTGTCGGCAGTTTTAGAAACTCCAGAAAGAAGCACTTTCCTTGAAGAATTTTTACCATTTCAGAAAAAAGTTGCTTACTATGGGATCTTTAACTCTCTCTCTCAAACCTTGCTAAAAATCACTTCTCCTGGAGTTCCAGATTTTTATCAAGGAACTGAATTATGGGATTTTAGTTTAGTTGATCCTGACAACCGCCGTCCAGTTGACTTTGAAATACGGCAATCATATCTCCAAGAAATTAAAAAGCAAGCACAGACAGATATTCTCAAGCTCATAGCAGACTTACTTAATCATAAGGAAGATGCAAGAATCAAGCTGTTTGTAATTGTGCAAGCCTTAAAAGCAAGAACAGAATATTTAGACGTTTTCCAAAAAGGTAGTTACTTACCTTTAGAGGCTGGCGGTAGGTTTAAAGAACACATAGTTGCTTTTGCCAGGAGTCATGGTGATACAACGATTATTACCATTGCCCCTCGCTTTTTCACAAAGCTTATTCAACTTGGCGAGTACCCACTGGGTAAACAAATCTGGGATGATACTTATCTTTATTTACCAAAAGAGGTATCTTCATCTTGGAAAGATGCAATCACAGAGCAACCAGTTCAGGCTAATGGCAAACTCCTAATCGGCGAGGTACTGAAACACTTCCCTGTAGCTCTGCTAACCAGTACAACCACATGAACAGGGTGTAAGGTGTAGGGTATAGTACGGTAGGGTGCGTTACGGACTTTGTCCTAACGCACCGTAATTAAGATTGTAGCGTGTTATTACTGCACATCAGCTTACGAGTTCAAACTTAGCAAAAGATTCTATTTTAAGTATTAATTCTGAGGTCTCCGATACTCAGTACAAAGTAACTTTAAAGAAGCTTACATGTTCAACTTTAGCCATTTTTCATGAGGTTCTGAATTGCAAATCCAGCAGGATGTTTTAGTTGAAACATAGCCCTTTTGTAAACCCAAAGTATTAGATACTTCTCAAAATGGTTCTTGTTCTTGCTTGCGCCATTCATTTTTGCAGCTGAACCTTCTTCCCATCATGGGTTCGATGTCCGTTTGATGCAACTTGAATGTCCATTAATTCAGACACATAGAAATTTGATTAAAACCAATACATTGCTGAAACCATTTCGTAACTAATGTTACGGATCTACTGTTTAACGTGGATAAATCTGTGCAAATACCATTACAATTCAACGCTTCTAACTTCTTACGTAAGCTAAGATTCATAACACTAGTGCCAGCGCTGTTGCTCGGATCTCTTACTAGAGCAAATGCTGAATTAGCTCAAAAAGATGAAGTTATGTCAATTCCTCCACAAGAGCCATTTTTTATAGAAGAGACAAAGCACACGCCTTTTATCTCTCCTCAGAAGACTACTTTCAGTAATAGGGATAGTGATACAATATATGCGTTCAAGAACTCCAAAAAGCGGCGGGATCTTGCCCCGACAGAAAGTTTCGTTATAAGAAAGCTCCCACAACCCGTCAAAGATCAATAGACAACTGAGCCGCCGCTCGCTTTGTTTGTGCGAGAGATGCCTCTACCAGTTGCTCTCCTAACTTTTTGACCTGTTGAACAACAGCTTCTCCAGCTTTCTGTGGTATCCCTGCATTAAAAGGCGGTGCTGGGTCGTATTGTAGTAGTAGCTGAATCATCTTTGCGGTGTCTTCTCCGCATAGCTCACCAACAACCACTAAACCAAAATCGATGCCAGCAGTTACACCACCACCTGTAATGCGGTTGCGGTCAATGATAACTCTTTCTGTTCCAACTTCGACTCCAAGCATTGCTAGTTGCTCAAGAAATAACCAGTGACAAGCAGCCCGATAACCTTGAAGTAGCCCAGCCGCAGCCAGAATTAGAGAGCCAGTACAGACTGATGTGATATATTTTGCTGTCTTGCTTTGTTGCTTGAGAAATTCCAACACTTCGGTATCTTGCATCATATTAATCTGTCCTGGTCCACCAGGAACACAGAAGATATCTAGAGGTGGACATGCATCAAAGGTTGTAGTCGGCAAAATTGTCATGCCATCGTTGCTCTTTACTGGCTCCAAAGTCTTCCATACCCAATGAATGCGAGCGTTGGGAATAAAGGAAAATACTTGGTGAGGTCCTGTAATATCAAGTTGGGTCATTTCAGGAAAAATCACCAACCCAATGTCATATTGTGCTTGATTGTTCATGGGCTACAAGTCCACCAATGCCTTAAAGCTTGGTTCA
>NZ_JAAKGC010000180.1 GCF_017591665.1 Aetokthonos hydrillicola CCALA 1050 | reverse complement strand
GCAGTTGCTTGTAGCCCTAATGATCAGATAATAACATATGAAAGGTACGACAAGACAGTCAAACTTTGGAACTATGATGGTAAAATGCTTGCCACTCTTTATGGTCATAGTGATAAAGTTAACGCAGTTGCATTTAGCCCAGATGGTCAAACAATTGCAACAGTTAGTGATGATAAGACCGTTAAACTCTGGAAGCGCAGTGGTACAGAGCTTACTACTCTCAATGGTCACGCCGATAGAGTTTATGGCGTTGCATTTAGCCCAGATGGTCAAACAATTGCAACAGCAAGTGCGGACAACACGGTAAAACTATGGAATCGCGATGGTGGGCTACTACGCACGCTCAACAGTCACACAGATAGGGTGAGGTCAGTTGCATTCAGCCCAGATGGTCAAATAATTGCTACAGCAAGTAGAGATAACACAGTAAAGCTATGGCGTCGGGATGGTTTACTACTACGCACTCTTAATGGTCATACTGATGAGGTTAGAGCAGTCGCTTTTAGTCCAGATGGTAAGACTATAGCCTCAGCCAGCTTAGACAAAACGCTTAAACTCTGGGATCAAAACGGAAAGTTGCTCACTACTATTAATAACAATGGTAATAGAGTTTTTGGCGTGGCGTTTAGTCTAGATGGTCAAACAATTGCTACAGCAAATGGAGATAGAAAAGTTACGCTCTGGAATAGAGAAGGTGTGGTGCTGAACACTCTTGATGGTCATAGCGATATAGTTTATGCAGTGACGTTTAGTCATAATAATCAGACAATAGCCTCAGCAGGTAGCGACAAGACAATTAGACTTTGGAAACTGCGTGGAAATTTGCTGACTACGCTTCATGGTCATAGTGGACGAGTTTGGTCAGTTGCATTTAGTCCAGATGGTCAAACAATTGCTACAACCAGTGACGATAGCACAGCCAAACTTTGGCGACTAGATGGTACTGAAGTGAGAACCCTTAAAGGACATAAAGCTGGAGTTTGGTCAGTTGCATTTAGTCCTGATGGTCAGGCGATCGCTACTGCAAGTCGAGACAAAACAATTAAACTCTGGACAAGTAGTGGTGTGCTGCTAAAAACTTTAAATGGTCATACAGGGGTGGTAAATGCAGTTGCATTCAGTCCTAATGGTAAGATGATTGCTTCAGCAAGTGACGATAAGACAATCAGACTTTGGACAAGCAACGGAAAATTGCTCAGGACTTTAAATGGTCATAATGATCAGGTTTGGGGAGTAGCTTTTAGCCCAGACAGTAAAACAATTGCTTCATCCAGCCGAGATAAAACTGTTAAACTATGGACATTGGATGGTACAGAACTTACTACCCTTAAAGGCCATAATAGTGCGGTTAGGTCAGTTGCTTTCTCTGGTGATAATAAAATCATCGCCACAGCAAGCTGGGATAAAACTGTCAAACTTTGGACGCGGGATGGTATGCTGCTACGCACTCTTAGCGATCATAACGGTGCAGTGTATGGAGTTGCGTTCAGTCCGGACGGTCAGGCGATCGCTTCATCAAGTTTAGACAAAACCGTCAATATCTGGACACGGGAGGGAAAGCTTGTCACAACCCTCAATAGTCATAGTGATATAGTTTCCAATGTTGCTTTTAGTCCCGATGGTAAAATAATTGCGTCAGCAAGTGATGATAAGACAGTGATTCTATGGGATTTGGATCGTGTCGTGGCTTTCGATAAACTACTAACCTACGCTTGTGGTTGGGTAAGCGATTATCTCAGGACAAATGTAGAACAGGATTCTTTGCAAAATGCTCACCTTCTTTGTGATGGAATTAAGCTGAACTTTTCGCAACACACAAATTTGGTTAGTGCAAGACCCTCTCGAATTGTATACTAACGGTTGACGATAGTAACGCAAAGCGATAACATTGTGATTGTTAGTTTTAAATCTGAACAAACAAAGCTTATCTTTAATGGCTTTACATCTTCTGTGTATCCGCCCGATATCCAAAAAACTGCTTTACGAAAACTGCTTATCTTGGACGCTGCAATATCAATTAACGATTTGCGCGTTCCACCAGGGAATCGTTTAGAAAAGCTAGTTGGTGACAGGAAAGGGCAGTATAGTATTCGTATTAACGAGCAATGGCGAATCTGCTTTGTTTGGACGGATCAAAACAATGCTTCGGAAGTTGAAATAGTAGATTACCATTGACATAGGTCAATAATTATGAAAAACGCTCATCTGCCAAATATTCACCCTGGTGAAATCCTACAACTGGAATTTTTAGAGCCACTAAATATCACCCCATATCGGTTGAGCAAAGATATAGGTGTAGCTCAGACAAGAATTAGTGAAATTTTATCTGGAAAACGGGGTATTACAGCTGATACAGCATTGCGTTTATCTCGCTATTTTGGTAACAGCGCTCAGTTTTGGTTGAATTTACAAACCCAATATGATATACGTCAAGCTCTTCAAGAAAATGCAGAAGTTTATAATCAAATACCTACACTTCCGTTTAACGATGTAGCCTGAGTTTGAGAAGAAAAATTGTACGTGTGTCGTTAACAACAGTTCAAACTGGTTTTTACTTTCCTTAACTTTTCCCCACGCCCATCACTGAAAAGGATTTCACCAGTTATTTGTATCATTCCCCTCACAGATCAAATCCTTTTAAATTGAACAAATAGGCGAAAGATAGCTATCCAGCCTATAGCCGCTAGTAGTAAGGTTAGGGTATCGATCATTTGAACGCTCCTATTTATCCTTAATTTGTCTAATACTTCTAATTACAGTTTCTCGTCCCTTGATTTCGGATTCCACATAAGATTAGCTGTTATCCTTTGGTATCAAGAACTTTGAACCATACAAGTACAAAGTGCATAAGATGGTGGTATTAACACCTATTAAGATAATGAAGCGTTTTAAGTAATTTTTTCATGAAACACCACTCGTAAACGAGTGGTCAGTTTCTTTACTGACGAACTGGTTAGTTTTTAACAGTCATACGGTTCTGTCTACCGTGTGATTTTTGTACTATCGAATATCAGGGAAAACTATGACTATTCGCATTGATAATCTCTCTTCTGTGCTAACAGAGAATGAGTTAGAAATTCTTAGAAAACTTGGTAGATTCACCATTTCTTTACAAGATGGTTACGCCGAGATAGAAGTTGACAATGAGGATAATGCTATTCAAAGCCTAAATAGCATCGAATTTTTTGGGAAGAAACTAAAATTTTCTAAGTTAGGAAACAGTCGTGATGCTGGGAGGAGAGACTCATTTGACGGTATTCGGGGAGACGATGCTGGGGGAGACGATGCTGGGGGAGACGATGCTGGGGGAGACGATCCTGGAGGAGGCTGATATTACTCTCAGGATAATCAGTCGTTACGAATTATCTTAACTTGATTTGCGGCTCTCTTCGCCTTCTCCCTTGCTTCTAAAATATTATTCCCTTTTGCCAAAGCAACTCCCATTCGTCTATAAGGATGAGCATTAGGCTTACCAAATAGCCTAATGTCTACATCTTTTTCTGACAAAGCTTCAGCTACGCCTGTAAACGCAATTGAATCTAGTTGTTCTGTTGCTAAAATGACGGCACTGGCTGAGAAACCAAATTGTTCTATATTGGGAATGGGTAAGCCTAAAATGGCTCTTAAATGCAGTTCAAACTCGTTAAGATTTTGCGATATTAAAGTTACCATTCCTGTATCATGGGGTCTAGGAGAAAGTTCCGAAAAAATAACTTCGTCTTTTGTAATAAAAAACTCAACACCAAAAATTCCTGCTCCCCCTAAAGCATCGGTGACTTTTTTTGCTATTGATTGTGCTGATAATATCATTTCATCAGAAATTTCTGCCGGTTGCCAAGATTCTTGGTAATCTCCTCTTTCTTGACGATGACCAATAGGAGAACAAAAAATTGTTGGTGCATTCCACTGTTTAATTGTCAGCAAAGTTATCTCAATTTCAAAGTCGATAAATTCTTCGACAATCACTTTTTGACTATCACCCCTGGAGTTGGCGATCGCGTACTTCCAGGCTTGTTCTACTTCACTCTTATCTTTAACTACAGATTGACCTTTCCCTGAAGACGACATCACAGGTTTAACAACATTAGGAAACCCAATTTCATCAGAAACAGCAATTAACTCTTCTTCACTCGTTGCATAATCATACTTAGCCGTGCGGATCCCTAACTTTTTAGACGCTAATTCCCTGATCCTGTCACGGTTCATTGTGTAGTTAGTTGCTGCTGCTGTCGGGATAACTGTAATACCTCGCTGCTCAAACTCTATAAGTTTTTCAGTTCTAATTGCTTCTATTTCTGGTATAATAAAATCCGGCTTATATTTAGCGACAACAGCTTCTAGATCATCCGCACTCAGCATAGAAATCACTTCCGAACAATCAGCAACTTGCATAGCTGGAGCGTCAGCATAGCGGTCAACAGCAATCACATAATTGCCTAGACGCTGAGCCGCAATCACAAATTCTTTGCCTAGTTCTCCTGCACCTAATAACATTAATTTTTGCGGCAGTTTCATCGAATTTTTCATCAAATTTACCAGTTATTACAAAAAAATTATCTTATCAAGAATTAAGCATTAATTGTATGTACTAAGCAGAACTACCACTTTCTCCTAAAATCACAGCAGCCGTGATCAAATGTGCTAAACGTAAAGCCTCTGGTACTTTACCGCAATCTGTTAAGCGTTGCAATACTCCAGCTATCACTTCCGGTTCTTCACCACTGACTTGAAAAACAAACGGCGGAGTTTCATAAATAGTACCTGCAAGCTTTAAAAGTTCAAGCCGTTGTTCAAAGTTTGGCAGGTTTTTCATAGCTTCACGGACAGCGACTAAATCAGGGAAACGGCGCATAATTGCTACACACGGAAGTTGTAGTCTCTGTGCTAATTCTGGAAGATTAACAAGATTGAATCCGCCAAAACCAAGTCCATCTATTAACACAATGTGTAATTGGGAGAGAAATTTACCTCCTATTAGTAGCCTACAAATTGCATCTGTCGCATCTAATCCATCAACCTCTACATTTCCCCACACCATACCCTCAAACCGAGTTCCACCACAAACCACTCCCGCTATGCTTACCTTACCCCCGACACCCCGAATAAAAGGTGCATCGTCGAAACCGATGACGCGAATAGTACGGTTAAGTCTGAGTAACGATTCAAGTTTCATTGCCCTGGGAAATATTCCTTGTATTAACAGTTATCAGTGAACAGTAAACAGTTATCAGTGGTCAAGGTCTATGGTGCGGTGTTAATAGATAACTGAGTAGTGGTACTGATAACCGATAACTGACAACTGATCCGGTCATGATTCAAGTGCTGTTTTTTTTTGCGTGATCCCATTATTATCGTAGCAAGTCGTTGTTTAACGTCAGCTTATTCTCTACTTAATAAATAATGTCTAAGCTAAAATAGACGCATCGATAAATTAGCGTTTTACAATGTTTAAATCATTTTCCAAAAAGCCATTACGCAGATTCATTTTACTGCTTACTGTAGGTTTAGTAATTGTATCTGCTATTATTTTCGGGTCTTTAAGAAAAGCAACTGCTGCTAGTGTCCACTTAACAATGGGAAACCCAAGTGGAGCAATTACTAGTACAGCTAGTCCCGATAATTACTTGCTAGACAAAGCTCAGTACGCTGTATCATATAGCAATTCAAGAAGAATTCCTAACTGGGTAAGTTGGCAACTCAATCAATCTTGGTTAGGTAGTACTCCCAGACAAAATGATTTTCGTGCGGATACAACACTACCCTCTGGATGGTATCAAGTCACAACTTCCGATTACACTGGTAGTGGGTATGATCGAGGACATATGTGTCCTTCGGCGGATCGCACCAATTCAGTCACGAATAATTCTGCAACGTTTTTAATGACCAACATAGTCCCCCAAGCAGCTGATAATAATCAAGGCTATTGGGCGGAATTGGAAAACTACGAGCGATCGCTAGTAACTAACAATGGCAAAGAGCTATACGTCATTGCTGGGGGATATGGCAGTTTAGGTACCATAGCCAATGGTAAGATTACAATTCCAGCCCGACTTTTCAAAATTATTGTAGTAACAAACCCTGGTACTGGCGCAGCTGGTGTCAACACAAGTACACGCGTGATTGCTATAGATACCCCCAACACTCAAGGAAGTCGTTCTGTTAACTGGGGAAATTTCCGTACTACTGTTGATTCCATCGAGTCCAAAACTGGTTACGATTTCCTCTCGAATGTTAGTTCATCTGTTCAAGCCGTAATTGAGTCCACAGTTGATACTGGTCCAACACAGTAAATAATCAGTTAACAGTTATCAGTTATCAGTTATCAGTTAATAAATGAAATGATAACTGGTCTGGTCAGCCCTTTCGGTGAAGGGGCTGACTCCTGTTGATTAAGTTTCAACAACTTTAGTTGATAGTCCAGCTAAATCGCCTTCTTTTGTTTTACCAACAATATAGACATCAATCTCTATTGAGCCAACTCGATAAACCTTTAAATCATCGAGGTTGGCTTTTAACGTCTGTACGAGAGACTTATATTTTGAAACATTTTGTTTTTGTTCTTCGTCATGCCATTCTTTTTCCTCTGCAACATTCCGAAATAAATGATCCAGATCAACTGTTTCAACAGGTGAATCTTTAGGATGGTTTGTCAATTCTAAAATTTTGTCAGACCCTAAAGCTTCTTTACCTTGAGCAGACCATACAAAAGGAGATATGGATTAAGACAGGAAATCGACTGGGTATAAAACTAGAACAGTGGAATGGCGAAGATTATAAAAACTATATAAGGTTTTCCCAAGCAGTTGGGTGGTTAGATGATAAGGGAA
>NZ_JAAKGC010000179.1 GCF_017591665.1 Aetokthonos hydrillicola CCALA 1050 | reverse complement strand
CCTCAATTTCCTGTTTTGCAGGTGAAAGATACCCTCAAGGCATATCAACAAATTGGGAGATGGTGGCGCGATCGCTTTGATATTCCAGTGATTGGCGTGACTGGTTCTGTGGGTAAAACCACTACCAAGGAACTGATCGCGGCTGTTTTAGCCACCCAGGGAGAAGTTAAAAAAACGTTTGCCAACTTTAACAATGAAATTGGTGTACCGAAAACCTTGCTGGAAATTGGTGCAGAACATGACTACGCCGTCATTGAAATGGCGATGCGAGGAAAAGGACAAATTGCAGAACTCACGGAAATAGCTCGTCCAACGATAGGGGTGATTACCAATGTGGGGACGGCTCATATTGAGTTACTGGGTTCAGAAGACGCGATCGCCCAAGCAAAATGTGAGTTACTAGCCGAAATGCCAAGTGATGGTGTGGCAATTCTCAATCATGATAATTCGCGATTAATTTCCACGGCGGCGAAAGTTTGGCAAGGTAAAGTTTTGACTTATGGGTTATCTGGTGGCGATATTCACGGGAAATTGCTTGATAGCGAAACCGTCGAAGTCGCAGGAATGCAACTGCCTTTACCTTTACCTGGTCGTCACAATGCGACTAACTTTATGGCAGCTTTAGCAGTAGCAAAGGTTTTGGGGATAGATTGGTCACACCTAAAATCGGGTTTAGAAGTAGATATGCCAGGGGGAAGATCCCAACGTTTTGTTTTACCAAATGATGTGGTAATCTTAGATGAGACTTATAATGCTGCACCAGAAGCTGTGGTTGCAGCATTAAATTTGTTAGCAGAAACACCAGGGAAACGACACGTTGCTGTACTGGGTGCAATGAAGGAATTGGGAGAGCGATCGCACTTGTCTCATCAACGAGTCGGGGAAACGGTGAAGAAGTTGAATCTGGATGCAATGTTTGTGTTGGTAGATGGACAAGATGCACAAGTTATCGCTAATAGTGCCGAAGGTATCCCGTCTGAGTGTTTCGCAACCCATGGAGATTTGGTTGCTAGGTTAAAGACATTTGTTCAAGAAGGCGATCGTATTCTTTTTAAAGCAGCCCATTCCGTAGGATTGGATCGGGTTGTCAATCAGTTTCGCGCGGAATTAGAGCAACAAGCCCAAAGAGAAAAAGCTACAAGTTAGTAATCACAATTAACAAACATTGACTTAGAGTCTCTTGTGCATTTGTCAGTTCTGCAATTTCCTTAGTATAAGGAATGTCGCTAGACTGGCGAGCATAAGCAGTCAAAAGTGCTGTTCGACAATTTTGTCAAATTCACTGGTTTGAGATGTACTCACAATCAATACCAAATTGCATTTCTAGTTTCAATCAGTTCTAGTCGTACCATTTTGCGTACGGATAGTTATTCAGAATATTTTGGTCTTTACTCAGTAAGATGTTGTTATTTAATAGAGCATTTGCGGTAATAATCCGATCAAAAGGATCACGAGTCCAACTAATTGTTAAACTAATGCTTATAATATCATTAAAGTTTTTATTACATATTTGTAAATCAATTTTATCCGATAGATTAGAAATAATCACATCGGGTTCGTCTTTGATACGTTTAATCTCATATAAATACTGTAACTCTAATCAGACAATTGCCGAAATATAAACTTCATTCTCATTAATTAAAGTTTTAGCAATATTAGTTAATTTATCTGTCAAACCGGAATATAGCCATGCTACTACATGAGTATCAAGATAAATCAATGTTAACCTCCTGCTCCCAACTGATGTTAACTAAATCATCTGGATCTCCTTGAATAACACCAGGTTTAAAAGTTAAATTTTTAAGTTTATCTTTTTTTTCCATAGGAACAATCTTTAATAATTTTCCATTTTTGTTGATTTCTAGTGGGATACCTGTTTGTAGTACCTCATCCAGTAGAAGATCAATATTTTTACTCAATTCCGTTGGTGTAACCTTTTTCATTGGTTTCCTTAAAGATTCACGTTGTTTTATGAGTGTATATATTATAGCAAAAATTCTTCACTTACCCTGAATATTGTTATGCAATGTACTAACAATAGTGGTTATACTTATCAGCAAACCCAATCTTTGGTTAAAAAGGAACTAGTTGAAAAACATAACCTTTACTAGAGGGAACTGTTCTGAAGAATACATCATTTCTCAAAGCCGAACTAGTGCTAGAGGGAGAAACTACTGCTAAATCATATCGGCTGTAAATTATTTTCTGCAAGTCACTGAAGAGGGATTTGAATAATAAACTTCGTCCCTTCTCCCATTTTAGAGAAACAATCCAATTTACCCCCGTGTTTGTCAACGATAATCTGATAACTGATCGACAAACCCATACCTGTTCCTTTACCAACAGGTTTCGTTGTGAAGAAGGGATTGAATATCTTGTGCCGAACCTCTTCAGACATACCCAACCCATTATCCGCAATGACAATTTCCGCCCAGTGTGAATCAACTATAGATGTACTAATTGTGATACAACCGCTGTTACGCTGGGTTTCATGTCGTGTTCGTTTGGTGTAAAGTTCTTCAATGGCATCGATCGCATTAGCCAAAATATTCATAAACACCTGATTCATTTGCCCTGCGAAACAAAGAATTTGAGGCAACTGACCATAGTGTTTGACAACGGTGATGCTGGGATGCGCCCCGGCAGATTTTAACCGATGTTGCAGGAGCATCAACGTACTATCTAAGCCTTCATGCAAATCGGCTGCTTTATATTCTGCTTCATCCAATCGGGAGAATGTGCGTAATCCTAAGACAATTTTACAGATGCGATCGCTGCCTATCTGCATTGAATTCAAAAGTTTGAACAAATCCTGAACAAGGAACTCCAGTTCTATATCTTTAACTAGATCTGTAACTTTGCTATCTGGCTGAGGGTAAACCTCCTGGTAGAGGTTCAGTAAATCTATTAATTTCTGTACATAGGTATAAGCATAACTGATATTGGCAGCAATAAAGCTCATGGGGTTATTAATTTCATGGGCAATACCTGCTACCAACATTCCTAAGGCAGACATCTTTTCAGATTCCACCAGTTTTGCTTGCATCATTTGCAGATTGTTGAATGCTTCTTCTAGCTCCTGACTACGGGTTTGTGCCTCTGCTTGGGATTTTTCTAACCCTTGAATAACTTGGTTAACTAACTTTGATTGAATTTCGTAGGTGTTTTCTAACGCCACCCGATTGGCTTCCGATCGCTCGAGTTTTTTACGCAACAAGCGATTCTGCTTTTCCAAGTCCTTTATCCGTTGTTGCAGTTCCTTAACAGACAGATTATCCATGATGGATTACTCCACTCCTAAGAGTAGAGTCACAAACGTTTCATTATGAAATTGCGCTTCACCATTGGGTTGCAGGGGTGCAATTTCCCCATAAGTATAAAAACCCGCACAAGTTACGCCAGCAGGCATTTCAGCCTGCAAGACTTGATACTCTTGTTTAGTTCTAGTTCCTAGCACATGGATTCTTCCTGTGCAGGATAACAATAATGCTACAGTTGGCTGAGTTCCAGGGTAATGCTCAAGCGCTTGCCGCATTGACAGTCGAGCTGAGTCCACGATTCTATCTCGATCTGCTCCCACAACTTGAATTTCAGACAGGGGCGGAATATCCCCAAAAAAGCTAATGCTGCCAAAGGCTTCGTTATAAGCCCCGTTCGAGGTTCTCATGTACCAACTGTCTCGATTGGGTTCAAAGACAGCTAACCGATAGGCTGGAGTGGGGGGGATGTCGCCTAAATAATCTCGATAGAACTCTAAAGCAGGTTGTCCATCTACTTCATAAAGGACATTCCCTAAAACTTTGGTGGCTATTCCTTTTTTGCCGATTGGTGTCCAGCCAGTCGATAGCCCATGACCTAAAAGTATTGGACCTGATATTAACAGAATCGGCAGAGCATCGCTTAAAACTTCTTGACCAAAAAATTGGTAGGTTTGCTTAAACTGCCATTGGTCGCAAGTGGTACCACCAATTATAGGGACTTGTGTCCCTAAAGCCTGCTGCAACCCTTGGAGAATTAAAACTCCACTTGTGGTTAGGCTTTCTGGTGTTGTAATGCATAAGGCGACTGGTTGGTGGGTTTGTGCTTGAATAGCTTGAACCGTTTCATGGGCGATCGCCACAGGATCTGAGGAAACGTGATACCCAACTGCCGTGTAAAATTCTATTTCATCTGAACAAAGTAGAAGTAAGACGACAGAGTCTTGCTCAAACTCTAAAACCGAGGACATTTCACCACTCGTTGTCCCACCAATTAATTGAAGGTTCGGGAAGGTTTGATGAATACAGCGTAAGATTTCAGCATGGTCAAAATCTAGGGCAGCTAGTAAAATCCCAGCCTGGGGAATGGTGTTATCCAAGGCAGTCAAGCATTGTTCTATAACTTCTGCGATCGCCACCTTTGTGTCTGGATCATTACTATGGCCAACTACTGCTTTTAGCTTCGTTCCCATCTACCCTCCCTGCTGCCTGTATACCTGTTTCTCTGCACTTAGGATACCCACGCTCTTAACACAATTAATAATTTACACTAGCAGGATCGGTATCCATACTTCATTTGAATATTTTGTCTGGAATCGTAGTCCGGGCATCTTGCCCGCGTCCTCTATACAAATTAAATACGCAACAGCTCATAAGTTAACCATCTTAGTATTAAAGTTGCGCAAAGAAGTGTAAAGTAGTCTTGCTAATTTGACTGTGCAAAAGGTAACTAAACGTAACTATAAGTCGTCAAGTAGTAGGGTCATTTTATCCCCCAAACAATAACTATTGTTTGGTTGTAGTGGGTATTAAGAGGAGTAAAAACTGGAGTTGAACGGAACTTTGCTGAATATGAAGCGACACAGATTGCTAATTAGTCTTTTTCTCATCTCAACTTTTGTGAGACCTTTGTCTGTAAATGCTACACCCCCAAGAACTGCCGACAAAACAGTAAATTGTGAAATCCTTGTGGTGGGTGGTGGACTTTCTGGTGTTGCTACTGCTTACGAAGCTTTACTTGCAGGGCGAACGGTTTGCCTTACGGAAATTACCGACTGGTTGGGAGGACAAATTTCTTCTCAGGGAACATCTGCCCTAGATGAACGACCAACTCAGCGATCGCGACTATTCTACTCTCGCGGCTACCTAGAACTACGCCAGCGCATTCAACGTAAGTACGGTAAACTCAACCCTGGTAACTGTTGGGTAAGCGAGTCTTGTTTTTTACCTCATGATGGTCATGAAATCTTGACTTCTATGTTGAAGGAGGCTGAAAAGCGAGGTAAAGGGAAATTGCAATGGTTCCCAAATACAGTTATTAAGGAATTGGAAAAAAGCGCTGACGGCAAACTCATTGAAAGTGCGATCGCAATCCAACATCAACCTGCTAAGGGCGCACCACCACTCAACACTTTGCCATTATCTCAAACCATAGAAGACAGTTATACTTACGAAAACTCTTCTCAGTTCACCAAAACCATTATTAGCTTCGTTCCCAAGCAATCTCAGGGTTCACCCAAATGGTATGTGGTAGACGCGAGTGAAACTGGAGAAATCATCGGCCTTGCGGATGTTCCTTACCGCCTTGGCATTGATGGTGTTTCTTACTTAGAGCCTTCTTCTTCTAGTACTAACAACGATCCTTACTGTACTCAAGGTTTTACTTACACTTTTGCAATGGAGGCTACCAAGGAACCGCAAAAAAACACGGAACCCCCATTTTATTCACAGTATGCCCCGTATTATAGCTATGAATTAAAGAGATTAGCAAGCTATCCCCTAGTGTTTTCTTATCGTCGGATATGGAGCCCTAAACAGGGAAAACCAATGAAATTTGGTGGTCTTCAATTTACATCTCCTGAGCCAGGGGAAATCTCCATGCAAAACTGGACTTGGGGAAACGACTACCGTCCAGGAACGGCTGAAGATAACTTAATTTACACCCGGGAACAACTTGAAGCAACTGGGCAGTTAAAGCCAGGAGCTTGGATGGGTGGACTGCGAACAGAAAGTCTACGTAAAGCTGAAGAAAATGCTTTAGGCTACTTTTACTGGCTTTTTGCTGGAACCACAGATTCCCAACTAGGAGATGGAGTCAAACAACCAGAACCCAATATCAAATTTTTATCAGGATTAAATTCCCCAATGGGGACAGTGCATGGATTATCGAAATATCCCTACATGCGAGAAGGAAGACGTGTGATTGGACGTCCTAGTTGGGGAGCCCCTAATGGTTTCACTATCTGGGAAATAGATATTTCTCGTCGCAACTACAACGATGAATATTACCGTAAAGCACTATCATCAGATGACTATCGCCGCTTAAAAGCCGCATTAGCTGGTTTAGAAGGAACCTCAGTGATTTCTGGGCAGAAAAGTCCAGAAAATACAGCAAGAAGGACTCGTTCTACTATTTTCCCTGATTCTATCGGTATTGGTCACTACGCCATAGACTTCCATCCCTGCATGACCAAAAGCCCCCCAGAAGCACCTGGTAACACAGCACGCAGTGGTGAACAACGTGGCTCTGGACAAGCATATCCTTTCCAAATTGCTTTGAGGGCTATGATTCCCCAGAAAATCGACAATTTGCTAGTAGGTGGAAAAAGCATTGCCACCAGTCACGTTGCTGCTGCTGCTTATAGAGTACACTCTTTTGAATGGTCTGCCGGTGCAGCAGCAGGTACAACAGCCGCTTTTGCTCTCAAAAATGGAATAGCGCCTTACCAACTAATAGATAATTTACCGAGTCCAGAACCACAATTAGAAAATCTCAAACGAATCTTAGAAAACAACGCCAACCCCACCGCCTTCCCTGATACATCGATTTTTAACGAAAACTGGGAAGGGTG
>NZ_JAAKGC010000178.1 GCF_017591665.1 Aetokthonos hydrillicola CCALA 1050 | reverse complement strand
CGATCTCACAAACTGCCTCTCCCCAATCAATGCGTTCGGGGGTCTTCAAGCCTTCTTGCGTTACTAAATCTGGGCTTGGCTTTGTATAATCGATTTTATCCAGTTCCAAACCAAATGCCGTAAATAACCGCATAAGGGTTTGTTTGTCAACCCCTACTTCGCGACTCATTACTTTTCTAAAGGTAACAGGAGTTATGCCAGCGCGATCGCTTAATTCCTCTATTGTAAATCTAGAGCTATTTTTTTCCTTAAATTCCTGCTCAAGTTTAGCATTCTGGAGCTTCTGCCAACCTTGACGAGTAAGTATTAGCCCACGGTTACGTTTCTGCTTTTTTTGCCGGTTCATAGCTTTATCAATTTTTATTTCTCAATAACTTTTCTCCGGAAACGTGGCTTTAGTAGAAAGAATTCACAAAAAAACATAATCTCTGGATGGCATTGCTGAAATTATTTCGTAAATTTTATGTTAATATATTTAACAATTTATATGTAATCAATCTGGTATCTAAGACTTTGACCTGTTTGAGGATAAATATCTAAAACTACATTATTTTGTAGTACCTAAGCTTTTCAGTTTAAGATACTGTGTTGTAGGCCTGGACGATTTTTGTCCTTAATAAAATGCAAAAAATAGATCAAACTTGATATAATTCACTATTTGCTATACTATTTATAGTATTCTTACTATACTATGCATTACTCTAGGTCTAAATGAACCTGGCGTCAAGCAATTAAGAAGAAACAAATGAAGATTGAATTGCTCCTAAAGCCTTTAGAGAAGCAATAGTTGCTTCTGATAAACCTGTCACACCAGTAATATCCATTCCTTCATAAGGTCTTTCGTTTCTGAAAGTTTTTAGGCACTCACCTGACGCAACATCCCATAATTTAACCATCTCGTCTTCACTACCGCTGACTAAAGTTTGACCATCTGGACTAAAGGCAACTGATCTTATCCAATGGGTATGACCATGTAAAGTGTTAATACATTGACCTGAGATAGAGTCCCATAACTTTACCATTTTGTCTGTGCTACCAGTAGCCAATATTCGCCTTTCCGAAGAAAGGATCGGACTAAATGCAACTGATAATACCCAACTACTATGTCCCGACAAAGTTTTAAGACACTCACCAGTGCTAACATTCCAAAGTTTTACAGTTTTATCTTTACTAGCACTAGCAAGAATATGACCTTCAGGACTGAAAGCAACTGACAATATCCAACCCTTATGTCCTGACAAGGTTTTGAGACATTCCCCAGTGTTCACATTCCAAAGCTTAACAGTTCTATCATCACTTCCACTAGCAAGGATATGACCATCAGGACTGAACGTAACAGACCATACCCCATGACTATGTTCTAGAATCTTTAAAAGCTCACCAGTGCTAACATCCCATAACCTTACAGTTTTGTCATCACTACTACTGGCAAGTACATTACCGTCAGGCGCAAAGCCAACTGACTTTACCCAGCCAGTATGTCCTCGTAAAATTTTACAGCATTCACCGCTATTAGGGTTCCACAATCTTACGAGTTGATCGTAACAGCCAGTTGCCAAGATGTTGCCATCTTGACTGCAGGCAACAGTTCGTACTCGATTCGAGTCTCCATGTAAAACTTTGAGGCATTTACCAGTAGTGGGATCCCAAACCTTTACAGTTTGATCATCATTGCAACTGAATAGAACCTTACCTTCAGGAGCAAACGTCAGTGAATGTACTGCATTATTATATCCCTGCAAGATTCTCAAGGTTTGACCCGTGTTGACGTTCCAAAGTCTAACCGTTTTGTCATCACTACCACTAGCGAGAATGTGACCTTCAGAGCCAAAAGCAACTGAGCAAATCAAACCTGTGTGTCCCTCTAAAGTTTTGAGACATTCACTAGTACTAGTATCCCAAATTTTCACAGTTTGATCATCACTGCCACTGGCGAGAGTTTTCCCTTGAGGAGCAAAAGCGACTGACCTAACTCTAGCACTATGTCCTTCGTAGATTCTTATACATTCACCAGTGACCACATTCCAAAGCCTAATTGTTTGATCATCGCCGCTACTTGCTAGAATTTGACCATTAGGACTAAAAGCAATTGACCACACTGCACCTGTATGTCCCTGCAAAGTTTTTAGGCATTCTCCTGTGCGAAAATTCCAGAGTTTTATAGTTGTATCACTACTAGCACTAGCAAGAATTCTACCTTTAGGATTAAAAGCAACTGACAAGACTGGATCAGTATGTTCGCGCAAAATTTTGTAAGTTTCGCCAGTCATGATATTTAACAAACAGACTGTCTGGTCATCGCTGCCAAGCGCTATAATTTGACCTTGGGGACTGAAAGCAATAGATCTGATTGGTTCGTCGTGTTGCTTTAAAATTTTCACACATTCCCCTGTGCTGACATCCCACAACTTGACATTCTGATCACTACCCGCGCTACCAAGAGTTTTACCATCTGGACTGAAGGCGATCGCGCCAACCCAGCATGTATGTCCGTGACAAGTCAAAAGTTGTTCCCGATCCCCAAACTCCCGCCAGAAGGAAACCCTGCCGTTAGCATCACTTGTTGCAAAAATTTTTCCATTCGGGCTGAATGCGATCGCAGAAATCCTACTAAAGTCTTTAGTGAAAACTGACTTAGATAGATTAGTGTTTTTGAAATTAACTCCACGTAAGTTCACCCCTTGCAGATCTGCTTGCCAAACACTTAAATGAGAAAAATCATAATCTCTTAAATCAGTTTTTAAGTGACAAAGCAAGTTGAGGATATTTCCACCTGCATAGCCTGGTTCTAGAGGAGATTCTTTGCGTAGCTTTGCAAGAATTTGCTTTAAGTGGTTTTCGAGTCTCTGTTGACTTTTAAAAATAGAGAGGATTTCATCTAAGACTGGTTTCAGGATTAAGCGTATTTGAGTTTCTTTAGTACACTCTTTACCTTCAGCCTTGATTAAAGCATGAGACTTTAGAAGTAGAATTCGTTGACTAGCAATTTCCTGAGAAAGTTGCTTTATTAATTTGCTAGTCACATACTCCATTAATAAAGGGTGGAGTTTAAAATAAATACTATTTTTATCACTTAAGGTTTGTCCTGACCTGTCTATTAAACTTCGCCTTACCAAAGATTCTATAGCTTCTAATAATTTTTGTGGTCTTACTGGTGAGATAAAATCTTGTTGCAATTCCTGCAAATTCATTGAATCCTGATTAATGGCTAGCCAGTATATAATATCTCTTTCTAACTCTGATAATCTCTGAAACTGTTTCTCAAAAACAGCTTGTATATGTCCAAAAATAAAGGTTTTTTGTTTTAAAAATTCGCTAATATTACCATCAAAGACATCTTGGATAGTCGTTGCAACTATCTTCAAAGCTAGCGGATTACCACAGTAACGTTCAATCAGTTCTCCCTGCTTGGAATCTTCTCCACCTAAACCTTTAAGTTGAAAAATTTTTTTCCCTTCGTCTTTAGACAAACCCTTTAGTTGTAATACTCGGATAGGTAGTGCAAGTCCTTCCAGTAACGCTACGTCTTTCGGTTTTTCGCGGGATGTCAGCAACAAGCAGCTGTGGTGGGAGATTTCTCCTAAGCGTTGTATGAATTGACCATAACCCTCATATCCTTCAGCGTAGCATCCAGCGATCGCACCGCTTTGCAGAATTGTTTCGACATTATCTAAGATGATCAGACACTGGTGTTTCTGCAAACAATTAATCACTTGTAAGATTGTGCCATCTATACTCTTTGGTGGTTCAGTTTCCATAACCTGCTCGTTGGAAAAAAACTGAATCAAGCCAGTGAGAAGCTCAAAAAGTGGAGGAGAATTGTAAAGCGATCTCCAAATAATGTAGTCAAACTCCATTTGAATGTCTTGGACTAGCTTAGCAGCTAAAGATGTTTTACCGATTCCCCCCATCCCCAAAAGTGCTACTACTCGGCAGTTTTGGTCTATGATCCACTCCTTCAAAACAGCCAGTTCATCTTCTCTTCCATAGAAAACAGAGACATCTACAGCCTCTCCCCAATCAATTTGCTTGCGGATCGTCGAGTCTTCAAAGTCTGGATTCACCTTGGAATAGTCCAAAGGACTCAGTTCTAAGTTGAATGCCATGAATAAATTAACAAGAGTTCTTTTGTCAACCCCATGTTGACGTGCAAGTATTTTCGTTATCGTATTTGCAGATAATCCCGCAAGTTCACTTATTTCCTCTATAGTATACTTCAATCCCGATTTTTCGCGTAGTTCCTGTTCAAGTTTCGCTTTTTGAAACTTTTGCCAGCCTTCACGAGTGAGAATAACACTGCGATTGCGCTTTGATGTTTGCCGATTCATAAGTTTATGAATACTAATTTTATTGGCTTACGCGTTGACAAAAGTTGTATCTTCTGTAGGAAAATTTCCTTATTGTCTTCAAGCAGTCTGTTATATTTAGGGTTTATTTTTTAAATAAAATGTAAAACAATTTTTCCGTATTTTTTAAGTTTTCGTGAATCAGCTAAGCTAATTTTTTATTGATTTTTTTATAATCATTTTTGTAAAGTATTTTAGCGTTTAAATTTTCTGTAACTTAAATGATCATTAACTTATAGCAGTTCTTTATGAAGATGTAGAAAAGCGTACCTTTCAAATCCTTCTAGAGAAAGACTTTTTATCATCATTCTTGGGTAAAAACTTCATATCAAACTGCTATTATTGTGTTTTTATTGTTTCATAGACTTGTCAAGTTGTACAGTAGGTAAGCTAAATATTTAATATTCATCTGTAAATGATATACTCAACAGAGAGCCCTAGAGTCGAAAAACATTCGACTAAACTTGATAAACCGTCTCAAGAATGTGCCTTCAAAGTGACGAATACAATTCCCTTATTTATCATGCAGTTTATGCCATCCGTTCTGCTTACTAAAACTATTGAGTGTTTCTCCACAACCCAGCATCAGATTTGCCTCGCGATATTTCTATTCAAGTATCGCGAAGCAGTGATATCTTTGTAACCTTAAGGTTTTGATGGAACTGAACTATACATTAAACCGGAATAACATTACGTCACCTTCCTGCACAACGTAATCTTTTCCTTCACTGCGAACTAACCCTTTTTCCTTGGCGGCATTCATCCCACCAGTCTTTCCTAAATCATCATAAGCAACAGTTTCTGCACGAATGAATCCTCGTTCAAAATCACTATGAATAACACCAGCTGCTTGTGGTGCTGTCATTCCAGTGTGAATTGTCCAAGCACGGGTTTCTTTAGGACCAGTTGTGAAATAAGTACGCAACCCTAACAGCGTGTAAGTAGCGCGAATCAAAGATTTTAACCCGCCTTCTTCTACCCCCAAAGATGCTAGGAAATCTGCTCTATCTTCCTCTGGTAATTCAACTAACTCAGATTCAACTTGCGCAGAAACTATCACTACCTGTGCATTTTCAGCAGACGCGATTTGGCGCACTTTTTCCACATATTCATTACCTGTTGCTAGGTCATCTTCAGACACATTAGCAGCGTAAATAATCGGTTTACCACTTAGCAATCCTAAGCCTTTAATAAGATCTGCTTCTTCCTGATTTAAGCTTACCTGCCGGACTGATTTACCTTCATTTAATGCAGCAGCTAATTTTTCCAGGACTGCTACTTCTGCTTGTGCTTCTTTACTGGTACGAGCTTGTTTACGGGTACGTTCAATTCGCCGTTCGATCTGTGTTAAATCAGCTAAACCCAGTTCCAAATTAATAATTTCAATATCCCTTGCAGGATCAACCGATCCTGCAACATGGATAATATCGTCGTTCTCAAAACAACGTACCACGTGTACGATCGCATCAACTTCCCTAATATGGGATAAAAATTGGTTGCCTAGTCCCTCACCCTGGCTAGCACCTTTGACTAAACCAGCAATATCAACAAATTCAACACGTGCTGGGATAATTTCTGCAGAACCGGAAATCTTCGCCAAAACGTTTAAGCGCTCATCTGGTACAGAGACAATACCAACATTCGGTTCAATTGTACAAAAAGGGAAGTTAGCAGCTTCAGCCTTAGCATTAGCAACTAAAGCATTGAATAAAGTAGATTTTCCGACGTTGGGAAGTCCAACAATTCCAGCTCGTAGCATTTTAGATTTTAGATTTTAGATTACGATTTACAAAAGAAGGGGGATTATCAGTGATCAGTTATCAGCTAAGAGTAATGTGTTTATAGAAACCGGAAACACCGCGCCATAAACCTTGATCACTGATAACTGTTTACTGTTCACCGTTAAAAAATGCTCAATCAAAACCAAACACCCTTACTAGACACCTTAAAAGCTTGCGCAGAGCATCCTCACGCACCATTCTACACCCCAGGACACAAGCGGGGTCAAGGAATCTCTAAATCACTGATCAATGCTTTCGGGCTAGAAGTATTTCGCGCCGATCTACCAGAATTAGCAGAACTGGATAACCTCTTTGCACCTAGTGGTGTTATCCAAAAAGCACAAGAGTTGGCCGCAGATGCATTTGGGGCACAACAAACGTGGTTTTTAGTTAATGGCTCTACCTGTGGAGTAGAAGCTGCAATTCTGGCTACCTGTGGTAAAGGAGACAAGATTATTTTACCGCGAAATATCCACTCCTCAGCAATTGCAGGTTTAATTTTATCTGGCGCTATCCCAATTTTTGTTAATCCAGAGTACGATCCAGTTTTAGATATTGCCCACAGTATTACACCAACCGCTGTACAAGCAGCATTACAACAATATCCTGATGCGAAAGCAGTGTTGACGGTTTATCCGACTTATTACGGTGTTTGTGGAGACTTGGGCGCGATCGCATCTGTTACCCGTCAATACAATATTCCTTTGCTT
>NZ_JAAKGC010000177.1 GCF_017591665.1 Aetokthonos hydrillicola CCALA 1050 | reverse complement strand
CCTTAGCATTGTATTCTCCTATGTCCCAAATATTGAAAGTGCCAAATTGTTTTTGTTGGCTAGATTTTTGATCAGCCTGTGCCAAAAAACTTTTGACATTTTTACCATAGAGTAACCATTGCAGCATTTGTTGGTATTCAGCAGGTTCTAAGGCAAACATCGGCACTAGGGAATTTATCTTGGCAATAAATTCAGCAGTAGTATCTCGCCAGTGAAAACGGGGGAGGAGGTTAAGCCAAGCTACCCTGTTGACTTGGGGTATCAGCATTTCCAAAAAATCTACAGTTTCCTCCCACCTTGAAGGTACTGTACGCCGACGTGCCGCCCCAGCATCGCTAACTATAACTATTAAAGTCTTTTCTTTGGAGAACCGCACCAAAATAGATTTGACAGCTTCTCCCTGCAAACATTGAGTATCATAGTAAAATTCTGCTGTCGGAATATTGCGGAAGTAGTAAACTTTCGCTTCATGCCAAATTTCTCTTAACTGGCGACAGAAGGGAGCAAAAGGAACCATTGAGCTTGATTGGTCAATCAGCAACACCACTTCTCTATACTTAATTTGAGCAGCAGTTAAAACAGGTTTGACAAAGAAACCCCGCTTCGCAACATCTATAACCGTCGCCGGGACATCCATCTGGCTAGGAATACTACTTGGTAACTTTTGCGTCAACAACCGCCAACTTTGTCGCAGTTGTTCACGACTAACAGGAAAATAATATCCTTCCCGCAGCTTTGTTCGCACGGCGGAGACGACAGCATTATCACTAGGCGCAGGAGCGGGGAAAAATTCTGTTTCTGCTTCTGGTTCACCCTCTGGTGGTGTTGGAATATTCTCAGGTGGCTTTATTTCTGTTGTCTCTGGCGCTTGTGTTACCGGTGGCTCGATTAAAGATTGACTTGACCTTACCCGATGGGATATGATTTCATCCCAGCACTTGTCAAATAGGCGTTCTTGTTGCCGAGATTTTACCCAGATAGTTTTACACAGTCTTGCTACTGCTCGTTGGTCAGAAATATCTAATCCTTTGTCTATTGACTGCAATAATGCTGACACTGCTAAATGATACTGGTCAATGCCTAACAGCAAACCAGCGTCTCGTAGTCGCAAAAATAAATTTAGCAGTGGAGGTTCACTCATTGTTTCAGTGATTATAAAAGCTGTTAACTATATTCGCTTTTATCTTGGCGAGTCTTGAGCAGGGTACTAGCAAAGGGATATCGTTCATCTTTAAGCTTTTGTAGAACCTGCCGGGGGGGATAGCTATTTAAAACTGTAAACCAGTCGATTAATTCACTTGTACTGACTTTTTTGGCTGTGTCTTCTTTCTCATCCTCCATAGTGCTCCGCAATTCTAAAAAACGTTCAATAGCTTGATCTACTAAATCTTTTGGTGGTTTTTCAAACCTTGATTTAATAATTCTTTCGAGTCTTTCCTGATTAGGAAACTCAATATAATGATACAGGCATCGTCTGAGAAAAGCATTAGGTAACTCTTTTTCTTGATTAGATGTAATAAAAACAATTGGTGGAGCGTCAGGATTTGCTGTTAGCCAGCACGGAGGACGCAAATCTTTGATTTCAAAACGTTGGTCTTCTAAAGCCAGCAAAAGGTCATTAGGAAAATCTGTATCAGCTTTATCGATTTCATCAATTAATACGATGGTGCGATAGGGTTTCTTTTTTCCTTTTTTTTCGCTTTCTACTACTTCTTCTTTGTTCAAAAAATCCCTATCAAAAGCGTAACCTAATGCTCCTAATTCCAGATAATCTTTAGGCTGCGCTGGGTCAGATTTTTCACCTGCAATTTTTGCTGCGGCTAATTGTGCCGCTTGTAACCTGCCAACGTAATCGTAGGTGTAAAATCCATCTTGAGCTTTGCTAGTTGACTGCACATTCCAAAGGCGATATTCCCACTCATACTTAGTGTAGCGTTTACTAAATTCATAGAAAACAGCACGGGCGAGTTCACTTTTACCACAACCGGGTTCTCCTTCCAATAGCAATGGACGATTCAGTTGGATGGCTAAATTCACTGCTTCTTTTAGACCATCGTCAGGTTCGTAAGCATACAACTTGCGCTGCAATTTTTCATTCCACTCTCCTCCATTGGGGGGGTGCTTTTTTCCGGTATATTCTAGGGGTATGTTTGCCATATAGAAGCAAATTCGGTTGTTTGACAATTAAAGTGCTGATAAATTACTTTAAGTAAGTTTTCTGCCTTGTTTTGTTCATGCTCAATTTTCTTAATCAGATCAGCAGCAATTTTTGTGGAATCATCAGATAAGGGATCATCCAGTCTTGCAGCAATGTCTTGTAAGACTTTAACTAATTCTTGATTTAATTCATTTTCTGTATAAATAGTAGTCTGATGTAAATTAATAATTTCTGGAGCTAAATTGGTTCTGATCGCCTCTGGTTTACCCCAATGATTTTTTTGAGCGCTAGCCAATAAAAACATAAATATTTTACCTTGTTTTTTTTGCTGTATTCTCTTAAGGTAGTCAACTAAAGGAATCCAATATTGTTGCAAATAAGTATTGAGTCTTTGAAAATCATAATCATCAACATTAAGAGTAAAGATTAAATGAGCCGAGTCTAAAAAACTTGCGATATTAATCCATTCTTTTTTATGAAACAAATTATTTATATCTTTTTTTTCATGATTTTTTGATGAAGATGAGTAGTTGCTATTGTTTAAAGCAACCGGTCTACACTGACGAGGATTATATTCAGTAATTTTCGCTGCTAAACGCCTTACCATCCAAGTACGACTATAAGAACATGGATTATTAATCAAAAAAATTTGAGTAGGTTTAGGAAATCTTTCCATCAGTAATTCAACTTGTTTTTGATGGTTAAATAAACTCAAACCCTCTACCAAACGAGTCTGATTAGTAGCTGTTTTTTGATAAATGGGAGGATAAATAACAAACTTACGCCAATCGGGTATTTCTAATGCTTCACAAAAAGCTTCAAAATCTTTTATATCAATACTATCATTTTCTTTCCCTCTGAGGAATTTTTGCCAATTTCTATAGGTTATACCTGGAGTATGAATATCTTTCTGTTCAATTACTCTCAAACATTCATCAAAAGTAATTTCTTTAATTTTTTGACTTCTCAAATGCGAAATACGTTTTCGCATTTGTTGATCTTGAGTAAAAATCTTTTGTTTATTTAATAAGTCTTCAAGTTCCTCAATGGGAATATTTTTTTTATCTTCTGTGATACTTAAGTATTTTTTAATACTTTTTTTAAATTGCTCCTGACTGGCAATAATCAGAACTTCGCTATTTTGGTCTTTCGTCCATCCTTTATCTTCTCTTTTACGGTTAATCTCCTTAATTCCTTCTGGTGAAGCCCAAACTTTTGTCCCCATCGCTCCTTTGCATATAACCTACTGAATTTATTCCTGATCAGATCCTGATCGGATTTTTACACTTTTTAGGTGATTTGGTCTACTGAATATATTCTCACTTGTGTCAAATACACCCAAACTTAGGGCGAACGCCGTACTCTGCGAGAAGCCAGAGGCTACACCCCTACAAATGTATTGTACTCAATCGAGAATCGCTAGAAGTTTACCAAATCAACGAAATTATGGATAGATCGAACGACAGCAAACGTACATCCCCAGCCAACACAAGAAACACAAGACGACGTGAGATCACCCTTTGGCGCTTCCGTCAAATGTGCAGATTTTGGCAACCAATAGTGACTCTTGCTGCGGGAATTGTCTCTATATTGGTAGCGCTGTGGAATCTCTTACATTAGCGTTTTATCAGGGAGATGGGTTCCAATACTGCCCGGTTAAGCTAAAAACTCAAATGGTAGGTTGGGTTGAGGGACGAAACCCAACATTGATCAGCATTTGTTGGGTAACGCTTACGCTCTACCCAACCTACGATTCTCGCCCTTGCGAGCAGTACTGGGAAGACAGCGTGCTTTCATCGCATTCATCTATGAGCCTAAGGTACGGATGTGTCACTATAACGTGCCACATCCTCAAGGGTTTTCTGCATTTTTGTTATAACCGTAAATCTGTTCCCTGTTTTACTAAATGATGAAACGAAAAGCTTTTAAAGCCTTTACTATTTACTTAATGTGTCTTTTTCTTAGCTGCACTCAAGTGCAAGCAGAAAATCAATGGACACCCCAGATGGAAGCTGAGTTTCAGCAGCGCGCAAAGAACGTAATTACAAAAATAGCAGGAAGTAACTACGGTAACACGTCCCAAGAAAATGAGAAAAAATCTTATCCGCGAGCAATGATTGACTTTCTTGCTGGAAACCGAGAAAAAGCCCTAGCCTTTCTCCAATCTGAGGATGCTGAGGCTAAAAGTCACGCCCACACTTTAGGAATTGACTTTTATTCTGGTTTTACTCTTAAAGGACAAGTCCGTAAATACTTCTATTTTGGCAAATATCTTGACCCGTCCTATCGTCAAAGGATGAAGGACGCAATGAGAATTTTTACACAAGTAGATCCGCTCACTCGTCACTTTCCTAATCGTAGCCAATTTTGGCCACAAGACAACTGTGATTCTTGGGTAGATTGTCGCAACACTGATAACCTAAGAGCAATGCGCGAAGTTGCTGTTTATTTATTTGCTGAAGAAACTGGAAACGAAGCCACGCGCAAGATTTACAAAAAACGCATTAGCAGAAATGTCCATACTCTCTACCAAATTGGACAAGGTGAATGGGACTCAGAAAACTATTTAGAACATGCTGTTACTACCTACGTCGATCTTTATGATTTTGCTAAAGATTCAGAAGTTAGATCTCTTGCTAAAGCTGCTCTTGATTGGTTTTTCACTTCCGGATCGCTAAAATATTGGCGCGGTGGATTTGGCGGGCCAAGTAAACGCGATTATAGTATGGGTAACTGTGTTTGGTGTTCCCTTGCTACCCATGAATTAGGGTTATACTTTGCAGATTCACCTGTGCCTGATCCTAATCTTTCGCCCGATTCAGTACACCTAATAACTAGCAGCTATCGTCCTCCTTTAGCGGCGATCGCTTTAGCACGGAAGCAATTTCCTAAACCTTTAGAACTACTGAATTCCAAACCAACCTACGAAAACTGGCTTCCTGGTAACGACACTGCACCACAATTTTACGAAACTCTATATTTTGGTCATACATTCCAACTAGGTACACTCATTCAGGGTTCCGGTGGTGACTGGAACGGCTTCAAGATGATGGCGTTTAATCAACAGCGTGGCGTTGATTACTTTATAGCTGCAACAGGAACAGATCCTACCAAAATCTCTACTTCTTCCATCGGTGGCGACAATGTAGCTCAGTACCGCAATTTAGTGATCTGGCTTAATAATAAATCAAAAGCACCATTTCAATTCTTTCTACCCAAGTCCGCACAGATAGAAACTGTAAGCGGAGTGACTTTCATTCGTTACGAAAAAACATGGTTAGCGCTGTTGCCTATTAATATAACAATCGAGGGGGTTAACGCAGTAGCTACAGAAAAAATCCGTGAACACTACCCCAACGACCAGATTCTAACTGCTCTAGGTAATGAAGGTTTAAGTGGATTTGCACTGGAAATAGGTGAGCAAGAAACTCACGGAAGTTGGAATCAGTTCCAGCAGTCTGTTTTGCATAAGTCTCGCTTAAATTTGAATCAGGTTGGTGATGGAATTGTTGAGTATTCCAGTGTTGTGGGGAAACTAAAACTTCAATATCAAGCGCAAGGATTACCAAAAGTTTGGCGCAATGGAAACTTTCACAACTGGCAAAATCACTACGCCGTTTACCAAAATGCTCAAGGTGGTAAAACGCCAATTTACCAAGGATGGAAACAAGGTAAGCTTGAAGTTGTAGCTGGCGGCTATCGGTTCACAAGGTCCAGAAGTCGCTGCCTTTGAGCAGGATTTTGCAGCTTACGTAGGGGCAAAAAATGCTTGTGCTGTTTCTAATTGTACAACAGCTTTGCACTTGGCACTTTTAGCTGTAGGAGTGCAACCAGGGAATGAAGTGATTACAGTCAGCCATTCTTATATTGCTACTGCTAACAGCATTCGTTATTGTGGGGCAATACCGGTGTTTGTGGACATAGAACCACAAACGTACAACATCAACCCGATGTTAATTGAAGATGTGATTAGCGATCGCACTCGCGCTATTCTTATTGTCCATCAAATGGGTATGCCTTGTGATCTGAAAGCCATCTTGGATATTGCTCGGCGCTACGATTTGCCAGTGATTGACGCTGCTGCTTGTGCGATCGGCAGTGAAATTCTTTGGGATGGAAAGTGGGAGAAAATTGGTAAACCACATGGAGATATTGCCTGTTTTTCTTTTCACCCTCGCAAGGTGATTACTACTGGCGACGGCGGAATGCTTACCACTAATAATCCCGAATGGGATAAACAGTTTCGCCTTTGGCGACAACACGGAATGAGTGTTCCTGACACAGTTCGCCACGGCGCAAAACAAATCATTTTTGAATCTTACCCAATCTTAGGATACAACTACCGGATGACTGATATCCAGGCAGCTGTTGGGCGAGAACAACTTAAACGTCTACCAGAGATTGTGGAACGTCGTCGTTACCTAGCACAGCGATACCATGAAATGCTGGCAGATATACCAGGATTGAAGTTGCCAACTGAACCTGAATCGGCAAGGAGTAATTGGCAAAGTTACTGTGTAAGGTTACCAAAAAATTGTGAACAGCAACAAGTGATGCAGGCAATGCTAGATGCTGAGGTCGCCGTTGACGATGGAACTAGCTAGTTGATTTTGAGTGTCGACATAGTAGGAGTTTGCGTTGACAGAAACCACATAGGTTGTATTAGCCTGAATAACAACTGGTACACTGAGAGCCTG
>NZ_JAAKGC010000176.1 GCF_017591665.1 Aetokthonos hydrillicola CCALA 1050 | reverse complement strand
CAATTTCATCTCTAGCTGCAAAGCTAAATAGTAAGTGTAGCAGTCGCGATGAAAACATCAAGTAATATAACTAGATGCGTTGACTCTCCAGTTAACTAGAGTATTTAGAATAAAATCAGGAAATTTTTAGATGATAGTTATGCAATTCCTAGGTTTGAGAAATGGCTTTTTAGCCTTTACTTTTGTGGTGATCGCTTCCCTTGGCGGCGTTGTTACAGGCTGTTCTAGTTCAGCACAAAGCCAAAACAAAGTCGGGAACCCCACTGCAACCACTGTTGGCGACAAGCAGATGGATCACGGTGGCATGAATCATGGCGGTGGCATGATGAATCATAATATGGCAATGGATTTAGGTCCAGCCGATGCTAACTACGATTTGCGGTTCATTGATGCGATGATTCCGCACCATCAAGGTGCTGTGGAAATGGCTAAAGTTGCCGTACAAAATTCTAAACGTCCTCAATTTAAAAAGTTAGCAAACGACATCATTAAAGCTCAAAACAAAGAAATTTCCCAGATGAAACAGTGGCGACAAGCTTGGTATCCTACAGCAGGAGATAAGCCTATGGCTTATAATACCCAAATGGGTCACATGATGGAAATGACCTCAGAACAAATGAAAGGCATGATGATGAGCAGGGACTTAGGATCAGCTGATGCTGAGTTTGATCTGCGTTTTATCGACGCGATGATTCCTCACCATGAAGGGGCTGTTACAATGGCTCAAGATGCCTTAACTAAGTCCAAGCACCCAGAAATTAAGAAACTCGCTCAAGATATTATCACCTCTCAACAGAAAGAAATTAAACAGATGAAGCAATGGCGACAAGAGTGGTATAAAAAGTAAGTTAGTACGTTCTCAAAAAGCCAACTATAAATAAAGTTGTTACCCAGAGTGAAGATTCCAGTGGGAATTTCATCTGGGCGCAGAGTTATTTAAAGAGTAGCCAAAATCCGATTTCATCTTAATTTCATTCGCAAATAGGAAACTAAGTAATAAGTGCATATATAGCTAGAAAGCAGCAATGCCTGCTCGTCAGTACTTAAGGACTTTTGATAGCAATGCCTAACTCCTATTCCAAGCAATCTATCGTAATTCGTTCTGTTTCTAGAACATTCCTGTTGCTTTTTGTACTGTCCTTTCCCACAGTGGTGTTAGCCCACGGTGGGCATGGAAACGAGTTTCAAGGAGAGAGCGAAGCCACTCAAAGCAGTCACTCTATTCAAGTTGATCCCCAAACCGCTCGACGCTTAGGAATTAAAGTCGAACCAGTTAAACAACAGCAGTTAGCAATTGGGATTAAAACTACTGGACAGATTGAAACCCTGCCTAGCTACCGAGTAGAAGTGACCAGCCCAATTTCCGAGTCACAGGTGATTGATCTGTTAGTAGAACCTGGTGCAGTTGTAAAAAAAGGGCAACCAGTTGCTGTTGTAACTAGCCCTGATTTAGTAACACTGCGTGTTGATTCCTTAACAAAACGGGCAGAGGCGCAAGCTGATTTGAAAAAGGCGCAAGCTGATTTAAAGCAAGCACAACAGAACTATCAGAAATATTTACAAATAGACGCTGCTGAAATAGCCCAAGCACAGAGCCAAGTAGGATATGCACAAGAAAAGTATGATAAGGATAAGCAGTTAATGAATGCTGGCGCTATCCCTCGTCGTACTGCCCTCGAATCTCAAACCCAGCTAGCAGAAGCTAAAGCAAAACTAGTTACAGCCGAGAGCCGCAAGGATCTGATAGACGCTGAGAATAAACTCAAAACCGCCCAATCATCTGTTGAGCTAGCCAAATCAAAGCTCCAACTCAGTAACACTGCCTATCAAACCCGACTTTCTCAACTGGGAACCCGCGCCAATACTAAAGGACTAGTAACTGTAACATCTCCAATTGACGGTAAAGTCGCCGACAGAGAAGCTACTATTGGCCAAGCATTTAAGGATGCGGGTGGCAAATTAATGACGATAGTGAATGACACTCAGGTTTTTGCTACAGCGAATATTTTTGAAAAAGATTTAAGTAAGGTAAGGAAGGGTCAAAAGGTAAGCGTGAAAGTCACTTCTGTAGCTAACCGCACTTTCACGGGAAGAATTGCCGTAATTGGGTCAGTGGTTGAAGGTGAAACACGGGTTATACCTGTGAAAGCCCAAATAGATAACCCAAACGGAGTACTCAAGCCTGGAATGTTTGCAGAACTAGAAGTTTTGACGGATAAAACATCATCGGCAATCTTAGCAATTCCCAATGCAGCTGTGGTAGACGCTAATGGGAAAAAAGTTGTTTATGTGCAAAGTGGCAATGCTTACCAGCCAGTTGAAGTTAGCTTAGGTCAAACCTCTGGGGATATGGTTGAGGTCAAAAGCGGGTTATTTGAGGGGGATATGGTAGTTACTGTGCGAGCCCCTCAACTTTATGCTCAGTCTTTGCGGGGTGGTAACAAGCTAAAAGAAGACGAACACACGCAAGCTCCTTTGAAAGCGACGGAAGCTAAAACACTAAACTTACCAGTACCGCTATGGTTAGTCGGAGCCGCAGGAGGGGCTTTTATTGCTAGTGTTGCTTTCGTGGCAGGTCGTCGTAGTAAACCTCAAGTTCCAGTATCAGGAGCACTTGCTTCTGTACCACAAGGATCTCCTGATACTTCTGTAACAACCCCAAACTCTTCACCGTGGGATGATAACCATCACGTGCCTCACGACGATTTGAAAGTTACAGTCATACGTAACAACACTGAACAGTAAAAACCCAGCTAGGATTCGATTACTATTGATTGAACTTCGTTGGAGTTTGTTGTTTACTAACTTTAGGCGATATACTTCCAGTTTCTGTATATCGTTTGAGCAGTTTTTCAATAAAGCTTATAGCTACTGGAAATTTTTGTGCTAGCTGACGTTTTGATAGTCCACCTTCTACATACGAATCAATTATCCTCAGACGTAAGTCGAGCGAGTATGGTTTCATTTCTACTTTTCTCATATCCACAACCTAACACACTGATTGTATTTGAGTACAGCAAATAACCCTGCCTAACTAGCCAGACAGAAAGTTACTATTATCCTTGCTTGACGAGCCACAGCAGGCACAACGAAGCGCAAAGTTACCAGCCAAGGATACTGACAAGAGCAAGGCATTTTTTATCAGCCATGCTACTCGTTCAATCTCCTCTCAATGCCTACGAAGTTAGCTGACGGGCTAGAACTGAGAGATGTTCTTCTCTAACTCGGTGAGCCTTGACATTGAAGTTAATTTTTCATAACTTTTAGTCTTCACTTTATATTAGAAATAAGCCCCAAATTTGGTTCCTCCGCTCTTGACTAACCCCAGGCAACAAATTTTTTAGGGTGAGTCGTAGATTAGGCAGACTGATTTATGCTTATTTAAATTAACCTAGTATCACTACTGATGTCAAGTTTCTCAATTATCGTTTTTCGTCTAAATTTCTTGAAAAATTAGGTCTTTATCCTTACTTTGCTAGCCCTACAACCGTAATGCTACTGAATTCTAAAATAGTCGTCCTCTGCTACAGTTCCAAAGGATAAGCAAAGATAATCGCATAGGTGCATTGCACCGCAACTTTCAAGTCGGGAAGAGGTTTACTTCCAGTTGCCAGCAAAGCTTAGAACTCTTGCATAAAACATTTATGCCATAAGAATAAACCGTGTTTTTTTGATTTACGTTTTAAACAAATGGTTTTTAATAAAATTTCCCTCAGTCAAGAGCAACCGTTTCGACAGCGACTGGTAGCAGAAATGAAGCGTTTCAGCTTAAGTTACCTGCAAAGTCACTTCTCATCTAGCTACTTACTAGATGAGCATTCGGGGAGAAAAAATTGACTTGTTTTATACTTGAGTATCTTCTATGGTGTAGCAACCCTTAACTCTCTGGTGGTAAGAAAGGAGTCTGCAAATCTTTTCAAGAAGCTGGTTAGGGGTATAGCCAGCAGAATCCCTAACACCCCACCTAATTTTGCACCACACAACAAAGAAATAAAGATGACAGCAGGATTTACACCAGTTATTTGACCCATTAGACGAGGTACAACAATAGTTTCGTTAATCTGTCCTACCAACACCGCTATTACTAATAACTTAACTGCTAACCAAATATTTTGGATAGCAAGTATGGGAAGAATTAGGGATACTATAACGGTTCCACCAAAAGGTATAAAGCTGGCCATCCCAATCACCAAACCAAATAATAGTCCGAAGGGGATTTGAAACACTAGGAATAAAGCTATGAGTGCAGTACTTTCAATCATTGCCAAAGTTGCTTGTCCAGCAAAATAATTCTGGAAACTCTGCTGAATCAGAGATGGTAATTGGATATTCCAAGGTTTCTGAAAATCTGGAGAAACACCAAGCACCTTCAAATACCAATGTGGTTTTTCCATAATTGTCCGATGGTATTCATCTACTTTTTGAGTACAGGATAAAAACTCTACTATTTTGCATTCAATAGATTTACCGCAACAATTCACTCGATTTATTTAAATAATGTTCCAACGGAGAATAGGCAAAGAAGAGCAAAACCCAAAAATAGTCCCATAACTCTTGGTTAAGATATGCCACACCAATGGAAATCAATGCACATATCGGTTCAATTAAAGCTTTGATTTTCATTGAGCGAATTGTCGCCTCATCCAAGTCACTATCTACTAATTTGCGATCGCCTGTCGCATAAGACCAATTTATCCAAGAAATAAACCCAATTACAGCAATATTTAAACTAAACCAAACTTTGGCCAGAAAATTATCTGGAAAAGTAATGACTAAATCATTAGATAAAGGCACTAAAAATAACACCATTAAGTACCCTAGAGAAATCCACAGATGGGTTCCATCAGTTCTCCGCAGATATTTGAACTGGCGGGAATGGGAAATCCAATAAGTTGCAACTAAAATAAAGGTGATAGCATAAGTTCCTAATGGCTTTAACTGACTAAACAAAAATGCATTGATATCACCATCCGTCATTGCTTTAACATCTTCTGGTAAGTCAAAGGCAATTACCATTAAAGCCATTGCAAAGGCAAAAATAGAATCACTCAAACGTGCCAAAGACAAAATGTTTTCGGAATTATTTTGATTGCTTTGAATAATCTTATCTTGCTCTATTAATTCCTTCATCCTTTCATCTCCTTTACAACATTAGAGGAATCATATTGCATACCAATTCAAACTTTAGAATCAATAGATCCCCGAGTTCTTGAAGTTGGCTATTTATGTGAGTTAAGCTCATATTTCTATATTATGAGCATTATTCATATTTGTCAAGCCAAAATATGAGTAATCCTCGTTTATTTATTTTTGCTAGATTTAAGTATAAATTAAAACATTTTACGCACTAATGAACACTGATAGAAAAAGGCTTTGTACTCTATTTCCTATTCCCTGCTATGTGACAGACAATCAGAAATAATAAAAGCCCACACTGTACTGTCCAGTGTGGGTAGTTTACTCAACAGAAAATTAATATTGTTGAGAATGAGTGGTGGGGAACTTTCAACCAATCTTGGCGAGTCATGTACATGACCCAGCAACGCTATACACTTCCCGCCTTTACAGATTCTTGACCAGCAGTAGACTCTTGCTTGCTGTCGTTCATACGAGCATAAACGGCTTCCAGTGTCTGAGGATATTCCTTAAACTCAGTCCCCATCCACACATCCCAATAGCGGAAGTATAGCCCGTAGTTACCGTTCACATGGGTGTGATGCATGTTGTGGTGAGTCGAAGGCGTTTTCCATTTCAAGAGCCAATGCGTTGTCCAGCTTTGAGGAATAATTTCATAGCCTAAATGACCGATTACATTCAACACCAGTGATACTGCTTGGTAGCCAATCAAAGCCGAGAAATGCACTGGCAAGAGGAAGGAGAAAATTGCACTGGGTAAGCCTTCGACGATCGTTTCAACAGGATGGAAAGAATAGGCTGTGAACGGGCTGACATCAATACTATCGTGGTGAACTTTGTGCGTAAACTTGTAAAGCGGTTTCCAGTGCATCAACCGATGTGCCCAGTAGAAATACGTATCTTGTAAAAAGATCATCAGCACCACACTGAATAACAGGTAGGGAATTCCATACTGTCCGATGTCCTGATAAATACTGGTCAGACCATGCTGTTGAGCGATGTAAACACCCGCGTCAATCACTGTGAAAATGAGAATAGACACAATAGACTGGCGGATTTCTTTCCACCATTGTTTTTCATAACTGCGTTGCTTTTGCTGAATTCGTCGGGCTTGAAATTCTTTTTTGTACCACACCCAGAACACTAGGAAGAAGGGAACCGTAACCAGGAAGTAAATCGCGATCGCCGGGAGGGCTGTACTGAATAATGCAAAGTCCCCAAGCGAATCTAAGTAAGATAAAAAGTTCAAATCATCAGTATTCAAAAGGTTCTCAAGCATGATTGGTGACTCCATTAGGTGTTTGTTAAATTGTTTGAGTTTTGCTCATGTTTTTATAATATGACGACTGCTCATGTTTGTCAAGCGAAATCTGAGAATTACTCACGTTTAGTCCTGAAAAGCTCAAATCCAGACTAGGCAAGTATTTAGCTACATGCCCACGCGGCCAACACGGCATTCGCTGCTGCTTCGCCCGCCGCACAAGCCCCTTCCATGTAGCCTCGCCAGACGCGCGATAAGTGGGTGCCAGCCCAATAAATCCGGCCACAGGGTTGCCAGAGGCGATCGCCGATCGTTGTGAGGGTTCCAGTCGTCATATAGGAGCAGGCCCCACCTTGCGACCAATGTTCATTTACCCACTGTTGAACCACCATTTCTACGGGATGACGACCGAGGTCGCCCAGGGCATAGGCCACCTGATCGAGAATGATTTGGTCGCGTTCGGCCTTGCTCGCATCATCTAATCGGATCGATGGCTCGCCGCCAAACAGAATCGAAATTACTCCATGCTTTGACT
>NZ_JAAKGC010000175.1 GCF_017591665.1 Aetokthonos hydrillicola CCALA 1050 | reverse complement strand
TGCCCCATGCCCCTTGTCGTATAATACCCAGTGTTCGCTCAAACTCCCACACGCTCTTCCATGACTATACTTCTAACCAATGATGATGGGATAGATGCCCCTGGTATTCAAGCTCTACTGAAAGCTGTAAATGGAAAACAAGCCATTATCGCCGCACCAAGGGACCATTTATCTGGCTGTGGTCATCAAGTGACTACAAATCGTCCTATAGAGGTTGATCGTCGCTCTGATTATGAGTATGCAATAGCCGGGACTCCTGCCGATTGTGTACGGATTGCGATAGCTCATATTTGCCAAAATGCGAAATTCGTGATTTCTGGGATTAATGCTGGGGGTAATATGGGAGTTGATAGTTACATTTCTGGTACTGTTGCAGCTGTCCGAGAAGCTGCGATTCATGGCATTCCTGGAATTGCGGTTTCCCAATACCGCAAAGCCAAACTAAACTATGATTGGGACTTAGCAGCTAGGTTGACTCAAGATATTCTAGTTGATTTACTCAACCGTCCTTTGGAGTTAGGTTCTTTTTGGAATGTAAACTTACCACATTTACTGCCAGAAGAGCCAAGTCCAGAAGTCGTGTTTTGTGAACCTTGTACAAAACCTTTGCCAACCAGCTACCGGATTGAGGGTAATAAGTTTTATTATGTGGGGGAATATGCCAAGCGTGATCGCACGCCTGGCAGCGACGTTGATGTATGTTTTTCCGGCAAAATTGCTGTAACAAAGTTAACAGTTAATCGTCTGTTCCTGTAACCAATTTTGTTATTCGATCTAAGGTATGTGTTAGTTGAGTGAGTGTAGCGAGAGAATCATCCTGTTTTTTAGTCAGAGTTTGTACTGCATCACATAGCGATAAAATCTGATGACCTTGTTGTTGTACTTGCCTTCCCTGTTCTTCAACTTGAGCGCTTAGAGTATCGACTCTTTCTGCAAGACGCTCAATTGTCTCAGTAGTAGCAAGTACTGCTTCCCCAATTTGCTCAACAATTGATTCTAAGCGACTGATTTTAACCTCGATTCCTGCTACAATCATTTCTTTAGTACCTCAATTTTGACATAGCATTACAGTAAATTTGCTGTTGTTTTAAAATCGATGGATACACGCAGTAGCTCACAGCCACTGTCAAAACACAAATGTAAGTTGAATCTTTACAATACCAGCTTACTAAAGGAGTTTTGATTTTAAAAGGTTCCTCCTTCGAGTTTGGTGCATCAAGGTAAATGCTGTCTGTGTAATTTCAAATTAACAGAACAATTGAGTCCAAAGACAGAAGTCTTAAGCTTTTGTTTAACTCATCATATTGCCATAGTTGTAATCAAGCTGTAACCAGGCTTTCATATCAGCTACTTGAATGGTGTCAAACGATTCATTTAGTGGTAAAAATAGTCTCTGAAGCATGGCCTTGTATGTTTATATAGCAATCAGATAACAGTTTATTTTGTAAGCTTATACAAGTAACCTGATAGTTAGTTATTAATACCATAGTTATTGAGGAGCATATTTTTCAGAAAAATTCATCCATCATCAGGAATATACAAATTCTTAGCAAGAGTGTCTGGTTTTGGAAAAGTAAGGTATTCCAAAATGGCTCGTGGGAAAAGGTGAGGCTATTGTAAGCAGTTGCTCTAAAGAGTGCGCACAGCATTGCAAATTGCAAGTAAAGAAACTAACAATAACTCTTTTCGCTTTTATTGCGTCCCAAGCAGCAAATAGAAGTTTTATACATAATGTCCTTTATCTGAAGTTTATAAAAAAAACATGAATTCAAGAATATTGATGAAGATTCAGTGAAAGTACTGTTAAAACAGATGCTCTTGCAGAAATCTAAGTATATAGTTGGATTAAGTTAAGTAATTATACGTTTTTAGCTCAACATTCGGCTTGACAATGTACCAAATACCATACACAACCGTTGTTGAAGGTTCAATTTCTAACCCTTGGGAATTACAATTTACCCTTCATCCTTCAGTAAATTCTAAGTTTAAACGTTGCTTGGATATTGTCGGTAGCTTAGTAGGGCTATCGATAATGGCAGTTTTGTTTATACCAATAGCGATCGCCATTAAAATTGATAGTCCTGGCCCGATTTTTTTCACACAAGAACGCTACGGACTGCAAGGGCGGAAATTTCAGATTAGGAAATTCCGCTCAATGGTTCCTAATGCCGAGCAGTTAAAATCCTTAGTGAGTAACGAAGCTAATGGATTAATTTTTAAAAATAAAAATGATTTCCGTGTCACAAGAGTAGGGCGTTTTTTACGCAGTACTAGCTTGGATGAACTTCCGCAGTTTTTTAACGTCCTGGTAGGCGAAATGAGTCTAGTAGGTACACGTCCACCTACAGCTGACGAAGTGATGCATTACGATAAACGTCACTGGCAACGTTTAAATGTAAAACCAGGTTTGACAGGTGAATGGCAAGTTAACGGTCGTTCTCACGTTAAGGATTTCGAGCAAATCGTTGATTTGGACATGAGATATCAAAAGCAATGGTATCCAATGTACGATGTACTTCTAATTCTTCGAACAGTTCTTATCATTTTTGCTCGTGTAGGAGCTTTTTGATTACCTTCGAGTATTATAATCTCGAAATATATTCAAAAACATAAAGAAATTTAACTTACACATAACTATTACTCTGAGCCGGATATGCTCCCAAAGCGAATCAGGCTCAGACATCTCATTATAACCCGGATCCCTGATTATGATTAATATTCAGATAAAGTTTATTTTTTTCTCTGCCAAAAATCAACTATTGTAATAATTCTTCAACTTGATGCTGATTCCATAGATTGCGGTAAAGACCTGGTTGTTGCAGTAGTTCTATCTGGGTTCCTGCTTGCACAATTTGACCATTGTCAACGACAAAGATTCGATCAGCAGCAGATGCAGCAGATAATTGGTGGGTTATGAAAATAATAGTTTTGCGTTCTCTACGAGAAGGAACAAACTCGAAAGATGGCTTTGAGAAGGCATTTGCAAATGTAGTGCTGTCCATCAACTCATAACTTCCTCGGGAGAGGCTTTTCAAAATCGCTGTAGCTGTTTGATTATCTACACTTGAAAGAGCGTCATCTAAGACTAATATTGGCGCATCAACTAGCAATGCCCTAGCCAAGGCCGTACGCTGTCGCTGACCCCCGGAAAGGGTAATGCCTCGTTCACCAACTATTGTTTCATATTGTTGAGGAAAATAAAGTATTTCATCGTGGATTTGTGCCACTTTAGCAACGGATTCTACCTCCTGTTGTTCACTTATCGGATCTTCGTAGCGAATGTTATTTTTGATCGTGGTGCTGAAAAGAAAGCTATCTTGGGGAACGTAAGCGATCGCAGATCGTAAATCGGCCAAGGCTAGTTTTGTAATGTCCACTCCATCCAAAAATAACTGACCTTGCCCAATATCCAGTAATCTTGGCAAAGCATTCGCTAAAGTTGATTTTCCAGAACCAATAGGTCCCACAATTGCTACAATTTCTCCAGGCACAATAGTAAAGTTAATGTTGTCCAAAGCTGGTTTATTAGAGCCTGGATATGTGTAGCTGAAATTTTTAGCTGTCAGTTCGCCTTTCACTTTATCTTGTTGGAGGTGAATGGCATCAGTTCCATCTTGAATTTTGGGTTTAGCAGAAAGAATCGCCTCAAGCCTATCAATACTAACTTCACCCCGTTGATAAGTGGTAATTGTAAATCCTAGTAAAGTGGTGGGAAAAATCAACCTTTCAATGTAAATTAGCAGTGCAATAAAGTCACCTACAGCAAGGCTTCCTGATGTAACACGTGATGCCCCCAGCCAGATAATTACCAAAGAGCTAACGCTAGCTAGTCCACTAATTAGGGGAAATAGAGTATTCCGGCTTTTCGCAAGTTGTAGATTAGCTTGTAGCAACTGCTTATTTTTCTTAGCAAAGGCACGACGCTCATTTTGCTCTTGGGCATAGATTTTGATTAATGCTATGCCGCTAATATCCTCTTGGATCAGTTCACTGATGTCAGAAAGACTTTCTTGTACTACTGACTGTTCGTGTCGTAGCCGATTGCTAAACAGTTGTACAAGAAATATCATCAAAGGATACACTACTAGTGCGGCTAATGTGATTTGCACATTAATCGACAGCATAAATGGTAGCGTTATAGCATAAGCAAATACAATATTTGCCAAACTTAGTACTGCAAAACCTAATAACCTACGAATATTATCTACATCATTAGTAGCACGACTGATTAAATCGCCCCCAGTATTGGTGTTAAAGTAAGAGGGCTCCAGTTTGAGTAAGTGTTCAAAAATCTTTTGTTTTAAGTCAAATTCTACCTGGCGACCGACACCAAATAACCAGAGGCGAGAAGCCATACGAATTAGCCACATTGACGAACTTAGCAAGAAAATCAGCACCACATAATTTATGACTTGGTTCAACCGGAAATTTGCTGAGAGTTTGTCAATGCAATCGCGAATCAATAAAGGTATCCAAGCACCCAGTCCATTCACGATCAACAAAGCAAGAATCCCTAGAAAGGCTTCTCGCCAATGAGGGCGTAGATAAGAAAGCAGTTTAATCAGCCGTCGTGGTTTTGCCATTGGGGGAGTAGGAGGAGCGGAGGAGCAGGGAGGCAGCGGTGCAGGGAGCAGGGGAGTGAGTAAATACTTAGTCCTTAATACCCAATTCCCCATGCCCAATGCCCTATACCAGAGTCATAAAAATTATCGTCCACTACGTAAGAAAACGTAAATTCGGGTAAGATAACTGTCCCAGACAGATGTTGTTAGTGCCAGTGTTTGTGCATTGGGTACAAAATCTTCCAGTCGTAACCCTCTACGAGGGATGTCTCTGGGACTAGGTCCTTCCAATAAGTAGGGTTTGGGTTTTATGTCCGTAGAGCTATAAGCAATAGTTGCTTGATCCATATTTCTAGAAGAGAGTATACCGCTGCCAACTACATCCGATCGCGGTGCAGTGGTCTGTTGATTCCATGCTACAAGTACCTCGGGTGAGGGTGCTAGTGCTACCGGTGTCCGAGTCAGTAAATAACCAAAAGCTGGTGTACTTGCTAACAGTAAAATAATCAGCGCCCAGCTGATTAAGAATCCTCCCGGTTTATCGACACCTCCACCCTTTATCCTTTGAGCAGCAAAAACTAACAGCAAAATAGATGCTCCAAGAGGTTTGAGGGGAAACGACACTACTCTCCACAACTCGCCCACAACAGGTTCTCTAGGGTTGAGGAAAGTTAGGACTACGATGATTATCAGAATTATTAAGAGAAATCGCCCTAAGAAACTTCCATAAGGAAATTTCTGGAACAAGGCGAATATGATAGCGCCAAGAAGCAACCACAGTAGTACTCGACTCAGCAGTACAAATGTCATAGATTAACTCTCTAAATTTTAATTGAGTGGTTAGCCTACAGGTTTTGGACTGTGGGGCTATTGTAGCGTCAAATTGTAATCGCACTGTTACTAGACCTCAAATAACTCACACCCTAAACATAAAGACTACCGTCGTAGTGATTTTAGAGCAAATTCTTTCAACTGGGTCTACTATTTGTCTTTTTTTAGATCAGTAATTACATTAGGTGAGTAGTTTGTCCATTCACTAAGGAAAAATAAATGCTTGGAAAACCTTCCATTTTGGTAACTGGAGGAGCCGGGTATATTGGCTCTCATGCGGTGCTTGCTCTTAAGCAGGCTGGTTATGACGTGGTAGTACTCGATAATCTAGTTTATGGGCATCGTGATTTAGTGGAAGAGGTTTTACAAGTAGAACTTATAGTCGGGGATACAGGCGATCGCCCTTTGTTGGATAACCTGTTCAATACCCACAATATTGAAGCAGTTATGCACTTTTCGGCTTATGCGTACGTGGGCGAATCGGTAACTGACCCTGCTAAGTACTACCGTAACAATGTTGTAGGCACTTTGACATTGTTAGAGGCAATGCTAGCAGCTTCTGTTAAGAAATTTGTATTTTCTTCTACTTGTGCTACGTACGGTATTCCACAATTTATTCCCCTTACAGAAAATCACCCCCAAAATCCTATTAATCCCTACGGTGCGACTAAACTCATGGTAGAACGGATTCTGTCTGACTTTAGTGTCGCTTACGATTTCAGATCGGTTTGTTTCCGTTATTTTAACGCTGCTGGTGCTCACCCAAAAGCTGATCTAGGTGAAGATCATAACCCAGAAACTCATTTGATCCCCTTGGTGTTATTTGCAGCGTTAGGTAAGCGGGAATCTATCTCAATTTTTGGTACTGACTACCCTACCCCTGATGGCACTTGTATTCGCGATTATATCCACGTTAGTGATTTAGCAGATGCTCATATTTTAGGGCTGGAATATTTATTAAAAGGTGGTGTCAGCGAAACATTCAATTTAGGAAACGGTAACGGCTTCTCAGTTAGAGAAGTTATTGAAGCAACCACCGCTGTTACTGGAAAGGAGATTAAAGTATTAGAGCGCGATCGCCGTCCTGGTGATCCCCCATCTCTTATTGGTAGTAGCGAGAAAGCTAGAAAAGTTTTAGGTTGGGAACCGCGATATCCATCCCTTAAAGAGATTATCGCTCATGCGTGGGAGTGGCATAAAAAACGCCATCAATAGGTTTTCATAAAGACGTGCATCTTTACTTAAAAAGCCAACGTGCCAGCAATACTCCTAGCGTGATGCTTCCTAAGAGGAGAACTGCTAATTGATTCTCCCAGGTAAATTGTAAAGAACCTAAATAATGAGGACCAATGACAGCTGTGTGGATCGCTGCAAAGAGTAAAGCTGGTACGGTTAATAAATGAATTTGTCTCCAACGTTTACCCAAAGATTTTTGTAAAGCATCAAAACTTGTCAATGCTGCCGGTGTCATCAAAGCCAGTGCTATAGCACCGGTGACCATACCCATCTGATACTCTGATGGTAAGAAAAAGAAAGCTGCAAGGTTCCATTTTAGAGAGTGTTCCA
>NZ_JAAKGC010000030.1 GCF_017591665.1 Aetokthonos hydrillicola CCALA 1050 | reverse complement strand
TGAAGAGGCTTTGTTAGCAATATTCCCAGACAACAGCTCACCCGAACAACTGCGCGAATTCTCGAATGCTATTTGTCGAGCTAGGGTAACGCAAGTGCTGCCAGAATTAAGCAAAGTAGAAATTATCGGTGATAAAACTCATTTATCAACTGAAAAAGCTTACTTTGCAGTTATTATCAGCTTACCATTACCACAGCTAAAAGTTTGTTTTCAAGGTGACCCTATAGGTGTAGAACTTGCTCGGCAAGAACTGTCAACATGTGGTTACAATAATCAAAATTCGTTATTTGTTCGAGAAGTAGCACAAGTTTCAGACGCCAACTACTACATAGAAGCTGAAAAAAATCAATACTGGATTAAAAAAGCTTCAGATAAAAGTCCGTTAGTGACACCGGTTCCAGAAATACCATCTCTAGCTAGAGACGATTACACACCAGAGTTTGCACATCAAGTCATTCAACGATTAGAACACATTGCACGTTGGCAGAATATTCTCGACTTGAACACTCCACTCACAAGCCAAATTAAACTAAATGATGTGGAGATGGAAGTAATCATCTGTTCAGCAGAGAAAACAATTTCCTCAAAACAAACAACTTCCGAAATGCGTGCTGAGTACACTTATAATAATGGTAAGTGGACAGCACCAACCATACAGATCAAAATCACAAATAATAGCCAAAAAGACCTCTACTTTCAGGTAGTAGAACTAGCTGGAGATTACGAAGTTTGCATTCCTCCTTTCTTCGAGGAAACAACTAGTTTATTCTTACCAAAAAAATCACAACCAGGCGCAATCTTGACAAGTCGAAAATTGAGTTATGTAATTCCAAAAAGTTTTTTATCACGCGGCATTACTGAATACCAAGAAATTTTCAAGTTAATTGTCAGCACTTCAGAGTTTGATGCTGGGTTGCTACAGCAACCAGGACTTGATTCGCCACCACCCAAAAGTCGTTCTTCAGGAGGATTAAAAGGTTCCTTAAATCACTTAATGCATAATATCTATAATCGCGAAACTACTAGTTCTGAAGATAATACAGACACAAGTAACGATAATTGGATGACAAAACAAGTCTCTCTTACCCTTACACGACAAGACAATGTCGCCGACGCCATTGATCAAGCTCATAACGCATCTTGTGCTAGGGTTTAGAGCTATTGAAAGGGAGCAGAGGAGCAGGGGCGCAGTGAGGAGTTTTCAGTGATCAGTGATCAAGGGGTATGGTGGCAGACTTAAACCCAAAGATGAACACATAACTGATAACTGATAACTGATAACTGATAACTGTTTATCTGCCCTATGCCCCATATATATAGACATTTAAAATTGCAGTATTTTACCAAAAGCAGGTACACATTTTATGCCTGAATTCAAAAACAGTTACGCAATCGTTATTGGTATCAGCAAATATGCCGAACCTAGTTGGCAATTAAAAACTGCTACAAATGACGCTAATAAACTCATAAAAGTTTTGAGAGATATATATAACTATGACGTTTTACCTATTTTAGATGAACAGGCTACAAGTAAAACGCTTAATGAATTATTAACAAATTTTGAAAACCAAATTATCCCCTTGTCTGATGGTAGCAAAAAAGTAGAACCTAATGACCGTGTTTTATTTTACTTTGCTGGGCATGGTATTGCTATTAAAGGGGATGAAAAAGATGATGGACCTCAAGGCTTTATCTATCCCCAAGATGCTATGAGAGGTGACAACAGTAGGTTGTTACCAATGCGACGACTGCATAATAGTCTAGTGAAACTAGAAAGCCGTCATTTGTTAATTATCTTAGATTGCTGCTTTGCTGGGAGCTTCCGTTGGGTCGTTAGACAAGCAGAACTATCGCAAGAACAAATGTACTTAGAACGCTATAAACGTTATATTACTGGTTGCGCACAAGAAGTTATTACCTCGTCTGCATATAACGAAACAGCCGCAGATGTCTTGTACGGCTTTGGGGACAGGGGAGAAGACGGTCAACACTCTCCCTTTGCAAAAGCACTACTTGAAGCTCTAGATCCAGCAAATGAAAAAAACGCAGATACTAACAAAGATAGTGTTATTACAACTACTGAGATTGTTCAATATATAGAAGATAAATTTCTAGATTTGAACACCGGACAAACTCCTGGATATTGTCAACTTAAAAAACATGATTTTGGTAAATATTTATTTTTTACACCAGAATTTGATGCAGATAGATCGTTAAGAAAAGCTCCGCTACCTGATGAAAAAGATCCAAGATATCCCTACAAAGGATTGCTATCTTTTGAAAAAGAAGATCAAGATAAATTTTTTGGGAGAAAAAGGTTAATTGAAAAACTAGAGGAGAAGGTTAATAAGGAACCACTGACTGTTGTTTTAGGAACTTCTGGCTCAGGAAAATCTAGCTTAGTGAAAGCAGGACTTATACCTAAATTAGAAGAACCTGAATTTCAAATTTTAGATCCTGTTCGCCCTGGGGATTCTCCTATAACTGCTTTAGCACGAGAACTTCATAAGCTTGAGGTTTCAAATTTTCAAGGCAGTAAAACTGAGATTTTGGTAAATAAGCTTAACGAAGACTCCTCTTATTTTGCTGATATAGTTGGTAATTGGACTTTAAGAAATCTTAACAGAAAATTACTATTATTCATTGATCAATTTGAAGAATTAGTCACTCTGTGTCATTCTGAAAAAGAGCAAAAGCGGTTTTTACAACAGTTAGCTAAGGCAATAGTCGAATACCCTCAACAGTTACGTATTGTTGTTACACTACGCTCAGACTACGAACCTGTATTGCGTTCGCTACTTCAATCTGAATTTAAAGAAAAAGCTCAAGTCTATTTGGCAAGAGGGCGGCTTCAAGTGTCACAAATGACTCGTGAAGAATTACGAGAAGCAATTGCGGAACCGGCTGAAAAGATAGCCTTATTTTTTGAGGGACAAACACAAGAATCAGAAAGTCTTTTAGTAGACAAGTTGATTGATGACGTGATAAATATGCCTGGCGGTTTATCATTACTTTCTTTCACTCTTAGTGAACTCTACCGCAAATTTTTTAAGAATGTTCAAGAATATCCAGAATACAACCGGATTATTACACACAGGGATTATGAAGAATTGGGTAAAGTCACTGGTAGCCTTACCAAAAGAGCTGATGAAATATACCATAAGTTAGTGAATAAAAACCCAGAATATAGCAAAATCATTAAACATGTAATGTTAAGGATGGTGGCGGAAAGTAGTGGTGATTTAGCTCGCAGACGAGTTTTTATGAAGGAACTCGAATATCCAAAGCCAGTTAAAGAAAAAGTCGATGACGTAATACAAGAGTTTACAGCAGCGCGGTTACTGGTAAAAGGACAAGATGAGAACGGACATGAATATGTTGAACCAGCTCATGATGCTTTGGTACGTGGATGGAGTCATCTGCGCGAGTGGTTACAACCTAAACAGCAGAATTTAGTAGAAAATGTCATTACTATACAACAGAGGTTAACCGCTGCTGCACAGGAGTGGGATAGTCACAAACCCGGTGATTTTCATTGGAATACTAATCCTTATAATTGGTTAAAATATTTTCGAAAAAGATACGATCAAACAAAGTTTTTATGGGATACAAACCCATATTTGGAAGTTCTAAAAAAAATACTTTACTCATCAGATAATTGGTTCAATCAGCTAGAATCACAATTTGTGCGGCTTAGTTTACAAAAACGAAAAAACAACAAACGACTGAGAGACAGTTTGCTTTTTGGTCTGTTTTTTCTCATATCAGCTATTGCTTTTATTCAGTGGCGTCAAACTCAAATTGAACAGATAGAAAAATTCCTAGCTTCTAGCGAAGTGTCTTTTAACTCCAGCCAGCAGTTAGAAGCATTAGTCAAAAGTTTGAATGCGGCTAAACAACTAGAATTACCAATAGGAATAGAAACTAATATCAAGTCACAGACAATGACTGCTCTCGATCAAACAGTTTACTGGTTACGAGAACACAACGATTGGTTAGCACATAACGCTACGATCAGGAACATCAAGTTTAGCCCTAATGGACAGATCATTGCTTCAGCAAGTGTTGACGAAACAATTAAACTTTGGGATTTAAAAGGCAATTTGCTCAATACTCTTAAAGGGCATAAAAATATAGTTAATAGTGTAAGTTTTAGTCCAAATGGACAAATCCTAGCTTCAGCTAGTTATGACAGAACTATCAAACTCTGGAGTATTAACGGCAAAGTACTTGATAATAAAAGCAATGAGCATACAGCAGAGATTTATAGTGTGAGTTTTAGTCCGGATGGGAAGATACTAGCTTCAGCTAGTTGGGATGGAACTGTTAAACTCTGGAGTGTGAATGATAGTAAGTTAAAGTTACTTAAGACCGTTGAACTTCTACAAGAAACTCCTGAAGCTGGAAAAAAAGGTAACAATCATCAGAGTACTTCTTTCAACTTTAATGGAGTTAGCTTTAGCCCTGATGGTAAGTTAATTGCGGCAGGTAGTGAAGATAAAAAAGTGTGGATTTGGGATCAAAATGGTAAGCTACTCAGAATATTACCGGGGCATCGCGCTCTCGTTTATAGCGTCAGCTTTAGTCCAGACAGTAATATATTAGCTTCTGCAAGTGCTGACAACACCATTATACTCTGGAATGTTCAAAAAGGTAAACAAATTACAACCCTTCATGGACATAAATCTGATGTTTATAGCATAGCCTTTAGCGCTGATGGAAAAACTTTGATTTCTGCGAGCAAAGACAACACCATCAAATTCTGGAGTGTCAAAGATGGCAAAGATCTAAAAACTTTGACATATAGTAATCCTATTCGTACCGTTAATATTAGCCCGGATGGTAAGCTTCTAGCTTCAGGAGGTATTGACGCTGATATCAAACTCTGGCGCACTGATGGTGATGACGTTATTCCTCTTACAGGGCATAGTCAAACACTATTTACTATTAGTATCAGCCATGATGGTAAGACTGTGGCTACTGGAGGTAGTGAACACGATATTAAACTCTGGAGAAAGTTCGATGGGAAAGAACTAAGGACACTCGTTGGTCATGAAAGTGAGATTACTACCACCACCTTTAGTCCAGATGGTCATATACTAGCATCAGGTGATATTAATGGAAATATAATACTTTGGGATCCAGCGAATGGGGTAAAACTGACAACGCTAACAAAACATCTCGACAGGGTTGGTGGCTTGAGCTTTAGTCCAGATGGTATGATATTCGCTTCAGGAAGTGATGACAAATTTATCAAGCTTTGGGATAGACAAGGTCATTTAATTGCAACATTGCCAGAGCAAAAAAATAAAGTTCTCAGCATCAGCTTTAGTCCAGACGGTAAGACGATAGCTTCAGGGAGTATAAGTACTATCACACTTTGGGATGTAGAGCAGCGTCGAGTTATTAAGACACTTTCAGCATCGATGGGAGGAGTTAATAGTCTCAGTTTTAGTTCTGACGGTAAAATTTTAGCTTCAGGAAGTAACAACACAACTATTAAACTCTGGAGCATTCCTGACGGTAAGCTACTTAACACACTAAAAGGACATATTGGAAGTATTAATAGTGTGAGTTTTCGTCCTAATTCAGATATTTTAGCATCAGGAAGTGATGACAAAACTATTAAAATCTGGAATACAACGAAAGGCGAAGAAATCACTACTCTCAAAGGACACTCGCAGCAGGTTTATAGCGTTAGCTTTAGTGATGATGGCAAAACACTAGCTTCAGCAAGTGCTGATAATACTGCGCTGCTTTGGGAGACGGAACTATTGAATTTCGACAACGCATTCGCAAGGGGTTGTTACCTGATAAAAAATTATCCTAATAATGACACATCAATAAAAAATATCTGCGACAATACTTTGCCAAAGTTGAGAATCAGCTTTGGGGAAAAAATCCTTGTACAAAATCGACCTTATCGCGCAAAAATTGCTGGAGTAGATGCGTTTATTGATGGTAAATTTACTGAAGCTGCGACAGATTTTCAAAATTATTTAAAGCAAAATCCTAACGATCCAGAAGCATTAATTTATAAAAATAATGCGGAAATTGGTGATCACAAATCTTATACGATCGCTGTTTCAGTTCCTCTAGGTAGCAATGTTAATGGTTCATTAGAAATTTTGCGAGGAGTTGCCCTAGCACAAAATGAAATTAACCTAGCAGGTGGTATAAAGGGTGTAAAGCTGCGAGTATTAATCGCTGATGATGAAAATGATCCTAGCGTTGCTCAAAAAGTTGCGATCGCATTAACAGAAATGCCCAATGTACTAGGTGTTGTTGGAAACTTTACTAGCGATGTCGCTAAAGTAACAAGCAAAGTTTATAGTGATAAAAGACTAGTAGCAATTTTTCCAGTTAGCACTTCAGTCAATCTAAGATATGTGTCTGGATTTGGTAAGTATCTTTTCCGCACTGTTCCCAGCAATCAACAAACTGCAGAAGCCTTAAATGACTATATGCAGAAGCGTCAACTAGATACCAGAAACATCACCATTTTCTATAACTCTAAAAATGACTATAGTAGTTCTTTGAAATCAGAAATTGAACGAACAATAAAATCCCAGTATATAGTGAGTAAATTTGATTTTTCTTTGAGAGATTTTAATGCTCAGAAAAGTATTGGTGATTCAATTAAAGCTGGCGCAGAAATTATGCTACTATTACCTGATTCGGAAAAATTGAATCCAGCTTTGGAAGTTTTAAATGAAAACGCAAAAAAACGGCGTATGTTAGTTTTAGGTGGGGATAGTTTATACTCGCCTGTCACCTTAGAACTTGGTGGAGAAAGTGCTAATAGAATGATTGTTGCGGTTCCTTGGGATTGGAAAACTGCTCATAAATCTGGTTCAAAATTTACTGCTTCATCTCAGCATCTCTGGGGAGGATTGGTAAGCTGGCGAACAGCCACGTCTTATGATGCAACAAAAGCGTTAATCGCTGCTTTGCACAGAAAAAACACTCGTGAGGGTATAGCTGAAACCTTGCAAGCAAAAGATTTTAGTGCTGACGGAGCAAGTGGTAAGATTCAGTTTAATAGCGGCGAAAGTTCTCAAAAAAGCCACTTAGTGATAGTTGAGCGCACAGAAGGTAAACTGGGCAATAAGAGCAACTATGATTTCGTTCCTATTCCATAACATTGGTAATAACTTCAAGTTGGCGGATTTAAAATGACTTAGAGTAAGAGATAATTTATAAAGTAAACATTAAGACTCTGTAGGTTGGGTTGTAGCTTGCTTCCCCGTAGGGGTACGGAGTGAAACCCAACAAAGACAAGGATTTGATGTGTTGGGTTACCCTGCGGGAAGCCGCCTTTGGCGTCTACGTTCCTCAACCCAACCTACATTTGTATCAATCATTTTTTGAATTGGTATTACATCCTTATAAGAATCAATCCCAAATATTTGGAGTCTTAAGTTTTGTATCGGGGTCATTGGAAAAGATGTGCTATTACAGATAATAGAGCGATCGCGCTTTTACTACGGCAGGTAGATCACCCTGAAAACAACAGTGAAGGAGCACATCTATTCTTTTGTAAAACGACAATATGCTCACTAATATACGCCGTCTATTTAGTCAATTTTTTAATAGCTCAAGGACAATTAACAACGAACCATTAAATAAAGTGAGTTTGATTGTCATTATTTTGATTGACATTTTTATCTTAATCAATGTTTTTACTGGACTAGATGATATTAGTAGATGGTATCTCAGCCCTTCAGAGGCTTATCCGTGTTATGCTGACTGGCAAAACTACAAAACAGAAACCACGAAAGATAAAGACTATCAAATTATTAAGATTTCCTTACCATATGAGAGAGACAATCAGATTAGTCAAAAGCAAACATATCAACAAGCTGCAGAAAAACATTTAGGGAAAGTTTCACCAACATGTTTGAACTATGCCGAATACAAAGATAAAATTAACAATTCCGAAAATCGGCAAACTGTAAAATCTATTGACCAGAAGCAAACACAAATCAGTACTCTTAAAAAAGAGAATAGTAATATTCGCAGTCAATATGACTCGACTCTTTTAGAAAAAATCGCAGGTCAAACCCGTGAACAATCAATTAATGAAGTTGGGGCTGAAAAAGCAAAACAAGAGTTAGACGAAAATAATCGTACAATTACAACCCTTGAAAAGGAAATTGATAATCTCAAAAATGGATTAGTTGCTAAACCAGAAAGTACTAACTTTATAGCTTTTCTAAAAAATGAGGAGAAATTTAGTAAAGTTAAGCAAGATTATCAACGAGCATCCTTTTGGTATCCAAGTATTCAATTTGGTTTTCAGGCTCTTTTTCTTTTACCGCTAATTGTCGTCGCTTTATTAGTCTATAAACTCGCTCAACGAAAGGGATATGGACTTATCTTACTGATGAGTTGGCATTTGCTAGTTATTCTTTTTATCCCGTTAATCTTTAAAATCTTTGAATTTCTTCAAGTTGGTGCAATATTTCAGTTTCTTGTCGAAATTATTGGCAAACTTTTAAATGGATTACTTTTTCTCATCAGTTATATTTATATCCTGCTAATTCCAGTAATTGGTTTTGGAATTATCAAGGTTTGCCAAAAAGTTATCTTCAATCCTAAACTTCAAGCAGTTAGCAGAGTCCAAAAATCCCGTTGTAGCAAGTGTGCAAAAAAAATTCGCCATAACGACGCTTATTGTCCCTATTGCGGTTATTATCAATACATTGAATGTCAAAATTGCCATAATCTTACTTACAAAAATTTACCATACTGTAAAACCTGTGGAGACGTTCAAGATTTAACTAGCCGCTTGCCATAATAGAGTCACCCAAGCACAAAATGAAATTAACCTAGCCATGATATTGGTAATAGGATTTTCCTGTGTCTTGCCATATCGCATCAATCGTTAGAGGATGTTTGAAAAGTCATGATTGATGTATCAAACATTTTTTACCCCACCCTAACCCTCCCCTTATAAAGGGGAGGGAACTAGATTTTCCTTGTTTCCCCCCTTTATACCAATTCACGAAAAATTTGATATAAATGTAGGTTGGGTTTCGTTCCTCAACCCAACACCTCGAAGCCTTGTCTTTGTTGGGTTTCACTTCGTTCAACCCAACCTACCCAATCTGTTTGATTCTTTTCTAGAATTGGTATTACAAGGGGGGATTAAGGGGGGTAATAATGTGATGAAAATCATAGCTAATCACTTTTCAAACACCCTCTTAGAGGTTAACTGGTGCTTGCCAATATCTTAGTATTTACGATGCAATCTGCTTTTAACAAACTAAAATTCTGGGTTTCTAAAACTGAACAGTCTTTGATTAATCTTGCTAAAGCTGGAGTAGTAGATTGTTCCAAGTTGCTTAGAGCTTGTGTAAAAGCAGGTTGAAAACTTTTGAGCCAGGTTTTTTTGCTCAGATACTGAGCCTCAAAAGCTGTGCGTTCCAGCAGCCAGAAATTAACTTTGTACTTTTGAATAAGTTGTTTCGCCGTTGCTAAATTCTGACTGTACTGAGCATAAATCAAATCGCTGGTACGTTGGCGGATTTGGGAGTAGTAGCCGAGATGGAAAGGAAGTGCATATTCTCTACCTACTAAAATAGATCTTTGGCCAAAAGTCGGTATATTATCAGCCTCGTCAGCCAAAGTTGCAATAACAGTATCTTTAGGTTGCTTTTGCAGGAATTTATACAATACTGATTCCTCAGAGTGCCGATAGTCGGTTGTTGGGAAGCGTCCCGACAAATGAGGATAGAAAACAAGTGTAGCGGCTAAAGTCAGTGTTAATACTAACTGCCACTTACGTCTTTGTTCCTTTACAACACGGAGAAACCCATCCAACATGACAGTTAAAGTGATAGCAGCAGCAACAGCCATGACAATTCGCAGAGTATGAACCGTGTAACGGGTGGGGAAAAATAGCTTTAAAATCAAGGCATGGGCAGCAAAAAACAGCGTTAAGGACACTATGATAATTTGCGGCAATATTTTGACTTGAGTATTGATCAGATTGATCAAGGGGAAGCGGGATGGATATCGCACTATCACTGGTAAGAACAACCCCATCCAAATTAGGGGAGGCATTAACGGTGGTAGTATACCACTATGTTGTCCAATGAACCAAAATCGCCAGAAATTATTGTCAAAAAAAGGATGTCGTCCTTGTGCCCAGAATTCTGGCATTTTCCAGGCTTGGGACGCACTGACAACTGGTCCAAATTTCTGTGAGGCGATCGCATAGGGTAACATGACTAGAAATCCTAATCCCAGCATCACTATTAGCCAAACATAATTATTGCGCGATCGAATAAACAAGAGTCCTAAAGAAATCAATAATAGTGGAGGATAAAAAAGTCCTTCAAGTACAATTATTAAACAAATAATTAACCAAGATTCTCGCAAGAGATAGTAGAAAAATGCTAACAACAATGGATATATAAAAGACTTAGGTGTAGCAGAAACCAAGTCACTCTTAAACCAAAGACTCTGATTTAGCAGTAAAGTAGCAATAAATCCAACAATCGGCACTGGAAGAATTTCGAGACACAGCCAAAAACAATAGATAGTGACAATTAAGCCCAGCACAATGGGCAAGATTTTACTCAACAATAAAGGATGAATGCCTAGACTAGCCATTAATTTGTAAACAGTAGAAAATCCTAATGGCGTAATCGATTTGAAATAATCTGCAATCAAATCATGAGGCATTAACTCTGGATCAACAAACCGCTGCATCCAAAATACGTATTCTCGTGCATCATCCTGAGCTACGTACTCGCTGCTAAAGGCTTTTTGTAGTCCTAAAACACCATATAATCCTGCAAATACCAGACTCAGACTTAACCAGAAAAAAAGCAATTTTTTGGTGTGTTTCTCATACTCAGAAGATGTTTCATGAACAGAAGCAGTTAAAAATTTATGCACTTGGGCTAACATTACAAAGTTAGGGTTAGGGGTTGGTTCTGATCAGGACAAAACTGTCTAACGGTGACAAGCAGGTTAGTGATTCTGTTCTAATTCAGGGCGCACAAAGAGGCTCGTACAAACTTTTAACCCATCAAGTTAAATTCAAGCAAGGTTTAAGTTTGGTATAATCTCAGTACGCTACTCCCCATCATTATGACCACAACTTCTAAAAAACTGACCCTTGAGGAGTACTTGAATTACGACGATGGCACCGACACCCAATACGAGCTGGTGGCTGGAGAGTTAGTTGCAATGCCACCAGAAAGCCCGAAAAACGTTCAAATTGCGATATACTTACTATCACAATTCCTCAAGTTTGTTTCCCTCAAAAGATTGAGTAATAAAGCGGAAATTGTCATTAGTGGTAGACGTGCTACAACTCGCATCCCAGATCTGGTTGTGCTAACGGATGAACTTGCAGCTATTTTACAAGGTGCAACGCGATCAACTATTACTCTCGATATGCCCCCACCTGCTTTGGTTGTTGAAGTTGTTTCTCCTGGTAAGATAAACGAAGATAGGGATTATCGTTACAAACGTTCAGAATATGCTGCTAGGGGAATTTCTGAATATTGGATCGTTAACCCCCAAACTAATAAAGTTAGCATGCTGACGCTGGTTGAGGGACTTTATGAGGAGAAGATATTTGAAGGAAGTACAGCGATCTCGTCAGACACTTTTCCACAACTGCGGCTAACTGCACAGCAGATACTCACCGCAGGAGAAGGCTGAAGGTTAGACATCCGACGAAATTCTCCGTAACTACCTTAGAAAATATACAGGCTTGTTTAGTTTATGCTAACGCTCTTTCAATACCGATGAATAATCACAATGGCAGAATTAACAATTCAAATACCCGATGAACTTGCTCAACGTCTAGAACCACTGCAAAATCGCTTACCCGAATTGCTTTGGCGGCTGTTAGACATTGATCATCTACTTTCAACCTCTCAGCCTAAAACTCAAGCTGAGACTACCGATATTACGGCAGTTTATCAAGAAGTTCTTGATTTTTTGATAAAGCGTCCCACACCTGAAGAAATTATTACTTTTAAAGTTTCATTACCAGTTCAAAAACGCCTGCAAGAATTATTAGAAAAAAATCGTTCTGCAACAATCAGTACAATGGAATTCGCAGAATTAGATGTTTATGAGCAATTAGAACACATGATGATTTTACTAAAAGCACGAGCTTATACAGAATTAAATAAATGACTTCTAATTCAATTGATACCGAAGTACGTAAGCTAGTCATTGAGAGAGCCGCTGGACGCTGTGAATATTGCTTAATTCATCAAGATTTTTCAATTTATACTCATGAAGTTGACCATATTATTGCTGTAAAGCATGGGGGTGAAACAATTGCTGAAAACTTGGCACTTTCATGTTTGTCTTGCAACCGTCATAAAGGTTCGGATTTCGCGACTATAGACCGATTTACTAAAGAGATTGTCCCATTGTTTAACCCGCGTCGTCTGGCTTGGGATGAACATTTTTATTTTGAGGGCGCGAGAATAGAAGGGAAAACTCAGATCGGTCAAGGGACTGCAAGACTGCTTCAGTTTAATGTTCCTAATCGTGTGCTTCAACGGCAAGCATTAATCAATCAAAAACAATATCCTTAAACTAAGTGTGTTACATATTAAATATGAGAATGCGATTGCACTCTGCATAGGGCTCTTGTCAATCACTTTGTTAAGGTTACATTGTAACTTTAGAAAGACCTTTCATATTTCAATCGCTTTGTTAAGGTTACATTGTGACTCTAGAAAGACTTTTCATATTTCAAGCAAGCAATACCCTGAATGAGCAGAGTCAGTTGCTGAGCATACAGGGGACAGGAGAATAGTTAAGGGATCGCACTTCACGTAGAGCTGAGTTATCGTATTCTTAGTCATTAAACTAATTCCTAAGCGCTGGCTTCGATAGTGTGTGCTAATACATAGAGCGATCGCAAAGCTGCTTAGAGAACTAGGGTTGGAGTGTTATTTATTTTACACTATTTTCGAGTACCAGCGTCGTCGCACAGGGTGTGATCTGTAACATTAGGATTTCTCTTTACATAATTACCTACCCAATCACAACTCACTGCTAGTATTTCATCAAGTCCCCCAACTTGCCATAAGCGAGCAGTTCCGTCCTCTCCACCAGTAGCCAACAGCTTACTATTGGGGCTGAATACTACACTATTGACCGTACCTTGCTCTCCCTTGAGAGCAGCTAATTGTTTACCTGATGTATCCCATATGCGAGCAGTTCCGTCGTTTCCACCAGTAGCCAAAAGCTTACCATCTGGGCTGAATACTACACTCCAGTCCACATCTTGATCAGCCTTGAGAACAGCTAATTGTTTACCTGATGTATCCCATATGCGAGCAGTTGTGTAGTAGTATCCACCACGACCATCAGTAGCCAAAAGCTTACCATCTGGGCTGAATACTACACTTGTGACCTCACCGTTATGACCCTTGAGAACAGCTAATTGTTTACCGGATCCCATACCACGAAAGGTTTGAAGTTCCTACAAGGTTGCTTAGATGAGGAGTTGGCGCGTGATCTGTTTGGTCGAGTAAGGTTTTGAAGTCGGGAGCAATGCGATCGCCACCACAATCCTAAAATTGTTGGGTTACCCTGCGGGAAGCCGCCAGGGGCGTCTACGTTCCTCAACCCAACCTACGTAAAATTAGTCATACCATTTCACGAAAAAAATGAAACAGATGGGTAGGTTGGGTAGAACGAAGTGAAACCCAACACATCAAAGCCTTGTCTTTGTTGGGTTTCGTTCCTCAACCCAACCTACGTAAAATTAGTCATACCATTTCACGAAAAAAAATGAAACAGATGGGTAGGTTGGGTTGTAGCTTGCTTCCCCGTAGGGGTACGAAGTGAAACCCAACACATCAAAGCCTTGTCTTTGTTGGGTTTCGTTCCTCAACCCAACCTACATTTGTATCGATCATTTTTTGAATTGGTATCAGTTTTAACCCAAGTAGCATTTTGCTTTAACGATTCCTTAAAAGTAGCTTAATAGATCACGCTTATTCTGTAGAGCAAATCGCATTATTGCGACTTGCGTGAGTTTCTTTCTGAAAAATTTACCCAGAATATCGACTAATCAAAGTGAAAAGACTTAATAGGCGTACAATAATCAAAGCTATCTCTGCAGCACCAGCATTCGTTGGACTTTCTGCCCTTTTATCAAAAGCAAAGGCGGGAGATGGCTCTAGGTTTGAAGTTTGGTTTATTAGACATGGTGAGAGTGAAATCAACGTTTTACCTCCGCAATCAAATCTGCCTCTAGACGAAGGGGTTACTTATCCTCTCACACTTAAAGGTATTCAGCAGGTTAAGGATCTTGCTTCGTCGATTAAAGATATTGATGTTTCGGCTATTTTCACTTCAACCCGCTTACGAACTGTCCAAACCGCTGACGCTCTATCGTTTGAAAAAAATATTCAATTACAACTTGCTCCTCAAATTGTCGAGGTTAATTTTGGCACAACGACCTCACAGCCACAAATCTTGCAAATACTATCAGATTGGTTGCTAAATGGTCTATACGATACAAAAGCTCCTGGTGGAGAGAGCTATAACGATCAGCGAGAGCGTTTTATACCATTTGTTACCCAAACAATAGAGCAATATTCATCCACTCCTAAAGTGCTGATATTTGTAGCACATGGTGCTATCTTGGCTACTATGCTGCCTCTATTGTTTAAGAATGTCTCAGGGCAATTCTCGCTAGCTAATATATTACCAAATACGGGTATTGTCAAAGGAAAGCTAGTCCATGGGCGTCTTGTCTGTACAGATTGGAATGGAAAAAAGCCCCAGTAGTGATATTTTAGCTTTTGTTTGACTTGTGCAAAAAGCAGCTTAGTCAGGGGGCGATTGGGAAGCGCAGTGGCGAACCAGCGATCGCCACTTTATTCAAACTAATGTCCTTCAGCAGCAACCGCTTCTGCTTTCGTTCGATGCAACGTTCCTGGAGCTTCTTCTGGTGGCGTATAAATAGTGAAGAGCTTCAGCGCTACAGAGCCAGTGTTGATAAAATTATGCAATGTGCCTGCTGGAACAACAACCATTGAGTTTGCTTCAACTGTGCTGCGATCGCCGTTCAACACAGCTTCACCTGTCCCAGCAACGAATACTAACACTTGGTCTACATCGTGGGTTTCCTCGCCAATTTCATCGCCTGGCTCAATACTCATCAACACGATTTGACTATGCTGATTTGTCAGAATTTCTTGGCGAAAAAAGCTATTCTCTTTTGCCAGTGCAACGATATCTTTGTTAAAAATTGTCATTTGGATTACTTCTCTGTTGTGCTTGCGAGGGACGAGCCTTTGGATGTGCTTAGAATTAAGTTACTACTGTAAAGTAGCTTAATTTAAGAATATACAGATGTTGACGCGTAACAACTTTATTAGCACACAACGACACCTCTACAGAAACTGTAGAAGTGCCAGAGTGTGTTATGTTCAGGATCTTTATAAAAGCTGACCCCGTTTGAAATAAGAGTTGTAATCTTTGAGTTAGATTCTCATAAAACTGGCAATTTTTCTTAATGTTTAAGCATTTCTTTAGATTTGCTGAATTTTTCTCTCATATTAGTTTTCCTAACCGATATGACCAATGATCCGCCAAAGTTCCTATATAAAGGGTTTTCCCAACTCTGGAGAAATTTCATTCCTAGAGAGGTAATGTTTAACGACGGTTATTTTGTTAAGATTTTTTATTTGTATTAAAAATTACATACGATTTACTTAGATAGTACTCTCATGTTAGTTGCTGTTATTAGCCAATGGAGTACGGGAATTTGCCCTCTTGAGTGCAGCGCTCTTGGCGATAGCTTCGCTGGTGCGCGGAGCGTAGATCGCACATAATTAGTCTTGGAAGGTGCAAAAGCTAAGACCAAAAGCACAGCCATAATTTCAGTAAAGAATGTAGCGAAATTTGATACCATTATGACTCAACCTCTACCCCAGCTTGTAACCTTTGAAGAATTCACAGAATGGCGACCGACCGGGGGACGGTACGAACTACACGATGGAGTCATTGTTGAAATGGTTCAACCAGTAGGTGACCATGAAGATATTGTGGGCTTCATAGCAGGTAAAATCAGCTTTGAATATGTTCGGTTAAACTTACCCTACTTTATTCCAAAAACAGCACTAGTCAAACCAGAGAAAAATGAATCGGGTTATTCACCTGATGTTTTATTACTCAATCGGACGAATCTTGTAAATGAGCCGTTGTGGAAGAAAAAATCAACGGTAATGTACGGTGCTTCAATTCCATTAGTTGTCGAAGTTGTTTCAACTAATTGGGATGATGACTACTATATGAAGTTTGGTAAATACGAAAGCCTTAAAATTCCTGAGTATTGGATCGTCGATTATCTCGGAATTGGAGCTAAAAAGTTTACTGGCAATCCTAAACAACCAACGCTGTCTATCTGCCAGTTAATTGATGATGAATACGAGATTACTCCATTCCGAGGAGGAGATCGCATTATTTCTCGCGCTTTTCCTGAATTAGATTTAACTGCCAAACAAATTTTTCTTGGGCAATACTAAAGATGTGAATAGGAAATAATACGTAAAGTTATGTAAATAACTTGAAAGGTTTGTAGCTGGACTTGAGTGCGCTAAAGCGCAACTACGAACCAAGGTGATTTCCTAGAAAGAAAATACCTGGGGAGTGCGAGTTTCGACTTCGCTCAACTCTCGATCTCTCAGTTGGTTGAGCGAAGTCGAAACCAACGGCTGCGGTATATTTATTCGGTGTAAATCACCCAAGATGATCAGCCTCACTTAGTGCGTGAATGATAAATTAGCAATTTGTGTTATTGTATAACAAATGTTCAATATAAAAAATTATCTAGCAATGCCGAAGATTGTTGATCATGACCAATACCGCAAACAATTGCTAAGTAAGTGCTTTGATTTGTTTGCTGAGAAGGGTTATGCATCCATAACTATGCGGCAGGTTGCTGAAGGTTTAGGCGTTTCTACTGGAACCTTGTATCACTACTTTCCCAATAAAAAGGCTTTGTTTGAGCAATTGGTAGAAGAAATCACTCAGAAGGATTTGCAGTTTGCTATGGATGTGGTGGAAGGGACACACTCTCTATCCCAACGTTTGGAAGCATTGGGAACATACTTACTAGAAAAAGAGGATTATTTCATTAAGTTCATGTGCATCTTGCTCGACTTTTGTCAACATCAAGAGCGCAATGAGATTCAGGGTAGTGTCGTTTTGAGGCGGGTTGATGAGCTACTGCGGCAAACAATCTGTGAATTGTTGGGTATACAAGATCCGAGACTGGCTTCTTTTGTAGTCTGCTTGATCGACGGCATAATCATAGAGCGTTTGTGGGGGAATGAAATAGTTTCTTTCCCTGAACAATTTGCCTTACTAGGGAAAATGCTAACCGCATATCTAGAAAAACATGAGGTGACCAGATGAGTGTGAAAGTATTATTTAAGCCTACCAATCGATGGCTAATTGGTCTAGTCTTAGCTGCTGGGGTAATCTCCACTGGAATAGTTCTGTATAACATTTCTCAGTTTAAAAAAGTCTCTGAGCCTGCGAAACTAACACCTGTTGTTAAAAGAATCACGGCTTTGGGAAGACTAGAGCCAGAAAGTGAGGTGATTCGCTTATCTGCACCCCTAGATTTAGATGGCGATCGCGTTGCTCAAATCTTAGTCAAAGAAGGAGAACAAGTCAAAGCGGGACAAGTTATAGCAATTTTAAATTCCAAAGCGAACTTGCAAGATGCGCTACAACAAGCACAAAAACAGCTTAGCGTTGCTGAAGCTAAACTTGCACAGGTAAAAGCTGGTGCTAAAACGGGAGAAATTCAGGCGCAAGAATCTACTATTCGGCGGTTACAAGCACAGATTGCAGGTGAGATTGCAGTTCAAAATGCGGCGATCGCACGTTGGCAATCAGAAGTCCGTAACACCCGCGCTGAGTATAATCGTTTTCAGCAGTTGTATGAACAGGGAGCAATTTCCACCTCCACCATAGATAACAAGCGCCTAGCTGCCGAAACAGCACAAGCACAGCTTAACCAGTCAAAAGAAACACAAAATAAAACAGTAGAAACACTAAAAGCTGAATTGAGTGAAGCCAAAGCAAACCTTAACAAGATAGCAGAAGTGCGGCCTGTGGATATTCAAGCAGCAAAAAGGGAAGTAGAAAATGCAACTGCATCCGTCAAAAAAGCAGAAACTGCTTTGAAGCAAGCTGATATTAGATCCCCAATGGCGGGACAAATTCTCAAAATTCATGCACGAACAGGGGAAAAGATTGGTGATGCAGGTATCGCAGACTTGGCTGAAACTAAGCAGATGGTAGCAGTGGCAGAAGTTTATCAAACTGATATTGGTAAAGTTAAACTCGGACACAAAGCAGTTATTACAGGTCAAGCTTTTGATGGAGAACTACAAGGAGTGGTTTATCATATAGGCTTGCAGGTAAACCGGCAGAATGTTTTCAGCAACCAGCCAGGAGAAAATCTTGACCGTCGCGTGGTTGAGGTGAAAATTCGCCTGAACCCAGAAGCTAGCAAAAAAGTTGCAGGTTTAACTAACTTGCAAGTTCAAACAGCAATTGAATTATGAAAAGAACTCAGAAGTCAGAATTCAGGAGTCAGAATACCCCATGTCTGAAGTCAAGATTTCAAGATTTTTCCTAGTCTCCAGGATAAAAAAACGGCTTTTCTTACCGCAATTCACACCAATCATACAGAATTTAATTCTGAATTCTGGCTCCTGGCTCCTGAATTCTTTTGCATTATTTTATAACGGACGTTTGATATAAGGAGGAATCAATGCTTCGTCGATGGTTTCGCAAAACCCCCTTAGCATGGCGACAGTTGATGAAAGAAAAAACTCGTGTGACGGTTGCTGTTGCAGGTATTGCCTTTGCTGATATTCTTATGTTCTTACAATTGGGATTTCAAGGTGCGTTGTTTGATGCAGCCGTCAAACCACATCGTAACTTACAAGCAGATTTGGTTTTAATTAATCCTCAATTTCAAACCTTATTTTCCGTTAAAAGCTTTTCAAGAGCCCGTCTTTACCAAGTGTTAAGTTATGAAGGGGTAGAGTCAGTTAGTTATGTTTATGTTGGTACCGGACAATGGCGTAATCCGGCAACTCTTCTGGAACGAGCGATTTTAGTATGGGGAATTGATCCAGTCAAACCTGCATTTAATTTTCCTGAAGTCACGCAAAATCTAGATACTCTCAAGCAACTGAATCAAGTACTATTTGATCAAGCCAGTCGTCCAGAGTATGGGGCGGTCGATATTTTTAAAAAAACAGGTTATTTGGAAGCACAATTGAACCGTAAAACTATTCAAACTGCTGGTTTATTTACCAATGGAGCATCTTTTGCTGCTGATGGTAACGTCATTACTAGTGATTCAACGTTTCTACAACTTTTTCCTGAGCGCCAACGAGATCAGATTGAAGTGGGTTTAATTCACCTCAAACCAAACGCGAATTTAGAAAATGTGCGATCGCAACTCGCTACAGGTTTGCCAAAGGATGTCTTGGTATTGACAAAAGAAGGTTTTGCAGAAATCGAAAAAACTTATTGGGCAAATAGCACTGGTATTGGTTTTATTTTTGGGTTAGGTGTTGTTGTTGGTTTTATTGTTGGAATTGTGATTGTTTACCAAATCCTGTACTCCGATGTTTCAGATCACCTACCAGAATACGCTACCTTAAAAGCAATGGGTTACACGGATCGTTACCTTTTAGTTGTTCTAGTTCAAGAATCGTTATTTCTGGCAGTGCTTGGGTATATTCCTAGTCTTTTATTGGCATTAGGACTCTATCAGATTGTTTATGCTGCAACACTACTACCAATTGCTATGAATGTGGAAAGAGTCATAACGGTCTTACTTTTAACAATCGCTATGTGTAGTATTTCGGGAGCGATCGCCCTACGAAAACTGCAATCTGCTGACCCTGCGGATATATTTTAGAACGAGAATCGAAATTATGCAGAAAACAACTAGTGATTTGGACTCCATTAACTCACAAACAACAAAACCAGTCATCAGTGTGCATAACCTTAACCATTACTTTGGAGAAGGTGCCCTCAAAAAACAAGTCCTGTTCAATATTAACCTAGAAATTAAGGCTGGGGAAATTGTGATTATGACGGGACCTTCTGGTTCAGGAAAAACCACCCTGTTAACACTCATGGGTGGATTACGTTCTGCACAGGAGGGTAGTTTAAAAATCTTAGGAAGGGAGATGTGTGAAGCTAGTAAACAGCAACTAGTTTTAATTCGTCGCCAAATTGGCTACGTTTTCCAAGCACATAACCTGATGAAGTTTTTGACAGCTAAAGATAATGTCCGCATGTCTCTAGAGTTGCATGATGAGTACCTTGATCAGGACATGGATGGGAGAGCGATCGCGATGTTAGAGACTGTTGGTTTAGGACGGTTTGCAAATTATTATCCAGAAAATCTGTCTGGTGGACAAAAGCAACGAGTTGCTATTGCGCGTGCCCTAATCAGTCAACCCAAAATCCTTTTAGCAGACGAACCAACAGCAGCACTTGATAAAAAGTCAGGACGCGATGTGGTTGAACTGATGCAAAAACTAGCTTTAGAACAAGGTTGTACAATTCTATTGGTTACTCATGATAATCGGATACTTGATATTGCTCATCGCATTATCTATATGGAAGATGGTTTCTTGAGCAACAAGGATAGTAATTTGTAACAAGATTGATATTAGCTGTGTATAAAAACGAGACAAAAACCGGCAACCTTTGTCCTAGTCTAGGAGAGCCTAATCTGCTGTCTATTATATCAATACGTAAGTCACAGTAGTTAGATTTTGTACTAAGAGGTGATCATCTCATTGTTATACACAATACATAATTGTAAGTCCTTATTTTACTTATAAAGTCCTAGAGAAATAATGTAGCTTTACTTCGCCATTTTTTCACAAGACCGAGACTTCTACGGATAAATACAAGATTTTAGAGTATTATTATCTAGACTGATAAATAAAAGAATTCAGAATACAGGAGTCAAAATACACCACCCATAAAGGGATGGTCTTTTAAGAAAAGTTTTAACCCCTATCTCAGAAACAAGTAGATGAGGTTTTTACCAGTCTTTATTCTTCTGACTCCTGAATTCTGACTCCTGATCTCTTTTCAATAAATTTTTGTAACTCCTTCTTAATAGGGGTCACAGAATCTTGATGCGTATACTCCGAGATGTTAGGTGAGTGAGGAAAATGAGAAAAGTAGCAGTTATCCTGCCTGTTTATAATGAAGAAAAATGCATACAAAGAACCTTAGATTCTATTTTAGAATTCTCTAAATCTCAGCCTTACTATCATTTTATTTTTGTTAATGATGGTTCCACAGACAGGACGGAAGAAATTTTAATAAAAACAGTGGAATCATTAAACACAAGTCAGATAAAGCTGATCTCTTACCAAGAAAACAAAGGAAAAGGTGCAGCGATAAAAACAGGATTACAATATGCAGAAGGAGATTATATCTGCTACATAGATAGTGATCTAGCTTATTCACTAGAATACCTAAAAGTCATCGTTCAAAAGCTAGAATATTTTGATATCGTGATTGGTTGTAGAGTTCTGGACTTAAATGCTCTTAACGGATTAAGTTTAATTAGGATAATTGCGGGCAAAATGTTTAATTTGCTTTCGAGAATTATACTTGATTTACCTTTTCACGATATGCAAGCAGGAATCAAGGGGTTTAAGAAAGATGTCGCAGTATATCTGTTTAAACAACAAGACAGGAAAGGTTTTTCATTTGATGTTGAACTGATATATATAGCTCATAACAAAGGGTATCATATTGGAGAAATACCAGTTATAGTATCAGATGATCATTTGTACAAACAATCAAAAGTCAATCTTGTGAAAGATTCTATAGGAATGTTTTTTAGTTTATTAAAAATAAGGTTTAAGTATAACACTTCCAGATATCCTTGTCATAAATCATCTCATAAAAAACCGAAAAGTCGTAGAATTTCAATCGAGTAGCTCTCGAATGGTTGTTTAGGTTAATTTTTCCCAATGATTTAGGGCTACTATAGAATTCCTATTAGTAGTCCCTGTTTACCTAAACCAGAATAGATACTTCCGCACTAGTATTAGTTATTCGTTACGCAAAGCTCGATACTCCTTACAGTCGAAATTGTTCAATAATCATTTAGGGATATTAATGTATGAATCAAAGCATTTTATTAAGCTTCGATATTGAAGAATTTGATATTCCAGAGGAATATGGACACAAAATTGAAAATGCTGTTAAATTTGCGGTTTCTTTAGAAGGGTTAAAAGCTGTTCTTTCTTTATTGGGTAAGTTAGAAATCCATGCAACTTTTTTTGTTACAGCCAATTTTGCTGATCATAATCAAACTGTAATTCAGGAAGTTAGTAAAACCCATGAAATCGCTTCTCATGGGTTTTATCACTCTGAATTTAGTATAGAAGACTTAAAAAAGTCGCGGCTATTTTTGCAAGAACTTACTGGTAATAAAATAATAGGCTTTAGAATGCCTCGATTGAAGCAGATCAACGAAGAAGAAATAATGAAAGCAGGTTACGAATACAATTCTTCCATCAACCCGACTTATCTTCCTGGAAGGTATAATCACTTCTTTCAACCAAGAACTGCATATTACTCACACAATTTACTTAATATCCCAGTTTCAGTAACACCAATCATTCGATTTCCTTTGTTTTGGTTAAGTTTTAAAAACTTTCCTCTGTGGTTAATCAAATTAAATTCCAAAATAACACTTCAGCACGATAATTATTTAAATATTTACTTTCACCCTTGGGAATTTACAGATATAACAGGTTTTAAACTCCCACATTATATTAATAAATATTCAGGTAAACCTATGATTAACAGGCTAGAAAAATACTTAATATGGCTTAAAAGTCAAGGAGAGTTTATTTGTTTTTCCAAATTCTCAGAAAAGTTTACCTCAATGCAGCTTAAAAATCTGGTGCTGTAGTTATAGTTTACGACCCAGGAAAAGAATATCACTGTAAGGACGGCGTGAAAGTATAGGTATGACAACTGGATCCAACCCAGCATCACGAATAGTTTGGAGCGACTCTTCTAAATCCATAAAAAATATACCAGATCCTTGGGTAAGACCAAGCTTGGTCATTAGTAATTCTTGGGCATAGGTAATAGCATACTTCCACCGGGGGTGATGAATCTGGCTTTTCCAAATTAATACGCCGTTTGGTTCTAAGGCAGAAGCAATACTTGTTAGGATAGCACGTTGAGTTTTAGGGGGGATGAGATACATAACATCCGCAATAGTGATGGCTTGGAAAGAACCATTAGGTAGCCAAACGGCATCACCAATTTCAAATTGGATGTTACCTCGCGTACCTATAGTAAGTTGCGCGAGGGCAATTTTTTTAGCGTCAATGTCAATACCAAGTACCTGTCGCTGTGGACTGGTAATAGCTAATAAATTACTCAGTAAACCGTGACCACAACCAATATCAAGAATTCGACCTTCTTTTGGCACGTAAGTCTCTAACTGGTATAAATCGCTTAAAAAAAGGCGAATACGGACAAAAAGCTGAGTACTTAGTGGCAGTCGGTCATACAATCTAGGTAAGCTGCGATAAATATTGTCAGTCATGGTAATGAAAATTGGATGTATGCGAACGAGAGTGGCTATAACTTAACGCTTAATTAGTTCCATAGACCAACCCCGTGGATTAATAGGAATTGTTACTCTAGTTCCGGTTGGTGCTTCAACAAACTGCTTGGAATAGTTTTTGAAGTCTAAGTCAGTAAACACTGGATATCTCCAGTCTAAGATAATACCAATAATCATAGTAACTAGCGCAATTTTAGCCGTTAAACGTAGCTGACGTGGTCTTTTTACCCCCAATAGCCAAGTTAGTATTGTTACAAATCCAAGCATAGGTATAAACCAATACCGAACACCAGTTCCAGGACGCCATAGAACCGACCACTGAGAAATATTCATCTCGCCTGCCACTGGAGACAAAACCGACATACCAAAAACTCCGATAGCAAAGATACTGAAAAGCCGAAGTTCTAAAGGTCCTTTTAGTAGGCAGTAAAGGAATATGGCAATTCCAAGGGCAGCCAGCAAGATTGCTATTGTGCTGTATCCAAAAGAAAAATAGGTGATTAATTTACTGCCTTTTTGTCCAAGTAAAGCACCTAAGACAACTTGACTCGCAAAGATTTTGGCAAATAGTTCTGGTGTTGCCCCAAGGGAAGTTTGAAACCGGTTAGAATTTTGAGATAGTAAAATAGTTATTCCTTGAACTACAGCACCTGCACTGAGACATAAGAGTAAAATAAATGACCATTTTCTACGACGTAACCACCAAAGGGCTGTAGCGATAGGCATCAACAAAACCGCAAAAGGTCCACTTAATGCTGATAATAGAATAACTCCGACGTCGAAAGCTTGCCAGATAAAAAGGCTACTGGGTGTAGCTAGCACAACCATGCAGGCTAATATTGCTAGATGCCAATGTGCATTAGTGATGTTGGCATGAATCTCATAAGAGTTAGGTAAAGCCAGATATAAAAGTCCCAGAAACAATCTCGTATGAAGACTTGGTATCAACTGCGAGAAGCGTAAGGAGGCGATGAGATTAACTGGCAAGATCTGAATAACAATTGCGGTTAGGTTAAAAATGAAGGGTGCCCACACCAGTGGAAAAAATTGAACGACAGCACCTAACAGCCTAGAAATAGTTTGGAAGTAACCACTTGATGGCAAAACGAGAGAATGAATCCCAAGGTTGTAAGCATCAGCGTACCAATACTTGCCATCTTCAGCCCAAAATTGTGCATTCAAAAGTGCATCTGGTCTTCTGCTCATCAGAATTACAAAAGCAGTTATAAAGATGAAAACTTGAAGACGCCAGCCAAGATGCAACTTTATTCGGTGTTTATCAATTCGTTGTACGAAGCTCTCAAGCATTGATAGTTTAACACTCCTCATGTGCCGAGTCGGGATAAATACCCCCTAACCTGTGGCAATGCCGGAAATAAATATACCTTAGATGACGAGCAGTTTTCAAGAAAAGATTGCACAGCAAAACTAATAGGTACAGATCTCGTTTCTATTTTGTCGTTGGTGGTGTTCCCGTGGAACGTAATCCTTAGTGCAACTTTTAAGCTAATCAAAACGCTTAAGCGTGATTAACTACAGCATCCGTCAATTCTGACTTGTCAGAAAGCACAATAGAATCATGCGTCACGGTAAAGGCAGTTGCTTGCAAAGCACGTAACAATATATTACGTGCGCCGTTGACATCACGGGAAACATTAATTCCGCAATGTGGGCATTTAAAGATTTTATTTCCACCTAGCTTGTGGTGAACATGACCACAATTACCGCATGTTTTAGAGGTGTAAGACTCGTTGCAAAGGACGATGATTACACCCTTTTTTAATGCAGCCTGCTTAAGATGTTGCTCAAACCGGTAATGAGAAAGTGTCAGCATTTGACGTACTGATTTACTGTTAATCCTGCGTTTCTTCCCGCTGCGCTTTTTAATAACCATTTGGCTAGAATCAAACGTTGGCAGAAATACTACCTTGTAGGAATTAACCAGTAAGTTAACAACTTTGTTGTGCAAATCCTTAATTAAATTTTGTACCCTTTCTCTTACCCTGTTAGCAGCAATGCGCATCTTTCTACGCTTACGGCAGTTACCTTTGGTGGAACGGCTTATTAGATTATCAAGGTGCTGACACAATCTTTGTATGCGTCCGATATCTCCCTTTCCAATCTCTAAGACGTTTTCCCCATCAAAGCCAGTTAAGAAAGTGCGATTACCAGGGTCTAAGGCTATCACCCTGTCGCTCCCGGTTGTTGCAACTTCCTTGTGTTGAGGAAAACAACCAAACCATTTACCACGACGGTATACAAGCTCTGTGCCATACTCACACTCTTTTGGTACAGACTGACCAAGCGCGGTAAACCTTAATCCCTTGGTTTTGTTGCAATACCAAGTACCATTCTTGAAGTTCCCGACCTTGAACTGGATAGTTTGGCTTGCTGCTTTAACCGATTTGAACTTTGCCTCACCTCCATCTTTCTTTGCTCTATTAAATGCGTCGTAAGCCTCAAAGCAAGCTTCTTGCCGTTGGTGACCGGGAATTGTTTTCACCCAGTCGGGAATATTTTCTATTTGTTGCAATAATTTATCCAGTTGTTCAGCACTGACTTTTTGTACACCGTCGAATATTCGCAACAGAATAATTGTTTCGTTGTAATAATAACGGTACGCTGCTAACCAACACTTCCACACTTGATGCAATTCCTTGCTAGGATACAGCCTGATTTTCAGCACACTGTTGGGCTGAAGCTTTGTCGATGTTCCCGCATTCTTCGAGTGACGCGACTTCTTTTTGTAAATCTTCTTTGAGTTTTGTCTTATATTTTCTAAGCCCGTAGAGCCTACTAGAGAAACAGTGGATGATGGACAGCATATCTTGTACGAGTTCTTGCTCTGGACTGAGTTTGCGGTCATTGAGAACCAAGAGTTCACACTCAAATTTTTCGCATAGCCACTTAACCAGTTCATATCCGAATCTGACGAGTCGGTCAGGATGGGCAACGACAAGACGTTGGATATCGCCGTCGATGATTCGTTCCAGAATTGAGAGGAACTTTCTCCGCCTAAAATTGAGCCCGCTTCCAACTTCTGAAATAATTTCCGCCTCTGGGTATCGTTGGCGTAAGTGTTCAAGTTGTCGTTGCAAATCATCTGATTGGGAATGAGTCGAAACTCGTCCATAGCAAACAGTTGTAACTGTCCGGGACATTCCTGCCGCTTTCTCGACTTCCTCGAGGACGAATCGCCTTTGGTTGCCTGGTGTGCGGATTGCTTTAAGCTTTCCTTCGTTCTCCCATCTTCTAAGGCTGGAAACGTGGACGACGCATTTATCTACTTAAAACGAGCAACCTTGGGCAAAACGCGCTGTCTTAATGACAAGAAGTATCAATAAAAGCCTAAAAACAGCGCGTTTTGCCCTTCAACACCTAGAAGTGGAACTTCCCAACCCTTTAATGGGGGAAGGTTGCTCGTTTTAAGCAGGTTTTTCCCACGACACCAAGGATTTTTGCTGCTTCTTTGGGAGTGACATGTTGCATTAAAACTTGCTTAACTCAACTGCAATTAGTATAGCAGAGATTTAAGCAAGTTTACGCGTTTTAACCAATTATTTGATAGCTAATTGCACGTCTGACGCTGTCATCTTGGGCTTAAATTTTGTTTAAGTCTTATTAGAAACGATAAAAAATTATGATGACTTTAAGAATTTATGGGAACTCTAGGTGAAGTTATAGATTAGATAATCATTGCCCTTTTGGGCGAACCTTATGAAAAGCTCTCAAAATTTCTTTACAAAGTGCCAATCACATAAAATACTGAATTTTGCCGCATCTGTCTTAGCTACCTTGGCGATAGCGCAAAGCGCAGCGCTAGAAGCGAACGCGCAAAGCGCTGCGCCAGAGGCGATCGCTGGTGGTGTACATTCTGCCAGTGCGACTTCTACTCAAACCCTTACAGCAAAAGAAATCGCCATAGCACCAGTACAAGTTGATCAAATAAAACCAGTAACAATTGCCCAAATCCCACAGAGTCAGCCTTTTGGAATCGTAGGTATAATTATCGTCGGTGGTTTAGTCATTTTTGTTCCCTTGTTTTTTGGTGGACTGGTAGTCATTGGCGAGCGTGAAGTTGGTATTGTCGTTAAAAAGTTTGCTGTTTCCGGACGTTCACTACCCGCCGGAAGGTTGATCGCACTGAATGGGGAAGCAGGCTTACAGGCTGATACCCTTGCTCCTGGTTGGCATTGGGGACATTGGCCTTGGCAGTACTCAGTGCGTAAAGAATCAGTCGTCGTTGTACCTCAAGGTGAAATTGCCCTACTAGTAGCAGCAGATGGTGCTTCTAACCCACCAGAGCGTATATTAGGCAAAATTGTAAATTGTGATAATTTCCAGGATGCTCGCAAATTTCTGACACAAGGAGGGGAAAAAGGTCGGCAGATGGGTTTTTTGACGGCTGGCACTTACCGCATTAACACTGCCCTATTTAAAGTCATCATGGCAGGAAATGCCAGCGCCCATGGTATGACTGCTGAACAATTGCGGGTGTATACCGTTGCTTCTGATAAAGTTGGTATAGTCACAACCCTAGATGGTATGCCAATTCCTGGTGGCGAAATTGCAGGGCCAATTATTAAGGGACACGATAACTTTCAGAGTGGGCAGAAATTTATTGATGGTGGTGGACAAAGAGGCTTACAAGAGCAGATTCTCCTTTCTGGTTCTTGGAACTTGAATCCTTGGTTTGTTCAAGTTGAACAAGTTCCTATGACTGAAATTCCCATTGGGTATGTCGGTGTAGTGATTTCTTTCGTTGGTAAAGCACATGAAGATATTAGTGGTGCATCCTTCACTCATGGAAATTTAGTGAATACGGGACATAAAGGGGTATGGGTTGAGCCGTTGTATCCAGGTAAGCACCCTATCAACACCCGTATTATGAAGATTGAACTTGTTCCAACGACTAATATAGTTTTGAATTGGTCGGGTCGCACAGAACGTCATAGTTATGATGCTAAACTTGCTTCATTAACTGTACGTTCTAGAGATGGATTTGCTTTTGATTTAGAAGTCGCGCAAATTATTCATGTAGGTGCTTTAGATGCTCCGAAGGTGATTTCTCGCGTTGGTTCAATGCAAAATTTAGTAGACCATGTCCTAGAACCAACTATCGGCAACTATTTCCGCAACTCAGCGCAAGATTATACAGTATTAGATTTTCTCAGTGCTCGTAGCGAACGGCAAGTTGAAGCTGCTGAGTTTATTAGAACAGCATTGCGCGCTTATGATGTACAGGCAATTGATACCTTGATTGGTGATATTGAGCCACCAGCATCACTAATGCAAACCCAAACAGATCGGAAAATTGCCGAAGAACAACGCAAAACTTTTGAAGTTCAGCAGATGGCGCAAACACAACGCCAACAACTTGTTAGAGAGACAGCTTTGGCAGATATCCAGCAAGACATGGTGAAATCAGAGCAAGGGGTCAAAATTGCTGAACTGAAAGCCAAGGCAGATATTCAGCAAGAAACAGTGAAGTCAGAACAAGGAGTGAAGATTGCTGAACTGAAGGCAAATGCTAAAGTTAAAGAAATGACGGGTGAAGCTGAGTCTATCCGTTTAAGAGCAACTGCGGAAGCTGAATCTATGCGGTTAAGAGCTGTTGGTGAGGCTGAGTCTGTTCGCCTTAAAGGTAATGCAGAAGCAGAAGCCATCCGTGCTACAGGTAATGCAAAAGCAGAAGCCTATGGTGCTGGTGTAGATGCATTGGGTTCACAAGGTTACACTGCAATGCAGATGATGCAGATTATCGGTGATTCAGGTGTTCGCCTGATTCCAGATGTGCTAGTTGGTGGAAACAACGGTAGTACAAAAGGGTTGGTTGATGGACTGCTATCAATGATTTTGTGGAATCAAACTGCTAAGCAAGGTGAAACAACAGTAGCTATGCAACCACAACAGCAGGTTGTTAACGCAGAGTCTAATGGGAGCTCATCTGTAAGTGAGAATTCACATTCTCTTGGTTAGTACCTCTGCCGGGAATTCGTAATTCCTGATACTAGATGTTCCTGTCTCAGGTAGGGGCGAACGCCGTTCGCCCTTAACGCTGCGCGAACGGGATATGTAATGAAAGCTTTAAAAGTCAACCCTAACAGAAGGAGATATACTGGAGCTATATTAGGTTGCAAAAGAAGAAAGAGCCAAATGACAAATCGCGAAGAATTGATCCAAGAACTTGAACAAGCTCCTGACGATATAGTACAAACAGTACTGGATTTTTTACATAGAGTTAAAAGGACACGCACAATCCATCCTTTAGCAAAATTTGCAGGTATTTTAAGCGATGCTGAAGCAGAAGAGTTAAAACAATCTATGTAGGATTTCTAAATATTCTGACAGGTGTAACCATAATGAAAGTTTCAAGGATAGGGAGAACTAATTTCTGCGATCGCGAAGCACCGTAAGATTTAAAATTTATCCTATGCCTGCAGCTTAAATAATTCCTTCTGGAAGCAATACTACTCTTTCTAAGATACCAAGGTTGGCTTGAACACTCGTGTTACCCAACAAGTCCTTGTAAATGTTGGGTTTCGTCCCTCAACCCAACCTACCTTTAATTTGAGTTTTTAGCTTAACCGAGCAGTATTGCCTCTGGATCCATTTTGTGATGGTCACAAATTTTACTTAAAAATAACGTTTCTCGAAAAGCTCCCCTTTTTCTTTTTATATTAGGCTTTAATTCCCCTCCAGATCTCAAAATAAGCGATCGCACAGACATTACAGCGTATTTAAACTTTGTAAAACCTCTTCTGCTGTCTGGTAACGCTTTTGAAAATCAAAAGCCACCATTTTGTCTAAAATTGCAGCGAATTTATCTGTAACTTTTGCAAGATGTCGCCACATTGCTGCTGTTGTTTCGTCTCGTTGTATTGCTGTGGGTGGTGTTGCTGTTAAAGCTTGAATAGCAACCATTCCTAAAGCATAAATATCACTGTTGAGTCTTGGCTGACCCATAAATTGTTCTGGAGGTGAATAACCGACAGTACCGACTGCTACTGTGTGGCTTTCCTGTTGTTGCTGAGGCTGAAGTTGTTTGACCGCGCCAAAGTCTATTAAAACGATGCGTTGATCGGTAGCCCGTCGCATTAAGTTACTAGGTTTGATATCTCGATGAATCACACCCTGACTATGAACAAAAGCCAATATTGACAAAACATCTTTAAGAAAAGCTATAACGTGAAGCTGAGTACAAGGTTTACCAGTGGATAATTCTACCTGTAGAGAATGTCCTGGTACATACTCTTGAACAAGATAAAATTGCTTATTTTCCTCAAAATAAGCCATCAATAATGGAATTTGATCATGCTCACCCAAAAGCTGTAAAATCTCTGCTTCGGTTTTAAACAGACGCCTAGCAACCTCCAAAAATCCTTCATCTTTACGAGCTGGTTGTAAGTGCTTAACTACACATACAGGGTTTCCAGGACGATAAGTATCTTCTGCACGATAGGTGTAACTAAATCCTCCCGAGCCGAGTAATTCGGCAAGTTTATAGCGTTTGTTAAGTAGTTTTTCTGGTTGTGAGCCGTCAAATATTGCTGTTGGTACTTCTGTTGTAGAATTCCCGCCTTCTCTTAACATGAGTTGCAATAGCGAGATAGTTTCGTTTTGCTCTTTAATCTGAACTGCTATTTTTTCTTTCTGTCGTTGATTATCGTATCTTATGTATGCAAGAACAACCCCTGCTCCTAAGAGTAGACCTAAAGCAGGAGATACTACTGGTATCCATCCAGCATAAAGAAAGAAGACAAAGTTACTCAACAGCAATGCTGTGAAAACACCCGCAATATTAAGCCCTAGACGAAGAGGATGCTGAATAAGGGACGCTATAATTCCACCTACTAGAGTCCAGCACCATATCCAAAGAATTTCCCCCCATTGTGGAAAAAACCAGAATAAAGGTCTTTTGTCTGAAACTGCATCCAGAATTTGACTCACCATCTGGGCATGGATCATAACTCCTGGCATTTTACCAGAGTTATCAACTCGACCATCGCTGTAGGGTGTGTTGCGAATATCCTGGGAACTCGGGGCAGTTGAACCAATCAAGACAACGCGGTTTTTTACCAAATTTGACGGGACGCGATCGCTCAACACATCTGTTAAACTAACTTCCTGAGCAACGTTTTTTTCAGAACGGTAGTTCAACAGAATTTGAAATCCCTTTGCATCTATTTTGTGATAACCACCAGAGTTACTCTCTAGAGGCTTAAAAAGCTTTTTGCCTAATATTAGATTTCCATCTGGTGTGAATTGCGGCTGAGTATTTAAATAAGTTAAAGCCAGCTGGAATCCTAATGAAGCTGGGGTTGTACAACTTGACTTTGGATCAGGGGATACCACTAGTAGATTACGGCGAATCACGACATCTCCATCTTCTGGAATATCAGCAAATCCTGCAATTTGAGGGTCTATTCCTGTTGGTGGTGGTACCGCCGGAATCTTGTCTCCTCCTACTCTACATAGAGGGATAATAGTTTCACTTTTCTTTATATGTGTTAATAGCTTCTGATGACCAGGCTCTACTGGAACATCCCGGAAGAAGTCTAAACCGATTGCTTTTGGTCGATAGCGCTCTAATTTAGTTAATACTTTTTCTAAAGTGGCACCATTTGGCGATGACTGTTTTAGTTTTTGAATATCGTTTTCAGTAAATGCTACAATTAGGATTCTGTTATCTTTGCCTAAATCAGGACGCCTTTGCATCATTTGGTCGAAAGCCTGCAATTCTAGAGGCTCTAGCACTCCCAACTCTTGAAACCCAATTAGCAACCCACTTACAATTACGCTAGCAATAATAGCAGGTTGTGTCAAAATCTTTTTAAAGCCAGCAAGCATAAGCAACTAAATTATAACTTTCAAGTTTGTTGGAATTGTGATGAAAAGCGGCAAGTAAAACAAGGTAAAAGTAAAAAAAAAGAGTTTTATCCTGCGAGCTTTTTACCTATTTTAGATGGTACCTTTATTTCCACCTACCTCTACTAGTTCTTCACCATCTGTGGGAACTTCTTTCCCTGATTTAGAGAAGGCCACAGCAGTTTGAGTGTTATTAGCAATTTGTACAGTAGGCTCAGGTTAGCTTTCTACAGGGGATTGAGAAGGATCCTCTGTCGGTAAATTCCTGAAGATGTCTTTTAAACTTGGCTGTTGCACGTTAGGTGTGACTTGCTGACTAGGTGTATTGCTAGCCAGTTTAGACTTCTTCCCTGGAGAACCAAAGCTTTCCTCATAGTAGTTCTCCAGAGGAAAACCCATGCTTTCCATTATCAGGTTAACACTTTCCATGAAAGTATCTGGTCCGCAGACGTAGACAGTGCGATCGCGAAAATCTGGTGCAACAACTTGTAACATATTAGCATCCAGCCTACCAGTTAAACTCATCCAGCTATGACCTCGCTCCTTCCGAGTAATAGAGATTGCTAGATGAAAATTGGTATGCCTTGCGGACATAAGTTCTAATTCTTGCCGAAAAATGATATCACGAGGAGAGCGGGCGAAGTGGAAAAAGACAATATCGCAATTAGCTCCTGTATCACACAGCCACCGAGACATCGACATCATTGGTGTTATACCACTACCGGCTGAAATAAACAACAGCTTTTGGCTAGGGTGAGCAAAGCAGGTAAACTTACCCAGTGGACCATCCAACTTGATTTTAGAACCAACAGTGACATTTTCATGCAGCCAGTTAGAAACCAAATTTCTTGAGATTTCAGAGCCAGAATTGGGGGGAAGAGGAACACGTTTAACAGTGACTTCTAAGGTATGTGGACGTGAAGGGGTTGAGGAGATCGAGTAAGATCGTGAGATATCTTCACCATTAATTTGGAGATTGAAGGAGACAAACTGACCAGGCTTGTAGGTGAACAAAACAGGAGGATCAGCCACGAAGCGAAAAGTTTTCACATCGTGAGTTTCATCAATAATATCAATACAACGAACTGTTAATTCTCCCTTGATCCAACGTTGCAGTTGTGAAGGTTCTACCTTCGCCAATGGCATATATTCTTCAGGAGACACATAGGGAGATTTGGCAACTGGTTCTACAATTTCCTGAGTCTTGGATTGGACTTCTTTTTTTTCTACTATTGTTGTCTCTTCCTGTAATACGTTTTCTTTATTCTCTGAACCAAAGTCCAAAATCATCAAGAAAAACCGACCAATTTGAATCATATCCTGGGGTTTGAGGGGATAATCTTGATTGATTTGGATATTTTCACCGTTAATCCGAGAACCACATCTGCTACCAAGATCCGCAAAATAATAATTTTCCTCCTTGTAACAAATTTTCCCGTGCATTCTGCTGATCTCCCCACTATCTAAAACTAAATCACAGTTTGTAAACCGACCAATCAAGCACTCATGGTTGAGCATATTTTCTGGATTTAAATCTACTTCTTGTACTTGATTTGGCTTTTGCGGATCAATTATTTTGATTTTCAACATACTGGTAGAGACATTTTATAGATTTATAGATTGAGACGGACATGTCGTCCATGTCAATCTATAAATCTTTATATTCGAGTGACGGATGTTTGTGCTATATTTTGCTGTAAGCGATTGGTGACAATTTTCAAGAGATTTCTCGAAAGAAGTGAGTTAGACGAGAGCATTCTCTCAATGTCTTTGGCACTGATAGCTAAAGACTTAGTTCTTTCTCCTGCTGCTACTGTTGCTGAATAATTGCTATGGGTTAGCACATCTAGTTCACCTATTGTTTCCCCTGGTAGAATAGTTCGAGCCTGCGTTGTATTAATCGAAAATGCAGTTGCTTCACCATCAATGATCACTATCAGTTCAACAGCAGGTTTTCCTAGTTTGCAGATTTCTTCGTGAGGACGATAAACTCGCACACAAGAATTTCGAGCTAGTTCAATTAAAACATTTGGGTTCAGCCCTTGGAAAAAGCTACTGCTGTAAAGCCAAAACAGCTTTTCTAGCGTTGATACATATTCTGTAACTGTTTGTACTTGCATTGGTCGTAGTTCCCACTGCACGTGGATGACTAAATCATCTCCACTGGTAAACCGGACAAAATCTCCCGATTTTAATTGCTTTTGCTGGTTTTGAATATATTCCTTGCCAACACTTACACCATTACTGCTTCCTAAATCTTTGACGCTAAGGCCTTTCTCGTCAAGATAAAAGATTGCATGCTGTCGAGAAACACGGTTATCCAAAATCACGATATCATTCTCGCGTCCTCGTCCAACTTGAATTGTTGGCTGCTGAAACATCCGGGTTTGTGTCTTTCCCATCACTCTGACTTGTGCAATCAGAGTTGGTACCTTTGTCCCCTGTGTTTGCTGGGGATTTTGACCAAGAATTTGTTCGGCTGTTTCTTGTAAAAGCCAATCTTTATTTTGCTTGGTATTGAGTATCTGATTAGCTTGTTGAAAGCCAACAGAAGGATTATTTTGATCCAAAGCATAAAGACTAGCTGCTTGCACTAGGGGATCTATATCTTGTATTAGCTTTAGCAAAACATCATTAAGTGCGTTTGGTGTCGATGCTTGCTTACCACCTAGTTGCGTTATCAATTCATCTGGACTACTTGTTGTTAATTGCTGATTAAAATCAGTAGTGATGAACCCAAGGTTGGTTGATAATTGGAGAGACTCTGTTGAATGGAAAGTTTGTTGTAATGAAGCAATGATTCTTGGAGACAGACGCTTATTCCAGTTTACAGACTCATCCTCAGATTGCAAAATTTCCCCAATTACATTGGCTGCTAATACACCCATTGCACGAGCAATGTTGACGGCTTCAGAAGTATCTCCCAGCATTTCTAAAATGCTGGATAACTGGATTGCAATGAGTTTTTCCTTCTCTTTGACGGCTGTTCTCAGAAAAACAAAAACTGGTGCTTGCGGATTTGGTGCTGAGTTGTACAGGATTTGACTACTTACAGCTAAATCTTGTAACTGTCCTAACAAGACGGCTGCTGTCCGCAACAGTGGTCCGTCTTGATTAAACATTTCTGCTAGGATTTGTTCTTGTTCTTCTGTAGTGATTGCGTACTCCTGTCTCAAAGCGATAATTTGCTTTTGCTTACGCTTCATTACTTCAGCTAAGGGTGTCCCACTTTCAACCAGTTCTAAAATTAATAATTCTAATCCACGTCGATAGCTTTCTATGCGCAATCTGTTTTCCCGAGTGAGTTGCTTTTGTGGATCTAGTAAGCTGACGTCTTCTAACCCTACTTCCGTTAACACAGAGTAATGTTCCTCATCGCTTAAGTTTAATTCTTTTCGCGTATCCTTGAGGACTTCTAAACTCTCTGCTGAATCTATATTTCCCTCTGCTAATGCTTCTCGTAATACTCCTTTATAGACTCGTACTCTGTCTGCACGGTTCACCCCTGGTAGTACTTTTGCTAATACGTAGATTTGTTCTGGCAGTAGATCTTGCAATGAGCGTCCTTCTAGCAACTTGGACCAGTCTACTGGTAGTTTGTTCAACTGTCTTCTGAGACTACCTGCTAGACTTTCTCTGGAATATCTCTCTTTGCTTCTTCCTATACTGCGATATAGCCATGAGCTGCTCAATGCCACAATTACGGCATTATAGATAATAATCACCCAACTGGGTAACAAGTCAACATTCAGGCGATCGCCAAACAAGAAGAACACGTTGAAAGAGATAAACGTACATATCATGAAGCAAACGTGCAACACTTGTTCTTCGTTTAAGTATTTGTTTTTCCTTTCGAGGTAGCCTCTATAAGCGTTTTCTAGAAGCTGACAGACTATCAAGCTCAGAGCAGCGAACACTGCTAGGGTTAACGGTGCTGCTACAATCTTGGGAATTGGAATTGCTTGATCGAATATGTAAAATCCTGGTTTGAATAAGGTGCTTAACTGCCCTTCTTCATGAGCCCACGCTCCTGAGTAATAGTAGTCCCAGTTACCAGCATACAAGAAGTAGAATACGTAAAATCCTAACATCAAGCCGAAGTAACAATAAAAGACCAGTTTTTGGTCGAGTCTTGTGATTCCTTCCCAATAGGAGCGTTCTGCATCAATATCTATACAAGGCGATTGACAACTTACGCAGGCACTCTTTTCTTTGCCCGAATCGTCTACTGTTCTACAGGTTGACTGGGTGATGCTTTGCGGTGGCTGGAGGTGTGCTTCGCTTCCTAGTAAACCCTTTGGTCCTGTATAAAACATTTCTACTGGTGCCATTGGGCAAAAGTATTGACACCAGCTTTTTCCTTTATATAAAAAGCCAATACTAATGGCTGCACCAATTGTCAATAAGAAGAAGATGCCCATGGCTGTGCGATCGCCATTGACAAACAAAATCCGGATATTCAAACCCAGGTAAAACAAACCCAGTTGCAAAAATAAATAATTGCGACCTAACCAAGATTCTTTATCTACCCCTGCTAATTCGTAATGAATCGTATTAGTATTTGGGTTGGTAATTTTTCTTTTACGCTGGATGCCCAGCGAGCGGGGAATTTGCGAGAAGAAGTACAATGGGCAAATCCTGCGCCAAAATTCATGACCGAACACTAGCAGTGTCATGATCCCTATTGGTAGAACTACTGCCCAGAATATTGTTGCTCCCATGCCATATGTTTTTTGTGGTAGGCACGCTCCTTGCACTTTTACACAATGTGATAGGTTCAGATGAAACGGACTAAATTCATGATTGGGATCTGTCAACCACGTGGAAATCGGATCGTAAAACAACGACGCTATTAATGTCAGCCAGCCAATCGCCAGCAGCCACCTGACGAGATGCATCTTTTTCTCTGAAACTTGACTAATCATTGCTTTTGGCTTCTCTATGTTTTTAAGTTCCGAGTTTTATATACTAGGCATTCTACCTGTTCTCTATAGAGAACAGGTAGAATAGCCAACCCTGGAAAAGCCCTATTAGATATGAGGCAGAACTGAATATAATACTACACTTGTTGTTGCATAAATTTCGGAAGTCAACGCAGACTACCTTCATCTGACTCCTGATGAGTCAGTGTAACCACTAGGTGGTTTTTGATCCTGGGAAGGATAATATTCACCCAATATAGTATGAGTTGCAAATAGGGTAAAAATTACGACCAAAATTACTAATATGCTGGTATTGAAAAGCTTATGCACAATTCTAGTATTTAGGTCATCATAGTGCTTCTTACAATTCTCACAAATCATGACTGTTATGGGAACTCAATGAGGATGGGGTTAATTGTGATTTTTTGGTTTCTATCTCACTACTTGCTGCACAAAGACTTCTTACTTTTAACGAGGGCCGTGGTAGATTGCGCCCCACCTCATAAAATAGTTCATGTTACAATTGTCAAACGACGGCCCTCATAATACGTACTCTATAGTGCTAGGCCTGTCGTCAAGATTTCTAAAGCTTTGCTTTTGTAGTTGGAGTTTGACATGCTAGAACAAACAGTCCTTCGGCTGCTGTGATATCTAATTTCCTGATATTCAGTCGGCAAACTATTTCAGGAAAACCATTAAGACCCCAGTGCAACTATACATACTCTGGGGTCTATCTCATTATGAGAAAGAATAACGCAAGTGGTAATAACAAGTCAATGAATTTGACAGGTAAATTGTCATGAAATACGCATGTAAATTTTTGCACATAAAAAGAAAAATTAAATCCTTCTTTTAAGTAATCTTTTTTGCAAAAAAGGGAATTGACAAAAATCACAAATTGCTTTATGGAAACGTTCACAATTTGTAACACAACAAAAGTCACAACTACAAATAAACTGTAAACAGAGATTGTAAGCAGCAGTTATACCTAAAGCGGTTAAATATGGTAGAAGGGTGGATGCGATTGAGTTTAAGGCTTGCGTTTGTTATAGGAGGAGCGATCGCTTCCACCAGCCAATGTGTTTTTGCGCAAAGCATTACCTTAGATGGAACCCTTGGTGCGGCGAGAAGCCTAAATGGTCCTAGATACACTATCCAACAAACAGACGGTCAAACGGTAGGCAATAATTTATTTCACAGCTTTGGACGTTTCAACCTCAACACAGGTGAGACGGCAACTTTTCAAAGCGGTGTGAACATCCAAAATATCATATCACGAGTTACTGGTCGTTCTCGCTCTACAATCGATGGTTTAATTTCCGCAGGAAATGTGAATCTGTTCTTGATCAATCCCAGTGGTATCGTCTTTGGACAAAATGCAAGATTAAATATAGGCAGTACCACTAGGGGTTCTTTTGTCGCTACAACGCTAGATGGATTGGTGTGGTCGAATGGAGGTCAGTTTAGTGCAACTAATCCCGGTGGTCCTAGTAGTTTACTCACTTTAGTTGGCGATCCTAGCGGTTTTTTATCTTCCCTCAGACCGCCACAACCGATTAGTACGAATTCAGGTAGTAACTTAAGCGTTTTAGAAGGTCAGAGTTTATTATTGCTAGGAGGAAATCTGACTTTAGATGGCACAAAATTATCTGCACCAAGTGGACAAATAGAACTTGCAAGTGTGACAGGTGCAGGAACTGTGGGACTGGGGATAAATGGTAATATTCTTAAGTTAAATATCTCTGATAATATAACGCGAGGAGATATTTTTCTGGTCAATGATTCTCAGGTAGTTGTTTCTCCTAAAAATGCGCGCAACGCTGGTGACATTAATATTAAAGGTGGTAATATTTCCATCAATAATCAAAGTACAACTGCACTAGATGCAAGTAATTCTGGACAGAAAGCACGTACTGGAAATATCTCTTTAGACGCCACAGGCTCAATTTTTCTTACTGGCCCTGATAAGCAAGTAACTTCAGTAATTTCCACCTTAGGTAATGGCAACAGTCTTGGTAGCGGAGATATATCACTCACAGCCAAGGGCGATATCTCATTAAATGATTCTTTTTTGAATGTCAGCAATTTTGGAGGAAATGCAGGAAATATTTCACTTGAAGCAAACAACTCTATCTCACTAGCAAACAACAGTTCCCTTGTAAGTACAGCTTTTAGACGGGGAAACTCTGGAAACATCACAGTAAAATCTTTGTCTGGTTCAGTCTCGTTTCAAAATAGCTTAGTCTCCACAGGTGTGGGATCTCCAGGTGCTCAGGTTAATCCAAACCTAGGCAATGCAGGTGATATAAGTATTAGTGGAAGATCTGTTTCTGTTACAGGTGGTGCAGAAATATCCTCCAGAGCATTTAGCGGTCTAAACTCCGGTAGTATTCAAATCACCGGCACAGATCAAGTAGAAATTTCAGGTAGAGCACCACTCATACCACGCGGCAATAATGATCGCGCTAGCACTTACTTATACACTACGTTAGCAACGACTAGTGAGAAATCAAGTAGAGGTACGAACGCTGGTGATATCAACATTACTACCAAAAATTTACGTGTATCGGATGGGGCAATTTTAAGAGCAGAAAGTAGCAGTAATGCTGTCGGTGGCAATATAACTATTATTGCAAATACTTTTGAGCTAACTAGTGGTGGGCAACTGAGCACTACTGCTTTTAGTACAGGTAATGCAGGTGATGTCAATCTCAACGTTAAAGACCGTGTTATCATCTCAGGTGTCGACCCAGACAGATCTACTGTATTTAACCTGATCGCTGATGATTTTACTCAGAATAATTTGAGGCAAAGAAACAGAGATGGCTCCCCTAGGTTTACTCCTGAACAAGCTAAAGCTGATGCAATAAGGCGCGCTCAGAATCGCCCAGATCTAAATCCTAATCGCTCTTCTGCAAGTGGAATATTTGCCAACACTTCCGGAAATTCCACAGCTAAAGGTGGAGATATTAATATTACTACTGGACAGTTACAAATTGAGAAGGCAGGAAGCCTGACGGTCAGTAGTCCTAGTGGGCAAGCAGGTAATTTGACGATCGCTGCTAAAGAGATTCGTCTAAACTCTGGAAATCTGACGGCTGAAACTGCAATAGATAGCTCTGATCCTGGAGCTAATATTACCCTACAAGGTTTAGATTTATTATTATTGCAAAATGGGAGTCGCATTTCTGCTAAAGCAAATCCTGATACTGGTGCCAAAGGAGGTAACATTAGGATTGATGCTAAGAACGGTTTTGTCGTTGCACCTTTGTTACAAAATAGTGATATTATTGCTAGTGCTTCTCAAGGTAGGGGAGGTAACATTACAATCTCCTCAAGACGAATTTTTGGTTTAACTCAAGGTCAAGCCACCTTTGGAAACAGAACTAATGACGTTGATGTTAGCTCTCAATATAATAGCGCTGGTACAGTAACTTTTAATACGTCGGATATAGATCAAAGCTTAGGTTTAATGACTTTCCCTACAGTTGTAGTGGAGGCTTCTAGATTAGTAGATACTAGCTGCACGACTGCAAGTCAAACGAAATTTAATGAATTGACGGTTACTGGACGTGGTGGGTTACCTCCTAGTCCTTATGACCTACTCACCAGTGATGCAATTTGGTCTGATAATAGATTACCTAACATCGTCAGCCTACAAAAACTATCCGAATCACAGCGTCTTTCTAGTCGAAGGGTTCCCTTAGAAACAAAGGATCACATCGCCATTGTACCTGCCACGGGTTGGGTGTTCAACAACAAAGGAGAAGTCACACTGATTGCTGATTCCTCTGAGAAGGTTCTGCCTAATACTAGTAGTTGCCCTAAACGTTAAGTTAAGCGTTCTAGGAGTGAAATATTTGCTAACATTTCCGGAAACTCCTCCCCCAGAGGTGGAGATATCACTACTACTACTGGACAGTTACAGAGTAAGCCTGATGCCTAATACTCGTAGTTGACCCAAACGTTAAGTTATGAGAAATTTTGATTTTACCGTAAAAGCAGGCTATGACGAACTTTGGGAAAAAAATGTCTACTTTAGAGTGATCTAATTTCGTCCATTTGGGTGATTTCATTCGTATACTATATATATATTCATGCACGTCATTTTGTCAACCTAGTATGGAGAGGGCGGTTCCTTATTCAAATGCATTGAATCAGGTTTCCCCGCACCATTATTCTTATGAAGACTATTGCACAACACAATCGACTCTGGCTAAAGTCCGTAGCTGTTATTTTCGGCTTGTCCTTTCTCGTCCCTTGGACAACGGCACAAGCCCGAATAATATTTAAAGCACCCGATGGTTTAGGAGTACCAGGTAGGCGTGTAGCAGGGGGCTCACGCTCGATACAACAACAATGTTTATCACCAAACGAACATCTGGTGGCTATAGTTCCTAAATCGAACATAGTGTTAACAACCCAAGCGAAACCCGTCTTCTTTTTCTATGTTCCTCAAACTTCTGCAACAATAGAGTTTGTTGTGCAAGATAACGACCAACAAGTTGTCCTAGCTAAGCAAATCTATAAGTCAACTAGCAAGAGTGGAATTGTCAGTATACCTCTGACTCAAACTTCTCTTGAGGCAGGCAAGCAGTACCGTTGGTTCTTCTCTGTCATTTGCAATCCTAAAGAGCGTTCTCAGGATAAAGTGGTCGAGGGTGGAATTCGACGTATTAGCCCTGACTCTCAACTGGCAACAAAGCTAAAAAATGCATCTGCAAAAGAGCTTGTCAATATTTATGCAGAAGCTGGTATTTGGCAAGATAGCCTTGGTACACTAGCACAGCAACTTGTCTCTCATCCTAATGATCAGGGGTTAAAAACTGATTGGAAAGAATTGTTAACAGCAGAGAATGTAAATCTAGATAAGGAATCTACAAAATTACTCAACGAGCCCTTGCTTCCACTACAACAAACTACAGACCCTATTTAGACGAGTTTTTTTAGTTACTATTACTCTCATCAAATAAAAACAACTACAAATGACTTTCATTGTGTAGCTCTAGTTACTATCTGTACGGAGATATAAAAGAGCCTTACAATGATTGACCAAGTATTGCTTGGCAAGTTAGTCTGTAACAGGATCTAAACAGCTAACAGTTATTTCTCGAAGCTGTAAATTTTCTGTGTTTGCAAATGCTCACAGCAAATTGACGAAGGCAAAAAACCAGGAGGGAATGTTTGCCTATCTAGTTGTACTTGTAAATTGCTGAGGGGATCAACGCCAGGAGAAAGCAAAAACTCTAGCTTGTGAACGTAAGGTAAACTTGCTATCTTATCTAGAATCTGCACGATCGCCTGTACATAAGGATGACCATTGTTTTCGTACCACTCATGGGATGCTAACTTAGGCTGGTCAAAACCTAAATGTACAGTTAATGATGGTTTATCAAATAAGGCGATCGCCAACGGGCGAGCTTCTTCCTGTAATAATAAATCCTGGGTTTTTGCTAAGTGCCGCAACGTCTCTAAACGCTCATACCGTTCTGTCACTGCTTGTGGATCATCTTCCCAATGGAGCGCTACTGTTACAAGATAAGTTTGTAGCAGCATATGACCGAGCTTATTTGCCTTTGTTGTTAGGTAATAAGAATTGTAATCATTCGATTCAATCAACAACGGTACACGATCCACAACTTCTAAACCGTATCCTTTTAAACCGGCAATTTTACGAGGATTGTTAGTAATTAAACGAATCTTGTGGACACCTAAATCCATAAGCATTTGTGCGCCCATCCCATAATCTCGCAAATCAGCGGGAAATCCTAAACGCTCGTTTGCTTCTACTGTATCTAGCCCCATATCTTGTAAAGAATAGGCTTTTAATTTATTAATCAGTCCAATACCTCGTCCTTCTTGTCGCAGGTAAACCACAACACCTTGATTAGCGTTTTGAATCATTTTCAGTGCTGCTTGTAGCTGCATACGACAGTCACAACGCAAAGAACCCAAAGCATCTCCAGTTAAGCATTCCGAGTGCATCCGCACCATCACTGGATTGTCATCGAATTCTGACGGTTCTCCCTTGACAATTGCAACGTGTTCAGTGTTGTCGAGAGTGTGACGATAAGCGTAGATTTTAAAATTACCGAATTGAGTTGGTAGCTCTGCAACAGTTTCACGCAGGATTAACCGGTCGTGTTGAAGTCGGTAACTAATTAAGTCAGCAATGCTAATAATTTTTAGATTATGATACTTGGCGTACTCGATCAACTGTGGCAGCCTTGCCATTGAACCATCACGGTTTTGAATTTCACAAATAACACCAGCAGGATACAAACCAGCCAGCCTAGCTAAATCCACAGCCGCTTCTGTGTGTCCTGCTCGTTTGAGTACCCCACCTTGTTTAGCACGAATTGGGAAAATGTGACCAGGACGCCGTAAATCATCAGCTTTTGTAGCTGGGTTGATTGCAACTTGGATTGTCCGAGCGCGATCTTCAGCGGATATTCCTGTACTTACGCCTAAATGCGGTCCTGCGTCAATGCTAACGGTAAAAGCAGTTTGGTTAGTGTCTGTAATGTTACTAACCATCAAAGGTAAGTTTAGCTCATCTAGGCGATCGCCCATCATAGCCAGACAAATTAACCCTCGTGCTTCCACCGCCATAAAATTGATTGTGTCCGGGGTAGCAAATTGAGCGGCGCAAATCAAGTCACCTTCATTTTCTCGATTTTCGTCATCTACAACTACAATGACACGACCAGCTTTGAGATCTGCCAAAGCGGTTTCTATAGAATCGAATTCAAAAGGTTGAGTTGAAAAAGTAGATGCCTCTCCTGTATTCTGGTCAGGAGAGTTATTGTAAGTCTCATTTGACTGGTTGGTGGTCTTCGGCTGCGACACAGAGAGTTTCCAGCTAACAAACGTAATTTTTTTTAACAAATCGTACTTTTAAATTGTAGCTCTTTTAGACACCTTCAGAAGCCATGATTCGATAACATAGCGAAAATATCTGTCGCTAAAATTGGGTTTTAGGACTCGAGCACAACGACAGTGCTAGAGCAATCAGTCGGTCGATTAACCGTTATGCTATAGCTGATAAGACAAAACTAACGCGGCGCAACTGGTTTGGTGCACTGTTCCCCACTTTGCAAGAACTGTAGAAGTAAACGCGGTATCCTGCTGGGAACGAGCTTCTTGTAGGATAACTAACAACGAATTAAATCAAAGCGGATAAGGATGTCATGTTATGAGTAATTTGAGGCGCGTACCGATTGGGATTGTTGGCGCGTCAGGCTATGGCGGAGTACAGTTAGTCAGACTGCTGATGGATCATCCGGCAGTTGAACTAGTATATTTAGGTGGAGACAGCAGTGCTGGAAAACAGTTTGCAGAACTCTATCCGCATCTAGCTGATGCAGTCACTCAACAAATTAAGCCGGTAGATCCAGAAGTTATTGCACAAAGTTGTGAGATAGTTTTTCTGTCTTTGCCAAATGGTCTAGCTTGCCAAATAACGCCACAACTTCTTGAGAAAGGATGTAAAGTTCTGGATCTCAGTGCTGACTACCGATTTAAAGATTTAGCAACTTATACAAGTTGGTATAATACTCAAAGAAGCGATCAAGCCACTGCTCAAGCAGCAGTTTATGGATTACCTGAATTGTATCGCGATCGCATTGCTGAGGCGCAGCTTATTGGGTGTCCTGGGTGTTATCCCACAGCTAGCCTGCTTGCACTTTCACCACTTCTCAAGCAAGGGTTAATCGTACCAGAAACAGCTATTATTGATGCAAAATCTGGTACTTCAGGTGGTGGGCGTCAAGCCAAGGTTAACTTATTGCTAGCTGAAGCAGATAACTCCCTCGGAGCTTACAATGTTGCCCGTCATCGCCACACGCCAGAAATCGAGCAAATTTGCACTGATTTAGCAGGACACGAAATCACTGTACAATTTACACCGCACCTCATACCAATGGTAAGAGGAATTTTGGCGACCGTGTACGCAACACTACGCGATCCCGGTTTGGTAAGAGATGACTTAATTACTATATATAAAGCATTCTACCGCAACTCCCCTTGGGTGAAAGTCTGTGAAGCAGGTACATACCCCCAAACCAAGTGGGCTTGTGGCAGTAATCTTTGTTATCTTGGTATAGAAGTTGACCAACGTACTGGCCGAATTATTGTCATGTCAGCAATTGATAATTTAATCAAAGGGCAGGCAGGGCAAGCAATTCAATGTTTAAATGTCATGATGGGTTGGGACGAAACTCTGGGTTTACCGAAGTTCGGATTTTATCCCTAAATGAGGGGGCAGGGAGCAACCCCTCCGGGTAAGTCAAAAGTCAAAAGTCAAAAGTCAAAAGTTAGGAAGCAGGGGGAGATAATGAATTCTGACTCCTGACTCCTGGCTCCTGACTTCTGACTCCTGAATTCTGACTCCTGACTCCTGACTCCTTTTTAAGATCTAATCCCGGCGTAAATAGCGCGATCGCCTAACTCATCCTCAATTCGGAGTAGGCGGTTATATTTTGCTACACGCTCACTACGACAGAGCGAACCTGTTTTAATTTGCCCAGCACGAGTCGCTACAGCCAGATCAGCAATAGTCGTATCTTCCGTTTCACCGGAACGATGGCTAATAACTGATCGAAAACTATTGCGAGTCGCCAAATCAATTGTTTCCAAAGTTTCGGTTAGGGAACCAATTTGATTAAGTTTGATCAAAATCGCATTAGCGGCTTTGTTCTCAATCCCTTTTTGTAATCGAGAAGCATTGGTCACAAACAGATCATCTCCTACCAATTGCACACGGGAACCCAACTTCTGGGTAAGTAACTCCCAATTCTGCCAGTCTTCCTCGTGCAAACCGTCTTCAATTGATACAATCGGGTATTGGTCAACCAGTTGCCCCAGGTAATCAATAAACTCACCAGGAGAGTGCGGTGTACCATCATAGACATATTGCCCATTTTTGTAAAATTCACTAGCCGCAACGTCCAAAGCCAAAGCCACTTGTTCACCTGGCTTGTAGCCAGCCTTTTCAATAGCAGCAACAAGCAATTCCAAAGCCACTTGATTTGACTCTAAATTGGGAGCAAAACCACCTTCATCACCCACACCAGTTAGTAAACCCTTGTCATGTAACACCTGGCTAAGAGTTGCAAACACTTCAGCACCCCAGCGCAATGCTTCTCTAAAAGAAGATGCTCCCACAGGAACAATCATAAACTCTTGGAAATCCACATTGTTAGCAGCATGAGCACCGCCATTAATAACATTCATTAACGGTACTGGTAGCAAATTCGCCAATGGACCACCTAAGTACCGGTACAAGGGAATTGCCAAAGACTCAGCACCAGCCTTAGCCGCTGCTAGGGACACTGCTAAAATTGCATTAGCTCCAAGACGAGATTTATTAGGAGTACCATCCAAAGCAATCATTGTGCGGTCTAGTAGTTCCTGGTTGAGAGCATCCGCTTGTAATAATTTTGGTGCAATTTCGTCCTTGACATTTTGCACAGCCTTAAGTACGCCTTTCCCTCCATAACGGGACTTATCCTGATCCCGTAGTTCGTGCGCTTCAAAAGTTCCAGTAGAAGCACCACTTGGAACCTGCGCCAATCCTACAGCACCATTTACCAAATGTACTTCTGCTTCAATTGTTGGTCTACCGCGTGAGTCAAGAATTTCGCGTGCAACAATAGCTTCTATCGCAGTATCAATCATCTGTGTTATCCTCTCGTAGTCATGATATATTAGCTGCTAACCGCTTTTTAATGATTGACAATAAGCAGCTATAGTTAAACCCAATCGTTAGCATAGGGGTTTAAGTGACTATCTCGGCTAAGATTAACGAAGATTTTGGACTCAGAGGTTTTCTGTGGGATGATCAGGGGAGTTTCCTCAGATAAAGCTTGTTCTGGTATAGCTTCGCTGCTGCGCGGAGCGCAGATCGCAGCAATTGGCATGTTCAAGGATTGAATATTCATAAATCGAAGTTGATTTTTTAATGGGAAGATGCCTCTTCCATCTGCTGTTAATCTAGAAGCATCCAACGATAAGCAGCAAAACACACCATGACGAGAGACATTTTTAAATATCCTCCTAGTGTAGAAGTTTTAAAGCTACTTGTACCTGGTTCTCTGAAACAAAACTTAGTAAAAGCGATAAGGCTGTGGGTAATTTTACATTCTATATACGGAGGTGATAATAATGAAGCAACATTGGAGTTAGAAGAAGAATTTAGTTTTCTGCAATGGAGAGATTTATTCTTTCAGGATGCGACAAAGCATCATGCACGCGATAATGTTCCTACTTTACACCATGAAGAATGCCGATGTGCGAGAAAATTAAGTGAGTGGTTATTTACATCAAATCTAAGCATTGAAAAAAATAAATGGTGTCAGTCATTTCATAAGTATTATTCTATTGAATCTGATGAGTTAGAAAATTTACTATTGACTGGAAGCATTAACAACACAGATCAAGACTCATCTGATAATCAGAATAGTCAAAAATATCACGGCTTTTCTAAAACCATACCTGATGGAAGGTTATTTGCTGTAACTTGTCGTAATTTAAAAGACTATGATTTTCGGACATTAGTTAATCTTGGCTGGTTAAATATAAAAAAAGTAGATAATCAAGATAAGTATGTAAAAGTAAAAAAAATACCACAAATTTTCTGGGATTGTGTTGAAAATCTAGGAGCTACGAGTAAGCAATTTACACATGAAGAATTATCTGCACTCAATAACTCCTTATCTAAGCCAATTAATGGGATTCAAAGGTTCTTTATACATACAGAATATATAGTACATCCACAACTATACATTCATGTAAAATTATTACAAAAGCAATTGAAACAAATTTGGTCAAAAGATAAAACTTCATTCATAAAATTAACATACAAGAGTGCAAAACTATATCAAGATACAGTTACTTGTATTGTTTATCCCGTTTGTATTTACTACTACCAACGTGGCTTTTATTTATTTGCTTACGGTCAAACACCACAAAGAGATAGTGAACATAGTTGGAATGAAATTAACTGGTACGATTATCGACTTGATCGCATTCTTAAATTAGATGAATTGCCAACAGATTTAAGCAATAGCAATATTCCTAAAAGCTTTATAACTAAATGTTGGGGTAAATATCCCCCGAGTCCTCAAGATATTAAAGATGAAATGTTATCAGCTTGGGGATTTGATATCCACAAGCCACCGGAATTACTTGTTTTAAGATTTAATCAGTATTTTTACGCTAATAATATCCAAGGAACTGAACGAGATGAAATGTTTACAAAAATTTCTCAAAAGCAAGTTGAATTTTTAATAAAAAATAACACTTCTTCATTCCCAGAACAACAATATTTATTTTCAAAATTGAATTCCAATAAAAACAGTGTTTACCGCAAAATTTATTATCGCCAAGACGATAATAATATCGTTATGCGTCTCAGAGCTTGGGGACAAAATGTTGAAGTAATTTTACCTTGGAGTTTACGACAGCGTATGAAAGAAGATATGGAAGCTACTTATCAGCTTTATAGATAAAAAAGGAGTCAGAAGTCAGGAGTCAGGAGTCAGAATAAACGACTCATAAAACCATACAGTAGTAGGTTGGGCTGCAATACTGCACGGGGTTTTGGAAAATCGTAGGTTGGGTAGAGCGCATAAGCGTTACCCAACAAATCCTTATAAATGTTGGGTTTCGTTCCTCAACCCAACCTAGATTAAATTTAAATTTTCGGCTTAACCGAGCAGTATTGGGTTGGGTTGTAGCTTGCTTCCCCGTAGGGGTACGAAGTGAAACCCAACAAAAATCTAAAAATGTTGGGTTTCGTCCCTCAACCCAACCTACCTATTGTCTGTCTTATCGACTCATAGACAAGGTTTTAAATTTGAAATATCAAATAGGAATTTTCTAGAAAACTCTTTCTGATTACGTTGTTCAAAAAGGTTACAAATTTTCATTTTACTGTGGGAGATTTTATGACAGATATTATTAGCCAATTCCTGGATATAAATAACTTTCAACGTGCTTGGGAAAAGGTTGCTGGAAACAGGGGTGGTGCGGGGATAGATGGAGAAACAATTGATAGCTTTGCTTCTAATCAAACTGTGAATATTTATCAATTACTTCGTGCTGTTGCTAATAGCACTTATGAACCTCAGCCATATAAACAGGTGGTTATTCCCAAAAAAAATGGTAAGCAAAGGGAGTTAAAAATACCAACAGTTCGAGATAGAATTGTCCAGCAGGCGTTATTAAATGTACTAAATCCAGTATTTGAAGAAAAATTTTTGCCTGTTAGTTTTGCCTATCGCCCTAATTTATCTTATATCAATGCTGTGGAGAAAATTGCTGATTGGCGAGATATGGGTTATGTATGGGTCTTTGATGCGGATATTGCAAAATTTTTCGATAATATTGACCATTTCAGGTTATTAAAAGAAGTAAGATTACATATAGATAATTCGGGAATTTTATGTTTAATTAAATCTTGGATATCTGTCGGAATGTTAACATTAGAAGGATTGATATTGCCACAAAAAGGGATCCCTCAAGGTGCGGTAGTTTCTCCCTTACTTGCGAATATTTATCTACATGAATTTGATGAGTTAGTTAGCGCAACAGATTTAAAACTTGTGCGTTATGCGGACGATTTTGTGGTTTTATCCCACAGTCAAGAAAGAATTTTATTAGCTCAATTAGAAATTGTCAATTTGTTGGATTCAATGGGTTTGACGATAAATACGGAAAAAACTCAAATTACTAATTTTAACCGTGGTTTTCGGTTTTTAGGTCATGGTTTTATAGAAAATGCGATTTTTCCGGTTGATGCAAACACAGTTAAGTTAAAGTCGGGGATAGAGGAAAAGCAAGTAAAAAAACAAACTAAAAAAAAACAGGAAGAACCTCAAGGTTATGAGCAAAGAGAATTAGAAAGTCAGTCTTTATTACAAGAGAATCAGAATGAGGTTGGGGGGGTAGTTTCTAGTAATATTGCTTATTTACATCAACCCTATCTAGCAGAGGTAGAGATAGAATCATCTACTAATGAGCAACAAGATAATGAAAACAGCCTTTTTCAAAAAAATATTTGGAGTCAAGAAATGGCAGCTATTTACCTTATTGAACAAGGAACTTCAATCTATAAGGATTATCAACGTTTTATTATTCATGTTTCAGAAAAGCCTAAACTAGAAGTACCGATTCGAGAAGTACAACAAATTATAGTGTTTGGTAATATTCAATTATCGACTCCTGTAATTAATGCCTGTTTGGAAGAGCAAATTCCTGTATTATTTCTGAGCCAATCTGGACAATACCACGGTCATCTGTGGAGTGAAGAATCTATTAATTTTGAAACACATCTAATACAAATAGAGAGACGCAATGATGATTATTTTCAATATAACGTATCTAAAGCGATTGTTTTAGGTAAGTTAATGAATTCTAAGCAGTTGTTAATGCGATTTAATCGTAGACGCAAAATAGAAGATTTGGAAAAGGCTATTTATGGTATTAATCAAGATATTAACGCTGTGGAATATGTAGACAATTTAGATACATTGCGCGGTTATGAAGGTATTGCTGCTGCGAGATATTTTCCGGCTTTTGGTAAGTTAATTACCAATTCGGCTTTCAGTTTTTCCCAGCGATTTCGTCAACCCCCTATTGATGAAGTGAATTCGTTGTTGAGTTTTGGTTATACGCTTTTGTTCAACAACGTGTTGAGTTTTATTATTGCTGAAGGTATTTCACCGTATATAGGTAATTTTCATTATGGTGAAAAGTGCAAGCCATATTTAGCTTTTGATTTGATGGAAGAGTTTCGCTCTCCTATTGTTGATAGTTTGGTTTTGAAGGTGATTAATAATAATGAATTTAAACCAAATGATTTTGATCTAGTTGCGAGTACGGGAGGTGTATATTTAAGCCAGTCTGCACGGAAAGTGTTTCTTAAACAATTTGAAAGCCGGATGAATGAAGAAGTTTCTCACCCAGATTTAATTTCTGCAGCTACATATAGACATGTAATTCAATTACAGGTAAGGCGGTATAAACGCTATTTATTATCAGGGACTCCCTATGAATCTTTTTTAAGAGCAGCTTAGGTGATTTACAGGAATAAATATACCGTCGCCGTTGGTTTCGACTTCGCTCAACCAACTGAGAGATCGTGAGTTGAGCGAAGTCGAAACCTTGAGTTGAGCGAAGCCGAAACTCGCACTCCCCAGGTATTTTCTTTCTCGGAAATCACCTTAAGGGGGAAGACTGATATCTTGCACCTAGGTTGTCAGCCAGCCAGCGATTTAAATCGCTGTCTGATAGCTAAAGTCCTCTCAAGAGGACTGCTCAAGAACCTCAGTCCATTTCAATGGAATGCGCGCTATTAGCCCAGAACTTCAGTTCTGGGCGGGATATCGGGCTGATTGAGAATGGTGCAAGATGTCAGCCTCCAACTAGCGCCAAAATGGTGCTAGCAACATATGAAAGAAGCACATTTTTCGGGAGTTCTAAAACCCTTGCTATACAGGCATTCTAAAATGTGCATCTTAGGAGAAGAGACTTTGTTTCTATCTGAAACCCTTTGAAAACTTCATTTTTCAATGAATCAGATTTTGTATAATTACTTAATTTGTATTAAAAAGTAAAAAAATCTATACTTTTATGAAGTATTAATTCTTACTAATAAACATGTTAGTGGTCGTTGTGTATGATATTCCTGATGATAAGAGACGTACGAAGTTATCCAATTTTCTAGAGGGTTACGGCCGAAGGGTGCAGTTTTCTGTGTTTGAATGTTTTTTAAGCTTGGAGGAAATGCGGCAACTTTTTGAAAAATCGAAGAAATTGGTGAAACCATCTGAGGATAATGTCCGCTTTTACTGGGTTTCACAAGAAGCTGTTTCTAGGGTCTTAACTATTGGTAGTGAAGAACCAACGACACCGCCAAAGTATTACGTGATCTAGATTTTAGAGATATTAAGGAGATTTTGTAACATGGTCATCGACACACTCCGCCAAATCGCTGAAACCCTATATTTTCCGTTGGAGTGTGTCGATTGCTTACAGGGTAAGGTTTTGAGGCTTGTCTGTTGCTCGATTTTCCACAACGTTTATAATGTTTTTCAGGATGGTGTCGATTTGTCGTCTGAAACCCTTGCTGTGTAAGGGCTCCTGGACGAACTCCCTACCGATTGGGTTAAATCGGATTAGTTGGAAACTTCCCTGAAAGTTCCATGGGAATAATAGTCGGGTCCCTACCGATTGGGTTAAATCGGATTAGTTGGAAACCATAATCTTTCTGGATTAGAGAAAGACAGTCGTCTTACCCCTACCGATTGGGTTAAATCGGATTAGTTGGAAACAACAACCGCACCGCTGGGATTTTTCACCCATTGACCCTACCGATTGGGTTAAATCGGATTAGTTGGAAACATAAAATCGCGTGGACAACACTTTTTGAAAGCGCCCTACCGATTGGGTTAAATCGGATTAGTTGGAAACTCTGGTCTGCAATTGCACTGTTATGCAAAAAACCAACCCTACCGATTGGGTTAAATCGGATTAGTTGGAAACCTGATTTTTTCTTCTGTTCGTGCTTTTTTATCCCTACCGATTGGGTTAAATCGGATTAGTTGGAAACTAAAGGAGGTAAGTCCCGCCAGTTATCCCGGATAGAACCCTACCGATTGGGTTAAATCGGATTAGTTGGAAACGCTAGAAATCTGCGTTGGGTCATTCTTGAAGTGCCCCCTACCGATTGGGTTAAATCGGATTAGTTGGAAACCTGTAAAGATCAGGATGAGGCCAGTTAGAACCACCACCCTACCGATTGGGTTAAATCGGATTAGTTGGAAACAACCTTTACTGACATTAGCACGAGCTAATGGTTCAGTTGCCCTACCGATTGGGTTAAATCGGATTAGTTGGAAACAGTAATAAGAGCATTTGCGTTCTCCTTCACATGCATGCCCTACCGATTGGGTTAAATCGGATTAGTTGGAAACGAGCACACCCATACGATTGAATTCAGGTAATTTAGCCCTACCGATTGGGTTAAATCGGATTAGTTGGAAACCAGCGAACTGCGACATGTTAGAGAAAAAATTATTTCCCCCGGTTCTTGCGTACTTAACGTGCTAAATTTTTAATTACAGTCGATAACTTTGTTTTAAAATCAAGGCTTACAGGCGCTTATAGCCAAAATTTTAATCATCAGACCTAAAAGGCAGTAAATAATGGCTGTCATCTTATCCCAGCAAGGATTTCAAGCTTATTTTTCAACATATTTAGCACGCTAAGTACGCAAGAACCATATGAAAGGAGTAAAAAGAACACGAAATATACCAGTTCTTTATGACGAAATCAAAAAACCTCGTGCCACCAGATTAACTGATACTGCATGGAAAGGGATTACCGAAACCGCAAAACAACAAGGTATTAGCGCTAGTGAATTAATGGAGAGATGGGGGCGTCAACTAATATTATTAGTCGAAAAGAGTGTTGACGGCGACTAAAGTCGCGTCGCCTTCCTCCCATGTCGCGCATAACAGACAAGGTTGTTCTAAATCTAGAATAACCTTGTCTTCATGGGCTTCCTGCTTTAATTACTGTGAAAAGTTAGGAGCTTCGATAGAATGGGTATACTGTTTCAGTGAGGAGATCGACACCATGCCCAAGGTTTTAGATCCAAACGAGTCCTACACCTTTAGCAAGTATTTTGAATTGCCTTACTCACCGGAAGATATTTTGGCAGATTTGGGCTGTACGATCGAGCGCAGCGATCGCGAAGATCTCCCTTACACGCAGTCTGAATTAGATTGGCTGCCTGAACTTGCACTCAGTATGCGGCGCAGACTCAAACGGGTGAATACAACCACTGAACAGGCTCGTCGGGAGGCATTGATTTTTCCGTTGCTTGATCGGATTTGCGATCTGTTAGACTATTCAATCAATATTGAGTATACGGTTAGTGTGAGCAATTGGTTAAAAGGCTCCCTAGACTACTATATTCCCAGCCCGAGTAATCTTCTGATTATTGAAGCAAAACAATCGGACTTGACCAAAGGCTTTACTCAGCTTGCCGTTGAATTAATTGCGCTGGATCGCTGGGTAGAAAGTGAGAGTCCTATTTTGTACGGTGCAGTTTCAACCGGGGAAATTTGGCGATTTGGTCTGTATGATCGCGCTGCACATCATGTGGTACAGTATTTGCCTCTGCATCCAGTGCCGCAGGATTTAGAGTTTGTAACCCGGACGATTATTGGGATTTTGCAGGGAGAAACGTCAAGAGGGCATGGCTGATATCTTGCACCTGGGCTGTCAGCCAGCCAGCGATTTAAATCGCTTGTTGATAGCTAAAGTCCTCTCAAGAGGACTGAGCAAGGATTTCAGTCCATTTCAATGGACTTAAGCTATTAGCCCTACACTTAAGTGTAGGGCAGGATATCGGGCTGATTCAGCCGGGGTGCAAGATGTCAGATGGGGCGGATCTTTCGGGCAACTCTGAGTAGGGAATATTCCTCTTTCATGCGTGGTGGTGAAATTTTTTTCACTCAAAATGAATGAGTACTTACTCAATTAAAAAGCATAAACAAAGGTTGAGTAACGCTATGTTTCTCAACCCTCTTTAATTAGAGTTAAATCAGATGATTTGAAACACTTAACACTTTGTTAAATGTTTCAACACATCAGCCAATGCTTTGACCATTGGACGATCTGATACATTTTCTCCACGTTCTAATCGATGTACGCTACCTGTTAGTAATGGGGCGGTTTCTAACAATTCGTTCGTTTGTTCTTGCCAATTATCAGCTTGCATAACCTCATCTTGAACGCCATGTAATTGGCTGTGAATCTTGGCAACGATTTTAAGATTTAATTCTTGGCAGAAAACTTCCCATTCAGGAAATTTGTTTACATCTCCTGACAAAATGACAGCGTGGGTTGCTTCTTTCATTATTATTTTATTTTCTGGAGAAGTTTTACCACCAACATCAATAATATTGATTAACTGGTTTGCACCCTGTACCCATTTAGCAGCTTGTTGTGCAAACTCAGGTGTAAAATCTGCTTTATTATTATACTTATAATCCTTCGCTGCTGACTGATTGTTTTCATAAGCTTCTTGATGCCAAGAGCCTTCCCCATCTGGACAAGCGGTGATGACATAAGGATAAGGTGCACCTAATCTGCCTAAAATAGCTCTTTTTAAACCATCTCGCAAACAGGATTTTCCTGACTTTGCAGGACCGCACAAAACAACTTTGATCAGCGATCGCTCTTTCTGAGATTCAGTTGTTTCGATCAAATCACCGACTTGATATTCTGCGGAACCATGTACAGAGGTGACGATATAAGTTTTGTGTCTAATAGCACCATTTGGTGTACTTACTTTACTACCAAGTTTGGGATCTAAAATTGCGACGACTTGGTATAAATGCGCAAGTTTGTGAGAAAGCACGTAAGCAACAGGAACAGATTGTGGTCCGTCAATTAAAATACGTTTACCTCCTGTAATTTCCCCAGAATCAATTTTTTGGCTTACGACTTCTAGCGCATCTCGGACTATGCGATCGCCCTGAGACGGAAGATTACGATTAAATCCAACGTGCAACACTTCACCGTTTAACTCAATATGATAGCTGTACATACTTTAGTTTTAGTATATTTTTGAACAGGGTTTACTATTACAATTGAGAGAAATGCCATTTCCACAAGCAATCATCTCAAATAAAATCCACGTCTTAAAGCTTCAATTCTTTTGTGAATAGGTGGGTGTGTATGCTTTAACCAGTGAAACACACCTGTTTCTTGAGTCATCGCCACTCGAATCCATAAAGTAGCCATTTGTTCTTTATTTTTTTTCGGTGGTTCGAAAGGTAAACGGTCAAGCCTTACCAAGGCTGATACCATATCATCAACGCTCGTTAACCTAGCTGCAACCGCATCAGCGTGATATTCGCGCCAACGACTGTGCCAAAAAGTCAATAATGTAACCAAGAACTTTGTTATCATCGGCAACATCATTAAAAGAATCCAAACCAATACACCCACAAAAAAGCCTGTTGCGTGCTGCCAATTACCCATCAGACCATAAATTACACCTGCAGCCAGCATTAATAAAGCCACAAATCTCCCAAAATACCAAACAATCAGCAACATTGGCGTAAAAAGTATTAGCATCACACCATCCAAAGCAGCGGAAAGAAGAGTTTTTGCCATCGTATCTAGATTCGCAATATGTCCTAATTCATGCGCCATCACCGCAGCAACTTCTCTGTGACTTAATTGTTTGATTAAACCAGTAGTAGCAACAACCATCGCATAAGAACGAGTTGCACCCACTGCATAAGCATTAGGATTGTCATCACATAATTCAATTCCTACTACTGGAGTTTTGGGTAATCCTTCTGCTTGAGCTAACTCTTTAACCCTCGTACATAACCATTTTTCAGTTTCAGAATATAATCCTTTCTCGTGTACTAAAAGAGGGTTAATAACTCGTATTTTTCTTTGATTAACATAAGAAGGTACAGCAGCAAAATATCTGTACATGGTTGTGAGCACCCAGTAAATACTAGGGATACCAATACAAACCAAAAAGAACAGACCGATAATAAAATTAAAAGCTCCTTGCTGAAATAATAGCAATCCGTAATAGCTTGCGTATACTCCATAACTAAAAACACTTAAGCAAAATAAAGTCATGAGAAAAATAACAGCCAGATTGCCTTTAGCATTTCTAAATTTCATAACATCTCCCTGGATATTTTAATAGTGAACAGTTATCAGTTATCACTTTCAAGAAAAGCATGATACAGGTACGATATGTAGGGGCGAATGCAATACGGTTCGGTTAAGGATAATTGTAGGTTGGGTAGAGCGACAGCGAAACCCAACAAAATCCTAAAAATGTTGGGTTACCCTGCGGGAAGCCGCTAGGGGCGTCTACGTTCCTCAACCCAACCTACGTTTAACTTAAAAGAGTAGTAGTTGCTATTTATTCTAGGTAGCGGATGTATTCTGACTCCTGACTCCTGACTCCTGAATTCTTCTTTATAAAATCTGAATTTTCGGAGGTTTCGACTTCCTCGGAATTATTAAGCCCGCAAAAGTAACAATCGTCATTGTGCAAATACTCTATATTCGTCTTACGCCAATCACTAACGGGAAACTCATAAATCCAATCAATCCCAGAATCAACATTTAAAAAACCGCTGATCATCCCATGAATGACACCAACACCTGTACTTGCACAAATACTATTTAACCAAAATACGGCTGGGTCATTCACTCCTTCTAAATAACCAGCACTTGCAGCCATCTTGTTAATCTCTAAAGGTGCAGACTCTAAGGCTGCACGTTGCAGGTTGATAATATTACCGCACATCAAACACCAACCACCTCCCAAAGGAGGAACGGTAATTCTGCAATACATGCGCGGTGTATGATCTGATTTCAGATCTATATGAGTTCCTAAACACACCAAAGGACGCATATACTGCAAGGCTAATTCTTGAGCAGTTTTACGAGAAAGATGATTGTCAGTCGCTACCACTACTAAATCACAGCTTGCGATTTCTTGCTTGGCTGATTCGCTTTCAACTGTAGTTGATATTGTTTTGACACAAGAACCCTGATGGTAAATTTTTTTGATTAGATGCTTGACATAATGTACTTTATACCATTGTTGGTCTACCATTTCTTGTGTAGCACCAGGCATTCGATTGAGATTAACTGTCTCCAATTGATCTGGATCAATTAATACCCAATTTTTCACACCCAAACGTCCTAATAATTCTGCAAAAATTGAACCAATTCCACCACACCCAATAAGTCCAACTTTTAGCTGATTCAAAACGTTTTGATTGGCTTCACCAAATATTTTTTGGCGAGCAAACATAAAATTTGTATTTTTCATGTTCTCTTCAGGGTTAGAGACCATAAATAACGAATTGTAGAATTGAACATTTTCAAATTTCTGCCCTTTCCTATCCCAAATCCGAAATTGACCATATTTTAGATTTTCGTCAAACACCCCGGAAATCAAACGAGGTTTTTTAGGAAAATGAGACGCAATAAATCTTGCATATTCAGATTCATAACGGTCGTCAACATACGAAAAGTCTGGAAAATTTGGACTTGTATGGGTGTGGATGTGAACTACATCCATACCAGGTTGAAGATGATTTTCTAACAGATAAGAATGAAAATGCTGTTTTAAAACTAACCCACTAGCTGATTGATGTTCATAGCAATCAGAAGCAGGAACGACCCAAGTTTTAGGAATATATCGGAATTTCCTTTTAGAAACTTGATGACGCTGACAAAATAAAAAACCAATAACTTCCTCATTAAACATCCGAGACTGAACCATAGATTCTCGAAACTCAGACCACATTTTTGGTGCCACATGCACAGAAATTGTAGAAGGTTTATTCATGATTTTTAAATTTCCTATTCGTCACTATTAATTGCGTGGCGTGCTGTCACAAACAAAGTAGAAAGATTATGACCTTTTTCTGGATTATGGCTAGGTCTCCAAGAATTTAACCACACTTCATGGTTAAATCCTCCACCTAATCCAACACAGTACCAATACCATCCTTCTTCACTCAAAAATGGTGCTCCATAGTAGCTTTGTCTAGTGAAGTGATGGTCTCCTTCTCCTACAGTACTCCATGGATAATTTAGATAGCAGCCAATAGGAGGAAGCTGAGGATAATTTGGTGGTAATAAAAACAAAACATCTGTGTTGGAAACTTTAAACTTTCTAGAAGATAATGGCATCCCCTTAATCAGAATAGCCGTGTATTTTGTCTGACTTACTGTTTTGCTACCAACAATTACATTTTTGGCTACTTTTTCTAACAATTTGAGTTCTTGTATAATTCGCGCGCTGGGTTTAAATCCCGATTTTTCTTGGCTAATTGTAACTGCCATACTTCACCCTCTTCATTCAACACTCAGAAACTGAACCTAGATTATTGGATAAACAAAAATCGAAGAAGAATTCAGGAGTCAGGAGTCAGGAGTCAGAATGAACTACCTTGTCTACTCGTTACTCTGCGGAGGGGTTGATTCAGGAGTGCTAAAACGCCATCCCTTTATGGTTGGTGTATTCTGCCTCCTGTATTCTGACTCCTGACTCCTTTTTATTACCCTTTCACAATTTTTGGCATAGTCCAAATTTTTGAACCTTCTTTTAGTGCTTCATTACTCTTCAAAGGACGAGTACCACTAAAACTTTCTTCCATCACATCATCTTGACCAATTTCTGGCATTTTTTTTCGTAATTCTTCGACTGTTGTACCTTGTGGTAAATCAACCAATTTACCATTGACAATTGCTCTCATTTTATTTCCTCGATTTTTTATCAGGAGTCAGAATAAATACTTGTTTAAAAGCTCATCCTCTGTGGACGAGACAGAAATTGAAACTTTTCTTGAAACACCATCTCTTTATCGGTGGTGTATTTTGACTGCTTTTTATGCGGTTTAATACTTTCATTTTGCGGTTGATGGTTTATGCCAAATATAAAGAACAAGCCAAGTAGACCAATAACACTCATTATTTTAAGAAATGACAACTGCTTAGCTTGTTTGAATGTTACATCCTCCAAAAAGCAGATTTTTTGCTCTAGCTTTTCAAGACAAGATTTTGTATTATCAATTTCTTGATTTATCTTCTGTAGATATTCAGATTCTAAATAATCACAGCGTTGGGTAATTTCCTCCGTCATATGGGTCAATTTATCACACTGAATTTGTTCTTGATTGATTAACTTTCCATTGACTGTTTTCATAAAAAACCCTTTTATTTTTCGTTGTTTGCAGTACTATGATTTCATCAATCAAAGACGGTGGAACTGCCTATACGATGATAATTTTCGTTGACATCATGTTGCGCAAATTTATCAAAAACCTCACTTAAATCCACTATGCTATTAGCTGCAATTTTCAACTCACTCCCTAAAGATTGTTCAACTGAAGCTACTTCAACTCTTATTCCTCGTCTTCTCAATTTCTCTGCTAAATAAGCGAAATCAGAATCTCCAGTTACTAAAACTACAATATCTGGTTTTACTTCTAAAGCTAACTGAATCGCATCAATTGCCATGACAACATCAACATTGCTTTCATAATCTTCACCCTTAGCTTTACCTTCTCTAGCAACAACTAAAAAACCATTACTCTTTGCCCAATAAATAAATTTTTCTTTACTTTTTCGCTGTTCCTCAAATCTTTCTTTTGCAGGAGGTAAACCGATATAAATCACCATTTCAATTAACTCTCTCCCTTCTTTTGGGTCAGCTAAATAGTCCCGCATCTTACACCAATCTATTTTGCGATTAAAATTATGCGCAGCCATAAAAGCGTTATCGCCATCAGCAATAATCATCACTCGATGAAGATTTCTCATGCTCTTTTACCCTTCGTTTTGGGTTTTTGTTTTCTTGTTTTCTATTAAAACCTATGGGTGGAAGACGCTTTTACCTATCAGCTATTCTCCCAAATAAACAGCGATCACCTGGAGGCGATCGCTTAAGTAAGTCGGCGTTAATATTTCAAACTATGTTAAGAAATATTAACTTAGGGGAGGCAAATTGGGGTGTGGATTTTCCTCTCCCAATATTGCTGTTGTGTTGTCGTCAAGCGGCGCACCGCCACAAATTCAAGGTGCGTTACAGCTTCGCAATAACACAACCCTGAGTGCAATTATCTCGGCGGATACTCTAGCCTGGCGGCAAATTAAACGATGATCCCTGATGCGGAAAGTAAAATAAATTTATCCTCAACTTAACCCCCAGTATGGTTATCCCAGAACTCGAACAACAACTCCTGAATCTCTCAGCTAACGATAAGCTGTACATTATCCAACTACTCGCCCAAAGCCTGACCACACAGAATAACAACTCCTACCCAGAACAAACCACCAAACTCTCAGAGTTTTTCCGTCAATCCCCCCTAGCTGAAGTCAGTTCAGAATTAGACCTAAGCCGAGATCTCAGTCAAGCCCGTGATAGCTTCACCCCATGAGCTACCTCCTTGATACTTGCTTGATTTCCGAACTGATTGCCAAACAACCAAATCAACAAGTTTTAGATTGGCTAGATGCCCAAGTGCCAGAAACACTTTATCTAAGCGTCATCACAATTGGCGAAATCGCTAAAGGTATTAGCAAAATGACTGCATCTAACCGCAAAGAATCTCTAACAACTTGGTTAAATGAAACACTACCGCTACGCTTTGAAAACAGAATTTTAAGTATTGATTTCTCAACAATGGTGTTGTGGGGAAACTTAGTTGGGCAACTAGAATTTTCGGGGCGATCTCTACCCGCAATGGATTCTCTCATTGCAGCCATCGCACTTCATAACTCTCTATCACTTGTCACGCGTAACGAAAAAGATTTTGCCTCAACAGGGGTTGTAATCATTAATCCTTGGTCTTTTTAAGGATTTAGGGATATTCTTAACAATGACCAAAATGGTTTCCAACTAATCCGATTTAACCCAGTCGGTAGGGAGTTGCGATAGCTTTTGTTGCAAATGTTGAAGATAAGTTTCCAACTAATCCGATTTAACCCAGTCGGTAGGGATGGCACAGGAAATTGCAATGCAAACCCGCAAGTTTCCAACTAATCCGATTTAACCCAGTCGGTAGGGTTTGGATATTTCATTATCCCTAAACCACAGCCCCCTCGTTTCCAACTAATCCGATTTAACCCAGTCGGTAGGGAAGTTGCCGAATGTAAGGCCGCAAGACGCAACCCAACGTTTCCAACTAATCCGATTTAACCCAGTCGGTAGGGTTGACTGCGAATCCAACAGCAAAAGTGGGCGATTTGCAGAATGTTTCCAACTAATCCGATTTAACCCAGTCGGTAGGGTTTTCAAACTAAACGACTGGGAACCTTTTGAGCAGTGGAAGTTTCCAACTAATCCGATTTAACCCAGTCGGTAGGGGGGTGGTGGCGCTTGGGGAAATTCTTCTGATAAATTGTTTCCAACTAATCCGATTTAACCCAGTCGGTAGGGTTTCCTCACCAAAGAGGAACTATCCGAATGCACCGTTTCCAACTAATCCGATTTAACCCAGTCGGTAGGGTCCGCTAATTTCTCCTGTCGAAAAACGACCATCATACAGTTTCCAACTAATCCGATTTAACCCAGTCGGTAGGGCTGGTGACCCAGTTCTGAACGCGGTTCAGGATGCAGGTTTCCAACTAATCCGATTTAACCCAGTCGGTAGGGTAGGGGAAAGTTTCTTTCCTGAATTTTCAACTTTTGTTTCCAACTAATCCGATTTAACCCAGTCGGTAGGGTTCCTGGGGATACCAATTCCTTGGCGAAACTTGGGGTTTCCAACTAATCCGATTTAACCCAGTCGGTAGGGCTTTTTTTTGGCAATAGCTGCCACCTGGGTATTAATGTTTCCAACTAATCCGATTTAACCCAGTCGGTAGGGGAGTGATGGAAACGACAAAACTGAGAAGAAATAAAGGTTTCCAACTAATCCGATTTAACCCAGTCGGTAGGGAGAAAAAAATAAGACATCTCCCATGATGTCTTAGAAGTTTCCAACTAATCCGATTTAACCCAGTCGGTAGGGATTATCCCCAAAAATTCATAGTGACCGAATATGATGTTTCCAACTAATCCGATTTAACCCAGTCGGTAGGGTTAAGTGCAAGAATAGCCAATACAAGAGTGAATGAGAGTTTCCAACTAATCCGATTTAACCCAGTCGGTAGGGAAACCTGGTCGCCGGATCGTCTTGATTGATTTAGCAGTCGTTTCCAACTAATCCGATTTAACCCAGTCGGTAGGGTTTCCGAACAATGGAAATGGAGCGTGGGGGAATTATGGTTTCCAACTAATCCGATTTAACCCAGTCGGTAGGGCTTTAGGCCAGTACTGACTGACCACAGATTGCACTAGTTTCCAACTAATCCGATTTAACCCAGTCGGTAGGGTTAATCAAGCGCACATCAAGTCTATGGTAGCGTAATTTGTTTCCAACTAATCCGATTTAACCCAGTCGGTAGGGCTTGAATAATAGGGGCATTAACCTTGTTCCTGGTTTCCAACTAATCCGATTTAACCCAGTCGGTAGGGAGTTCGTCTAGGAGCCCTTACTGTGTAAGGGTTTCAGACGACAAATCGACACACTCCTGAAAAACATTATACAACTTCCCAAAAATCAAGCAAGACATAGAGATCAAAACCTTACCCCATAAGCGATCGACACACTCCAACCAAAAATATAGGGTTTCAGCGATTTGGCGGAGTGTGTCGATGACCATGTTACAAAATTTCTGAATTCCCTTAAAATCTAAACCGTACAGGACTTATAATATCTGATCAAGTTATTGAACGATGATACTATTGCCTTATTCGTTGCAGCAGCTGCAATAATCTGGTTGTCTCTTCAACAGATGTTATGGCAATACAATCAGGTTACCAAGGAAACGTAGATTCATCTCTAGGTTTCTTCCTTAGTTTATAAAAAATGACTGATGGAAGGGTCCTCTTCCATGCATCTGCTAATCTATAAATTACTTTGACGAACCCACTGTGATTGCTCGCAATCACTAAAACAGTATGGTTAAAATTACCTATGACAAGTAAAAAGTATACTATAATTACCTTTTCTCCTGTGCAGGGATTCATAGAGAAATCGCGCAAGTTGCGAGATTTGTATGGAAGTTCCTATTTACTGTCTTATTTATCGTGGATAGTTTGCAACGCTGCAAAAAATCATGATTATGAAGTCGTTTCTCCTGCCTTAATAAATATCACTCAAGGAATGCCCAATCAAATTATTATTAAGGGTGATTTCCGAGAGGAAGATGCAAAAGCGGCATTCTTAACAGCTTGGAAATGTATTACAGAAACTTGCCGTGAGTGGATTGAGGATAATATTAAAGGAGAATGGCAGTACACAACCTGGAAAAGAAGTTGGGGTTTGTGGACAAAATACGCGTGGGAGTTTTTCTGGGTTCAAGGAAAAGAAAATCAGAGTATAAGTGATGTTAGAGAGAAGTTAAACCAGAGAAAGCGTAGCCGTGATTGGACTGGAATAAATTGGCAAGGTGAGAGTTCTACTCTTTCTGGTGCGGATGCGATAGGGAAGCCCTGCTGCTTTCAGCAGATCGCACATCCAAAACTCGGCGAAATTTCCGACCCTCGGAAGTACAACTATCAGCAAGAAAAGCAGCTTGTCACAGCTTTCTACCAAGCACTCAGCGAGAAACTAGGGGAATCATTTATTGATCCAAAAGAAGAACTCAGCATTCCTGAGTTAATCAAGCGCTTAATTACATACGAAAGTGTTTCTAACAAGTTAATTGAAAAAATAAAAGAGAAATTTTCTCAAGATACAACGACTCTTGAACCACTAATTGAGGAAATTGCACAAATATCAAAAGATTTACAACCATCATCTTTTAAAGATTTGCACAGACATAAAGATTATAGTCAAACACAACAAGACAAAGGGTTTCAAGGCTGGTTTCACGGAGATGGTGATAAAGCTGGCGACTATCTGAAAAAATACCCAGAAAAAACCCATACTTTTAGTAAAGAAATGCGGGAGTGGGGTAAATGGTTCAAAGCTAGACCACTGAAAATGGGTCGAGTTATTTATGCTGGAGGAGATGATTTTTTAGGTATATTTTATGATAAAGAAGATTCAGGGGTAAAATTAGAACCAAAGTATTGTGTTGATTGGTTTAGCGATTTTAAGTCTAAAATTTGGGGTGATAAGAAAATTACTGTCAGTGTTGGTTTTGTTTGGGCGTTCCCAGGAATCCCCCAACGAGACGTATTACAACATTGCTGGGACGCAGAAAAATCAGCAAAAAAGAACGGACGCGACAGGATTGCTCTTAGGATCTTATTTAATAACGGAAATCACTTAGAGTGGGTGTGTCCTTGGTGGTTATTAGAAGCCGGTTTGCTGTCGAATTATTGGGATCGAGATAAAAACGAGAGTAAACCACAACAAAATTGGACACACATATACAATGATGTCGCGGTTTTAGAATCCCGTCATGCTTTCGATGATGATGGTGTAGATATTGCTTTAAGTTTGTTAAAGATCTATTTTCCCAAGCATGTCAATGTAGTGAAAAACAACCTACTACACTCCGAATATGCAGATTTGACGAAAACTAAAGCTGGAATTTTAGGAGAGGACACAATCTACCAAAAGGAAAATTCCCAACAAATAGACCAAACCAAAGTCAATAAAGCGTTAACCAACTGGATAATTAACCTTGCTAAAGTCGGATTTCATTTATGTCAGCAGTAGAAACCACAGACAACACATCTAAAGAAAAGTACCTTCCTCCCCGTTCTCCTTTTACCCATCTCATTATTATTGAACCGTTGGGTTTACTTTACGGTAGTTCAGGAAGATTTCTCTCACCAGAAAACTTAGTAGGACGTTCTGGAACTCACTTCCCCCCAAGTAGTGCAACTTTATCAGGCTTATTCGCAGCTTCCAAACAACAAGCAGATATCCGCGATTTGATGTTAGCGGGACCATTTTGGGGGAATATAGACGAGGTCAGTCGCTTCGCTCCAAGTCAAAAGTCAAAAGTCAAAAGTCAAAAGTCAGACGAACAGAACTTTTACGTACCAACTCCACGGAACTATTTAGTTAAAAATGGAAAAATCGTCGAGAAATTACATTGGGACAGAGAAAAGAAAGAATGGTTAAATGAAAAAGGCAAAAGCCCTGTTGATAAATTCGAGAGTCATACTTGGTTAGCGATTAATAACTGGAACAACCCCGAGGAAATCAAGAAAAATCCTTGGAGGTTCTTACCCCACTTACATCCGCGCTTGGAACAAGATGAACGACATGTTATCAGAAATCATGAAGAACAGGGAAGCTTGTTTTTAGAAAACAGCGTACAAATGGAAACTGGTACTGGCTTGGTTTATCTCTCCAACACTGAACTTAACCCTGGTTGGTATCGCTTTGGTGGTGAAGGACATATGGTAGATGTGCGATGTGAACCGATTGGTAGCAAACTAAATGACTTTCTTAAAAAACCTGTAGGAAACACTTTCGCCTTAATTACCCCTGCAGTTTGGGGTTCCAATCGTCTATCGAAGCGAGAACCTGTTTACTTAGAAAAACACAATCTAGCTGTTGACGAACAGGAAAAAAATGTTTGGAACCTAGAAGCACTTTTCACAGAACGTCCTGTACCAATGCGTTATCGCTTAGGTGGAAATGCACAAACAAAACTACTTTCTCGGGGACGTTATGCGGTTCCTGGGGGTAGTGTTTACGTATTGAAAGAGGGGATAGATAAACCTTGGCAAGATTGGGACGTTAACTGGTTTCCCAAAGAAGGTCCATCTTTAAAGCGTTGGGGATGTGGTTTGGCGTTACCTTTATAAAAAGGAGTCAGGAGACAGAATTCAGGAGTCAGAATATACTACCCATAAAGGGATGGTATTTTAAGAAAAGTTTAAACTCTTGTCTCGGAAACGAGTAGACGAGGTTTTGACCAGCATTTATTCTGACTCCTGTCTCCTGACTCCTGAATTCTTTTTGATAAATTCATAAGGAGTCGAAAAAATGTATCAAAAAGCTTACGGTATTATCGAAACTTTAGCACCTTTGCACGTTGGAGCAAGTGCAGGGGAAGAGACAGGTAATCTTAACTTAATTTTCCGCGATCAATTTACTCAGACAGGGATTATTCCTGGTAGTTCGATTCGCGGTAGATTTAGGGCAGATATGCGATCGCGCTCTGAGGAAAATGTTGCTAAATGGTATGGTCATGAAGCCATATCAGGAAAAGACAACACTACCACAGAAGCATCTGTAAAGTTTGAATATGCTTCAGTCTTATGGCTTCCGGTATTTTGTCCTGGACAGCCGGTTGTTTGGATTACCTGTCCTTGGTTACTCAGACGCTACAAGCAAGTTACTAAGATTAACTTAGATTTACCAGAGCCTTATACAGCACCAAAAGCTTTACAAAGTCGTCAGGTTGGTACAAATCATCGAGTTCTATTTTTCAACCTGGGTTTTATCGAAATTGAACATGAAGGCGATCTTTCAGGTTGGGTACCCAGTGGAGTTGATTTAAATCCTGATAATTTGCTGGTAGTTGGAGACAATGATATTGCTATGTTGCACGACATGGCACTTTATCGTCAAAGTCGGGTAAAGCTAGAAGATGACGAAAAGAAGGTAGCAACAGGTGCGTTTTTTAATGTCGAAGCTTTACCAGAAGGAAGTATTTTGGTGTTTCCTATCGCTTTGAAAGAAAAAGGTTGGAAGCCTTTTGGCGAAGGTAAAGAATCTGAAGAACTTTATTTTGGTGGGTTGGAGTCAATTGGATTTGGTCATTGTCGTGTGAGATTAGCGGGAGATTATTAATTATGGGTTGGAAATCTTACGATTTGGATCGCGAAGCGCAAAAATTAGTGTTGGATGCTAAGCAGCGTGATGAAAAGTCTCTCAACCAGTCTTATAAAATGCGGATGGCTGTTGCTTATGGATTGGAACGTTTTTGGGGAGAACATTTGCGCTTGCAAGAAAAAGAACGTACTAAATCGCAATATTGGAAAGAAACTTGGGATGCATTGGTAGGAATTATGGAACAAGCAGGGGTTTTAATTCCGAATGAACCAGTGGATGTTAACAATGTCAGGCAAATTCAAGCGATGTCTGAAGAACTTTGGAAGTTAGGAATAGACGAGCAAAGAGTTGCTTTATCGGTTTTAACCCAGCTATGTGATTGTGTTGTTTGGTGGACGCAAAGGTATAAGTAAAGGAGTCAGGAGTCAGAATTCAGAAGTCAGGAGGAGCCAGTGCGTTGCTGTGTAAAATCCCCGTCGGAAATTCCTCCCAGTACCCAGTCCCCAATCCCCAATCCCCAATCCCCAGTACCCTTTAACAAAGGATGATTAATTATGGCTATTCCCGATGCTGCGAAAAAAGTGCCGATGTTGTTTCGCGCGCAAGTTAATGGACGTTGCCAAATTCAACGACTCGTTCCTGGTGCAGAAGAACAAGACGCTACACGTTGGGCTTCGGAGTGGGTAGAAAAGACTTATCCTCAACTTCCTGAAGTTCCTGAATTTGTACAAACTCGTGTCTATCGTCTCACTTGGCGATTTATTACCAATAGCGGACAGGATGACGGTGTGATTCGTCCTGTTATTGGCGCGAAAGGTTGGCCGTTTTATCCTGGTAGTAGTATGAAGGGGATTTTTCGCCGTGCCTGTACAAAAGAGCAACGCGATAGCGAAACGCTGCTGCCCTTGGCAGATCGCTACTGTGGTAAATCGGTTAATGGTGATTTTCAACCAGGGATTTTACGCTTTCATGGTGGTTATCCTACCGATACCACCTGGACGGAAAATTTAGTAGATATTGTCCATCCCCAGCAAGATTGGCAAGTTAAGTCGAATAACAAAGATTCTGGTGCTTTTATTCAGATTTCCCTTCATCAACCCGAATTGCGATTTGGTATTTCTAGTAATGTTCTCTTAGATGATTCTGAGTGGGAAACTATTTGGAATATTTGGGAAAAAGCCCTCTCTACAGGAATTGGTAGTCGCGTTTGTGCTGGGTATGGACAACCTGAAAAACATACTGGTAATGTCCTTTATCGTACTCGACTTAAAGGGCAAGGACAAGCAGCTAAGCTAATTGATGGGACGGGTGAGTTTCGCGCTAATATTTTCCGAGCCGCAGTGCGAGGTCATGCGTTACGGATTTTTGGCGGACTGACGGGAGCAAGTACAGCCGATACAATTGTTAATCGGTTATTTGGTGGGATTCAAGGTGAGGCAATTATTGGATTATTGGGGATGAGTTTTCAGGTGCTTAAGGATAAGCCTGGAAGCTTTGGTAGAGGAGGTTATATCCAACCAACTTATGATATTGAAGGGGAATTAACTTGGTTGTTGGCGAAACAACTACCTAACCCAGAACAGGAAGAAGCACTAAAAAAATTAATTGCAGCTTTAACTCGGTTTGCAATGGTTTTCGGCGGTTTTGGTAAATCATGGCGAAGGGCAGATCATCGCTTATTCTTTGAAGAATACTACGAAGATGAATATAAATCGCTGATTGGTTGTCATTGGCAATGGTTGGGAGAGCGATCGCAACTCAACGATGTACAAGTTCGTAATATAGATCAGGTTGGTGGTTTTATCAACAAAGTAAGACAAACAGCCCAAGAATGGATGCAACTTCAAGGTATAACACCCAACCCCTCGCAAAAAGCACCTTGGCGAGAAGTGTGGCATCCTGACAACGTGCAAGTTTGGGGAAGAGAAGCCGAAAGCAACGAAGATTCTCAAGCTATCTTTTGGTTACACGAACCCTATCAAGAAGAAATTCGTGGAATCCAGCCAGAAGGATCAATTTATCGAACATCAATAACCGGGCAAATAGGGAGAATAGGTCGTTTATGGCATCGGATGTATCCTTTTGTGAGGCTGGTCAAAAATCCCGAAAACGGAAAACCAATGCCTAAAACAACCCCAAAATACTTAGAATTTTTGACCATATTCCCCGACAACTCTCCCGAATCAAACAAATTTATCCAGTTCCTGAACTCCCAAAAAAATCGCTCAGGTGCTTTTCAAAAGCTGTGGTGAAAGTTCGTTCGTTAGTAGTTGCGCTGTCTTCGCACTCAACTTCAACCACCATCCCATAAATCCCACGAGGAAAAAACATCATGCGTCGCGTAATCCTATCCACCATCGGTACAAGCTTACTAACCAACCAAATCAACCGCGCAAACCCAGACGAAAAAGATTGGTACTCCCACCTGCGAGACACAGCCAATCTCAACGAACAAAAAACACCAGAAAACGTCAAAAATCTAATTTCCATCCTCAAACAAAGAGCTGATGCACAACTATCCAGTGCAAAAATTCCCCAGATCCGCCGCGCCAGTGCTGAATTAAATGGTATATATGGTGTTTACCAAGAAGATTTTAGTCAAGGAAAAGAAGATTACCACTTTCTCATCGCCACAGACACAATCCAAGGAAAAACAACCGCGCAAATTGTCGAAGATTTTCTTAGAAAACAAGGTTTAAATAATATTAGCATTTATGCTCCCCCTGGACTTTCTACTGCCAGTACAGAAGATTTTTCTACAGGAATTGATGACTTGATCGTCTGGTTGCAAAAAACGATTCCATCCTTTAAAGCAAATAAATACAAGATTTATTTTAATTTAGTCGGTAGTTTCAAGAGTTTACAAGGTTATCTCAACACTATCGGTATGTTTTACGCCGATGAAATAATTTACATCTTTGAAGGAGAAAAATCTGATTTAATTACAATCCCTCGCTTACCAATTTCTGTCGATACTTCCTTAATTCAACCCCACACTATGCAGCTAGCCCTATTAGATGCTGGTGCTGGACTTTCTCGCCAAGAAACAACCGGAATCCCCGAAACAATGCTCGCAGAAGTTGATGGAAAAATGACTCTCTCTACCTGGGGACAGTTAATTTGGAATCAGTGTAAAGATGATTTACTTAGTGGCGACTTAATTCCTTTTGCAAGATTGGAATATCAAGACACTTTTCGCGCTGACTACAACAAAGTTAAGGAAAAACACAAAAGAGTTAAATTACAAGAAACTCTCGCCACAGTTACACGTTTATTAGACGAGTCAAACGGTGATACTGCGATTCTCAAACAACATGGAGGAATCCAGTACGATAGGTATGTAAATATGAATAATATTGATCATTTCCGAGTCACCCAAGGTATACGTGTTAGTAACACTGTTGCTCACGGTAAGTTGATATTACGTCGCTATGGTTTGGAGCCAGATGTAAATAACAGTCCTTGATTTATATCAAACGTGGGTATCTTGCCCGCACTACAATAACTTCACGTTTTTCTCTTATACAAGAGATCTGCACATCAGCTTATCATTTATAACTTTTATATAACTGAAAACCTTTTTTGATTAGGAAAATAAATAACTCCATTGTAAATTTTGTCAAGTAAACCTGACATTTCAGATTTTACGCTACGGATTGACAATACTTTCAGCCTGCGGTAATTTAATAATCTTGGGCGACGTGTGACAAATAAAATTAAGGTATTTGGAACCCTTATGATTACGTTGTCTGATTGTAAAGAGTTTAAGGCTAAAAGCAGCAGCTTAACACAAGCATTTATACGTCGTTTTCATACGGTTGACATTAATAGAGTAATGCGTATGTAGGTTTGCTTTTGTCTTTTAGTTGCTTCGCTGTACCTGGTATGGAGATCGCAGCATTCACCCGTTTCCAACTAATCCGACTTAAAGCAGTCGGCGCAAGGAACTAGACCTATCCAATTTAGAATTATTAATAATAGGTTTCCAACTAATCCGACTTAAAGCAGTCGGCGCAAGACCGTCCCCTAAAACCCTTGCAGGGTAAGCATTCTACAACAGATTTTGGCAGATGTCAAAAACAGGTTCATTTCAGCTACGCTTATTGATATAAATTGTTATTTACCTCCGAAATCAAAACGCTCAAACCATTTGCCTATCTAGGTTTCAACGATTTTGGCAGAACCCCCCTAGTTTTGGCTCCCACTTAAGGTTGCCAAACATCAAGTTAGTTAATGGTCATTATTTTAAAGCGATTCGCTTCTTTTTGTCGAGATTTTTTATCTTATTTTACCTACAGCAGTTTTGAAACAAATGAGGTACAGCGATAGTGGAAGGGCAAACGCCGTTTGCCCCTACGAATGTACCTCACGCACCTCGAAGGAGCTTTCAACCTTGTGCCTCTCTCGCTTGACGCAGTTGAAAGCGTAATCTTTCAATCACAACTTTCCTTTCAATGCCTTCTCGTCTATCTAACTGTTCGATGGCTACTTGAACTTTTTGCCCCGTTTCTTCTATCCATTGCTGATAATTCTGTTCCCGCTCTAAGAGGATATGTGATAAGTTGTCCTATTATCTCAACAAAGGTTGATTGCGCCATGATAGATGTAGGATTATTTAACAGTTAGACAGAGGATAGCCTATGCAAAGTGTAACGCTAAATTATCATGTAGGTGACGATGGCATATTACATCTAGACGTTCCTGTAGGGCTGCAAAATGCTGATGTAGAAGTTACAGTTACAGTGCAGCCTGCAAATAGAACTATGGAAGAAGAAGTGCTACAAGGAAAAGGATGGCCACCTGGCTTTTTTGAAGAAACTTTTGGCTCTTGCAAAGATGACCCTATAGTGATTGATTCTAACGGTGTATTTGATGACAGTGAAGAATTAGCATGAGGTTTTTACTTGACACTAATGTCTGTGTTAAATACCTTAATGGTGAGCCTATCGGACTTCGACGACGTTTACAATCTGTCGATTTGAAAGACATAGCAGTCTGTTCTGTCGTCAAGATGGAGCTATTTTATGGAGCGATGAAAAGCAGAAATCCTGATGCATCTTGGAGGAAGCAGCAGAGTTTTCTTAAAGTTTTCGTCTCACTTCCCTTCGATGATATTGCAGCTTTAATTGCTGGACGAATTCGCGCTCAACTTGCTCATCTCGGTACACCAATTGGCTTTAACGATTTGCTAATCGCTTCGATTGCTTTATCTCATGACCTAATATTAGTAACACATAACATTGACGAATTTAGGAGTGGAAGGTTTGCGTCTAGAAGATTGGGAAGTGCAATAATGGCTCCTGAGTTTGCCAACCATCAAGCTAGTTGATAGTCAATATTTTAAAGCGATCGCTGAGACTCCCTGACTCAAGTATCAAGGCGTGCGCTTGGAGATGCGTCTTACAATAAATTTAAGCACTGATGCCTAAGTTTACCTAAGATTTTGATAGTGCGCCCCGGTGTGGATATTTTTCAAAAGCAATTTCAAGGGAAGAAACTGCCTACACCGTACACATGCTTCTTGTAAAAGTGTAGTTTTCTTCTTTGAAGCCGAAACGCTTACGCTCTTGAAAGAATATCTCTTGCATTCCTTGAGTATAAGGTCGCAATAAAGCTTGCTGTTGTGAGTTGACTCGACGGATAATTTCATCACCCAATAGTTGACACCATTTTTCCGTCAGTTCCCATTTTATTTCCACACCCTCTACAACCATCACACACAAAGGAAGGAGTTCTTGCTCTATTGGTGATAAAGTACCCTCTAAAAAACATAACCATAAGTAGGCTTGAAACATAGTTAGGTCGCGAATACAAGAGTGTTCTATACCTGGATCGTTCAAACCTCCCCTACGGCTATGATGATCCGGGAGCAATTGGGCAAGTTGACGGTGAACAGTTCGGGCAATGTCGTCAGCAGCAGGAAACAGTTGCTTGACAATGATAAAGTGTGGCGAATCTAACTCATATTTCGCAGCAGCATAACAAACTCGTTGCCAAGGAGTAGAGACTTGCTCCTCAACAAATCTTAAGTAAGGATTCAACAAAACTTTCTCAGCATCTGTCAGCTTATTGCGTATTAAGTTATTGGTAAAGTTCAATTGTGAAGTCATAAAGCCAAGAGCACGCCAGTCTTTTGAGACTTGGTGTTGCTCTTGAAATATCATCAATGTTGGTTCTAGGGCGTATACTAGTTCGCTAATATGTGACATACTGAATCCACAAACAGAATGAGTTTCAAGTTCTGTTGTTGTGAAAGCTTGTTCACTAAGAGAATGCTGTCGGTAGATTTCCAGTAGCTTCTTATAAATTCGGAAAGCAAAATCAGTGATCCGCCTTGCCTCCTTTAAATCTAAAATATTACCTATGTAGTTATATAAGGTTTTAGTTTGTATCCATGCCATCTTACAGTTAAGATCCAGTACATGATCCTTCAATTTATTAGCAGTCAAGGTTCGACCTTCCGAGGAGCTAGCTTCTAATAATAAGGTATGACTGGATAGAGAAAACAGGTCAAGTACGTAACGCTGTGACCAAAGCTTGCGTAAACATTCCACAGATGGAGTCTGAACAGTTTGAGAAGTTTTTAGCATATATTTTCCCTATAACGTTGCTGATGACCTGAGCTATAAACTTCGTGATGCTTTTAACTCATACCCTTGAGAGTAGTACAGATAAACCCTTGAGAAAATCTATTTTTTCTATAGATAGAATATTAGATTATAATGGATAGAAAATTCAAGTTATTCTGAAATCTAAAAACCAGTTTTAACACAGCTAAATAACTGTTATTAGTATTACCTCTGATTGATATAAACCTTATATAAGGGTTAAAAATATTGACGAAAAGAAGATTTAAATTGAAACTAAGAATGAATATAGGAAACATTAACAGAAATCATATTTAATTTTTGAAATACACGTAGGGTGCGTTAGGACGAAGTCCGTAACGCAACGTTCCAAGGGTTCGGTGGGGTTACCAATTTTTGTAAGAGCGTAGCCTCCGGCTTCTCGCAATGTTTCCAACTAATCCTACTTAACGCAGTCGGCGCGAGCCAGATTCACGACGGTGGACAGAAAATTCAAGGCTGTTTCCAACTAATCCGACTTAACGCAGTCGGCGCGAGTTTGCAACGACAAAGTGATGGATTTTATGTAGACAAGTTTCCAACTAATCCGACTTAACGCAGTCGGCGCGAGTCTACTTGCAGAGTTTTTGTATACAAGTAAGTGGTGTTTCCAACTAATCCGACTTAACGCAGTCGGCGCGAGTATGATGTGGTTAAGAAGTAAGTTGTAATTTTTTCTGTTTCCAACTAATCCGACTTAACGCAGTCCGCGCGAGTCATCGACAATAATTATCCTGCTAAATTCAATACAGTTTCCAACTAATCCGACTTAACGCAGTCGGCGCGAGCTGGCAATCGATAAGGTTATCCCCTGGGGCGAAATAGCGTTTCCAACTAATCCGACTTAACGCAGTCGGCGCGAGTCTGTCGCCTGAAACCCTTACAGAGCAAAGACTCCACAAGAGGTTTTGGCAGAAGTAAAAAAGAAGTTCGTTTCAACCACGCTTATTGACATAAATTATTATTTACCTCCAATATCAAAACGCTACAACCATTTCCCTATCTACCTTTCAACGGTTTTGGCAGAACCCCCCTAGTTTTCACCCTCGCTTAGGCTTGCCAAACATCAAGCTACTTAACAGTCACCATTGTAAAGGCGATCGCACGTTTCCATCAACTTAATGTTTCTCCTGTTTTTGCTGAACTTCTTCTTGTTGAGCAGTAAATTGATCTGGCGTGGTACCTGCTCCTAAACTGATCTGACCAGATAGGGTTTTTCCTTTAACTTCACCTTGAATCTTAACCCGACTATTACTACAACTAGGAAACGCTGGAACTGTTCCCTCTAAACTTATCTGTTGATTAATCAGACTACCATCTAGAGAAATTTTCTTTTGAGCAGCTTTTAGTTTAGCGTTATCCACAGGTAATAAAGAGCCACTCAAGTATCTACCAGATTGCTCAATGTTTAACACCACTGCTGAAGTTTTTAAACAAGGTGGTAAATTTGAAGCCTTAAGCGGGTAGTTACCATCAATTGCGGCTGGAGCCTTAAGATGATCTGTTCCATAAGCAGTCACAACGCCAAATAGACACAGAACCGCCGCAATAGCGCCACCATAAAACGCTAGAGTTTTAACGTTTAAATGATTCATGACACACCAACTCCAGATCCATCTATAGCAAGATCAGCATTTGCACTTGAAAGCACAGAAGCGAGGTTAGAGGTTACCTGACTGTAGCGACGGGTAATTAGTAACGAGGAGCGACATTCAATTGCTAGTTCGTCTGTGTAACGCCCCAAAGTTTGACGCTGTATTCCCCAAGCGCTGCTGGTTCCAGCAATTGTTAAATCAACAGATGCGGATGCTTCTACCACAGCATGAATAGGTTCTGGTGCTTCGATAACCTGAAGGTTCATGCGATCGCGCAATGTTGTAGGTAAATGCTCCAACATTGAACTATACTCATCGTCAAATTCAGTCTGAGTTTGCTCACCATGGGCAACCCGTAAAATAGTGAGACGACGCTGATCGCTATTAATTAAAAGCCTTAAAGCGATTTCCAATCCTAGCTCATCATGGATACTAGCAGAGTAAGGCACTAATAAGGTGTCTAAACGTTCCTCTCCCTTGTCTATAAACACCGCCACATCGACTCGCCCAGTACTCAGAATTTGACCTACTCGCCCACCCAGACGATTGCTACTAAAAGCTGGGCGATGCCATCCCATAATAATTAAATTAGCTTGCTCAATTGTAGCAATCTGTGCAGTTTCTCGTGCTACATTATTGGTCGTGCGAATAATGGGACGTATAATTTGACGAGTTTGCGGAAGTTCCAGACTTTGAATTAATTCTTGCATGTCAAACCGACGCTCTTGAATTAATCGATCTGCCTCAGCTGGTGTGCTACCAAAAGCATAGTTTTCTTCTATTTCAATCAGGCTGAGCGGATGAACAATTGAGTGTTGCAATCGATCACCAGCGATCGCGACTGCCAATCTCATCAAACCTTTCTGTGTATTGGGATTAGCTATTGGTACTATAACCCGATAAGGATTGACAGGACAATCTTCTATCTCTTCAACCGCTTCTTGTTCTATATCGTCAAGCTTGATGAGCTTTTTCGGATAAGTCCACTCTAGTAGGGGTGATGTCATAAAAGTTGTTACCAGCGCCATAATTACCAGCATGGTGAACAACAACGGCGAGATAACCTTTAATTCTAACCCAATATTAAGAACAATCAGCTCAGTCAAACCGCGAGTATTCATCAACCAACCCAGCGCTGAAGCTTCCCGCTTTCCAATCCCGCCAACACGAGCCGCTACATATGTCCCTATATACTTACCGCTAATTGCTACTAGGACAACAGCAGCACACAGTAACCAAAGAATTGGTTTATTGAGCAAACCAATTTCTGTCCGCAGCCCGCTGTAAGCAAAGAAAATGGGTAAAAGAATCGTTAGAACAAAGTCTTCTGTTTTCTCAGCTAATTCCTTCACCAGTTCCGGATTTTTGGGCATAGCTGCTCCCATTAAGAAAGCGCCAAAAATCAGGTGAATACCAATTGTTTCTGTGATCAGTGCAGAAATGATAACGCTAGCATAAATTGCAGCTAGGGCAAACTGAGTAAACCGCCTAACTCTTTGGTGGTAGGTGGCGACTCGTTGTAAAAACCAACGCCCCGCCGTTGCCATAAACCCAATGTATAACATTGCATAGATAATTGTTGGCAATGCACCGCTCATGCTGTTGGTTTTAGCGACTGCGATCGCTACTGCCAGAACACACCAAGCCGTAACATCGTCCACAGCCGCACAAGTCAGTGCCAACGTTCCCAAACGTGTTCCTTGTAGGTTATTCTCAGTAATAATCCGAGCTAGTACCGGGAAAGCTGTAATTGACATAGCTGCTCCTAAAAACAGAGCAAAAGCTGTAAAAGATACACTAGCACTAGAAACTAAAGGATAAAGAAGCAGAGCTAGTAGAGTTCCCATTGAAAAGGGTACTAAAATACTCACATGAGAAGTTAGAACTGCTACTTCCATTTGACCCTTAAGATATTTTGGGTCTAGCTCTAAGCCAATCAAGAACATGAAAAATATCAGCCCTAGCTGAGACAACACGTTCAAGAAGGGAACGGCGGTAGGTGGGAATAGGATAGCAGCTTGTTCTGGTGCAAGCCAACCAAACAAAGATGGTCCCAGCATAATTCCTGCGACAATCTCGCCAATCACCAGTGGTTGTTTTATTCGCTGAAATCCCAAACCTACAAGCCGCGACAGACCAATAACAATTAGCACTTCAATGAGAACGAGAATGACTGTCTGCATAACTTCCTTAATAGTTAAAAATGCATATAAGCTGTAATCAAGATCGTTGAGTTATATTAAGCAGTTAATCCCCTCTTCATTATCTTTAAATTGAAAGACCTATACCCAAGTCACTACACTTACAGTATAGGGTTCTCGCATCTCATCAACACAGCTTTTAGAACCCGTGCATAACTGATGCAAAATCTCGATAATTTGCTTTGCGGTTTTCCTTTTCCGGAAAAACCGAAGTTTTTGGCTTTCTTGTGGTCAGTATCGCAGGATAGATAGTCGCTTTCAATAGTTTAGAACAGCATTACTCTAGAAATTGAATCACAAAGCTCACGGTTAAGCAAGCTGAGCATATTACACAAGTGTTTTTCCTGAGAAAAACGCATTCCCACGAAGGCTTTTAACAAAAAGAACAAACTTTTTTTATTATTTTCTACAGGATTGCTTTCTATAAGAATGTGTTAATATAAATTAATCTTTCGTACTTTTTTCTACTCTTTTTTACGTATTTTTACTAGTTTTTAGCTAACTTTACCAAAACTTTAATTTCAAAAAACCTTGATTTTATGTATTCCCACTGAAGATATTTATGCCGAAACAGACGATTATTAAATTGATCTATCAATCCTGCTATTTGGGAGTTTTGTAGATTATTTATTGAGGAGACGCGGCGAGAAGCGATGAATTTATGGGCTTCAAGGAAGCAGAAATTCTTTTGCGTCCAAAAATAAATTCACCGTTTTCAACCATGTGTTCTTCGTTTTGGATAAGACAATTTTTTCTTCAGATGTTTGCCTCTTCTTTGATATACAGGGCATCACTCTAATTGCTGAGCATTTGACAAATCACATTAGAGCTGGTAAACATTCTGTAACGTTTTTGAATGTTGCTTTATTTCGGATATCAGCAAAAAATGGATTAACGTCCATTATGTTGTATATCAAAACACTGCGACATAGTTACTGTATCAGGGAAATATCTACCAGTGCTAACAACTTGGCCAGAAAAATACTTAAGCGGAGTTGGATAGAGAGTAGTCTCTTAATTCAGTAATCATCAAAAACCTATTGCTGTGTAACTTTTTCTACCCTCTGTGTCCAGGAGGAGAAGATAGTAGCGTAGCAGCATTTTTCAGTTGGAATCATCCTCTCCCATATCAGGGTTGAGGAAGAGGTTTCTGTGGAGACTCCTCAGTGATTATTCCAACGACGGCAAACAGCTGTTTTTTTTAACAATTCTGTAAATAACTTTGATATAAACTACTCAGGAGTATTTGGAAGGATGGCCAAAATTCAAGATGAGCAATTTCTGCATTCTGATCTGATCCTTTACACTGAACCCGAGCTATACGACGCTGAAGAACAACGCGAAACACAGACTCGTAACAAGAGTAATGACCTAATCTTTTCCGAAGTAGGGCTAAATATAACACATTACTCAAAAAAAGAATCTGAGATCGAGGTTGTCAGCGTAGTAAGCGAAAAACCGCTCTCTCCAGTGTTACCTCCAACTCAGACTGCTGAAAGTAGCGCCAAAACATCGCAAAACCGGACTTATGGGTTCAGGCGATGTGGTCGTCTGAGTGAGTATTGAAGTCAAATAGGGCATAGGGCATAGGGCATAGGGCATAGGGTACTAACGACTGAGTATATACTGGCTCAGGAAGGTAATTTATACTTTCTCTGTTCTCCATTCCCCATGCCCCATTCCCCGTGCCCCGTGCCCCATGCTATACTGGGATGGGAGCTAAACCATGCAAAGCTCGAACAGCGTTAATACAGCGTGGGCAATCACAACCAAACAACTTGATTGCTTCGTCGCTTTCTTGGTCGGAGAATTTTAACTCAGCAATTTGATTTGGTTGAGATGAGGCTACACCTACCTGTTGATTGGGTACACGGTTAGCAGTATTACTAGCCTTGATACATACCAGTTTATGGGTTGCTACGTGTGGGTGTTCTACACACGCATTATGATTTCCGGCTTGATTTATTGTTGGATCTGCGTGGGCTGGTTTGGTCATCATGACCATAGACATAACAGACCCAAACACTATCTGGCTAGAAAGTAAGGTCAGGAGGAATTTTTTGTTCATTAATTATATTGAATAAAGATTACAGTAATTATCTTTACACCATCAAAGGTTAATGATCAGCAAGATTTACGTTTAGATTCTTATCGCTAAGCTTTTCAACAGAATTAGGCAGTTATCTTGGGTGTAATGTACGATGAATACATTCTCTCGCTAAAGTGGTAAAAGGTGACAGTAGTTTTTGGCAAGAGTTATCTGTCAGCAACCACTTGCACAATTTGTCCATTATTTGATTTTTTACAGCTTATGAATCCTGCCCTGTCTCAAATCGGCGCTCAAATGTCCCACCTGACTGGCGTCAGAGCTATTATGAAGGACATTATCGAAACGTTGCGAGCTGGTGAGGGGCAGCAATTTATTAATTTGAGTGCTGGTAACCCGTTGATTTTGCCTCAAGTAGAGCAGTTATGGCGGGATTGTACAGCACAACTACTGGCTAGCTCAGAATATGGTGAAGTTGTTTGTCGCTACGGATCAAGTCAGGGTTATGCACCATTCATTAAAGCGATCGCCAATGATTTTAATCAACGATATGGGTTGAACCTCACGGAACGTAACATCCTAATCACCCCAGGTAGTCAAACTCTCTATTTCTACGCTGCTAATGCTTTTGGTGGTTATACCAGTAGCGGGGAATTAAAGAAAATTGTTTTGCCTCTGAGTCCTGATTATACAGGTTACGGCGGTGTCTGTTTAGTACCAGAAGCGTTAATTGCCTACAAACCAACTCTAGATATTGATGCAGAAGCGCACAAGTTTAAATATCGCCCAGACTTCAGCCAGTTATCAATTTCAGAAGACACAGGTTGTATTATCTTCTCTCGTCCCTGTAACCCAACCGGTAATGTTCTTACAGATGATGAAGTGAAAAAAATTGCAGAACTGGGTGCGTCTTTTAATGTGCCAGTTTTAATTGACTCTGCTTATGCTCCTCCTTTTCCATCATTGAACTTTACTCCAATGACGCCAATATTTGGTCAGAATATCCTGCATTGTATGAGTTTATCAAAAGCAGGATTACCAGGAGAACGTATTGGTATTGCAATTGGTGATAAACAATTAATTCACGTTCTGGAGTGTTTCCAAACAAATGCTTGTCTCCACCCCTCGCGTTATGGACAGGCGATCGCCGCTTATGCTGTAAACTCTGGAGAGCTTGCTGCAATTTCTGAGAACGTTATCCGTCCTTTTTACCAGAATAAATTTACTGTTCTGGAAGATACTTTATTTGAAGCTATGCCGAAGGACTTACCTTGGTTCCTACATCGTGGCGAAGGAGCAATTTTTGCTTGGTTGTGGTTGGAGGATCTACCAATTACTGATTGGGAATTTTATCAGGAACTCAAGCAAGTAGGAGTCATTGTTGTACCTGGTAGCACTTTCTTCCCAGGCTTAAACCAAGAATGGGCACACAAGCACCAGTGTTGCCGTATTAGTTTAACAGGTAGCGATGAAGAAATTGCAACTGGAATGCAGCGTTTGGCAAAAGTCGCTCAAAAAGTTTATCAGTATTCCGCCGTTAGTGCTTAAATACACCAACACATGACTAATTCTGATGAATGGTTAGAAATTGGTACTATTGTTGCACCTCAAGGATTACGTGGGGAGATGCGGGTTTATCCTGATACAGATTTTCCTGAGAGGTTTGAAGTACCAGGAAAACGGTGGTTGTTACGACCAGGCGAGACGCAACCCGAACCTGTAGAATTGCTAGCAGGACGTTATATTGAAGGGAAAAACTTATACGCAATCAAGTTAGCTGGTGTAGAGAATCGCAACCAGGTAGAGGAGTTGCGCGGTTGTAAGTTGATGGTGAGGGCTTGCGATCGCCCTCAACTAGGAGAAGATGAATATCATGTTCTAGACTTGATTGGTACATCTGTATTCATGCAGGAATCTGGTGAATTCGTTGGTACGGTTGTATCCGTGCTCAGCGCGGGTAATGATTTGTTGGAAGTCGAGATGCATCAACAAGGAGAATCTAAAATCCAAAAAACTGTTTTGATTCCATTTGTGAAAGCGATCGCACCAATCGTAGACTTAGAAGCTGGTCGTATTGAAATCACACCACCGTTAGGATTATTAGAAATTTAACAGAGAAATTGCAGTTAGTGTAGCACTGTTACACCCAATCGCGATAAGCTGCAATTTCATTCACGCTAATTTCAAAAGGCAAACCTTTTCCGAAAGGCGGATAAACACGAAGTTTGGCACTGCTAGCAAATCGCTGTAGTCTATTCCCAATCCGTGGAATATTGCTAACTATATGCCAATAAGTTACAATATCAGGGGCATCAATTACGAGCATTAATGTATTGCCATCCGTGGTGATATACCACTGGGAATTAGATAACAATGCTCGCGTGATGTGATCACTAGCTTCAAAAAAACATCTTCCGGTAGATCGCTCTAATTGCCAACGAAGCATCTTATCGATTCCAGATGTCTCAGTTGGCGGTAAATCATCTGCCGGAAGGAAGGATTTATTCATCATAACTCTTTCTCGGGTGTTGCGGGTTAGAGACCCTGATTAGGGGTTGGGAGAAATAAATTTTCAGATTGCAACCATTTGCAAATCCAACCACAAACGTGGATCTCCCTGCTTTATCTTTGACATTGGGTCTCGCAGTAGTCGTGTAGCATTTAAAAAGACTACCTGAGCTAGTCCCATATTTTCTGCTACTTCTCTAAGCACGTGTTTTTGCGCTTGCACATAGGGCTTTATTCTATCAGAGCAATAAATTCCTATATATTGCAAGCGTTTAGGAGGTCGTCCCCAATAACAGGTGATTACTTTCACATAACAACCGTCAAGTAACTCACCCAATTTTGGGTAATAGTGATTGACGACCCTTATAAATTCTTTAGCCAGGATGTCTTCACTAATCATGACAAACTTTATTTATGTAGGGTATGTCACATTAATTAATATATCATATTTTAGCTATTTAATGATTATAAAATAATAAATTATTCAATTTTTAAAGACTAAAAAAAGAGGTTAGTTAATCTTTTTTAGCACCTCTTTTTTGTATAAAATTTTCAGTAAAAAATTCAAATAGGAGTCAGGAGTCAGGAATCAGAATATAGGAATAAGAATTAATTAGATTGAGAATTAAACACCATTAAACTGCATTCATTTTTAAATGTTTTAGATTTCAAACATCTTTATTGA
>NZ_JAAKGC010000174.1 GCF_017591665.1 Aetokthonos hydrillicola CCALA 1050 | reverse complement strand
CTCTCACTGGTCATTCTAGATATGTTAATTCTGTAGCCTTTAGCAGTGATGGTAAAATTTTGGCTAGTGGTAGTAGGGACAATACTATCAAAATATGGGAAGTAGCGACAGGTAAAGAAATTCGCACTCTCACTGGTCATTGTGAGTCTGTTTGGTCAGTAGCCTTCAGCAGTGATGGGCAAATTTTGGCTAGTGGTAGTAGGGACAAGACTATCAAAATATGGGAAGTAGCGACAGGTAAAGAAATTCGCACTCTCACTGGTCATTCTGAGTTTGTTTGGTCAGTAGCCTTCAGCAGTGATGGGCAAATTCTGGCTAGTGGTAGTCGTTTTTGGGACAGTACTATCAAACTGTGGGATGTAGCAACAGGGAAAAAAATTCGCACTCTTACTGGTCATACTGAGTCTTTTAATTCCGTAGCCTTCAGCAGTGATGGGCAAATTTTAGCTGGTGGTAGTTGTGGGGAAAATACTATCAAAATATGGGAAGTAGCGACAGGTAAAGAAATTCGCACTCTCTCTGGTCATTCTGGAGATGTTAATTCTGTAGCTTTGAGTAGTGATGGGCAAATTTTGGTTAGTGGTAGTAACGACAAGACTATCAAAATATGGGAAGTAGCGACAGGTAAAGAAGTTCGCACTCTCTCTGGTCATTCCAGAGATGTTAATTCAGTAGCTTTGAGTAGTGATGGGCAAATTTTGGCTAGTGGTAGTAACGACAAGACCATCAAACTATGGGAAGTAGCGACAGGTAAAGAAGTTCACACTCTCACTGGTCATTCTGAGTCTGTTTGGTCAGTAGCTTTGAGTAGTGATGGGCAAATTTTGGCTAGTGGTAGTAACGACAAGACCATCAAACTATGGGAAGTAGCGACAGGTAAGGAAATTTGTACACTCAGTCTTTTCGACTCAGTTATGTCCGTCGCATTTAGCCACAATGGAGATTGGGTAGTTGCTGGAGATATAAGCGGAAATATCAAAATTTGGCAACGCGGCTAGTTGTAGTATAACAGCGTTAAAGAGGACAATAATAGCACGTCAGCCTTAAAATGTTAGGTTCAAAGAGCCTAGAAAATCTTAACCGAAAATATATCATAATGATTACTGGGACTGAAACATTTTCTATACTCAAAAATCATGTTAGGTTTTGACCGGATTACATTTGACCCACGTATTATGGCTGGACAAGCTTGTATTCGAGGAATGCGAGTTCCGGTTTCGTTGATTTTGAATTTAGTTGCCAATGGCAAAACTGTGGCTGAAATTATAGAAGATTATCCGTATTTGCAACCAGAGGATGTTCAGCAGTCATTGATGTACGCTGCATGGTTGGCACGGGAACAAGTTTACCCAATAGTCGGTGAGAAGGCTGGATGAAATTCCTGGCGGATATGGGGATCTCTCCCCGAACTGTAAACTGGCTGAAAGCTGCTGGTTATGATGCAGTACATCTGGTTGATGAAGGTCTAGAAAAACTCCCCGATGATGAAATTCTGGTAAAAGCTCACTTGGAAGGGCGAGTTTTATTGACTGTAGATTTAGATTTTGGGTATTTGTTGGCAGTGAGTCGAGCGACATTGCCAAGCGTAATTCTATTTCGATTGGGGAATGAAAGTTACGAAATAATCAATGAACGTTTAGCATCCGTATTGAATCGGTTTGAGGAGAATTTAGCAGCAGGGGCGATTATTTCCGTAAGCGATCGCAGTTTCCGAGTCAGGCAATTGCCTATATAAGTTTGAATAGATTCAATAATGTTTGTAGTTGCGCTTAATGCGAACTTAAATGGGACTACAAACCAAGAATGCCTATCTACTTAGCTCACTTCCGCCTTCAGGCAGCGCTTCTCTTCTCAAGAGCGGAGATGCGCAAGGGACGAGACGCTTTGCGAACGCGATCGGTAACACAGTTCCTTTTTTACGTAATCGTTTTGTATTATAATTCCAGCTAGAGCAAAAACTTCTCACCTCACGTCTTTTTGGAGACATCATGAATTTAATTTCGTCCGACTGCTTATGAACTACCGAGACTACATCACGATTGAATCGAATAAACGCGGTGGTAAGCCTTGCGTGCGCGGTTTGCGTATAACAGTTTATGAAGTGCTTGAGTATCTAGCTTCTGATATGACAGAAGCAGAGATACTTGAAGACTTTCCCGATGTAACGCGGGAAGATTTTAAAGCCTGTATCGCATACGCAGCTGACCGCGAGCGTCGGTTTATGACTGTGCCAATGTCCCCATGAGATTACTTTTCGACGAAAATCTCTCTCCCAAGTTACCGCTTCGTTTGACTGACCTTTTCCCAAATTCTCTTCACGTCCCTTGACGTTGATATGAAATCAGCTATCGATCCAATAGTTTGCAATCACTTCAAAAATTGCTTGTTTGGTTGTCATAAGTAATAGCTCAATGTGGTTTCTTTATTATAGATTTCTTATATAAAGTCTACTGCTGAAATTACTGTCTTAGCTAAGAATTTTCTTGTTTTAAGATACTTCAATAAACTTGAAACTAAAAATGAGCATATAAGCGGTGCGTTAGCGCCAGCGTAACGCACCCTACCGAACCAATTGAACCGCGTTCATTTCGGTTGTACGTCGTCGCAAATATGGCGGTTTGGCTCATCTAACTTCATACCGTTGTTTGGATTCTGTAGATAATCGTGCAGCCATTCGCAACTACTGTTAACCAGATTATCCAGATTGAAATTCCAGAGTTTTGCTGTTTTATCACTACTTGCAGAAACAAGAATTTTGCCATCGGCGCTAAAAATCACACTATTAACTTCAAACTCATGTCTCTTGAGGGTAATAATCAAACTAGCATCGCTTGTTCGCCACAGTTTCACGGTTTTGTCTGCACTTGCAGTGGCAATAATGTTGCTATCAGGACTAAATGCTACACCATTTACTGCATCTTCATGTCCCTTAAGCGTGGTGATTAGGCTGCCATCGATTCGCCACAATTTCACGGTTTTGTCACGACTCGCAGAAGCAATAATGTTGCCATCGGGACTGAATGCAATACCGTTTACCCCGTCATCATGTCCCTGAAGAGTAGTAATTAAGCTGCCGTTGGTTTGCCACAATTTCACTGTTTCGTCTGCACTTGCAGAGGCAAGAATTTTGCCATTAGGACTAAATGTAACAGCGTTCACTGCGTCCTCATGTCCCTGAATAGTAGTGACTAAGGTGCCATCACTTCGCCAGAGCTTGACGGTTTTATCACGACTTGCAGAGGCAAGAATCTTACCATCAGGACTAAATGCTACACCATTTACCGCATCTTCATGTCCCTTAAGGTTAGTGATCAACGTACCATTAGTTCGCCATAGTTTTACTGTTCTGCCCCAACTTGCTGAAGCGATTATTTTGCTATCGGGACTAAACGCAATGCTATTAACCCCATCTTCATGCTGTAGAGTAGTTATCAAAGTGCCATCAGTTCGCCACAGTTTTACTGTATTGTCCCAACTTGCAGAGGCAACAATTTTGCCATCAGGACTTAATCCAGCAGCATGAACCGATGCTTCATGACCTTTGAAAGTCGTCATTGTAGTGCCATCAATCTGCCACAGCTTTATTGTTTTGTCACTACTTCCAGAGGCAAGAGTTTTGCTGTCAGAACTAAATGCTACACCATTTACCCCGTCCTCATGCGCCTTAAGGGTAGTTATCAAGCTGCCATCAATGCGCCACAGTTTTACTGTTTTATCCCCACTTACTGAGGCAAGTTTTTTGCCATCGGGACTAAAGGCGATCGCATTAACTAAACCATCGTGCTGTAGGCTAGTGATCAATGTGCCGTCAGTTCGCCATAGTTTCACTGTTTTGTCGGAACTTGCCGAGGCAATTGTTTTTCCATCTGGGCTAAAAGCAACCCCATTTACCACATCTTCATGACCTTTGATGGTATTAATCAAAGTGCCATCAATGCGCCACAGTTTTACTGTTTTGTCGGAACTTGCGGAAGCAATTGTTTTTCCATCCGGGCTAAATACGATCCCATTAACTGAAGCCTGATGCCCTTTGATAGTATTAATCAGAGTACCATCAATGCGCCACAGTTTTACTGTTTTATCCGAACCCGCTGAAGCGATCGCTTTGCTATCTGGTTTAAAAGCGACTCCATTAACTGGAGCCTCATGTTGTAGAGTAGTTATTAATGTGCCATTAGTGCGCCACAGTTTCACTGTTTTGTCGGAACTTGCCGAGGCAATTGTTTTTCCATCTGGGCTAAAGACAACCCCATTCACGCCGTCCTCATGCGGTAGGGTAGTTATTAATGTGCCATCAGTGCGCCACAATTTTACTGTTTTATCACGACTTGCAGAAGCAAGAATTTTACCATCACGACTGAAGGCAACTCCATTAATTAAAGCCTCATGTTTAATAAGACGGTTTTGCTCTTTGATGCCGTAAAAGACTTGTTGCAAGTTCGTCAAAACTTTTAACTTAGTATTTGTATCTACTTTCGTTGATTGTGGTACTGTTTGTAGTTGCTTACCTGCTTTTAAATTATTGATTAGGGCATTAAGGTCTAAATTTGATGTATTTTCTGTGCTAATTAAATTCAAGTCTTGCGATCGCTGAGTCTTCCAGGCATCCAGTGGGTTAAATATTCTTGACTGGATAAAGGCAAAAATTCCCACAATACCTAGTACTAGTGTAGTACCCAGAGCAAATTTAGTAATGGTTTTGGATGCTATAGGTGCTTTTCTTTGTTGTTGTATTTCTGGATATGGCTGTTGTTCTGTTTCTTGTTCTAGTCGCCGTTGCTCTGCTTGACTAACTTCTATCAGATCCTGTGCTAAACTGCTCAAAGAAATTCGCTCTCCATAGCGTTGCAAAAAATCTTTTACCTGAGCCAGTTTTTCTTTTTGTAGTAAGCGAGCTTTCTCCTTACGACTATCTAGCCATTTTTTTGCTGCTAACTCAATTTGCTGTCGTTGTCTAAAAACCTCTGTGTTTTCGGTTATCCAATGGTGTAACAATGACCAATTTTGAATTAATGTTTCGTGGGCAAGATCGACTACGACTAATTTTCCTAATTCTGTTGTCGTTAGCAGCCCAACATTTTCAGCCGCTAATTTGCCTATTACACTTTCTACCAAATTCTTTTGTTGTGGGGATGAGATCAAATCCTGAAGCAAAACTTGTCTACTTGTATCCTCAGTTCCCTCTCCTAGCTGGGTTAGTTGTAAAAAAATTTCCTTTGAAACTAACTGTTCATCTGTTGAGAAAGACTGATAAACCTCTGTAGCACGTTTTTCTAGGGTTTCTTTAACACTTCCCAAGCGAGTGTACGCAGGTAACGTAAATTCCCCCTGCTGCCACAATTGTGTTAACGTGTACTGCAATAAAGGTAAATTCCCAGTCGAACCCTCTACATCAGCAATGATTTGCTCCACGAGTTCTTCTTGTACTTGTAAACCCCCCTTGTTTGCTGGTTCAGTGATGACTTGTGTTAGTTCTTCCTTGGTCATTGGTGTTACAGTCACCAGATTTTGCTGAATCTGTTGTGCCAATCCGCTATACTCTTGTTCAGCACACTTACCAAAAAAATCTGCCCGCATTGTCAGCACTAAGCAGAGTTTATTGTCCGTTCGCTGTAACGCACCCAAAATACACTGAAAAAACCTTTGTCTTTCTATGGTGTTACGACATAGACTAAACGCTTCCTCGAATTGGTCTATTACTAACACCACTCGTTCAACTTCAGCAGATGTAATTACTTGTACTAAACCTTCAGTTGCACCTGTACCAAATATTGCCCGAATTTTAGCAAGTTCGATACTGCTATCAACTTCTGATAATCCAAGTTCGACCAATGCTTGAGTTAGGTGCTGAAAGGGATGCTCACCTGGTCTAAAGATAATGAAGCGCCATTTGTTACTCCCTGGCAACCTCTGCCCACACTGCAATTGATATAGCAATCCTGTCCTTACTAAACTAGACTTACCACTTCCTGATACTCCCAAAACCGCTAAGAAGTTACTAGTACGGACTTTTTCTAAAAGTTGATCAATTAATGCTTGTCTACCAAAAAAATACTCAGCATCTTCGTGTTTACAGTCAAAATATTGTAAACCACGATAAGGAGAAATAAAGCTGCTCACAGTATCACCCGAGTCTTCTATGTGCTTCTCCTCCTCGATAACTGATAACTGAGCTTGAAACGCCCCACAGCTTACGTGCTTACCTTGCCTAATTTTTGCACAAACTAGTAAAAAGTGCCATGAATACTATCGGTACGGAGAAAAATTTTTTTAACAATAAATAAAAATACGAGGACTTCCCGTGGTCGAACAATGGAAAGTTGCTACATTTTGGATTGAGTTGGTAAAGCAACTCAATTTATGGAAATTCTTCACGTTCTTTATCTATTAGCGATCGCACTTACGCTGCTATCTGTACTTGTTCGCCAACTACAGTACCTGCAATACCTTTGGAAAAAAATGTTTTCACCTCGATCAGGGGAGAAAATACGAGGTAGGGTTTCTCGCTCATACAGGATAGATCCAAAAAACAGGCAACTACAAAGCCGACTGATTAGCTTGCTTCGCGGCGACACACCCACGGCTAAAAGGTTGCTTAAGCGCCAGAGGGAGCTGCATCCTGGTAAATCTGACAACTGGTACCTGGAGAAAGTTATCTACGACTTGGAGCGAGATCGCCGTCACTACTGAAATTTTTTTGTGTACTAGCTGCATTGTTGAGCTATAGGAACCGAAAGCACATATAAATTATCAAAGAATTGGGTCTAAAACCCCGTCCTTGTAGGACGGCTTTCTGCTAGAATGTACATATGTCAGTATAAGACATTTAAATAAAACCTACTCCCGGACTGGGAGAAAGTCTACGCCCGAAACAACCTTGAGGAGATATCAGTACGCCCTAAGTGGCAAACGTATTGAGCCGCGCGTACCTGTGTAAACAGGATATTGAGACACTTGTGTCTTAAGAATCTCTGCTCCTTTAGGACGGAGACCGTCAATAGTGGGTGACCTAGGATTCG
>NZ_JAAKGC010000173.1 GCF_017591665.1 Aetokthonos hydrillicola CCALA 1050 | reverse complement strand
TACAGACACCTTGAGGCAAAGCTCGGCGCGTTCGCTTATTTGCCACTATCAGAAGTGCTGCCTGCTGTTTCCCAGGTATCAACTTGTTCATCAGACTAGAAAACTTTCGTCCTAAGGCCAAAGTAAAGTTTACTATTGGGCTTTGCATCTGTTGAAAAACTGGCGGATAGTCCATACCACCATTCATAGGGCCGATAATTACGGGCACACCCATCCCAAAAATCATCGAAGGTTCCTTTGGTGATACTGGAATTGGTTGATGAATTATATTAATCTTCTTTTCTTGTACGATATGACGAACGATGGACCGCTGAGCCAATTGAGTCATCATGCGCATGATGAGACCTAGAGTGAAACCGGATAAACGACTGGGTAGCAAACTGCTCAATCGATGCAGGAGTCGATGCCAAGTTGTATCGGGGATATAAGTAATATTTTTATCTTCAGGAAACAATGCCTGTAACTCTGTACGGGTACGTTCATGAACCACTAACCAGGTAGGAATTCCTCGTTGACGAAGAATTCGATAATAATGCCAAGGCAGAGCAGCTTCACCACCAAATTTTGCAGAGGCATGCTCTGCTACGATTAACACTCGAAGATTCATTAAGATATTCTCTGCTTGGGGTCTTTCGCCCGTTTTATGGTGATTGGAGGATTGATTCATAAGAAATTCATGCAAGAGTTTTAGTATTTAGCTGATATCGCAATTAAAATCTTGCTTCAGCAATCGCAAAGCCAATTGCCGTTGGTTACTTCCGGAACAGTGAGTTCCTTTGGGGACATATTTCGCAAATGCTCATCTAGGGCTTCGTATATAATATTACCCATATAAGTTTAGAAAACTAGCTTTGCAAGTTAAGAACATTATTTGAACGTTAAAGTTATAATTATTACAAATTAGATATAAGTAAAATGGCGGAAACTAGCAGAATAAGAGTTGCTAAAGATAAGGCTGAGTTGGTTAAGGCTTTGACATCCAATGATGGTGCTACAGGTCCCTTCCAAACTTTTGCTGATGTAGTTGTGTTTGCGGCGGCTTTAGGTGCAAAGCATAAACGCCGTGTTCCTTTGGGGGAAATATCAAAAAGAGAACCATCTCCAATTAGGCTAGAGCATTTTGCAACAATGGGGCATGATTGGGTAATCAAACTGTTGGGAATTACTGAATCTAAAGATATTAAAATCTTATCTCCCAGTCACGAAGAAGAATATGAACAGCAACGTAACCATATTTTTGAAGAATATGCTAATGGTGGACTAGAAATATTGCAGAATGAGTTACGAGGAGCAGTAGACTATACAGACCGAGTTTTATTGATGCTTAGCTCTGAAAGATTTAACCAAGATCAGCAAGAAGGAGAATTTGATTTAACTAGATTTTTACCGTGATTTTAGCCCAAAAAAAGGACACCCCATAATTTTCAAACTCAGAGCGTCGCGTTTCATCCCAGGTTAAAATCGTCAGGTTTTTATCCTGATGTACCTGTTCACATAGGAGCGTGTCTCGTCAATATTAAGTAATACTAATACTCTGCCCTAAAAAGCACCGTTTTTATTGAGTACAACCTTAAGAGTTTTTAGGATCAAAATCAGATCGTAAGCAATAGACCACTTGCGTTGGTAGCTAATATCCATATGAACAATATCTTCAAAATCTTTAATACTAGAGCGACCATTAACCTGCCATTCACCAGTCATACCAGGTTTGACGTTCAAGCGTTCCCAGTGATGTTTTGAATAGTGCATTACTTCATCAGGAGTTGGAGGACGAGTACCCACGAGACTCATTTCCCCACGTAGCACATTCCAAAATTGAGGTAGTTCGTCTAAACTGGTGCGGCGGAGAAATTTGCCTACACGAGTAATTCGAGGGTCATTTTCATTTTTGAGGATATGATTCCCTGTCGCTTGATTATTAACCAGATGTGTCAGTGTTTCAGCCCCTAGAGCCATAGAACGGAATTTCCAAATCCGAAAAGAGCTTCCGTTCAGACCACAACGAATTTGACTGTAGAGAATAGGACCTGGGTTGTCCAGCTGAATAGCTATCGCCAGTGGAATTGTCACGGCTGCTGTTATTCCTAGACCTACAATTGCACCTAATATGTCAATTATGCGCTTTGTTTTACTGATAACAGAAGAGTGAACTGAAAAATTAGCAAAACGAGCAGTATAGGTGTCATATACAAGTCGTATAGAGTTTCGGTTGGAACTAGAAAGCTGAGACATAGTAATTAGAGTTTCAGAATTTATTAGGTTGAGCAAATAAATGGCAATTGCTAGAACGAGAACTTTATGTTTATATATGACTGTAGAGAGTTAACTGTACTCTCTACAGTGTTATAAATCTGAAAAATTTCAATCTTGAACTAAGCAATGCTTAGACTCTCTAACTAATTGATGTTTGCTCCTGACTTCTGATTTCTGATTCAATTGTTTAATTCTTTGACGTGAATTGATATTGAATCTGATTTTTTGTTTTACGATTAAATAAATAAAAGGTAAATCTTCTACTAAATATCGTTTCCATAATCTTTGAGGTTCAGAGAATAGTCTATGCAGCCATTCTAGTCCTATCTTACTTAAGAACTTGGGCGCTCTCTTGAGATCACCTGCTTCAAAATTAATAGTTGCACCTATTGCTAAAAAGATTTTTACATTTGGCAATTTATCTTTATGTGCATATATCCAGTTTTCTTGTTTTGGAGAACCAACTCCTACTGCTAATACTGTCGCTCCTGATTTATTAATCATTTCAACTATTTCTGCGCATTCTTGAGGATTATTTTCAAAGCCAAAAGATGGAGAATAGTCTCCTACTACAATTTCCCTTTTAACTTTCTTGTTTATGTTTTCTTTGGCTTTCGTAGATACTCCTGGAGGGCCTCCCAGCAGAAAGATTTTAATATTTTTGTTATTTTTGTGATAAGTATAAAAAGCTGGGAAAAAATCTGAGCCCGAAATTTTTTGTTTAATCGGTGTACCTAAAAAATTGGATGCGTAGATGACTATCTGGCTATCACAGAGTTTGTAGTCAGCACTATTATATAATTTTAGAAAATCAGGGTCTTTCTGTAATTTCATTATGTGGTCTACATTGGGTGTAAACACAAGACCTGATGTAATTTTTTCTAGTGCTTCCGTTAGGAATAAATTGTCAATTTCTATATTTAATATATTAATTTTTCTCATTGTAATCCTACCTTGATGCTAGTAAAAAAATCCTGATAACTACTAAATAAAACACTTTTTTCGTAAACTTCGTGATTTCACTTACTTGTAACACAGTTACTGTATTGGCTCTCTTAAGCTAAAAAAATATGTTTGGTAGTTGCATCTGCTTTTCTTAATTCCCTCCGAGGAATTACTTATTATCTTACTCCGAGTAATTACTGATGAACATAGAAGAAATAAAGTTTTTATCTTTACTTTAAATAAATCAGGTCTAAAAAGAAGGAAATGTAAATTTGAGCAGATATTAAACGTTTATTTGTCGCATACATCAAGTTAGATGCTGTTTGATTCGTTAATTTAAGTTGCTCCAAATAATCATCACTCGTTTGTGGTTGCACTATCTTTGTGGGTACTTGCTTATCCTTTTTCCTCAAATCAAAATTTGATTTTTCTTCCTGACTTAACTGGCATTCTTCAAACTAATTAATAAAGTAAAAATACTGATAATATTTTCCCCTTAAAAGACAAGTTTTAAGGGGAAAATAATGAAATTATTGACACTCTTCGTCCTAAAAGGACAGGGTTTTAAACTTAATTTTTTTGATAAATGGCCTCTATTTAGCTATACCTATAGCACTTTTTATCAAAAAGTCCATAGTAAATACTTCTGCCTCTCGTAGTAAATGACCCTTTTGATCTTTAACAGACAAAATTGGTTCGCCATTGATCGGCCAAGTGATTCCTAAGTCAGGATCATTCCATTTAATACAACGCTCATATTGTGGTGCATAGTAGTTTGTTGTCTTGTACAGAAATTCTGCGTATTCAGATAGCACTACAAAACCGTGGGCAAAGCCGGCTGGGATCCAAAGTTGTTGTTTGTGTTCGGCACTTAGGTGTATACCAACCCATTGCTTGAAAGTTTTAGAATTTCTTCTTAAATCGACAGCGACATCAAATACCGAACCAACAACAACTCTCACAAGCTTTCCTTGAGGCTGCTGAATCTGGTAGTGTAAACCGCGCAAAACATTTTTGCTAGAGCGCGAATGATTGTCTTGTACAAAGTTAGATGATATCCCAATCCTATCCCAAAAAACTTTTTCATTATAACTCTCATAGAAAAAGCCTCGATCGTCTCCAAACACCGTTGGCTCAATGATTAGCACATCAGGAATAGCTGTCTCTATGACTTTCATACTAGTAATGCTTTTGGTTTATAAAATTCTTGTTCTAATTTCTCAATGTCAGCAGTAGTCTGAGTGACATTATCAAGTATTTCTATGAGGTAACGACCATAGCTACTTTTAGCCATAGGTTCAGCTAAACGACGCAATTGAACTGCATCAATGTATTTTTTGTTGTAAGCAATCTCTTCAATACAAGCAATTTTGAGCCCTTGTCGTTCTTCTAAAGTTTGGATAAAGTCGGCTGCTTGATGCAGGGATTCATGCGTACCGGTATCTAACCAAGCATAGCCGCGACCTAGTAGTTTTACTTGCAGTTGACGTCGTTGTAGATAAACTAGATTGACATCAGTGATTTCTAACTCATTGCGAGCAGAAGGCTTAAGATTAGAAGCAATCTCCACCACTTGAGAGTCATAAAAATAGATACCGGGAATAGCATACCTGGATTTAGGAACAACGGGTTTTTCTTCGATACTAACGACGAGTCCATGGTCATTAAATTCAACAACTCCGTACTGTCGAGGATCTTTCACCTGATAACCGAATATCAATGCTCCTTGACGAAGTGTGGCAGCATGAGCAAGTACTTCGCTGAAGCCATGTCCATAAAATATGTTGTCTCCTAAAATCAAGCAGACCGAATCATTGCCAATAAAATCTTTGCCTAGAATAAACGCTTGTGCTAAGCCTTCTGGCTTAGGCTGTTCAACATAACTAAACTTTAATCCCCATTGGCTACCATCCTTTAATAAGCGCTGAAATAGTGGTAAATCTGTAGGAGTAGAAATAATTAAAATTTCACGAATCCCTGCTAGCATTAATACCGACAAGGGATAATAAATCATAGGCTTGTCGTAAACAGACATGAGTTGTTTACTGATGACGTGGGTTAGAGGATAAAGACGTGTACCAGACCCACCTGCTAGAATAATGCCTTTCATTTTATAATCCTTACACACAAAAAATTTAGTAACTATGCGGCTTTTCTGTTGCCATAGTTTTGTTTAATCCAGTTTTCGTATCCACCTGATCGTACATGCTTCACCCAGTCAGAGTTATCAACATACCACTGAATCGTTTTTCTCAAACCACTATCAAAGTTTTCCTTTGGTTGCCAGCCTAATTCTCGGTAAATTTTTCCGCAATCGATCGCATATCGACGATCATGACCGGGACGGTCTTTAACAAAAGTCATCAAAGAAGAATGTTGAATAACAGACTTAGGGAACAGAACATCAAGAATTTCACAGATTTTTTCGACAACTGCTAAATTTGTTTGCTCATTCAAACCTCCAATGTTGTAGGTCTCACCAATACGTCCTTGTTGTAAAACTAGGTACAGTGCATCACAGTGATCTTCTACGTAAAGCCAGTCTCGTATGTTTTGGCCATCACCGTATATAGGAAGAGATTGACCATCTAAAGCATTGAGAATGGTTAGAGGAATCAATTTTTCTGGAAACTGACGTGGACCATAGTTATTAGAGCAATTAGTTGTTAAAGTCGGTAAGCCATAGGTGTGAAAGTAGGCTCGCACTAAATGATCAGATCCTGCTTTAGATGCAGCATAAGGACTATTAGGTGCGTAGGGGGTATCTTCTCGAAAAGGTTTATCTTCTTGGCTTAAAGAACCGTAGACTTCATCTGTTGACACGTGTAAAAAGCGGAACTGCTGTTGTCTTTTTGATGACAATTTTTCCCAGTAGAGCCTACATGTCTCTAATAAATTAAAAGTTCCTACTATATTAGTTTGAATAAAAGCTCCTGGGCTATGGATTGAACGATCTACGTGACTTTCCGCAGCAAAATTGATAATTGCATCCGGCTGATATTGGTTGAGTAAATAACTGATTAATTCCAGAGTCCCAATATCTCCTTGAACGAAATGATAATTTGGATCATCGTTTAATTGTGCTAGATTTAAAAGATTGCTAGCATAAGTTAGCTTATCTAAATTAATTATGTTAGCCCATTTTTCTTTTCTAGCCTGGAGTACAAAGTTAGCTCCAATAAAGCCTGCTCCACCTGTTACTAATAAAGTCTGCATCTTAATTCCTAACTTTTTGAAAAAAACTTAACCACATACAAGTCAGTTACGATGAACGAGTTATACAGAATACCCTTATCTAACTCAATCAAGTATAATACTCTTGTTTAAAGAGCGCGCTTCGGGCTTCTGCTGTAACTTATACCAATTTTGGGTGAAGCTGCACATTATTTTTACCCCTCCTAACCTCCCCTTGCCAAGGGGAGGTGCTGCTATGGGGTGGGGATTCTTATGCGTCTTTATATAAAAATGGTATTAGATCCTATGTTCAAGAATTCATTTTTTGCATTACTAAGTTATAAACAATTTCCTTTTTCTACCTTGTTGCTCTAAATTACAACTCAGACAAGATTCCTATATAAGACAGTTATAACTCATCTATTTGTAAAGTATCAATCTAATAAACATCAAGATTTCATTAACAATGTTTGCGATCGCCTGACTCCAAAATTACTCAAATACCAACGCAAAATCTAGCCACCTGCCTGAACAATATCAAGTTTTTTCAACTAAAGACTGCGCCCAAAAGGTTCTGAAGTAGCATCTTTAGTCAACTTTTTTAACGCTTGTGTCAGCCACCCCCACCCCCCCCCCCCCCTCCCCCCCGCCCCCCACCCCCCCCCCCCCCCCCCCCCCCCCCCCCCCCCCCCCCCCCCCC
>NZ_JAAKGC010000172.1 GCF_017591665.1 Aetokthonos hydrillicola CCALA 1050 | reverse complement strand
AGGTTATTGGTACCGTATGGGTTATAACCGTTGATCAACTGGGCTGAGTTTGCCCACAGGTAATCGCGGAACCAACCCATGAGGTAGGTTGAAGACTCGTTGAACTGAGCAACGTTACCTTGCCAAATCCCCAGATGCTTCCAGTGCCAGTAGAAGGTTACCCAACCAACTGTGTTGAGTGCCCAGAATAAAGCTAAGTAGAAAGAATCCCAAGCTGAGATGTCGCAAGTACCACCACGACCAGGACCGTCGCAGGGGAAAGCGTAACCAAAGTCTTTTTTATCGGGCATGAGCTTGGAACCACGAGCATCTAACGCACCCTTAACGAGTATTAGAGTTGTGGTGTGTAGACCAAGTGCGATCGCATGGTGTACCAAGAAATCGCCAGGCCCGATGGGCAAGAATAGGGAATTTGTTCCGCTATTGATAGCACTTAGCCAGCCTGGTAACCATACGTTAGCGTAGTTAGGCCAAGCGGTTGTAGCAATACTGTCAGGGTTAGATAACAGAACATCCAATCCATACAGTGTTTTACCGTTAGCAGCTTGAACGAACTGGGCAAATACCGGTTCAATCAAAATTTGCTTCTCTGGTGTGCCAAAAGCAACCACAACGTCGTTGTGAACATACAAGCCGAGGGTGTGGAAGCCTAAGAACAGCGATACCCAGCTTAAGTGGGAGATAATCGCTTCTTTGTGCTTGAGCACGCGGTCAAGAACGTTGCCTGCGTTTTGTTCTGGATCGTAGTCACGTACCCAGAAAATCGCGCCGTGGGCGAACGCACCAACCATTAAGAAAATAGCAATGTACTGATGGTGCGTGTACAAAGCTGCCTGGGTTGTGTAGTCCTTCGCGATGAAGGCATACGATGGCATCGAGTACATGTGCTGTGCCACCCAGGAAGTTACCACACCCAAAGCAGCTAGGTGCCATCCCAATTGGAAGTGTAGGGAGTTGTTGTAGGTGTCGTAAATACCGTGGTGAGGTAGGTTAAACGGACCTTCAACAGGAATGCCAAAGAAGCTCTTAGCATTTAACGCTTCTTTGAGGCTGTGACCAATCCCAAAGTTTGTCCGGTACATATGACCGGCGATGATGAAAAGTACTGCGATCGCCAAATGGTGATGTGCAATATCAGTCAACCACAGCGCCTCTGTTTGTGGATGGAATCCACCCAAAAATGTCAGAATTGCTGTTCCTGCTCCTTGGGATGTGCCAAACACATGATTTGCTGTGTCTGGGTTTGATGCATACACACCCCAATTTCCTGTGAAGAAAGGAGCCAAACCTTCTGGATGCGGAGGAGTTGTCAGGAAGTTATCCCAACCCACATGCTGTCCACGAGCTTCTGGAATTGCAACGTGGATCAAGTGACCTGCCCATGCCAAGGAGCTCACGCCAAACAAACCTGCTAGGTGGTGGTTTAAACGTGGTTCTGCGCTCTTGAACCAAGCCAAGCTTGGACGGTACTTGGGTTGTAAGTGTAACCAACCTGCCAACAAGAATACTGATGCCAATATCAGTAGGAAAACTGACCCTTGGTACAGGTCATTGTTTGTCCGCATTCCTATTGTGTACCACCAGTGGTATACACCTGAGTAGGTAATATCAACTGGGTAATTTGCTCCACCTTGGGTAAATGCTTCTACTGCTGGTTGCCCAAATTGTGGATCCCATATCGCGTGAGCGATTGGGCGGATGTGAAGGGGATCTTTGATCCACTGTTCAAAGTTACCTTGCCAGGCCACATGGAACAGGAGGCTGGATGCCCATAGGAATATGATTGCCAGATGACCGAAATGTGTTGCGAAAATCTTTTGGTACAGATTTTCTTCTGTCATGCCATCGTGGCTTTCAAAATCATTTCCCATAGCCATCGCATACCAAATCCGACGTGTGGTCGGGTCCTGTGCGAGATCCTGGCTAAATTTTGGAAATTTTGTCGCCATAGGTTTTGATAAATCCTCGGAGCTTTCGCCGTTCAGGGTATCAGCTTACAGGAGTTAGCAGTTAGAAGTTAATAGGGTAAACAACTAACTTCTAACAACTAACATTGTTAAGACCAATTGCTAGCCCAGTGTGAGAATTCGCGCATGGAAGAATGCCCAGGTAGTCACAATACCTCCTAAGAGATAGTGAGCTACTCCGACAGCTCTACCTTGAATAATACTCAGAGCGCGAGGCTGAATTGCAGGTGCTACTTTTAGCTTGTTATGTGCCCATACGATGGACTCGATCAGTTCTTGCCAGTAGCCACGACCACTGAACAGGAACATCAAGCTGAATGCCCAAACGAAGTGACCAGCTAAGAAGAGTAGACCATATGCTGAGAGCGCACTACCGTAGGAGTTAAGCACTTGTGTTGCTTGCGCCCACAAGAAATCGCGCAACCAGCCGTTGATCGTAATAGCACTTTGGGCAAAGTTATCACCTGTAATGTGAGTCACAGTGCCATCTGGATCTACAGTTCCCCAAACATCTGATTGCATCTTCCAGCTAAAGTGGAAAATCACAATAGAGATGGAGTTATACATCCAGAACAATCCCAGGAATACATGGTCCCAACCAGAAACTTGGCAAGTACCACCACGACCTGGTCCGTCGCAAGGGAAGCGGAAACCTAGGTTCGCTTTATCTGGGATGAGGCGTGAACTGCGAGCAAACAGTACACCTTTCAGCAGTATAAGGACGGTGACGTGAATTGTGAAGGCGTGAATGTGGTGAATTAAGAAGTCAGCTGTTCCCAGAGGAATTGCTGCTGCTGCTACTTTGCCACCTACAGCCAGAACGCCGCCGCCAAACACGTAGCTAACTGGTTCTAATGCATTTGGTGCAGTTGTACCAGGTGCCAGAGTGTGGATATTTTGTACCCACTGAGCAAAAATTGGCTGTAGCTGAATTGCTGTATCCGAGAACATATCTTGGGGACGACCCAAGGCACGCATCGTGTCATTGTGAACGTACAGTCCAAAGCTGTGGAAGCCAAGGAACATACTTACCCAGTTCAGGTGAGAGATAATAGCATCTCTGTGGCGAATGACGCGATCCAACAAGTTGTTGTTATTCACTACTGGATCGTAATCTCGCACCATGAAGATGGCAGCGTGAGCAGCGCCACCAACGATTAAGAATCCACCAATCCACGTATGGTGAGTGAAGATGGCTAGCTGAGTAGCGTAGTCAGTTGCCAAATATGGATATGGGGGCATTGCGTACTGGTGGTGCGCGATGATGATAGTCAAAGAACCCAAGAAAGCAAGGTTAGTTGCCAATTGAGCGTGCCATGACGTTGTCAAGTTCTCGTATAAACCTTTGTGACCTTCACCAGTGAAAGGACCTTTATGGTTTTCGAGAATCTCTTTAATGCTGTGACCAATACCCCAGTTTGTACGATATTGATGACCAGCAATGATGAAAAGTACAGCGATCGCTAAGTGGTGGTGGGAAATATCTGTCAACCACAAGCCGCCTGTTACGGGGTTTAGACCGCCTTTGAAAGTCAGGATGTCAGCATACTGACCCCAGTTCAAAGTAAAGAAAGGACTTAACCCGTTTGCAAAGCCTGGGAATACTTTCACCAGTAAGTCATGGTTCAAAATGAACTCATGAGGTAAAGGCACATCTTTGACTGCTACTCCTGCATCCAGCAACTTGTTAATTGGTGCGGATACATGGATTAGGTGACCTGCCCACCCCAAGGAACCACAGCCTAGCAATACTGCTAAGTGGTGATTCAGCATTGACTCAGCATTTTGGAACCATTCCAGCTTAGGCGCGCGTTTGTGATAGTGGAACCAACCAGCGAACAGGAATAACCCTGCTAACACTAAACCGCCAATCGCAGTGACGTAGAGCTGGAATGAGTTTGTAATACCCCAGCCACGCCAAATTTGGAAAAAGCCAGAGGTGATTTGAATACCATGGAAACCACCACCGACATCTCCATTCAAAATGTCTTGACCAACAATGGGCCAAACGACTTGAGCACTAGGCTTAACGTTTAAAGGGTCGCTTAGCCAAGCTTCGTAATTTGAAAAACGAGCGCCATGGAAGATCATCCCGCTTAGCCAAATCGTCACAACGGCTAGGTGGCCGAAGTGTGCTGCGAAGATCTTACGGGATATATCTTCTAGGTCGCTTGTATGCGTATCAAAATCATGGGCGAGCGCATGAAGGTTCCAAATCCATGTTGTGGTTTTTGGACCTCTGGCTAGACTTTTGTCAAAATGTCCTGGTTTGCCCCATAGTTCAAATGAGGTTGGAACCGGATCGTTATCGACGATAACTCTAGCCTGTTTTTCCTCACGCTCTGGAGGACTTATTGTCATTCGACCTCCTCTCTTGATAAGGATTGAGGAATTTATAAATACCACAAGCCGTCTTCTTGGCTTTAGTTAACCTATGTTACCTCCGAGAAGGCAACGAAGACCGTTATGTGGATAGTGGTTTCTCGTTGAATTATAAAGTCTCTTCTCGTACATTGTTGGACATATTTTAACAATAATTCAAAATCCCTGAAGTAACTGTCAAATCAGCCTTTTACATCAATAGCTTTTGCCAAAAAGTCAATAGTTTATCGATTTATTTTACAAACTGAAACAATTCGTTATTTTTATAGTTCTTCATAAAAGCACTTTTTTTAGCCATTTTGTGTATATCTTGATTTTCCTTACAACCAACAGTTATGAAGTATATGTAACACAAAAATACAAAGCAATGTTAGATTTTTTCAGGGAATTTGAGGAAAGATTTACCTTTTGGACTATGCACATGTCATTGAAGGCTGTACAAATAAAATAGTTGTTCGTTATCCTGCGTGAGCTTAAAGCTACACGGTTTCCAAACCTATGGGAGATTTTTAGATGAACTTGTGGCAGACAAAGGTAATTGCTATTTTCAGGCCGCTCATTGCATTAATGCTGGTATTAATTTTGACTAGTTGTGGCGAGAAAGCTGTAAGCCAGGAACCGTCTCTCAGTTTGCCACAACCACAACAAACTCAAATTTCAAAGCAAATCTCTGAAGTTTCTCCTCCCACAGCAGTTCAAGAATTGCGTCAAACCTTGGAGGGTTATCAACCACAAGTAGCAATACTTACACCTAAACCAAATGAAATACTTCAAGACAACACAGTAAAAGTCCGCTTACTCGTTAAAGATTTACCTATATTTAAAGATCCGCAACTAAATGTGGGTCCTCATCTACAGGTAATTCTTGATAATGAGCCAGTAATATCGGTGTACGATCTAAATCAACCCCTCACTCTACCAGAGTTGTCGCCTGGCTCCCATACCTTGCGCGTCTTCGCTACGTATCCCTGGGATGAAAGCTTTAAAAATGAAGGGGCTTATGCTCAAACAAGGTTCCACATTTTTACGCAAACCGACGACAACAACCCCAATCCAGCTAAACCGCTCCTAACCTATAACACTCCTCAAGGCAAATACGGAACACAACCAGTTCTACTCGACTTTTATCTTACTAATGCTCCGCTCCACTTAGTCGCTCAAGACAATCCTAAAGACGAAATTAGTGATTGGCATATCCGCTGCACTATAAATGATGAAAGCTTTGTTATTGATCGCTGGCAACCTCTTTATCTAAAAGGCTTGAAGCCTGGTAAAAACTGGGTAAAGCTTGAATTTCTTGATGAGCAGGGTAAACCTGTAAAAAATGTCTTTAACACCACAGTTAAGGTTGTTACCTATGAACCATTAGGTGAGGATACTCTTTCTAAAATTTTTAGAGGGGAAGTCTCAGCAGAAAGAGTTCGTGCGATCGTAGATCCTAATTACAATGCCAAGGTACCTGTTAGTGAGCCTACACCTACTCCTCCCATAGAAAAACCAATTCAGAAAGAGCCTATTAAACCACTACCGGAAGAAACACCACAAATAGAACAAACCAAATCAAAACAACCAATCGAGTCTCCTTCACCAAAACCAGAGCCTGAAATAACACCGTCCCCAGAAGCAACTACATTACCTGAAAAAGTTCCTCCTCAGCAAGAAAAGTCAAAATTGGGAGAGTTTTCTAAACTGAACACAAATAAAGTACCTACCCCAGAAATAACTCCTGAACCATCTCCTAGTTTGCCTCCTACCTTGCCAGAAATTGTTATTGAGTCTCCTTCACCAGAAGCGACTGCAAAACCTGAACCTGCACCTACTCCAACACCAAAATCAAATACTTTACCAGAAAAAACCTTACCATCCCCGGTTTTACCGGAGGTGATTGAGTCTCCTGTGCCGGAAGTAACACCAAGCAAGACAAATTAGTGGATGTTCTACCACTGCAAATAAAATCTTAGAAACGAGGATCCCAAGCTTGAACTAGTAGTGCGAGTATTTTGGTCGAGTTGTATGACAAGCGAGCAAGATGCTCGCACTACAGAATGATAAATGTAAAGATTAGACGTTTATTGAAATGTAAAACATCCTCTACGAATTCTTCGCAAAAGCGATCGCAACTGGGTTTATCCTACGTGCTTATGCAGGTGGCGCTGCTACCGGGATTGTTGTATCTCCCTGGTTTTTACTTTGTACTGCAATGCTGGCGCTGTTCTTAGCAATTGAGAAACGCAAAGCAGAACTGCGGTTGGTTAAAACCAAAGGTACTAAACCACGCTCTGTCTTAAAGCGTTACTCATTACCATTACTTAACCGGATGGAAAATGTAGTTACAACAGGAACCGTTGTCTGTTATGCTCTTTGGAGTTCTGGTCCTTTTGTACACGGCGCGTCAACTTCTTATATGCTACTAACTATGCCCTTTGTTGTGTATGGGATTTTTCGCTATCAATTGCTTAGCGACCCCCAGGAAGTCAATAATAACGATGATATCGGTTTAGAACAAGGTGAATGTAGCGAACGACCTGAAGAAGTTTTATTAAAAGATTTGCCCATTTTACTGACTGTTGCAGGTTGGGTTGTCAGCTGTTTTGCAATTCTCTGGCTCAAACAGCAAGGACTTATCGATTAAATCTTAAGAACAACTGAATTCTAGTGAGTAAGATTAAAAGAATATCACGCAAAGCTTCTACACTCTCCAGTATAGAAATAGATGACCTTTTAAAGATTGGTATTAAGGGGATTATCCTCGATTTGGACAACACTATTGTCTCTGAGGATGACCAATACTTATCGCCAGGTTCAGAAGATTGGATTGTAAAAGCAAAATTAGAGGGATTGAAATTTTTCCTTCTCTCCAACGGTAAACGTCACTACCGAGTTCAATATTGGTCTAGTCGCCTTTATATTCCAGCTATTAACCCAGCAAAGAAGCCTTTT
>NZ_JAAKGC010000171.1 GCF_017591665.1 Aetokthonos hydrillicola CCALA 1050 | reverse complement strand
GAAACTACTTTGACCAACAGCCACCAGAACGGAAAGTCTGGGCGGTAGTACTGAGTTCCGCTATTTACGAATACTTTGTCCGCTATCTATCCGCCGCAGCAGGTGTCGATCCTCTCAAGGAGTTTCGCGTTATTATTGTACCTCCTCCCCAAATGGTTACAAATGTAAGAATTGGGGCAATGCAAGCTTACATGGTGGCAGAACCTTGGAATACAAGAGCGATTAAAGGGAACGAAGGTATCGGCTTTACCTTTGCCCAAGGTAAAGAAATTTGGTTAGGACACCCAGATCGACTGTTGGGTGTGATGGAATCTTTTATTGTCAAATATCCGAAGACTTATCGTTCTTTAGTTAAGGCAATGATTGAAGCCTGTCAGTATTGCAGCAAGCCGGAAAACCGCAAAGAAGTTGCTGAACTGATTACAGATCGTTCCTTTACAGGTGCAAAACCGAAAAAGAAGGGTGCACCACTCACTAAGTTTACAGGACCAGGCATTTTGGGCAACTACAACTATGGCGGTTTTGATGGCAAAGACCGCGCCGTTAAAGCTGCTGACACCACCATTTTCTATGATTTTCCTGACAAAGTTCCTCACGAACCAGGAGAACATTCAACATTTTTATTGAGATCTAGAAGTATCTGGTTGATGACACAAGCAGCCCGTTGGGGGCAAATTCATTCTTTTCCCCAAAATGCTGAAAAACTAGCTGAAAAAGGCTGGCGCACAGACCTTTATCGAGAGATCGCTGCTGAAATGGGAATCAAGTGTCCTCAAGATGATTACAAAGTGGAACCGGCAGAAGTTTTCATCGATAAGAAACGTTTTGATCCTAGTGATCCTGTGGGCTATCTCAAGAGTTTTGAGATTAGGGCGAACGCTCCCACCCGATTTTTCATGTCTTAAATAAGGAGTCAGGAGTCAGAATTCAGGAGTCAGTAGGAAATTGGATGAGGGTTTCAATCCCTTTATTAATTAGCCGCTTTAAAAAACTTATGCTGAATACTGGCTCCTGACTTCTGAATTCTTTCTGTTAAGTTTCTTGTTTAAGTATCACTAATAACTAAATTATTCTGGGGGCATTTGATCATGGAATACACATCATTACCTACCAATAAACAAAGTAAATTTAGCGCTCAAAATGGTTTTCTAGAAATTGAAAATTTAGTCAAATCATATAAAACACCAGATAAAGGTGATTTTGTCGTTCTAGATAATGTTAATCTCAGCATTGGCGCAGACGAGTATATTTCTGTGATTGGTCATTCTGGTTGTGGTAAATCAACACTACTAAAGATAGTCGCTGGGTTAGAAAAAGCAACTTCTGGTTCAGTGAGACTAGATGGAAAAGAAATCCGAAAACCAGGTGCTGAAAGAATGATGGTATTTCAGAACTACTCGCTATTACCTTGGTTAACGGTGCGAGAAAATATCCGTCTAGCTGTAGATGAAGTGTTGAAAAATGCTAATCGTGCCGAAAAAATTAGCATTGTTAACGAACATTTAGCAATGGTCAACTTAACGGCAGCAGCAGATAAATATCCTGATGAAATTTCTGGAGGTATGAAACAAAGGGTGGGTATTGCTAGAGCCCTAGCAATTCGTCCAAAAATGTTACTTATGGATGAGCCTTTTGGGGCTTTAGATGCATTAACTAGAGGTAAATTACAGCGACAAGTCTTAGATATTTGGGAAAACCATCGACAAGCTGTAATGATGATTACTCACGATGTTGATGAAGCAATTTATATGTCAGATCGCATTGTTTTGATGACTAATGGACCATCAGCTACGATTGGAGAAATATTAGAAGTACCTTTTCCTCATCCACGCGATCGCGTCGCTATGCGCAATTCACAAGAATTTTTTGAACTCCGCAACCACGCCTTGAATTTCCTGGATCGATATTTTACTCAAGACTAGAACCAAAGAAGAATTCAGGAGGAGGCAATAGCAGAAACTAAAACGTTAGTATCAAGGACTATTCTCATTCGCCCTTGCGATAATTCTCAATTTCTGCCGCTATTTCCTCCTCGGTCAGTGGATTCTCTGCGTGCAATGCTTGTGTCTCCTTCAATAGCTCTCGTAATTTTTGTGCTAACATTGCTTTGTCATTATTTTCTGGTAAGATGATTACCTCCACTCGTTGTCCTGCGTGAAAGGGTAAATCAGACAAAACGACATGATTAGGGTCTTCAATGGTGATGTATTTTTTATAATGATTCATAGTTTTTTTCTCCCATAGCTTCCCCTATAGTTACTAACTGTGTCTTGTAAAATAAAAGCTACAATGCACTAAACCTTAGTCGCATTTCTTCTAAGAAAGAAACTCGCGATCGCCACGGCTGCAATCAACAACAGAAATGTTACCACCACTAGCGCTGCACCATATCCAAAATCTAAGTACCGCATGACTGTAGAATAAATGTAGAGTGATACGACTTCTGTTGTACCACCTGGTCCCCCACCAGTCATTACCATAATTAAGTCAAAAATCCCAAAAGCTTGCGCAAATCGAAACAGTGTAGCGATGAGGATTTGCGGCATGAGCAAAGGTAGAGTAATTTGGTAGAAGCTTTGCCAAGGTCTTGCTCCATCAAGTGCATGAGCTTCGTAAAAGTCTGATGAGATTGACTGCAAACCTGCCAATAGTAAGACACTAATAAATGGCGTTGTTTTCCAAATATCGGCAACTATAACGGCGATCATCGCCAGTGTTGGTTCTCCTAACCAATTAATTCCAGTTTTAATTAAGCCTAAACGCAACAGAATATCATTGACAACTCCAAACTGGTCGTTAAAAATCCATCCCCAAGCAAGACCAATGAGGGCAGTAGGCAAAGCCCAAGGTAAAATGGCGACTGTACGCACCACACCCCGTCCAAAAAACTTTTGGTTCAACACCAATGCAATACCTAGTCCTAACAGTAGTTCTAGGGACACCGTTGATACGGTAAATACTATTGATGTCCAGAAACTTTGCCAAAAACGACCATCTCCTGCCATTCGGATATAATTACCTAACCCAGAAAAGACAGGTTGCAGTTTTGTACCCAGATTTTGAGTGAATAAACTTAACCAGAAAGCACGAGCAATTGGGTAGCCAAAGACAAACAAGAGCAATAGTAAGGCGGGTAGCAAGAAAATCCACGCCGTTCTCTGCTCTCGATTACGAATAAATATCGGTGTCATTTGTTAGTAATTAGGCTTAAAGAGAATCACGCTATTCCAAGTTATGTGATTATGTTGGTCATTAGTATACCTCGGTCGCTATATGTAAGAACACAAATTTACCTTTAAGTCTGATCTCACCTTGAAAATCGCGTATTTGATACCGTACAATTTTTTGCTACGCATTAAGAGATCAATACGTAGCCTAATATATTTTTATTCCAGTATAAATTATTACTTAAAATAAGGAGTTTATTATGTCTTTAAGTATCTCAAGTATGTTTGATGCCAATTTTTATCGTGCAGCCAATCGCGATTTAGCTGGTTTAAACAATACTCAAGCCTTATTACATTTCCAACTTTATGGTTTAAATGAAGGTCGAGCTTTCTCACCGTTTATTGATTTAAGTTTTTACCGAGCTAGTAATTCTGACCTAGCAAAATATAATAACAGCCAATTGTTAAATCATTTAGAAACTTACGGGGTAGCTGAGGGACGGAAATTTTCTCCATTTGTTGATCTAAACTTCTATCACACTCACTACAACGATCTTCTAGGTTTGAACAATGAGCAGCTATTTAATCATCTAGAGAATTATGGTATAGCTGAGGGACGTCAATTCTCACCACTCATTGATCTGAAGTACTACAGTAAAGTTAATGCAGATCTAGCCAACTATAATAATCAACAAGCACTAGTACACTTGGAACTTTATGGACTTCCCGAAGGTCGGGAGTTTTCTCAATTCTTTAGCGTAAATTATTATAAATCCAGCAATCCCGATTTGGTAGCAGCCAAACTGACTAATATTCAACTGTTAGAACACTTTGAACTATATGGTTTGCCGGAGGGGAGAAAATCATATCCAGGCAAAAACACATATCAAGCTCAGAATGGAGAACTTGTTTCTGGTATTTTACCGACTCCATCTGCTGATTTAAGCTATTTTGGTGGCAAAACCATTGCTAACCTTAACTTTTTCAACCTCTATTTTGGTGGTTCTCAGTCTTGGAACACATCCGACATTCAGAATATTGATAGTTCTCTATCAGAAGCAATGTCAGATGTGCGATTAAATAGTATTATCTCCCAATATTTTCCAGGTCAATCTGTAACTAGTAATTTCTTAGGGTCTAGAATAGTAGAAGGATCTCTCCCCAATACAGTCAATAAGAATTATATCGAGTCATTGTTTACCGATTACGCTAAAAACGGAGCTTTCAATGGCTATGATCTTGCTTCAACAGTCTTTGATATTTTATTACCTAAAAGCACTATCTTGACCGATGGCACAACCCAATCTACAGATGGTCTTGGTGGATACCACGGTTCAGTACACTTCCAGGGACAAGATGGGACACAGAAGACAGTTTACTATGCAATAGGTGTTTACTCTCAAACCTATTCGTATTTAGGAGTAACTTACAGCAACGGCATTCCTGCTTTTAACGAGCCTTGGAAGAGTGTTGTGGCAACAGCTTACCACGAGTTGAACGAAGCTAGAACAGATCCGGATGTAGAAGACGCCATCCGAAATAACAACAACACCAAGTTTTTAGGTTGGTACTCAATCCAAGGAGGAGAAGTCGGCGACTATCCAATTACAGAAGCATACAGTTACAACTCCGTTTTTCGCGAAGTTCGTCTGATTAATGGCCATGGAACTGTTCCTATTCAGGTATTATACTCCAATGTGATTCACGGACCAGAAGACCCAACCACAATACTATTAAGTTAGGAGTGTTGATTTTGCAACATTGTGTTTAGCTAGTTTGAGCTTACTGGGACTGCTCACTACATCATTATTGGACTGGAAGGAATAGCCAAGTAACAAAGTATTTTTACTTTTAATGAGAAAAAGTTTAATCACTGCAGAAATCTATTGTTAATTTAGATCAGTACTCTAGCTGTTATTAATTACAAATTATCTCAATAACATTTGATAATTGTGCGGGCTAAAAGAGAGATTAAATTCATACCACGTAAGGGTTTCAAACATCGTGTCCAAGTGTTAACTTCTACAGTAGAAGTTATAAAACTTGTATTTAAAATGCCTTATGACCTACAATAGCCGTGCTACAGTTAGAAAAGTGTTAATTATCACGCTACTGCTTAACTTAGTTGTAATGGGGTTAAAAGCTGTAGTAGGTTTTTTAACAGGATCTCTAAGTTTGCTAGCTGATGCTTTACATAGCGTGACAGATAGTGCTAGTAACGTTTTAGGATTGATTACTAGTCATTTTTCTTCTCCACAACCTGATCGGGAACATCCATATGGACACCAAAAGTTTGAAGCTATAGGTGCATTAGGAATTGCTGCTTTTTTAGGTATAGCGTGCTTTGAAATTCTTCAAGGAGCAGTCGAAAGGATTCTTAAAGGCGGTCATCCAATCAAGATATCAGCACCAGAGTTGTGGTTATTACTGCTTGTGTTGGGGATTAATATTTTTGTCGCGTATTACGAACGTGCTGTCGGACAGCGCATAGGTAGTGTAATTTTGATTGCTGACGCTAAACATACGATGAGCGATGTGTGGGTAACCATCTCAGTGATGGGTGGTTTGATTGGCGTTTGGATGGGGTATCAGTGGCTAGATGTGGTTTTGGCTTTTCCTGTTGCTTTGATGGTGTTTTGGAGTGGGTGGTCAGTTTTAAAAGATAATTTGCCTTATCTCGTCGATCAGATGGCGATCGCACCAGAAGTGATTAATGCGATCGCGCTTTCAATTCCTGGTGTAATCAACTGTCATGATATAGCTTCTCGCGGCGTTCTAGGTCGCCAAGTCTTTATTGAAATGCATCTAATAGTAGATGCTCACGACGTAGAAACCGCACATAGGATAACAGAGGAAGTAGAAAAACAACTAGAAGAACGCTTCAATCCTGTAAGGATTTTAATTCACGTTGAACCGCCAGCATATAAATCCAATCAAATCACCTTTTAGCCGCTTGGTTTAAGTATAAAAAGTTTGCCCGTGCGTACCATGAATGCCTCATAACATAAGTCGTAACATGCTTACCGTCGATGCCATGCCAAGCTCGCCCAAAATATCGAGAAGTGCGTCGAGATTCATCGGTGGTGATCGAAGGGCTTGGTGCTGCTGTCGCACGACTTGACACACGAGAGCGCCATTCATGTCCAAGCATCTCATCACAAAGTCGTCCGGATGCTCTATCTCAATCCCGTATAGCGCGCATACTTGCGGGGGAAAATCCTTGACATTGAAGGTGACGATAGTATCGCATTGACCGTAGATGGCGGCTGCAAGCACATGGCGATCATCTGGATCGGGTAAAGACAGAGTAGGGATCAGTGGCTCAAACCCTTTGATGAGGCATCCTTCGACGTGCGCGTCCATAAGCTCTCGTGTACGCTCAAGGCGCGATCGAGAGATATCACTCCGGTTAGCTAGAACTGAACGCATCCATTCTTCGTGGATTGTACTCGTCCACCGTGCGCGAAATAGTCCGGTCGTCGCAAGACGCATGAACAAGTCTCGTAACGGTGCTGGGTAGAGGACGCACGCATCCAGAACCGCGACAGTGACTAATATCTCACTCAATATCCCATCCCAAGATCTTGCGCTTCTTTGACAAGCTCGTCGAGAACCTGCTGCCGTAGTTGGTCGGTGATCTGCTTGTAGCGCAGCACATCAACAGCAAGAACCCGTCGATACACGCCGACCTTACGGCTTGGTATTTTTCCTTCATCCAGAAGCTTCACTAGATAAGGACGAGAAACACCCAGTATATCAGATGCCTGTTGCGTCGTCAGTTCTGCTTGGGTTGGAAGTATGGTGAGAGGATGTCCATCCTTCATATGGTTGAGAACGTCTACGAGAAGCCGAAAGACCTCTCCTGGTATCGTGATAGTCGCACCGTCTAGGGACGGATCAAGCACAGAAAGCGTAACATGCTCAGGCGGATTTTTGTACAAATTACCGAGCGTATGCAGCGCCTCCTCTGCTACCATGGCGGCTTCAGGCGTAGGAACAAGAGGGGTGACAAGGTGTCGGGTCATAGAAAGTTTTTACCAAGACACAATTTTCTCATCTATAATAGCCCATCCTCGAAACCCACGAACCAGTCGAACCCAGCCCCCACCCCCCCCCCCCCCCCCCCCCCCCCCCCCCCCCCCCCCCCC
>NZ_JAAKGC010000029.1:51522-85962 GCF_017591665.1 Aetokthonos hydrillicola CCALA 1050 | reverse complement strand
GAGGGTGTCTGGTAGTACATCCGAGGCGAATAACACCGACTTTTAAGCGTGAACATGCTTCCGTCAGTGTTGCTTAAAGACCTGTAAAGTAGCCTGTCTATGTTTGGCTATGTAAAAGGGAACTATATACTTCCTTCAAGCTGTAATTTCTTCTCCCCTGCTTCCGCTGCTCCTGTGCTCCTGTGCTCCTGTGCTCACGGCTTCGAGCTCCCTCTTTCTTTAAATCTTAAAAAATGAGTTTATAATGAGCATTAATACTCATAATTAGTGTATATAGTGGGTAGTAGAGCATCAATGTCAACCCTAACGTACAAGTTAACTGGATAAAATGATAAAAGATGTTTCGTAAGTCTGGCTAACCCTACCCAGGGTTGTCTAACAAGAGTATCCGTACAACCTTTAGGTCAAGGCGGGTAGGAATGTTTGAGCTACTACTAGCCTAATAAGGGCAGAATTAACATTACTTACTACCTGTAGCTTGAGCAACATGTGGTAACAACAGCCTAAAATCCTGGCTTTTTCAAAGTCAGGACCTTTCGAGCTAGTATTAATAACACACAACAACATTAGAGCAATGACAAACCAAAATACTATCCAAGAGAAAATCGCAAAAGAGCTTGAAGAGGCTCGTGCAACCTGTGATCTTACAGGTAGCAACTCTGCCGAGTGTGCAGCAGCTTGGGATGCAGTTGAAGAACTGCAAGCAGAAGCTTCTCACCGCAAGCAAGCTAAGCCCAAAAACTCCTTAGAGCAGTACTGTGATGCAAACCCTGATGCAGATGAATGCAGGGTTTACGAAGACTAAAAAAATGAAACTCCTACACCGATTGCCTGCAATACGGTGTAGGCTTTTAAGACACTGGCAGTGATCCAGAACTTCCTTTGTGACACAAAGAGCCTTCCAACACTGACCCTTCTCCTGCGGAGACGCTGCTTTGTAGCTTGCTTACCCAAAGCGGTACGGGTTCAGTGTGGGCCTTCTGTAGTTGCAGGCAAAATCTATATATACTGATATCTTATATTCCTTATTGATAAAGCTGATGGATGAAGTTTGGTTGCGCCCTTTAGTTTGGATGGACTATCGACTCGCCGTTTTATTCACGGTGATTATTCCTCTAATTCTGTTAATTTGGGCTTTTGTACAAAAAGTGGAAGCTATGCAACGCTTGTTAACCATTTACTGGCGAGTGTCAAGTTTGCTAGCAATTACGGTTTATTTGATGATTGCCCAGTTTCCAGTAAGCTTTATTTCAGGGTTAATGGGTCTTATCCTGATTCCCATTTCATTGTGGTTTTGGGTGGATCTTAACGATGAAATTGACTACCAACCTAGTGGACCATTGAAACTGATTTTTACCTCTTGGCGTTGGGCTACAACTGTTTATTGTTTTTTAGGCGCACTTGCTTCTCTACCTTTTTTAATGTGTGCTTTCCCTGAAAATGGAACGACTAATTCTTACTGTCGTGTTTGGTTTGAGCCACCCTTACTTTTTAAAGAATATTTTCATCACAATACAAAACCAGGATTCCTTGGCTTTCTTGCAATTCTGGGTTTAATAGCTTACGTAGTTTGCTTAAGCTACTTTATTTTGGTAAAGCTTGGTAAGCAAGGACGCTCAGCTACACAATAAAATGGGCAATGGGCATGGGGCATGGGGCATGGGGCATGGGGCATGGGGCATGGGTAAGATAGCCGATTCTAAGTAGTTAGACACAAATGAAGCTGTTGAGTATTTAATTTATATATGGGACGCAGGCATCTTGCCCGCACTACAATAATTCTACGTTGTTGTCTTATACAAGAGATCTGCACATCATCTTAATTACGCTATTTGCTTACCCTATGCCCTATGCCCTATGCCCTATGCCCTATGCCCTATGCCCTATGCCCCATGCCCTATGCCCCATGCCCTATGCCCCATGCCCTATGCTCATATGAATAATTCTATTGGTAAGCGGTTGGAACAATATACCGCCAAATATCCCCGAGAAGTTTTACTTGTCAAGGTAGAGCTTGCAGGTGAGGAAGACCAAATTGCTATATTCCGAGGTTTTTCAAGCTCCTTGATGCGCCCAACTGCATTTGATCCAGATGTTCCTGTTCTATCAGATGAAGCTAAAATTCTTACAATTGACAGATTAGTAGGTCCTTACAATCCTGAAGCACCTCAGTACATCCAAAAAGGACTCTCGTGGGAAACTATGGAAGCGTTATTGTTAAAAATAGAATCTAACAATTAAGTGATAACTATAGGAATCCGACTTGATTTTTGCTCAGTATACTGAGCAAAAATCGTTTGCTATACAAGACTTGCGCTCTAGCCCTTGTTCAAAAATCAAATATGAGTCCTATATTAAAATCTCTCTAAATGATTATTTAGAAAATTTATTTCTCCGAGTAATAATCAGTACTTCTATCTAAGGATATATTCTTACGCGGTCAAATGAGTGACCCAAAAAACTGCTTGTAAGTTGATTACAAAATTATGTTACTTTATGGTAAATAATCTGAAATTATCTAAATCGATAACTTTTTTGGCAACCACTCTAGGGTAAGTTTTTCTTTCTAAGACTATTTGTACATTCTTATGGATTAGACAGACACACTCAAGAAATTGGTGCGTTTGCCTAAAGTTTACCGAACGTAAAAACCCTGTCCAAAGCACACAAGTGCTACTCAGCTAGATTCTATAAAGACAATTATCCGGACTCTCCCTACCATGAATACAGCGGTGACTCTACTAACTGAACAAGCACACCAAACAGCACAATCTTTAGGACGACTCAATCGTCAAATGATTGTAATTCTCGACTTTGGCTCTCAGTATTCTGAACTGATTGCCCGTAGAATTCGCGAGACACAAGTTTATTCTGAAGTCCTCTCCTATCGCACTACGATAGAGCAACTCATGAAGCTGAATCCAAAGGGCATCATCCTTTCTGGTGGTCCCAATTCTGTTTATGATGATGGTGCTCCCTCTTGTGATCCTGAAATATGGAATTTGGGCATTCCGATTTTGGGTGTGTGTTATGGTATGCAGCTGATGGTACAAAAGCTCGGTGGAGAAGTCGTAAAGGCTGAGCGAGGCGAGTATGGTAAAGCATCTCTATACATAGATGATCCCACAGATTTACTCAATAATGTTGACGATGGCACAACGATGTGGATGAGTCATGGAGACTCAGTCATGAAAATGCCACCAGGATTTGAATTACTGGCGCATACGGAAAATACTCCTTGTGCTGCGATCGCGCACCACGAAAAGAAAATGTATGGTGTTCAGTTCCATCCAGAGGTGGTACACTCTGAGGGCGGTCTTGCTCTAATCCGTAATTTTGTTTACCACATTTGCGAGTGCGAAGCTACGTGGACAACGGCAGCCTTTGTTGAAGAAGCAATTCGTGAAATTCGCGCTAGAGTAGGTGACAAGCGAGTGTTATTAGCGCTTTCTGGTGGAGTTGATTCGTCTACCTTAGCGTTTTTACTACATAAAGCAATCGGGGATCAGCTAACTTGTGTTTTTATAGATCAAGGCTTTATGCGCAAGCTTGAGCCAGAACGTTTGCTCAAGCTTTTCAAAGAGCAATTTCACATCCCTGTAGAGTATGTAAATGCTCGTGAGCGCTTTTTATCTGCACTCAAGGGTATCGTTGATCCCGAAGAAAAACGGCGGATTATTGGACATGAGTTCATTAGTACCTTTGAAGAAGCATCCAAGCGCCTTGGACCATTTGACTATCTAGCTCAAGGTACACTATACCCAGACGTTATCGAATCTGCTGACACGAACGTTGATCCGCAAACCGGAGAAAGAGTAGCGGTTAAAATTAAAAGCCATCATAACGTAGGCGGTTTACCCAAAGATCTACGATTTAAACTAGTCGAACCGTTGCGTAAACTCTTTAAAGATGAAGTTCGTAAAGTTGGTCGTGTTATTGGCTTACCAGAAGAAATTGTACAACGGCATCCTTTCCCAGGTCCAGGTTTGGCAATTCGCATTATAGGAGAAGTTACGGCTGAACGATTAAATATTTTGCGTGATGCTGACTTGATTGTGCGTCAAGAAATCAACCAACGTGGGTTGTATCATGATTACTGGCAAGCTTTCGCTGTGTTACTCCCCATTCGTAGTGTTGGAGTTATGGGCGATCAACGTACCTATGCTTATCCCATAGTTTTACGGATTATTACCAGTGAAGATGGAATGACTGCTGATTGGGCTCGTGTACCTTATGAAGTGCTAGAAGTCATTTCACGTCGAATTGTGAATGAAGTTAAAGGGGTTAACCGAGTGGTGTACGATATCACCTCCAAACCACCTGGAACCATAGAGTGGGAATAACCGCTGCGCGGAAGTCAAAAATCAAAAGTCAAAAGTCAAAAGTGTTATAAATTAAGGCTACTGACTATTTGAAATGGTTGCTTTATTTACGCCGTGCTGTACTAGTACATTCTAGACACTACTTAGATCTCTATCCATTGGAATACCAGTGGATAGAGATTTTATGCTTTTAAAGCTAATAGAATAGTCTAGCCCAGCAATAGACTGAGGTTCTGATGAGGTAGAAATAATGGAAAGTAAAACCGCGTTAGTAACAGGTGGAAATCGAGGGATTGGATTTGCGATCGCTCAAGGTTTATTAAAAGAAGGCTATGAGGTGATTATCTCCGCACGTTCCCTCGAAAAAGCAAAGCAAGCTAGTGAGAAACTGCAAACATTCGGTAAAGTTACACATATAGAATTAGATATAAGTAACGATCAATCTATTGATCAAGCAGTAGAAACTCTAAACAAAAGCATTGATCGATTGGATGTGTTGATTAACAATGCGGGTATTTACCCTGATCATAATGTCAACATTCTCACCATTTCTCGTGACTTGTTGAATTCTGGGGTGAATACCAACACTTTTGGTGTTATTCGGATGGTACAGGCATTTTTGCCTTTGTTGGAAAAATCCCAAGATGCGAGAATTATAAACGTTTCCAGTGGGATGGGTGCTTTAGATGGCTTGACAACCACTGCACCAAGTTATTGTCTTTCAAAACTGGCGCTAAATGGTGCAACAATTATGTTAGCAGAAGCTTTACGCTCTCAGAGAATTGCCGTGAATGCAATGTGTCCGGGTTGGGTAAAAACTGATATGGGTGGTGAATCTGCGCCGCGATAGCGAAGCGCTGCCCGCAAAGCGGGATCGCCTGAACAAGGAGCAGATACCGCTATTTGGTTGGCTAAGGATGCACCTCGTAATGAGACTGGGAAATTTTGGCGCGATCGTAAAGTTATTTCTTATTAATCAACTTAAGTTGTCCCGTAACACAACGCACCACCACAAATTCAAGGTGCGTTACGTAACTCAAATGGTTAATATTCCTGATAGTTTTCAAATTGTGTTGCATGACTCCTCTGATATTGAAAACAATGGAGATATAGAATCTGACTAAAATAAACAAGAAATTTATTTTCTGACGAAGAATTGAAGAGTCTGGTAAATCAGCAATTTAGCTAGCTGATAACATTTCTTGGTTGGCTACAACGCGACAGTTTTTAAAGCCAAGATTCTAACGCCAAGGCTTGTACTTGTTGTATCCTTTGAAAATCGCTGTCGGCAGAGACAACAGTAAGATTATAATGCAGAGCAGTCGATGCTATCCACAAATCATTATCGCTAAAACCCAAATCTTGAACTGTAAACTTTCTACGCTTTGCTTTATCCTTGGGACCAAAACGTTCAACAATGTCTCCTTTAAGGCTACCGTAAACATCAGCAACCCCTCCAACGATAGGATAGAGATCAATGGTTTGCAGAAAATTTACCACAAAGCGAAGATTTGTCTCCTGCTGATAGGACTTTTCCGCCATGTAAAGGAGTTCGCCTCTTACAATAACGCTAGTTGCAACCCCCAAGCCTTGATATTCCTGTAAGCGACGAATGACTTTTGTTTCTCCAAAAATAATGCGGCTACAATGGTTGGTGTCTAAGAGATACATTGCTAAAATTTAGCCTGAGAACGGCTTTGATATACAAGCTGTAAGCATTCTTCAAAGTCATCCCCTTGCCAAGTTCCTGCGAACTTTAGCAAGTCTTCTGCTTTAGAGCCTTTCATTGTTGGTGCCGCTTCCTCCACTTGAGATTCAGTTTTGCTACCTTCGGATAAGGAATGGCTGTCGCTACTGGAGGAACCATCTCTTATTTTAGATGAAGTATCAACGGGTACTTTCTCCGGGCTTGGTTTTGTTTTGAGAAAACGTAAAAAGTCTAGCGTTTCAGCTAGGAGAATATCTGAGGAGGATTCAATTTCTTGAAGTAATTGTTCTTTAATGTTCATGATAACTTGTAATGAGTACACCGATACCTTAGAGGCGAACGCCCCTAAGGTATTTGTTATTCTATTATATCCTTTACAGGTATTGACAAAAATTACATAGCTTTAACCTACCACAGATGCCGTCACTTTCCCTATTATCTCTGTATATAGTAATAATTAAACTTGAATAAAATATAACGCTGCCAACGATACTTAATTTTGAATCTTATAACTCTTGATTATCTCCTTTACCTTGTAAAGTCGCGATAATTTTCTTTGTCTTTTCCTTAGCTTCGCGTTGCCCATATAAACGTGTAGTAACAAAATTTATAATTCCTACAAAGTCATTCATTAATTCATCAATTCCATTTTCTGTCATATTCACAACTTCTAAAGTCACGCCACAACGACTTAGTAAAATATCAATGTAATGTGTTCCAAGAAAACTTAAACGATCTTTGTTTTCAACTATTAGAACTTGATAATCATTTTGTTTTAAAAGGTTCTCAAGCTTCTTACGGTTCTCGAAGAAGCCACTTCCTACTTCCTTGACTATGTGCTGAACTTGATAACCTCTTGCTGCTGCATATAGGGTTAAACGTTCTGCTTGTCTATCTAAATTATCTTTGTTTTCAGCACTAGAAACTCTGGCATAAATAGCTGCTTTATTAACAGCTTGTTTGTTAGTTTTAGGGTCATAATCTACAATAACAGTTCCAGATTCTAACTGTCTTGTCGGGTATGGAATCTTACCCGCTTTAAAATGCCTCCATGCTGTCTGGTACGAGATGCCTAATTGTTTTGCATAATCTGCCAATTTCATAATCAGATCCACCCTTGAATTGGTATGTCTGACTAGATTGGACTATATATTATTTAAATTGTTCCAATACTAATTCTGGGATTAGCATCACTATACCGTTAAAATTTATGACTTTACCAATTCCTACAAAACACCCATGCTCATGATAAATTCGTAATACACCGGAAACATCAAGATCTAGAGGAATACGTTGACCATGACACCATTTCTCGCCATCAGCTGCGGGTAAGGTGATGTATCCAAGATGCTTCAATGGTGCATCTAGATGCATAGGTTGAAACGTCTCGTTTTGTACTTGTGCTTCGAGATCGCTCAAGGTAAGACTATCAGCTAAGTCGAAACCATTACTTTTGATGCGCGTCAATGCGGCAAGAGTACCATAGCTTTGTAAAGCAATACCTAAGTCGCGAGCGATCGCCCGAATATACGTACCTGTACCACAAGCGATCATTACATCCAATTCAGGAAACTCCCCTTCTCGCCAATCAAGAATTTCAAGTTGGAAAATTTCCACTACCCTTGGCGGAACTTCGACGTTTTCCCCTTTTCTTGCTAAATCGTATAGCCGTTTTCCTTGAACTTGAATGGCGCTATAGCTTGGCGGAATTTGAGAAATTTTACCTTCAAATTGTTGGAGTGCTGTTTTTACCTGTGGTAAATCCAACTTAGGAAAAGGTTGAGAAGCAATAATTTCACCTTGCAAGTCATCGGTTGTGGTTTGCACGCCTAAGCGAATAGTCGCCTTATAAGCTTTTCCTCCTGGAAGATACTGCAATAATCTTGTCGCTTTACCAATAGCTATTGGTAATACCCCTGTAGCTGCTGGATCTAAAGTACCAGCATGTCCCACTTTTTTGAGACGCAGTAGTTTTCTTACCCGCGCTACACAGTCGTGAGAAGTCCAGTTAAAGGGTTTGTTGAGATTGAGGAAACCTTGCGTCATTGATTGGGGATTGGGGATTGGGTACTGGGGATTGGGGATTGGGGAAGAAGGTTTCTAATTAATATTGTTTGGGTAGTTATAGTTATGTTAGAGAATAGTTCTTAATGAGGTTCCATTCGTGTTCTGAAAGAGGTTGTTCAACTAGCTGGATATTAAAACAATCGACGATAGCAGCAGTTAAAGCTGTGATGATCTTTTCTATAGTTAGGTTTTGGGGGAGTTGAATTGGGGTAAAAGATTCTGAACCGAATACCTGAGCAAACAATTCTTGATTGGGTTCTAGACGGATCGAACCATGCTGCAAAATTACCTCACCTCTTCGCATTTGAGCGCTACCGATGAGTTTAGCACCATTACACAAAACTAAGTCTGCACCTGTCGCAGTGGTAAAACAGTTAGGATTATGGATATAACCTCTGCCAACTGTACCGTATTGTAATTCTACACCAAGCGATCGCCACCCTTGAATTAAGAACTCACAAATTTGTTGGTACACTTGCAGGCGATCGCCCTTTAGTCCAGATGTGATGACAGCGTAGGTTAAATCACCTTGGTGTAGCACTGCTCTTCCACCCGTAGGACGCCGCACCAACTCTATTTTTTCACCCTGCCAAATAAGATTTTCCCATTGTGGAGGGTATTTGTGTTGATTATAACCTAGAGAAATCGCAGGTGGCGACCAAGTGTAAAACCGTAAGGTTTGAGGATGCTCTCCACTGGAGTGTTGATCTAACAACCAACGGTCAATTGCCATCTGTATATTCCCAGATGCTTTGAGTAACGGAATCAGTCGCCACACTGGAGTCACGCTACACCAAACTCAGCTTGTAGTACATCGTCGTTGTTATCAGCGATTGTTGCCACGATGGTAATCAGCCGGGAAACTTCGCCAGGAGACAACTCTGCTAAAGTGCGGATCGAGATGACGACAACTTGATTTTCAATAATACCAAAACGAGCTTCAAAAGTACTAGAGCAGTTCATTTCCAATAGCTTCCGCATCAATTTCGGTTCATCTTTAGCCGGTAACTTGAGTACTGCTGCCCAAACAGTTAAAGTGTCATCATCAGTTGTGCCGGTAAGTCGAACAAAGACTTCGACGCTACCATACTGAAACTTCCACAGATAACCGCCATCTGGAGGGTGGCTAACCATAGCGCTATCGTTTTGTTCCAGAGAGTCAATAACGTTTTCAATAATCTCTATATGGTTAACGTTTCTTGTTTCCAACTCATTTATGAGTTCTTCGTTTGATACGGATTCGTTTGCAACTGTTTTTTCTTGGGATTGGTAGCTTGTCATACACTTTCACGGTCAACAGCACCATAATACTAGCAATTTTACGCTCGTTGTCCTTATCCGAGCGCATGTTCTAATTAGCAAGGCACAATAGAAAAATAGAAACAGCTATTTCTTTATTTTCAACGCGTCGCACCCAGGATTAAGCGAGGCGAGGTATGAGCGCTCCGGAATTGAGAATTGAGAAGACGTTCTTTCCCAGATCCCAATCCCCATTGCCCCATGCCCCATGCCCCATGCCCCATGCCCCATGCCCCATACCCCCCTAATATGAGCTACTGCCTCAACCCAGGTTGTCCAAAGCCTGATAATACTAATAATGGAAAGTTTTGCCTAGCTTGCGGTTCTAAGCTACTCCTTAAAGAACGTTATCGTGCCATCCAACCGATAGGACAAGGTGGTTTTGGTAGAACTTTCCTTGCAGTGGATGAAGATAAACCGTCTAAACCGCGTTGTGTGATCAAGCAATTTTATCCTCAAGCTCAAGGTACTAGCACCTTGCACAAAGCAGAGGAGTTATTTACTCAAGAGGCAATGCGCTTGGATGATTTGGGCAAAAATCCTCAAATTCCCGAACTCCTAGCATACTTTACCCAAGATGATAGACAATATCTTGTACAAGAATTTATAAACGGGCAAAATTTAGAACAGGAATTAGCAAAAAACGGTATTTTTAACGAAGCTCAAATTTGGCAATTGCTAAATAATTTATTACCAGTACTGCAATTTTGCCATACAAGGCAAGTTATTCACCGAGACATTAAACCAGAAAATATTATTCGTCGACTGCCTCAAGGAGATCTCGTTCTGGTTGATTTTGGTGCTGCTAAAATTGCTACCTACACAGCTTTAAACACCATTGGCACTCGTATAGGGAGCCCTGAGTATGTTGCACCAGAACAAATCAGAGGACAAGCTGTTTTTGCTAGCGATATTTATAGCTTAGGTGTTACTTGTATTCACTTATTAACTCAGCGCTCCCCCTTTGACTTATACGATGTTCATAACGATGCTTGGATTTGGCAAAATTACTTGAAGACTCCTATAAGTAACAACTTAAGTTCTCTTCTGGAAAAAATGTTGAAAACTGCGGTTATCGAACGTTACCAAACAGTAGATGAAGTTGTACAACAGTTAGCAACATCATCACGAACTACTACAGCCACCTCGCCACCAAAAGCAGGGGATCAAATTGATCTAGAATTAGAAGAAATGAAAACGATATTTCTTAAAGGTGGAAAACCACAAACAAACACTAACACTCAGTTTCAAACACAAAAACCTCAACGTTCTAATACGAGCAAAATAGATGACGAATTAGAAGAATTAAAATCTCAATATCTTGGTAATAACAATCCCTAAAATCAATAATTATCTGAATTCATGCCTGAGCGCAGCAACGAGTTTTATACACAGTATCAACATATCCTACCGCCAAATGCGTTAGGATACCGTTTGAAGTTATTAAGCCAATCAATTGATCGGCAATTTCAGGATATCCTTGACCCTTTTGGATTGACACCCTTACAGTGGGGTATACTCTGCTGTCTATGGCAACAGGATGGATTACCAACGTTACAAATTAGCAAACAACTTCAGCAATTGAGTGGTAACCTAGCAGTCGCACTACCCCTCATGGAAAAGCAGGGGTATATTCGGCGTCAATGCGATGAGAAGGATAGACGTATTTTTCGGGTTTGGTTAACATCTAAAGGTAAACAACTTAAGCAGGTTTTGCCCGCTCAGGCTAGTGAGTTGGATAGAAAACTCTTTGAATCTCTTTCGGTAGATGAAAGAGCCTCCTTTGCTGAAATAGTAGATCGCTTACGTCGGGATTACGAGAACCGTCAAAAATCAACCACTAAAAAAATAGATCAAACTTGATTTAATTACGATAAACTTGATCTTTTGTAGATTCAAAAATTTAACGAAAATAGTGCGGGAGGCAGAAAGCCCCGTGACTTTAGTCCGGGGATGAAAGCCGACGCGGGGGGATTTATCCCCCGTCATGTAGATCTTTCCACTCAGAAATTAATCTGGGCAAGGACGCTCTTAATTTCTTCTGCCAATCAGGGATAGATCTTAATTCGTTCTTAAGTTCAGTAGATACCTTAAAACATACAGGAGATCTGTCTAAAGCTTGTTCGCCTTCTGGTTTCCAGTAAGTTTCTTCTTTTTTGGGATTATTCATAGATATTTTTGGCTTTAATCGTGGTATACTACGATTAAAGCATTAAACGAATAAATGGATGTAGGAACCCAAAAAGACTTAACCAAACCGGTTCTCATCGGCAAGCAGCTTTAACATGCTGCTTCGCGTGCAAGCAGGCGATCACGTAAACCTTGCGGATCAAATCTCGCCTGATTCATCGCTCGAATTTCTTGAGATTGCTGCTTTCGGTGTTGTAGGTAGTCTTCTACCTCAGATTGGTGATTGAGATAGAAAGCGATGGTGGCATAAACATCAGCCAATTTCAACGACGGATACCGATAAACAATTTCCTCTGCTGTCGCGCCTTGCTTAAAAACAGTGACTACGGTATCCAATGTGACACGAGTTTTTTCCACAAGAATAACACCGTCTTCATTTGGCTTGAGAGGAGCAGGTTCAGCCGCAATTACCAGTGTCATAATTACTATCAATCTCACTGCTTTGATGGTAGCAGATCTTTCGTGGGATTGCAGTATGCTTGTGCTACCTCAGAAGGGACTTTGATCGTTCAGCAAACTTTCGGGGAAGTGCTTGAATTACTACTTAGCTAAAAAAAGTGACTCTGGAATCGAGAGTCACCTACAAAATATTAAGCTAAAACTTTTTACCCTTTCTTAGCAGAAGTTAGAGGGGTAGTTGGTTTTGTTGCTTGCAACTGTTTTGGGGTTGAAGTTTACACGGATTTTTCAGCAATTGGAGTCCATTCAGTGTGGAAGAAACCAGGCTTATCAATCCGCTCGTAGGTATGTGCACCGAAGTAGTCGCGTTGAGCTTGAGTGAGGTTTTGAGGCAAGCGATCGCTCCGATAACTATCAAAGTAATCCAAAGATGCACTAAATGCTGGTACAGGAATTCCGCTTTTTGCTGCTATTGACAAAATTTCACGCCAAGCTGTTTGCCTGTCGAGAATTGTCTGCTTAAATTCCGGAGCCAACAGAAGGTTAGGTAACGCTGGGTTTTCCTTAAAAGCATTCTTGATCTTATTCAAAAATCCAGCGCGAATAATACAACCGCCCTTCCAAATCCGAGCCATTTCGCTCAAGTTCAGTCCATAATTATACGTATGGGATGCTGTTGACAACAGAGCCATTCCCTGAGCATAAGAACAGATTTTTGAGCAATACAGAGCATCCCTTACCATGTTAATAAAGGCTTTGGTATCTCCATCATACTTGGTAATTTGAGGCCCTGTGAGTATCTTAGATGCTGCTACCCGTTCTTTTTTATAGGAAGAGATAATACGCGCATTTACCGCCGCTATAATTGTTGGGATAGAAACGCCCAACTCCAATGCACTCTGTACTGTCCAGCGTCCGGTTCCCTTTTGTCCCGCTGCGTCGAGAACCAAATCAACTAAGGGTAAATTTGTTTCTGGGTCAATATAGGGAAAAATATTTGCCGTAATCTCGATCAAAAAGGAATTGAGTTCATCGGTGGTATTCCATTCAGCAAAAACTTCATGTAACTGCTTATGGTCAAGCCCAACGATATTTTTTAGCAAGTCGTATGCTTCGGCAATAAGCTGCATATCGCCATACTCAATGCCGTTGTGTACCATTTTGACATAGTGACCTGCGCCACCAGGACCAATATAGGTCACACAAGGACCGTCATCGACTTGAGCAGCAATTTTCGTCAAAATTGGCTCTAGATACTGGTAGGAACTTTTTGTACCTCCAGGCATGATTGATGGACCGTTTAGCGCACCTTCTTCACCGCCACTGACACCCATGCCAATAAAGCGAAAACCTTCTGGTTCTAAAGTGCGGGTACGTCGTTCTGTATCTTCATACAAAGAGTTGCCACCGTCAATAATGATGTCGCCCTCATCTAGCATGGGTTTTAGCTGATCAATCACCGCATCCACTGGTGAACCAGCTTTGACCATGATCAAGATTTTGCGGGGACGTTCCAGGGATGCAACAAATTCTTCTAAGGTATAAGCTGCTTTGACGTTTCTTCCCTGGGCACGCTCGGCCATAAAAACATCTGTTTTATCGCGTGAGCGGTTGTAAACTGCGATTGGGAAGCCATTGCGCTCAACATTTAGAGCCAGGTTTTCACCCATAACGGCTAGACCAATCACACCAAAGCTTTGCTGTGTCATAGATTTTTTTGGCTAACTCTTGCAGATTCTTTTATCTTTAGGGTAATCCGAGATTTTTACTTCTCCCCTAAAGAAGACATTAAGACTTCGCGGTATTGGTAAAAATACACACTTTATATAGTTGAACACGGTGTAGGGAAAACATAAAGCGGCCTACTCATAGGTGGGGTTTCAACCTACCTGTAATACAGGGATTTTTTCGCTCCCCTTGGGGCGAGGCTTTAGACCTCACTTCAGGGCTAATTGTTGCCCTACGACGCCCTTAAGGGGAATGGCACTAAGAAAACCCAGAAAGGGGTCGAAGCGGGGACTTAGAGACGCGGTGACGCGGAGAGATTAAATAGAGGAAGGAAAGGATCCTTAAATAAGGAGAAAGAGTACAATGGCAAATATTCGCTCATTTAAAGAGTTAAGGGTGTGGCAGAATGCGCCCTTATGTAGCAATCTCCGACTAGCGGCAATAGCCACCAGTAAATAATGAAACTAGCACGTTTTAAAGGAAAAGCTGAAAGCTTTGCTATGTAAGGTTTATAAAATGTGCAAGTTAGGAGTTACGGGTTCCCCAGATGCCTACGGAGGGAAACCGTCCTGCAGCACTGGATTCACCGCCCAACGCAGTGGCTCCTCCTGCAGATCTGGATTCACCAGATTACTACGCTGGTAAACCCAGATGCAGAACTGGCTCCCCTACACTCTACCCCCTCACAGGTGTAGGTTTTTTACAGATACATCTAGGAGGGGTGAGACTAGGTAGACCTGGGGGAGAAGGAGGACAAGGAAGAAACAGCAAATTCAAGTATATGTACTGAATATGAGTAAAAAAAACATCCTTGTCTACTTTCCTTCCTTGTCCTCCTTGTCTTGCCAACACCCAGGTGTAAAAAACCTACCCTTGTGAGCACTCTACCCCCGCCCCTTAAAGCCCTTGCGTTTTCCAAGCTCTTCTGGTTTTGGTTTTGAATGTATTGCTTAACAATTTGAAGTGGCGCACCACCACAAGAAACAACACAGTAAGAATCGCTCCAAAGCTTATTTTTCCGATAGTGTTGTATATACTAATAGTAAGTTTACTACATTAACCATGTGAGCGAAGCAATTAATTATGGTGCACAAAAAGTAAGACTGGATCTTCCAACCATGGAAACCGAGCTAGTCGAGTTTCTTTTACAGCAAGCCAACAAGTTGGCTAATTGCGCTATTTATGGATTAAGACAATCGATTATTTGGTTCGGTCGAACTAGCTTTCATTTAGAAGTAGTTAAGAACGAATTGCAAACCGAATTCAAGGAGAATATTCATTACACAATTTTGCATTCCCAAGCAGCTCAAAGTGTTTTGCATAAAACAGCGGAAAACTTCTACGGGTATCAAAACTCTTTGATTGCTTATTGGAATGGGCAAAATCCAATCAAACCAAGAATGCCCCATTATCGCAAAAAAGGGGGATTGCACGAGATTACATATCCTTCCCAGGCTTTGAAGAAAAAGTATGACGAGGATGGGCAAGCCATACTGGGACTGCCATTAGGGTGGGATATCAAAAAGCTCTACTGGGAAGATATGCACCAGATAGACTATATCTGGATTCCCTATCCAACGAACATCAACCCCGACGATATCATAGAAGTGACACTTTCACCTCAAAATGGTGAATTGTACGCAATATTTGTTTACAAGCTTGCACCAGTTAATACCGTGTCTTTGGACTACAGTCTAGCTCTTGGGATTGACCACGGGGTGAATAATTGGCTAACTTGCGTTCCCAATACCGGCAAAAAAGGCTTTGTTGTAGACGGAAGACAACTTAAACAATTCAACCAGTTCTATCACAAACAAGTCTCAAAAGCTAAAACTGATAAACCTCAAGGTTTTTGGAGTGGTCATCTTGACCGCATCACTGCCAAACGCAACAGAAGGATGCACGATGCTACCAATAAAGCAGCCAGAGTAATTATTGATTACTGTCTAGCACAGGGAATAGGAAACATTGTTTTTGGTTGGAATAAAGGGCAATCCCAAAGTACTCATATGGGACGGCAAAACAATCAGAGTTTTTCCACAATCCCCACAGGTAAATTAAAAGAGCGACTACACCAGTTATGTGAGCTTTATGGAATTCGGTTTATTGAAACCGAGGAATCATACACCTCAAAAAGTTCTTTCTTTGACAATGATGCTCTCCACGTATTTGGTGAAAAACCCGAAAGTTGGAAACCGTCCGGGAAAAGAGAGAAGCGAGGATTGTATGTTACAGCCAAAGGCTATCATATTTCTTCTGACGCCAATGGGGCATGTAACATCTTGCGCAAGATTGCACCGTCAATCGGTGTCAGTCTTTCTAATATCACTATCAAATGTTGTCAGTTCCTTGAGCGCATCTATTTGTGGAAGCGTTCTTGTGAACAACACGTAAAAGCACCGCAGCTTGCTGCTAAGGCAATAGGAGCCCTTTGACCAGGCTCGTTAAACATATAGAATCGCTGCCTACCCTTCGGGAACGGCGAAGCCAAGGCAGGGAGGTTCAATTTGTGTAGCAATCAACAATTATCTTGCAAAATTTGCAAAATTAAAATATCTAGTGACGTGACACTGTAAGGAGTAACCGCAAAATGCTGGCATATATCCTGGCACTAGCTGTCGGTCTTGGTAGTATAGCCATTTACCTAACAGCTTTCTTTTTCCCAGAAATCCACCGTAAGAATGACTTTATTTGGAGCGGTGTAGGTCTATTCTACGCCTTAGTTTTATGGGTGTTTGCACAACGCATTACTGGAGGTCTTTTGCTAGGTCATGTGGCTAGTGTAGCTCTTTTATACTGGTTTGGATGGCAAACACTTTCGTTACGTCGGCAGTTAATACCAACGGGACAACAAACCCAAATACCTAGTGCCGATAGCGTGAAAACTACCATTCAAGCACAGGTTAATAAATTATCACTTCCAGAAAAGCTCGGTCAGTTACAAAGGAGTGTTGGTAACACCTTTGGTGGTGTAAAAGACAAAGTGCAGCAGACAGCGAGTAAAAAAACACCATCACCTACTCCAACGCCAGAAACTCCTGTGGCTACAATTAAACCTCCCGTTGATACTACTGTACCCGAAGCCATACCACCTAATCCCCCATCTCCAGAATTAGTAGAAGCCGCTCAAGCCGATGCTGAGGTTATTGAAGTTAAAGAAATTACACCCAATACTGAAGTGAGTCCTCCTACAGAAGTACAAGCTGATCAAACGCCACCCAATCCCTCGTAGTTGATACGAAGGAGTCGTGGGAGTCTTTAGGTGATTTACAGGAATAAATATACCGCCGCCGTTGGTTTCGACTTCGCTCAACCAACTGAGGTATCGAGAGTTGAGCGAAGCCGAAACTCGCACTCCTCAGGTATTTTCTTTCTCGGAAATCACCTTAGGCATTGAACTGCCGTGTGATTACATTTTCTGAAACCGCCCCAAGCGCCTGCCTCGAAAACAATCGCGCTTGGTTTTGTTTTGCGCCTGCTCTCATTGCCAACAGCCATGACTGCCAGAATTTTTTCTAAAACTTTAAACTCATAGTAGTCACCAAAGCTTATTTAGTCAACTGGGAGATTACAATGTGGATAGAAATGATCAGCAAAAACTTATGATCTTTCTGGAGTGTGTAGATAGACTCAAATGGACTCCTGAACTGGGTAAGCGCCTGCAATTCTTACGTGGTGAGGTGAGTATGCGAGCGCTTGCACTTAAAGTTAGCAAAAATGGTTTGACCTGCACCTATCAGTACATTCATAAACTGGAAGTTGGAAAAGCCGAAGCTGTTTCTACAGAAATCATTGTGGCTATTTGTAATGCTCTTGATACTGACTTCAAAAAACTTTTTCCTGCTGTGTATTTTGAACCTTCTGAGCTTTTGCGTGTTTTACAAGATCATGTCGCCTAGTGGTTGACTTTGTCTACTGCGAGTTGATAGAATGGAAAGACAAAAGCGATCGCAACGGAGGGAGTAGTACGCCAAACTAAGACCCTAACATACTCAAAAAAGAGTGTTTAAATTTAAACACTCTTTTTTGAGAACGTGTAAAGCAAATTACAAAGGATCGATCGCACCTCATTGGTAACATGTTCGTGTCAAAAGCGTTTTGTTTGATGCGAGATAATGCCACGCCCACCACGAGAACTCAAACCAAACTACTGTTACCACATTACCGTGCGCTGTAACAACCGAGAATTTAAGCTGAGTCGTCATGAATGCCGTGAAGTATTTCTCTACGCTATTAAAAAGGCTTACCGAGGGAGCTTTTATCCGAATTAGGGAGGCGGGTTTTAGTAGTGTTTCGTAAACAGATTCAATCCCTCCCCTAATGGGAGCTTATCTATCATATAGGGAGGCGGGTTTTAGTAGTGTTTCGTAAACAGATTCAATCCCTCCCCTGAAGTTCTATATAAAAAGATGAATTAAGTGGCACATATCCATCGGGATATTCTAATTCTATGTCTGGATAAGAGTGATATATATTATTTCCTGCTGTTTCTTGTTTTTGGGGAATGTTAGGTGAGGAAATAGAGAGTGTTTCTAGGTTGTAATTTGGCAAGAGTCCTTCTGCGGTAGCTTTTAAGAGATGGTTTCCAGGGTTTGACTCACGCGCAGCATTAACTAAATCTTCAATCCATCCCTGAGCTTCTGCTGTTTCTATTAGATTAAATACAATATCTTGTAAACTATTTCCACCTGCTATTGCGTCTAAATTTTTATCTAACTCAAACGCTAACATTCTCTCTAAGGATGCTTTATCACGAAAAGCATCAATTAAAGCCTCTTGTAATTTTTTACGTTGTTGACCAGATAAACGCAATATTTTTAACATGAATGTACAACTATAATGACATTTTAAATGATTGCTTTAAGAGGAATTTTACCTAAAAAGAGCTTGCTGAAAGGAGAGAGAATGCACCCCCCTCTACACCATACTTATAGACATACTACATGCCATGAAATAAATGTTGCAATCTGCCCCAAAGGCAGCCGAACGAGAGGCTGACATCTTGCACCATTCTGAATTAGCCCGATATCCCGCCCAGAACTTAAGTTCCGGGCTAATAGCATAGTCCATTGAAATGGACTGAAATCCTTGAGCAGTCCTCTTGAGAGGACTTAAGCTATCAGCCAGCGATTTAAATCGCTGGCTGGCTGACAGCCCAGGTGCAAGATATTTGGTAACATTGAACGTAAATTTAGTACTCAATAGCGTCATCATATAAGTGCAATTTTTAGTTAAATTTTTTACCACAATCCTAGCAGTACTTCTGCTTCCTGCATTTATGACTATTGCCCAAACTCCCAATATCACCCCTGGTGATAGTCTTGTCACCGAAGGAATTCCCCCTATCCCGGTCAATATTGCCCAAACTGTCGATCGCTATACTAATTTTCGCGCAGCAAGTCTATCAAGTTGGCATCCAACTCGGCGGGAAATGCTAATTACTACTAGGTTTGCTGATACACCCCAAGTGCATTTAGTCAAGACACCTTTGGGTACTCGTAAACAAATGACATTTTTTACCGAGCGTGTTCCGGGCGGAAGTTTTCAACCTACCCAAGGTGATTATTTTGTATTTAGTAAAGATATCGGTGGTAACGAATTTGCGCAAAATTACCGTTATGATTTAGCAACTGCCGAAGTGACACTTCTAACCGATGGAAAGTCGAAAAATAGTCGTGGTGTCTGGTCGAATAAAGGTGACAAAATAATCTATACTTCGACTCGTCGTACAGGTAAAGATAATGACTTATACATTATCGACCCCAGAAATCCCCAAAGTGATAAATTGCTTGCCCAAGTTGAAGGGGGTGGTTGGTCTCCTCTCGATTGGTCGCCAGATGATACTCAAATTGTGACTTTAGAATTTGTCTCAGCTAACGAAAGTTATTTGTACTTGCTAGATCCGGTATCAGGTAATAAAAAAATTATTACCCCCAAAAATGGCAAGGAAAAAATTTTCTATGGTGCGGCTGTTTTTAGTAAAGATGGTAAGGGTCTATATGTGATTACCGATAAAGGTTCGGAATTCTCACGGCTAGCCTATATTGATTTTTCTTCAATGAAATATGATTACCTCACCAGTAATATACCTTGGAATGTTGAAGATATTGACCTTTCTAAAGACGGTAAACACCTGGCTTTTGTTACAAATGAAGATGGTGCGAGCATCTTGCGTATCATTGACACTGCAACCAGAAAACCTTTATCTCTGCCAAAATTACCAATTGGACAAGTTGCGGGGATTTCTTGGCACAAGAATAACGAGGATCTTGGTTTTACATTGGTTTCTGCTCGTTCTACCCCAGATGTGTATTCTTTGAATATCCGTACTAACAAAGTTGAACGGTGGACTGAAAGCGAAACAGGTGGATTGAATACAGAGGGATTCGTCGATGCACAATTAGTACGGTGGAAAAGCTTCGATGGGAAGACTATTTCAGGGTTTCTCTACCTTCCTCCTAAGAAATTTCAAGGCAAACGTCCAGTAATCATAGATATTCACGGAGGACCCGAAGCACAATCGCGTCCTGGCTTCTTAGGACGTAATAATTATTACCTAAATGAATTGGGTGTAGCAATGTTATACCCCAACGTTCGAGGTTCGGCGGGCTACGGAAAAACCTTTTTACAGCTTGATAATGAGTTCAAGCGTGAAGACTCAGTACGCGATATTGGCGCGTTATTAGATTGGATAGCGACGCAACCAAACCTGGATAAAGACCGAGTCATGGTGACGGGGGGAAGTTATGGGGGTTATATGTCCTTGGCAGTGGCGACAAAATATAGCTCGCGCATTCGTGCTGCGATCGATATAGTGGGGATTTCTAACTTTGTAACTTTCCTCGAAAAAACCGAGGGGTATAGGCGCGATTTGCGACGTGTAGAGTACGGTGACGAACGCGATCCCAAAATGCGTGAGTTTCTACTAAAGATTTCTCCTGTGAATAATGCTCAAAATATCAAAAAACCACTGTTTGTAGTTCACGGTGCAAATGACCCTCGGGTACCTTTGAATGAAGCGCAACAAATAGTGGCGACGGTGAAAAAGAATAATGTGCCCGTTTGGTATTTGACAGCAAAGGATGAAGGACACGGGTTTAGTAAAAAGAAGAATATTGACTATCTGTTTTACGCAACGGTGATGTATGTGAAACAGTATTTGCTGAATTGAAAACTAAATTCTTTTCCCTCTCCCATCCTACGGTATACACACAAGTTATCGAATCACTACCAGTCCTCGCATTACCCCACCCTAACCCTCCCCTTGGAAAGGGGAGGGAACTAGATTCTCCTTGTTTCCCCCCTTTACAAGGGGGGATTAAGGGGGGTAATTCGACTTGTGTGTATACCGTAGACCATCTGGGAGAGGGTTAGGGTTAGGGTTCACTCTGTACTCAGTACTTTCAATTTAGCTAGCAAATCTACCCAGTGTACTTTTGCTAAGCTTGGTAAGACAATGTGAGCAGCGCCGACTCGCTCGTGTGGACCGAGTCCTACTGCCCACATACCACCTGCTAGAGCTGCTTCAACGCCTGCTGCTGCATCTTCTACGACTACACATTGTGCTGGTTCAAGTCCTAACTCTTTAGCAGCATACAAAAATAAGTCGGGTGCAGGCTTAGGTTTTTCTACACTATAGCCGTCTGCAATCACATCAATATACTTAGCAATGCCTAGTTTTTCTATCACAGGGCGTGCATTTTTGCTGGCTGAGCCAAGAGCTGTCTTAATACCAGCTTGCCGCAATTCCTCTAACAAATTTAGAGCGCCTGGTAGTAAATCAGCCGGTGAGATGTTCTCGATGAATTCCACATAGTAGCGGTTTTTACGATCCATCATCTGCTGAATTTGTTCTTCTGTGTATTGCTTATTGTTTCCAATGATCAGCAGCAACGACTCGCGACGCGAAACACCCCGCAGTGCTTCGTTCGCTTGGCGATTGAAGGGTAATCCTTCTTCATCAGCTAGCTTTTGCCATGCTAAGTAATGGTATTCTGCTGTATCAGTTAAGACACCATCTAGATCGAAAATAACTCCCTGAATATCAGAGGATTCAGGAATAGGAGATGAGAGGGATGGGGAAGATGAGGGGGATGTGGAAGATAAGACTTCTCTATCTCCCTGATCATTCGCTATTTCTCCTACTTCCGCAGTTTCTTGTTCTAGGCTCAAATCGAAATCGTGCCATTGACCACGCCAATGAAGCTTAAATTTTAGACGTTGCCAGCCTGGAGGTAGGTGTGGCTTGGCTATCGGTCCATTTTCTGTTAGTTTAACACCACCGAAGCCTAAAACCACAGCTTGCCAAATACCACCTGCATTTGCTCCGTGAATTCCTTCGTCAGCATTACCTCTAACGTCGTCGATATCTACCATTGCTGCTTGCATAAACTCTTGATACGCCTCCACTGCTTTACCTAAATCTGATGCTAAGATAGCGTGAATAGCAGGGCCGAGTGATGAGCCATAGGTGATATCAGTACGAGGTGCGTAGTAATCCCAGTTTTTCTCTAACACCTCATAGGTGTAAGGGAATTCTTCTGATTGCCGCATCAGATACAACAGCATGAGGACATCTGGCTGCTTGAGCACTTGGTATGTGTTACCTTCCTCGATACCCAAGACTTTTTGCATAGAACGATCGCGTGGTTCGTAGTCAGCTAAGTTAATATCTTTCAGTTCAAAAAATCCGTCAAACTGATCGATTAGACCAGTGGATTGGTCGTAGGGAATCCAGATATTTTGAATAATATCTTGCCAACGCGAGATTCTAGCAGGAGTCAGGTGCAGTTTTTTCTCTAGTTCTTGGGCGCGATCGCTATCATTTTGACGCAACCACTCATGAACTAAAAGTGCCTTCTCTAAATGCCATTGCACCATTCTATTCGTAAAGGCATTATTGTTCACCATTTCATGGTATTCATCAGCGCCAATCACCCCGCGAATTTCATACCGTTCGTACTTGGTGATGTACTCAACGCGACTACCCCAAAAAACAGCCGTATCCAAGATAATTTCAGCACCACAGTCTCGCATCCACTCATCATCACCAGTCGCGTACCAGTAATTCCAAACCGCATAAGCAATATCAGCACTAATATGGATTTCGCGATCGCGACACCAAATCCGGATGTCCTCACCGTAAGGATCATTAGGAGGTAACCAACGGGGTGTCACTTCATCCCCTGTATCGGCACTTTCCCACGAGTACATCGCTCCCTTATACCCATAATGAGCTGCCTTTCGCCGTGCTCCATTTAAAGTATGGTAGCGGTAAGTTAGCATATTACGAGCGAGTTCTGGTTGAGTGAAAATAAAAAAGGGCAAGATAAAGATTTCTGTATCCCAAAATACGTGACCACGATAACCAAATCCCGAAAGTACTTTCGCTGGAATACTCACCTTGTCGTCAAACGGCGTTGCACCAATCAACAACTGAAACAAATTGTAGCGAACAGCAAGCTGAGCTTTAATATCTCCCTCAATTAAAATATCGCTTTTATCCCAAACTGCTTCCCATGCTTGTTCCTGAGTATTCAGGGCAACTAAGTAAGAAGGCACTTGACTCAGTTTTTCACAAGCGGCTTGAACTGGATTTTCTACGTCTCGCGAAGTAAAAACTGTAACAAACTTCTCGACAACTACGGTCTTTTCTGGGGCAGCGCTAAATGTGGTGATGAAAGTGGGATAACCTGGCGCATTAGTGACTTGCAAAGAAGCCTCGTCTTCTGATATTGTCATCTTAGCTGCGATGCCAAGAGAAATACGAGTACTTCGAGTACGGAGGTTTAACCAGATCCCTTGATTATTTTTACCTTGATCTAACAATTCCCAGTGATTGAAACCTTGGTTTTCAGGATAACCGTTAAGGCTTCCCTGAACTTCGACGAAACCTTCAAAATCAACAGGCGTTAACTGACACCGTAGCACTAACACATGTTGATCTGCTAAACTAGCAAAACGCTCAAAGCTAAGGTCTATCGTTTTCCCACTCGGACTGCGCCAACGTACAAAGCGGCTGAGAATGCCTCGACGTAGGTCAAGATGCCTTTCGTAACGCAATGTTTCACCTTGATCAAGACGAAAGCGATCGCCATCAACAATAACGATAAGTGGCGACCAATCAGGACAGTTGGCAAGTTCGGTGTAGACAATAGGAACATCATCGTAAACCCCGTGGATAAGGGTTGCTGCCAAAGCACGAGGATAGCCTTCCTCAAAGCTTCCTCTTGTTCCTAAGTAACCGTTGCCGATTGTGAAAACTGTCTCTGTGTGATGAAGTTGGTCAGGATGAAACTCGGTTTCGATTAGTGTCCAGTCTGTATAAGTAAAATTATTTGTATCCATCGGCACGCTGTGTTGGGTGTTGGTTCTTAGGGTTTTGGAGAGCCAGTGCTCTGGACGGCTGCGCCTACTTTAAGCATCTGGCGTGGTTGGGGAGTAAATGCTAAAGAACGTTATAGCAATTAGCCTTGTTAATTGTGATACTAGCTACCACGCAAACGGGTTGAAAAAAATATCTTCTCGAGCTACACATTTATATAGATTAAACCTGCCCCCACTTACTCACCACTAACTACTGTAAGGGCAGGTTTAACAAAATAAAGTGTCTACTTACTGTTTTATAGACTAAACCCGCCGCTACTAACAACTACCTCTTCTGCATGTGCTGTTGGAGAATTATTTCAGCCCTAGGTTTATAGACCAGATAAAATAAGGCTTCCAAATAGCGATCTCTAGCTTCTCGATTTTCAGGGCTCACAAATTTCCAGAAGCTATAGATTTTAGAAAGTAATAGTAGCTGCTTGATGTGTGAATGCCAGTTGTATTTTATCCGAACTCGCTGACTCACCCACTCAGATATTTTATACCAGTATTCCTCTTCAGTATTGCACTGGTTAATAAAGTTCAATATTTTTTTGGCTGTTCCTTCTAGATCTGTAGGGTTAAGATGGAATTCATTTTCTTCAGAATCGTTAATAATTTCTAAAGAGCCACCAAATTGAGCGGCAAAAGCTGGTAAACCAGAACTCATTGCTTCCAGAATAGTTCGTCCGAAAGCTTCAAAGTGAGCAAAGTGAACAAAAATCCCTCGCTGATCGGCAATCACTCGGTAAGCTTCCCCAAGTTCAATGATAGGGAGGTACATGCCTAGCCAACGGATATGACCTTGCAAATGATATTGATTAATGATGCGATGGAGTTTATTAATTTGATCGGTTTCGTCGCTATTTTTAGCTTGTTCAGGATACAACTTACCGGTGACAAGAATTAAGTTAAATTGCTCTTGCAATGCCTCACTTTTACCGAAGCATTCTGCCAACCCTGCAAGGTTATCAATAGAAGCGATAGATCCAACGGCAAAGATTGGGCGCTTGCTTGGATCAGTCAACAAGCCAAGAATTAGGGGGTCTTTGCGGGTAAAGAGTAGGTCATGGACTCGTGTGCGAAGGTTTGGATCTCGTTGTTCTGTTTGGTCATAGGAGAAGAAAATATTTTCATCCACCCCTGGTGGCACCATGTTGAACTTAGGGCTTAACAAATCTATACCATCGACAACATGATATAAGCTTGGCATAGAAAAACATTTGTACGATTCGTACTGACCTATCGTATCAGGTGTACCCATAATTTCCTGATAAGTCGAGGTGATGATAAAGTCAGCCGCGTTCATGTTTATCAGATCGGCGGTAAATTGTGCCGAAAAGTGAAATTGATCCTCTAAATCTTGCCAATATAAGTTGCTGAAAAGGTGTTTAGGCTTTTCTAAAGAGTGAGCAATGTTGCAATGGGTCACTTTAAGACTACGTGCAAGGAGAAAGGCTACTAAATTACCATCGCTATAATTCCCGATGATTAAATCTGGCGCACCTCGTAATTGTGCTAATAGTTCTCTTTCTGCATCAATAGCAAATTTTTCTAAATAAGGCCAAATCTCAAATTTAGAAATCCACTCTTGTGTAATTGGAGGATAAGAATCATGGAAAGGAACACGCAATATCCAAGCGTTTTCAGTTAAGAGGACTTTTTCTAGGCGGAGGCTACAAAGAGTCCCTTCACAGTTAGGGATAAGGCGGGTAAGAATAATGACTTGAGGTTGAATCCCCAGAACGTCGAGTCCTGCAAGTTTTATTTCTTCACGCAGTTTGTTTTCTAGGCTGCGTGCTTGCTCTAGAACATATATGACTTGACCGGCTGTTTCTGGTCTTCCTAAGACACCTTCTTGGGAAACCCATCCGTGTATGGAAACTAGGACTACACGAAAAACTGCGGGAATGCGCTCAACAAAGGCTTCGAGAATAGCTGGTTCTGGGGTAGTGATCAGTCGCGCAAGAAGTTCTAAGGTTTCGCGTATTCTTGAAGAGGTGTTTCCCCAACCTGGTTCTAAACCAAATTCTTGCAAATCAAAACGGATTTTTTCGTAGGGTTCGTTGGGGGGACGATCTCTAAGAAAATTTAAAACTTCTTTAATTTGCCCTGATAATTGCTGCCCTGAATGAATACGATCATTAATAAGTATTGGGATGCCATCGTATCGACGTCTGTGTAGTACATTAAATAATACTTCTAGCCAATACTCAGGATCAGTTAAGACCTGACTACATAGATGACGGTTTAAGAATGCTAGCCCTTGACCAATATTTCTAGGATCGTTTATTGTGGGGGAACCTTGGTAAAAAGGATTGAAGTCTATTTCTAGGATTCGAGGTTGGAAGCGATTCACTAGGCGATCGCGCACATTTAATAACGCCTGTGGTGTCATCATCTCGAAGCTAGCCATATTTGCTGCCAGTCGCCAAACTTCTTGACTAGCAACTCTTTGTCTGACTACAAACCAAGTACTGTCATCTTCCAGAATAATTTCGTGGGTGTAGTTAATGAGTTTCCCTACAGAAGAAGAGTGATAAAAGTACGCTGGCTTTTGAGATTTGTAACAGTAGTCGGCAAACGCTTGCAAAATCTCGTTTCTTAGGAAGAATTTCTTCCCCAAACTACTTAATGTAAAGAGCAATTGACGCAGAGCCGTTTTTTCTTCACTGTTTAAGACAGTTTTAACCAGTTCATGCATGGTAAATTTCTAAACTCCAGCTAGGTCACAACCTCGTTTTTTCCTCAACAAATATTGTCTCTTAATCTGATGGTTGAAACGAGATAGTATCCCCCTCTAGGTTAGCGCATGATCTCGTTATCCTAACTGTATTTATAATCTTTACAGTTCTTTCTATAGTAGTAGGTATGTTAGCTTATGCAGATTATGCTTATATTGTCAATCATTATTTATTGATTGTAAAATTAAGCACATTTTTAATCTGGATGATCTATTACCACTTACTATAGCTGGAGAACTAAACGAAGACCGTCTTCAACAAGTAACATGACGTTATCGCTTAGTTGACTTACTTGTGCTGTCAAAAACGATTTGTGCACAGTGATAACTTGCGAGACGTTTATAACAGAATCTTGCGGTAAACCAGTTTTATCGCTTGTCACCAAAATATTCCCTGGAGCATCAGCTAGTCGAAGATTAGTTGTGAGTACGACAGCAATAACAGTCCGAATTCGACTACGATTAAATTCATCTGCCTGAACAATTAAGACGGGGCGACGATATCCAGGTTCAGAAGCCACGGGTGTTGGTAGATCTGCCCACCAAATTTCACCTCGCTGCATCACCAGGTTTCCTCAGATAAAGTCTGGGCTTGTAGTTGCACAAAGAACGGACCAATAGAGCTATCTTCCTCGGTGTATACAGCATCTAGCTGTTTGGTGATTTCTTCACGTTTATGGACTTTCAAGTATTCTTGAAGTGCCATGCAATACAGTTCACTACGGGATAAACCCATACATTTTGCAAATTGTTCGGCATCCTCAAAGAGCCGATCTGGAATTGAAATCGCTGTTTTCATAACACAGGTATAACTTCAGTTATACCTCTCATACTACCGAATGTCTGCCATCGTGGCAATATTAGATTTTCATGTGATAGAAACAAAAAAATCTTTATTTATCAGGTATTTGCTTAATCTTTGCGAATAAAGATTCATACTGACTAGTAGTTTTTTCCGGTAAGGGAAGCAAAAATTCACTTTTATCAAAAACTTCAGTATTAGTTTGCAAAAGTTTGGTTAATAGCTCTGATATCCCAGATGGGTTTATTTTCGTCGAAGTTGGCGCATTGGTTTTAGTAAGCACAGAAATATCGTTAGCAATGTCGCGACTCCAACAAAAATCAATCCATTGGTATGATAAAGTTTTTGTCTGTTTGCCTTTAGGCTGAACCCACAAATCAGCCCAGACTGCTGTGCCTGATTGGGGAATTGCTACAGCAAGTTGAGGGTAGCGCCCAACAACTGGCAATACATCATCTGACCAACCAACAGCTAGCCAAGTATCTCCTATAATGAGTGGTTCTAAGTATCTAGTAGAACTATAAAATTTTACTTGTTGGTTCAGGGCGCGTAGTTCTTTTTCTAAATCTGGAACTGTATCAAGATTTTCTGTGTTGTATGATTTTCCAAGCTTCTTTAAAACAAGACCGATCACTTCCCTTGGGTGGTCGAGTACAGAAATGCGCCCTTGCAGTTCACCCCGCCACAAATCACTCCAATCCCTCGGTGTCCAACCTAATTCTTCAATAAGCTTGTCACGGCGGTAAACAATTACAGTGCTACCCCAACGATAAGGGGCACCCCAAACTTTTCCTTTAGCATCAATCAAACCTTGGTCGTTACGAGTTACTAATTCCTGCCATCTTTTGGGTAGAGTAGACCAATTTTTTAACTGTTGCACTTCCAGTGGTTGAATTAGCTGCTGTCTAATTGCTGCGCTTATCCAGTAATCTCCCACTGTTACCAAGTCAACTGGGCTAGCCTTCTGGGATTTTGCTAGAGGTATGAAGCGACGCCATCCTTCTTCCTTACTAGGATCTACTTTCTTCTGCCAAGTTTGCAATTGTCGGAACAAATCCTCTAAGTGCTTGACTGGAGCAAATTTTAACTGTGGATTTTGCTGCAAACTTTTCTTAAAGCGATCAACTACCTGACCAGGAATAGAATCTTGCAACAACTGCACTTGTAATTGCGCCTGGTTGTTTCCCCCACAGCTTACAAGCAGTTGTGACAATAGCAGTGTACCTGTACCTACCAAAAAAGACCGTCGCTCCATTAGATTTTGGAATTAGATTATATACGTCAGGGATTTTAATAATAACGTTTGTAGAGTTGCTTGACTACAAGCGAAGAAATCTTAATAAAGTTTACAGACTCTTACAAAGAATAGGAGTGTAAGCTCATTTAATTTTTCGGAAAACTAACATTGAGTAAAACATAGGAAATTACATCACTTGTTGAGGTAGTGAACAGTAAACAAGGGCGTACAGGGATAATTAGCTTTTTCACAAATGATTTAATTTAAAATCGGCAATTTTAGTGTTCTTCTTGAACATAAAATCTTAAAAGTTAAAAAAATCATAAGTAAAGTTAATATTGCTAGTAGATTGAATAACATGGAGAAACATAAGCAGCTAAGGGTATTAAATGGAGCCATTACAAAAGCAGGTATTGACTTTGAGTTATAAAGTGGATGCCGTGTATCAAATGCTTGAGCAACTAGATAATAAAGTGGCTCAAGCTTTATCAGATCGCTCTTTAGACAAAACACACAAAACTAAAGATAACTATGTTGAAAATACTGATAATGGGCGATTTCGGTTAAAAGGACATATTAGTTTAAATTCGGAACTTGAACATAAAGATGTGTTAATGGACGGTATTTACCCAGATACCAGCCTTCAAACAGGAGATAAAAATATAACACCAGAAATTCAAATCCAAAGACTAACAGCGCAATTAACAGCAGCTTACAATCGTATTGCTGCTTTAGAAGAACAACTACTGCTCAAAAGAATTCAATAGTGCGGTACGAAGGTAAGAATACAGGAGTCAGGAGTCAGAATTTTTCAAAAATAATGTCAAGAAGAAAAACAGAGCGTTTTTTTGCTGTGCTTAAAAGCTAAAGCTCCTCTAGAAGAGTTTCAATAGCTTCTAAGAGATTGTGCTGCTGCCAATTTTGACTAAGAGAGGCAGCAATACAAAGCCCCCCTGCTCCCATACCTTCTTTGACAAATCCCTGCTCATAAACTCTGAGTTGGGAATAGCGGGAATTAGCAAAACTTAGCCCAGTGGCTATTAGGGGTGGAGAAACTTGATTAAGACTGCTATGGCTCTGGCTCTTACCAATTAGTTGCGCTAGTCCAACAGTGTCGCCTGTAGGATCTTCTGCTACCCAGCGAGTTGTTCCTACGACTACCTGTTCTGGTTGCCAGGATAAGGCGTAAGCTTGAGCGATCGCATCGATTAGTGCATATACAGCTAGCATTTGTGTTCCCCCAGCCAGCAAAACCCCACAACTACGACTGGCTGCGATCGCCATCCCAGCGACGACAATTTGCATGGGATCGCCTACAGCAGCGACTAATTTCAGTGGATCTAGTTGTGGAGAAGACGAGATCACTTCCCCCATCCCCCTAGATTTCAATCCAGACTTCTCTAATCCCGCTTGCACCACCGACCACTTTTGGGCGTGATTACAAGCTGGGTGGCTGCTGTTGACTTTTCCTAACGCTGGTATACCCAAACCAGTTAAGATAGCCAGAGCGGTTGTAGTGCCTCCCACAACACACTCACCTAAAACGAGATACCCTTGTTGAGTTTTAGTACTTAAGCGTTCACCCCAAAGCAACCCTTGCTCTAATAAGTGCTGTACCAATGCGTGTTCCATAGCGTTGCCTTGACTTAAGCACCTAGCTGGATAGCCATTCAGATCAATTGTAGGTACAGGAGGAGGCTGGAGTAGTCCAGCATTGAACAAATAAACAGGAATTTTTAGTGCTTCAACCACAGCACGGGAAATAAGCACAGGAGACACCCCAGAAAACAGTGGTGGTAGAGGATATTGAGGATTTCTTTGAGGACCATAATACAAAAACTCAGCATCAGCACAAGCCGTATATTTCCGATCCTCTGGTGTTCGCCCAGCCGCTGAAATTCCAGGAATCAACGCAGTTTCTGTGTATCCTAAAACACACGCAAACACAGGCATACAACCCCGATAGCGCGCAATCCATTCCTCCCCCCGTTCAATCTCAGTATAAACACGAACCATCATAAGTTAATTTTAATATTGAGCAGCGAGCAGGGATCTCTTAGCAGGGGGAGAATAAGAAAATTAGTTTTTACTATTTTCTCAGTACCCAGTACCCAGTACCCAGTACCCAGTACCCTACTCATAATCCATAAGCACTTGTACCCATTGTGGCGGACGAGGGATGGGGTTACCTAAGCGATCCAACAGTAGCCATGCTGCTAGGTGTACTACGAACAAGTAAATAAAGTTGTTCAATATAATCACGCCAATAGTCACTACTTGAAGCCAAAATACGCTAGGAGTCGCTAATATATCAAACTTAACGAATATCCACTCCAATACCTCTGTAAACTGATTAATTAAATAAATCCACAGGTCTTCATTCGTTAAAACAGACAACAACCATAAGCGAAAAAAGACTCCCACCGTGCCAAGTAGGGTACCTAAACTAATAGAAACAATCCAGGGAACACGGCGATGCCATGTTGCCCCTAATAGTACACCCATGAAAGCAAAGGGCATAACAAACAACAAACTGCGAAATGGTCCCATAAGTACCGACAGCAGCAATCCAGAGGTGACGGCTGCCATCCATGCCGCTCTGTTACCCCAACGGAGGTATACTAAGGCGATCGGTACTGGGAAAAATATCCGCAAAACCGGGCCTAAAGGAAAGTAGAAATTAATAAACCAAATTAAGCTAGCAGTACTGGCTAAAAATGCCGTCTCTACCATCCTCAGGGGCGCTTCAAGTTTAATAGGGGTGGTTTTAAGTTCTCGTGTTTGTTTAACCATTGATTGAGAAGGTTGACTGATGAACTACCTACACTGTACTCGCAGGATTAGTGCCAGTAGTTCATATCCATTTTTTACGACTACAGAATAAGCATCGGGAGGGCAGTTACGTTAAACTATCATTCGCTCTAACGCCAATAAATCCGGAATACAAATAACCTCCTGCTCGCGTTTAATCAATCCTTTTTTTTCTAACCGTGTGAGGACTCGTGTAACTGTTTCTCTGGCTAACCCACTTAAACTGCTCAATTCTCGATGAGGTAAATTAGGAATTTCAGTTCCTTCTTCTTTTTTCTTTCCTTGTCCTTCCGCTAAAAACAGTAGCGTGTCCGCAACTCGTGACTGACTGTCAGATTCTCGCAATCGCAGCCGACGATTTACTTGTCGCAGGCGTCGCGCCATCAGTTGTGCTAATCGAACTCCTGCCAAAGGTTCCGTTTGAAGTAATTTGACAAAATCCTGAGCAGGCAGGCTACCGATAACCGTAGAAGTCAAAGTAATCACATCAGTAGAGCGAGGTGCTTCCTCTAATGCTGCCATTTCACCAAACAACTCTCCTTTGCCAAGAATATTCAATGTCACTTCTCTGCCTTCCAAGTTGTAGGTGCGAATTTTGACCCATCCATCCCCTATGAAGTACACAGAACCACCCCAGTCATTTTCTAGCAAAATCACTTGATTCGCTGGGTGAGTGCGGCTAACAAGATGGGTTAAGGCTAGTTCCACAGCAGCTTCTGGCAACCCTTGAAAAAAGGGAGTTGAGTTCATCCAGGGATTAATATCTTCCATCAGCAATTTTTTTATTAAAGCTGCAATATACAAAACAACAAACAACAGCACCATTCTAAGACTAAGCCATAAAAGCACAGCCCCTTTCAAACAAAAGCTAATCTATGTTACACAAAAAACTATACAACTAGAACGGGCAAGAAAATAAAGCAACTGCCGTTTAGGCTCCTATTAGCACCTGGATGTATTAGACTACTTAAAAGCCACTGCGCAATGCCTGCCCATCTGCCCCCTTAACAAGCGTGTTATTCCAATTATTATTATATCTAATGATACTCAAGGCGATTGATTTTTGTTAACCTGAGATTTTTAGCTGCTTTTACAAGACAAGGCTAAAGTGGTTGCTTCTGGTGCTTATAACTTCTGGCAAAAAGGTAACCAGCAATTAACAGTTTCTTGTAGAAATAACCGTTGACAAAAAGGGAGCAGGAAGTAGGACTAAGGGAGCAGGGCAGGAGTATTGGTTTTGCCATATAATCCCCCTGCTCCCTCTGCCCCTAGGGCAGGTCAAAGATACCTCTTTTGTGTTTGAAAGCTCGACTGAATTGTAAAGCTAATTTTAGAAAACTATGCGTTGTATTGACAATTATCGCACTTTCGGCCAAGGATTCGTAACATAATTGCAAAAGTTGTAAACCAATTTTGATACTACAAAATGTATAGTTCTATACAAGGTACATGAAAGTGACTTCCCTCACAGACGAAATTCAAACGCTACTTACAGATCTTGACAATTTACTTGCGAATAAAGGCAATCGCTTGTCTAAAATTCTCTCTGGTGGACAAGGACAAGAGCCAAGACAGGTTTTAGAAAGAATTCGCAACTTTTTGGCGAAGCTAGCAGAAAGTGAGGCTCAAGCAGGTGGTGATCAAAAGCAACGCTTAACTCAACAGTCTCAACTATCCCCTTTATTGGCGAGATTTGTTGATCAAAATAATCCATCATCACCGCAGCAAAGCCAAACCAATCAACAGGAGGTTGCTGTTGAACAAGCTCAAATAAAGAGTGAATTGTCAGCATTGCTAATGCCGTTGCAAGTGGAATTACAACATCTGTTGCAAGAGCGAGCATCTCTTGTCACGGAAATTAGAGAGCTAGAGCAAAGGCGATTACAAAACTACTCCTTGGCACAGCAGCTGGCTAACCAGGAAAAAGTGATTTCTGAATTTTTGCAGGTGCTGATGAGCCGCGTAATGACGTTAACACCTCCTAGAGCAGAGACTACCCCAAATTACCAGGTTCAGCCGTTTCTCACACCGGATTTAACGAAAAAGGATAATCCAGAGCTAGCAATCTCCTCTAGTCAACCTTTAGCAGAGCCCAGAGAGCAAGTAGAGCGTTTAACTCGACTTGCCAAAGAACTGGATCAACAGATGCTGGCACTAGATGGGACAGTGAATATTGTCTTTGAGGCATTACAGCGCAATATTAATACTTATCATGAGTCCTTATCCCAAGCACTTGCACGAATGCATAGCAAAGGTGTACAAGGAGAACAGTTACTTGCAAGCTGGATCAATAATTTAATCCAGCAGTTACAGCAACAAGCCATTTCTAATAAACCCTCTAATCCTAGAGTAGAAAATGAAACATTATCGCAAAGCTCATCTTCTCCAATAACCACCGATACTCTTGCTCCAAAGACAAACTCTTCAATTGCAAATAATTCTCAAGAAAATGGATTGGAAACCTTAGAAGAGAGTGCAAGTACAGTAGATCTAGATGCAATAATTTTGCAACTAAATCAAGATACACAAAATTCAACCACAAATGTTGCAAAGGTACAGCCGGATGATTCAGAGTTAATTACTGATGAAGTCGATCAACTATACGCTAGCTTGTTTGGTAGTGAAAATTTAAATGACTCATCCCTTGCGCTTGATTCAACAACTACCACACAAGAACACCCGGAAACTACACCGCCTTCCGAGGTAACCACACCAGAACCAGTTGCACAAGAACACCCGGAAACTACACCGCCTTCCGAGGTAACCTCC
>NZ_JAAKGC010000029.1:0-51427 GCF_017591665.1 Aetokthonos hydrillicola CCALA 1050 | reverse complement strand
CAGAACCAGTTGCACAAGAACACCCGGAAACTACACCGCCTTCCGAGGTAACCACACCCGAACCAGTTGCACAAGAACACCCGGAAACTACACCGCCTTCCGAGGTAACCACACCAGAACCAGTTGCACAAGAACACCCGGAAACTACACCACCTTCCGAGGTAACCACACCAGAACCAGTTGCACAAGAACACCCGGAAACTACACCGCCTTCCGAGGTAACCACACCCGAACCAGTTGCACAAGAACACCCGGAAACTACACCGCCTTCCGAGGTAACCACACCCGAACCAGTTGCACAAGAACACCCGGAAACTACACCGCCTTCTATACCTGCGACGCACCAGATGCAGCAAGTCGAGGCTGCTGTTATGATGCCAGATCCCTGGTTTGATGATCCAGATGCAGGTCTTTTATCTCCACGCAATGCTAACACTCAAGACCCTTCCATCAAAGCGCCGGGACAATTATCAGATTTTTACCAAATATTAATAACTAATGAAAACTATGAAGAAGGATCTTTGATGGGTGCTGCAATCCCCAATGTTAAAGATCCAGAAACTACTGATACAATTTCAGCACTAAATGAGCTATTCGTTAATGTAGATGGTCATGAATCAATCTCTGAAGAACCATCTTTTGATACTAAGACAAGTACCGTAACACTAGCCAATACGGAAGGGCTAGGGATTCCAGTAGAGACATCCACAAAGTCTGAAGAAGACTCTTCCTCAGATAAATATATTCTCGCTTCACCAGAGGAAAATTTGCTAGACCAAGATGAAGCATCGGCTACAGCAGCACCCGATATTTCCTTAGAAGAAGCACAGTTAAGGCAGTTAGAGCAGGATTTAGTTGAGTTTGATCAAGGGCTAAATTTTCAAACTGAAACGAATCTAGAAGAGCAACCAACAGTAGAAAATAGTCTCTCTAGCTCAGCAGTATCACCACAGGCAGATGCGCAGCTAGAATTAACCGCTATAGAAGCTCTTTTGGCAGAAGCCGAAAAAAAAAAGGAACCAACAATAGAAGAAAAACAAGAGAGTTCTTCTTCTGTTTCAATTTCTAGCTCTAGTTCTAGTTCTAGAGACAGTAGAGAATCAGTCGATGTTCTTGACTCAGCTTGGTATTTAGGGATCGATTTGGGTACGACTGGAATTTCTGCTGCACTATTAAATCGCTCAACAATAGAGCTTTATCCTCTCTACTGGTTACCACAAAACCAACCAGACGCAGATCCTAGAAAGCACTCGTTCCGTCTACCAGGAGAGGTTTATCTGCCTACAGCTTCTATTACTTCCAGTGAAACAGAAAACAAAGAGATTACCCTGCAAACAGTACCAGCATCTGTTGCTGAAGAAGAAAAAAGATCAGTACCACCAACACACAATCTCTTTTCAGCGCAGTTAAAGCCTTATTTACAGATTGCTCTCCCGTATAAGGACAAACAGCAAAAATGGGAACCAGTATTGCAATTAAATGAATTTTCTACGGTTCCTTTGGTTTGGGTTGTGCGATCGCTCTCAAAACTTCTTTTGACATTAAAATCTGATTCTACTAGCACCACCTTGGGTTTAACTGCGGCAGCGGCGGGACTGAACCAACAAAACTTTCGTCGTATTATTAATAACCTTGCTGGTGTGATCTGCACCTGTCCGTCTAATTGGTCTGAGCAATATCGCTTCAATGTACGAGAAGCTTTACTAATTAGTAAATTAGTAAAACATTCCCAACAAGTGTTTTTTATTGAGGAAGCAATTGCTAGTTTGCTATGTGAAATTGATGGTGCTGGTGGTGAAACTGTAGAATTGAAAACTGCACAAGGTTCTCGTCTGGCAAAAACCACCACTAATCCTCTAGTTGGTAATACCCTAGTGATTAATATTGGTGCAGCTTCTACGGAAATGACACTGGTTGATTTGCCAGAAGACTTGGAAGACTTAACCCATAGCGATTTTATGCTCCACGGCTTTGGCTATGGTGGCAAGGGAATCGAGCAGGATATTATCTGCCAGTTACTATTTCCACAAAAATGGCGGCAATCTCGTACTGAAACACAAAGCGATAGCATCAGTAGCACAAGCAACCCCACCTATTGGAAACCATCGGTTCCTGGTTTAGATCAGATGCACGTCTCTGATTTTGTATGGGAAGAATTAAACTTACCACGACCAGGAGAACCCGATATTAGCGATCGCATTGGTTTGCAGCAAAAACTAGATGGTTCTCTTTTAGGAAAGGCAATGCTAGAAGCTGCGATCGCTCTAAAGTTAATTTTGCAGCATCAAGACTCTTTTACACTAGAGTTAGCAGACGGGCAGTGGACATTGCAGCGACGAGACTTAGAAAGCCAAGTCTTTGTTCCGTTTGTGCGACGCTTGAATCGTGAACTTAATAGATTGTTGGTAGCTAAAGGCATACCTACAGAAGCAATTAATCAAGCTATCCTAACTGGTGGAGTTGCATCAATAGGTGCTATCAACCGTTGGCTACGGCAAAAATTGCCTAATGCTAAGATTATTCAAGATTCATATCTTGATGAAAATGGAAGTCCTGCGTGTAGTCGGGTTGCCTATGGTCTAGCATTGCTTCCACTACATCCCCAAGTATTAGAAGTACCTAGACAACAGTATACTGACTATTTCCTTTTTACAGAACTGCTCAAGGTATTACCAGAGAGAGCTTTATCTTTTGACGAAGTCCTACAGTTATTCGAGAATCGTGGTATCAATACCCGTAGTTGTCAGCAACGCTTGCTTGCTTTCTTAGAAGGTGAGTTGCCACCAGGTTTAATACCATCAAGTTTAGATTCCCACTGGTTGTCTCAAAGTACAAAAGAAAACTTAGAATACCAGGCTATTACTAGCACACCACTTTTTGAGAAACAAGGGAATGTTAGCTATCTTCCAAAATCTCAACAACTACAGTTATTAGGTCATCATCTTGAGGCTATTAAACTTGGTACTGAGCAATCACTAGAAGAACCATATACGGTTAATTTTGCTTTGGGAGTTGTACATTAAAGAGGGAGGAGCCAGAATTCAGAATTCAGGACTCACAATGAAATACAGTAGGGGCGTTCTTTAGGGTAACGCCCTTACAAGATTTTCTATGTTTAGAGGCATTTAAGCGAATTGTTATTACGATGTAGTGCTGGTTGATTGCTGATTTTCCCTTCAAAGCAAATCATTCACCCTATCAGAGCAAAAACTTTATAGACAAAACCGTATTTTTTCGGTTACGAGTAACTATTAGCATTAGATATATTTAAATCCATCCTAATATTTGCTAGTTAAGGAGGAAAGAAAATAACTCTAACCTTAACTTCAAGTTCAAAATGTAAAACCTGAGCAGTATTTTCATCCCACCCTTTATCTTAGTAGGTTGGGTTGTAGCTTGCTTAAGCGTAGGGGTACGAAGTGAAACCCAACAAAATCCTAAAAATGTTGGTTTACCCTGCGGGAAGCCACCTCCGGCGTCTACGTTCCTCAACCCAACCTACTGTGCTATTGTCTATTCCCGTTTTCTTTTAAGAAATTTAATCAAAAAAATCGCATGAATTTTACAATACTCTGATGCCAGATATACTCTATTTCAATTAATCTAAAAATAGATTTATCATCAGAGTTTTTCCTTTATTAAAAAGGCTAATTTTTATATGGAAACCACATTTCAAGATTTTGCAATTAGTTATCCAATCAAGCAATTTAAGCAAGATAAATTTGCTAGAAACTCACGAAATGCAATGGAAATATTAGTGGTAGAAGAGGTAGAGCAGCAAATTCGAGCTTTACCCTCTAAAATCGCTAAGTATATTAAACCATCTGAGGTAACGGCTTATGCGTTGAATCGGTTACCAGGACTATATGCTACTAGTAAACGTGGATGGCAACAACAATTGAATCGAGGACGAACACAGCTAAATGAGCAAATCAAAGTTGCTGTGCGACAGGCAATTGCGGCTGTGCAACGGGATCTATTACGCGCTGATAGCCCTCTGTTTTTCCAAGAAGAGAATGCTGCATTAGGTGCTTTACAGGAATTGAAAGTTCTGCTCCAGTGCGAGAATTTAACATGGGATAATTTAGCTAGTGTGGTTGAGGAATCTTTAATCGGTACACTGCAAGGAAAAATTACCTGGTATAGTAGCAGAGTACCAAACCATGAAATCTTTAACTGGGATGAGCATCCACACCATCGGTAGATTAGCCCTTAATACCGCTGCCAATTTCTGTTGGGACAATGTAGCGTTGCAAAAACAAAAACAATATTAGCACTGGGGCAATCGAAATGACTGATCCAGCAGCTATTAATCGCCAGTCTAAGGAAAAAGTACCTGCTAGCTTCGCCACTCCTAAAGGGAGAGTGTACAAGTTTTCATCTTGAATGACAATTAAAGGCCAAAGAAAGTCACTCCAGGAGCCGATAAATTCAAAAATTGCCAGAGTTACTAATGCTGGGCGAACTGCTGGAAGCATGATATACCACCACAGCCCTAACTCTGAACAACCATCCATACGTGCTGCTTCTTCCATTTCTTTAGGAACACTGATAAAAGCTTGTCGTAACAAAAAAATTCCAAAAGCAGAAGCTAAGCTAGGAAAAATTATTCCCAAGTAAGTGTTTCGTAAACCTAGCTGAACTATCAAAATGTACAAGGGAATCATCACGATCTGAAAGGGAATCATAATCGTGGCGACAATCGCTATAAAAATCCAGTCTCTTCCTGGAAAAGAGAGTCTTGCTAATGGGTAAGCAGCTAAAGCACAAAATATCAAGTTTAAACTGACTGCTAGCACTGCTACTAGAGTGCTGTTGAACAAGTACTGTCCAAAAGGTAAAGTTTGCCAAACAGAAACAAAGTTGTCTAAGGTGGGTTGACTTGGCAATAGCTGTGGTGGTGATTGAAATATATTTTCTGTTGGTGACTTTAATGCTGTACTAACAAGCCAAAATAAGGGGAATAGTGTTACGAGTGCGATCGCACCTAGAACGCTATACATCCATAACCCATTTGAGATTCTCATTTTAACCATTTACTGTCGCCCTCAAGGAGTTAGTTCTTCTTTTGACTTTTGACTTTTGAATGAGTGACTTCCCGAAAGGCGTTGGATCTTGATTCTATAGTAAATTCCGGAATTTCTTGAAGTTCAGCTTCACTCAAAGCGTACTGTTCACAAACTAGGCTTAGGCGGCTCCCTGATGTGTTCACAGCGTTAACAGAATGGGTTAAGTCACCCTGAAAGTGGAGCAAAGTATTGATCTGCGGCTTAATCTGAGCAACTTGGCGTTTACGATTGTGTAATACTAGTTCCCCACCCTTCATATCTGATGGGACTTCAATATAAAGGACACTAACAATAGCAGGTGGCTCAATCGTTTTGAAGTAGGAACGAAGGGAGCGATCAACGTGTGGATCTACGCGGGAGCCTTCTTTTAGCAGTAAAGGATTGAGGTAAAAGGCATTACAAGATGGCTGAAGAGCCAGAGTTAGATAGGATTTGAAAAAAGGAAACTGCTCCTCTAGCTGTTCCAATCCTGAACGCTGAAACACTACGGAAAATCCTTTGGTGTTTACAAAGTCTCGGTTAAGGTTGTTAGTAGCAAAGTAACGGCAAGCTTTAATTTCTCCAGATAAATCACTCAGGTAATTGCTGGGGAAGACGTTAAATTGTTGATGATAGTATTTCGAATACACGCCGCGATCGCTCTCCCTCAGAAATTTGAACCTTCTTGAAAGAAGAGTAACATATTGCTCATTGAGTTAAGACGCAGATGATTCAGGGCGTCTTCAGGATGGTAGAGGTTAATAATCCAATCGGGACAAAAAATTAAAAATAAGGGGAACTCTGCTATTGGAGATTAAATGTTGAACAGCTTATCTGTTTACGGTAGGGCTCGAACAAGTTCCCTCACAACATCTGTAGCTGTTTTGCCTGTACGGGCACAATACTTTTCGAGTATCTTGGCTTCATCTGATGCCAAGACAAGGCTGATTTGTTTGACCGCTAATTTTTTACTCATGTTTCACCAATTAAGTAGAATCATCAATGTATATGTATCAATTTTTTGACTACAGTACTTATCTAGCGCTGTTAGTGTTAAAGATGTTACTCTAGACAATCTAACTCTTTAATAAACTAAACAAACTTTTACAATTTCTGAGTGCATTTAGTCTACGATCTTGATCATGATCTGATGTGATCGCTGCTCTTGTGATAAAAGTCAAATCATGGTCACAAACGCAACTGCCCGGGTAATCGTCTGACAACCCAGGCTTTTGTTTGCTTTTAAAAAAGTTCAAAAAATGCCGACGCCGAGTATGGGATCTATTTGTGGTAACGGCATATGCATAGTGTAATTGAATTTCTATGACACCTGTTGCGTTACAGGTAACCCTCGAATAAGTTCTCTAATCACATCTGTAGCAGCCCTGCCTGTCTGATCACAATAAGAATCGAGCATTTTAGCTTCAGTGATGGTCAAGTTTACAGTAATTCGCTTAATCGCCCATTTTTTATTCATAGTCGGAGTCTAATTGTGTGAAAATTTATCGATAGATCAAGATAGTCCTTTTAAGTATACAACGCAAACAAGTAAATATACTATGTATATTTATTTCTCACATTAAAAGTGAAAATGTATGCTTAGTTAAGTTTGTGGGAGCTCATTTGTTATCGATTAAACAAACCATTCTGTTTTCTCTCCCAAAAAAACAAAAGAGAATTCAGAATAAAGGCGTCAGTCGTCAAAATACACCACCCATAAAGGGATGGTGTTTTAAACAAAAAGTTTTAACCCCTGTCTCGTGCACAAACGACGAGGTTTTAAGAGAGCGGTGCTCAAAAATCCAGTTGTGAACTTATTTTTTGTATACAGATAAAATTTATATATCACTTAGTTACATTCGTAACAACATTTCCGTACAAACCCCTTGTAGCCGTTTGTCCCAAGCTTGAACAGGTAATTCTGGTAAATAAGCAAATTCAAACACAATACCTATGGTTGGCTTTTTTACCCACTCAGGAGAGCTCAACAGGCGATCATAATATCCTCCGCCGTAGCCCAAGCGATATCCTTGATAATCGCAAGCAACACTAGGGACAAGAATTAAACTGACTTCCGAAGGACTTATGATTAAGGCGTCTTTTGAAGGTTCACGTATACCATAAGCCCCTATTTCTACTGCGTCATTAGGTTTCCAACTAAACCAGTGAAGCGATTGATCAACGCAGCGAGGAAATCCCCACGTTTTTGTAGGGTAAGTCTGTTGGCTATTTGTAAAGAGGGGACTGAGATCTGGTTCTTGGCGAAAGCTAAAATAAGCCAAGACAGTTTTAGCCTCTTGAAATAAGGAAGAGGCTAAAATATTTGTACAAATGCGATCGCTCTTTTCCCTCCACTCAGCTACTGTCATTGATTGACGTTGTTTAAGGAGGGATTTGCGTAGTGTTGTTTTGTCTAAAACCACGCTTATATCCTGTTACTGAAACTAGGGTGTAGGGTATAGGGTGATTCCCTCAATGAATTGTACACCCTACACTATGAGTGCAACGTGCTTGTTGACACCGTGCAGACAGTGGTGTCAACAAGCACGTTGGGGTTTGAATCCCCTATCCAATTGACCCATACACCCTACACCCTACCCCCAACACCCTTATTAACAAGCAGCGTGTTGACGCCACCACTCAATCGTATTCTTCAAACCTTGCTTGAAGTCTACTTGAGCAGTAAAACCAAAAGCTGTTTTTGCTCGTTCAGTATCCAAACAACGACGCGGTTGACCATTGGGTTTGTCGGTTTCCCAAACAATTTCGCCATCAAACCCCATCAATTCACAAATAAGATTAATCAAATCACGGATAGAAATTTCATAACCTGTTCCTAAGTTGACAGGGTCAGAGTCGTTGTATAATTGAGTGGCCATGACAATACCCCGCGCAGCGTCTTGTGAATAGAGAAACTCACGGGTAGGACTACCATCACCCCAAACTGGGATTTTCTTCTCTCCACTTAGCTTGCAAGAGTGAACCTTGCGAATTAATGCTGGGATGACGTGGGAACTGTTAGGATCGAAATTATCTTCTGGTCCGTATAAGTTTACTGGAAGCAAGTAAATCCCGTTAAAGCCATACTGTTGGCGATAGGCTTGTAATTGGACAAGAAGGGCTTTTTTTGCTATCCCATAAGGAGCGTTAGTTTCTTCTGGGTAACCATTCCATAAATCATCTTCCTTAAATGGAACTGGGGTAAATTTAGGATAAGCGCAGATCGTGCCAACACAGACAAATTTTTCTACTCCAACTTTATAAGCTGCATGAATCAGCTGAGTTCCCATCATTAAGTTGTCATAGAATAATTCTGCTGGTTTTTCTCGGTTAAGACCAATACCACCGACATGAGCAGCTAGATGAATAACAATGTCTTGTTGGTCAACAGCACGTTGGCAGTTTTCTAAGACGCGTAAATCACACTCACGAGATCTGGTGACTGTAATTTTCTCAGGTTGCGCTCCTGCCTTAGACAATTGATCTATTACCTGACGCCCCAAAAAACCAGAGCCACCAGTTACGAGAATTCTTTTGTTATTGAGTTCTAACAGAGCCATATTTTCATTATCTTCATTATTCTTAAAAATGGAGTACGCCTAGTTCTTGACGAATCATGGCATTATCCTTAATCGCTTCTTGTGACACTTTTCCATTTGGTGAAGTCAAACCTAGTGCTTCCAGATCTGCTTCTACCATGAGAGCTACCAATTGATCAAAACTCACTGAAGGTTTCCAGCCTAACTTTTGTTGTGCTTTGGCAGAATCACCGATTAATAAGTCTACTTCAGCTGGACGAAGATAGCGCTCATCAAACTCTACATACTTTTCCCAATCGAGATTTACATAACCAAATGCTAGTTCTAGAAACTCCTGCACTGAATGAGTTTCGCCAGTGGCAATGACGTAATCGTCTGGAGCGGGTTGCTGTAACATCATCCACATAGCCCTAACATAATCTTTGGCATAGCCCCAATCGCGCTTAGCATTCAGATTGCCCATGTAAAGTTTTTTCTGTTTATTAGCAACGATACGGGCAACTGCCATAGTGATCTTACGAGTTACAAAGGTTTCTCCACGCCGAGGCGATTCGTGGTTGAAAAGTATACCATTACAAGCAAACAAACCGTATGATTCTCGGTGATTCACCGTTTGCCAATGAGCATAAACTTTTGCACAAGCATAAGGGCTGCGAGGATAGAATGGAGTTGTTTCCTTTTGTGGAACTTCTTGTACTAAACCAAACATTTCTGAAGAGCCTGCTTGGTAGAAACGTACTTCAATCCCTGTGCGCCTCTGGTAGTCACGGATTGCTTCTAACAAACGGAGGGTTCCTACTCCTACGGCATCAACTGTATACTCGGGAGAATCAAAGCTTACACGTACGTGAGATTGAGCACCCAAATTATAAATTTCTACTGGTTCAACTTCTTCTAAAATGCGGCGTAGTGTGGTGCCATCTGTTAAGTCACCGTAGTGGAGAAATAACCGCACTCCCTCTTTATGAGGATCTTCGTAGATGTGGTCAATACGGTCTGTATTAAAGGTAGAAGTTCGACGAATGACCCCATGAACTTCGTAACCCTGCTCTAACAAAAACTCACTTAGATATGATCCATCTTGACCAGTAATCCCAGTAATCAAAGCTCGTTTCGGTTGGGTCATGCTTAATCATCCCTTGTCGTTTCTAAACTTAATATACACAATGATCCTGGTATAACTTAGCAGGTTATTGATAAATTCTCCAATGGGAAACCTACGAATTATACTTGTAACTAAGCCTACTGTAGCTAAATTTGCGACTTTTAATTTTTTTTCTTAAAATGATTAGTCAAAAATTATTCTTATGTCTGTTAATAACCACCTAGTTGATTTTTGAGGTAATACGGTTGCATATTTCTATACTTGATTGAGTAATAGTTAGTCGTAATTCCTGTTTTAAAATTAGCCCCAACACTGAGAGTACAGTGTTGGGCTTGTTTTAAAAAAGCTAATGAGTCATGCTTATTCAGTAAGCACCATTATCTTTTGGTATAACTACAACACCAATGGTTTTTAAGACAATCCATAGATCCAGCCAAAAAGTCCTGAATTTAACGTAATACAGGTCTATTTGGACTCTACGTGGATACGGGATATCATTGCGACCAGATACTTGCCATAGCCCTGTAATTCCAGGCCTGATCGTTAAAATCTGATCAATGTAACACCCGTATTTAGGTAGTTCTTCGGATACGAGAGGTCGCGGACCAACAACGCTCATATCGCCTTTTAAAACATTCCAAAACTGGGGAAATTCATCTAAACTTGTGATTCGCAAAAATCGACCAATCTTGGTGATCCGGGGGTCTTTTTTTAGCTTAAAGTTAGCCTCAAACTCCTGCTGTAGATGAGGCGAGGTTTCCATCATTTGCATTAGGATCTCGTCGGCATTGCTTACCATTGTTCTGAATTTAATACAATTAAAGGGCTTGTAATTTTTACCGACCCGTTCCTGGACGTAAAAAATCGGACCTCGTGAGCTTAGAGCAATCACTAAAGCCAAAATTAGATAGACCGGAGAAAACAAGATCAGTACCAACAGCGAAAACAAAATGTCGAAAAGTCGCTTGGCAAACTCTCCGTTTATACCCTGCAAAGACAAACCCTTGAGTTTAACCCTAGGGGTCTTTTTTTGTTGACCACGTTTTAAGAAAGTACGCGATCGCTTGCCGGAGAGGAGTGAACTCTGGGCAGTCATTATACTCCTTAACAATCCACACCACACATAGTCCCAATCTTAAAGCCTTTCGGAGGTGCTTCAGGGGGCAATTTTCCAAAAGCTTAAAAAACAAATATAGAAAACTAGACAATCAATGGTTGTAGGGTCTAGTTTTGGTTGCACTTACTTAAAAATTCTAGGTAACGTTGTGCAAAGATTTGTACACTAAACTTACCAGCATGGGAGCGTGTATACTCAGGATCAAACTTTCCTTGATAAGCTTCAAAAGTTTGTATTGCTTCTACTAAAGCAGTGTGAGTCTGTTCCTTGAATAAAATACCTGTCCCTGTAAACGCTGGTGAGGTACGAATATCTCGTACAGTCTCCAGAGCGCCGCCTGCACCGTAGGCAATGACTGGAGTGCCACAGGCTTGTGCTTCGACTAGAGCTATGCCAAAATCTTCAATAGCTGCGTAAACAAATCCTTTGGCACTAGCCATATATTTTTTCACCACATCATTAGGTTGCCATCCCATTATTTTTATATTGGATTTTGCTATCTTACGGATTTTGTTCATCTCTGCTCCTGTACCAATTATTACTAAAGGTCGTTGTAATTCATTAAATGCCCTGACTATTAAAGATACCTGCTTGTAACTCACTAACCGGGAAACGGTCAAGTAAAAATCCTCTTTGTGAGGTAAAAATGGAAAACCTTCAATATTAACTGGTGGGTAAATGACAGTTGCTTCTCGTCGGTAGCAACGCCAAATTCGACTAGCTGTATACTGTGAGTTAGCAATAAAATGATCAACGCGATTTGCACTCAGTACATCCCACTGGCGTAAACGATGAAGTAAATACCGTGTTGCCCACCCTGCAGCACCACTTCCCAATCGGCTTTGGTGTAGATAATCAAAGGTTAGCTCCCAAATATACCGCATTGGGCTGTGACAATAGCAAATATGTAATTGCTGGGGAGTGGTTATGACTCCTTTAGCAACCGCGTGAGATGAAGACAGAATCACGTCATAGGATCGTAAATCTAGTTGTTCAATTGCTAGCGGTAAAAATGGTAGGTATTTTTGTACACCATTGCGTGCATAGGGAAAATGCTGGAGAAAGGTCGTACCAATCCGACGGTTGTATAAATAACTATCAGGATTGTTAGATTCAAAATCAATGAGAGCATACAAGTCAGCATCAACATGGTTCAGAATTTCGCGGACGACAAGTTCTGAACCGCCGATAGCTTTGGGTGTAAACCACTCATGCACTAGAGCATATTTCAAGGGCACGGCTAACTTCAATCAAAAAAATAGAGAACACCTATAGAATTTAGCGGGAAGTCTCAAGTTGGAGTGGTCTAGGTGGACTGCATCACGATAAGTGCGCTCCGTAAACCAAGAATCCTACGTACTTTTAAGCGTGATGAGAACGCCCCACCTCTGTAGACGTATTATCTGTTAAATCTGTTCCAGGGGATTGGGGATTGGGGATTGGGTACTGGGGATTGGGGATTGGGTAATTCGTAGCTGTCAGAATCTTGATAGTCTGGTAGTTATTACAAAAAAAGGGATCTGGGAATTTATTTATGCGAATTCTAATTATGGGTGGCACCCGGTTCATTGGTGTGTACCTAACACAACTCCTATTAGCACAAGGACATGAGGTTGTACTGTTCAATAGGGGTAATCGTCCTATCCCCTCTGGTGAGGTAGGACAAATTATAGGCGATCGTACTGATAGTAACCAGCTAAAGGAGAAACTGTCAAAAGAAAATTTTGATGCTATTTTTGACAATAACGGGCGGGAACTTAGTGATACTCAACCACTGGCAGAAATTTTTCAAGATCGTGTTCAGCATTTTGTGTATATGAGTTCTGCTGGGGTGTATCTCAAATCTGACCAAATGCCCCATATAGAAGGAGATCCTGTTGATCCAAAAAGTCGCCACTTAGGTAAGCATCAAACAGAAGCTTATCTGATGCAGCAGGGTTTGCCTTTTACGTCAATTCGTCCGACTTATATTTATGGTCCCCAAAACTATAACGATCTGGAGGCATGGTTTTTTGATAGGATTGTGCGCGATCGCCCTATTCCTATTCCTGGGAATGGGTTGCACATCACGCAGTTAGGTCATGTAAAAGATTTAGCAAGGTCGATGTGCAAGGTTTTGGGTAATTCTATAGCAGTCAGGCAAATTTATAATGTGTCGGGCGATCGCTTTGTCACTTTCGATGGTTTAGCAAAAGCCTGTGCTGTAGCTGCTGGTAAATCACCAGATAGTTTGCAAATTATCCACTATGATCCCAAGAAATTTGATTTCGGTAAGCGCAAAAGTTTTCCCTTGCGAACACAGCACTTTTTTGCTTCAGTGAATAAAGCTATTACACAATTAGGCTGGCAACCTGAGTATGACTTGATTTCTGGGTTAAAAGACTCTTTTGAGAATGATTATCTAGCATCAGGTCGGGATAAATTTGATGTAGATTTTTCTGTGGATGAGGAGATTTTGCAAGCTTTGTAGATACCACAATCACCCATGCCATAACCCCTTCTCTCTATATTGGGGAGAAGGGGGTTATGGCATGGCGGCTCACTGGCTAAGGCACTTATTGCTGTCTCTGTTCGTCTTTCACTACCAAACAGCAATACAATACCTATCTGTGGTATATATCTTACCAAGATGGTAGTTGAATCAATTAAGAGCAGCTATGTACCAGGAATTTGTAGACGAACAGAGGATAGCACGATGAAGATTATAGAAACTGAAATTCCTGATGTATTGGTAATTGAACCGCGAATTTTTGAAGATGAGCGTGGCTTTTTTTATGAAAGTTATAATGAGAGAGTTTTCCAAGAAAAGGCAAATATTACGGAGCGCTTTGTTCAAGATAATCATTCCCGCTCAGCTGAAAATATACTGCGGGGGTTACACTACCAAATCAAACAACCTCAAGGCAAATTGGTGAGAGTTGTCGTTGGTGAAGTGTTTGATGTGGCTGTGGATTTAAGAGCTAGTTCTAAGTGGTTTGGTCAATGGGTTGGGGTCAATTTGTGTGCGAAAAAAAAGCAGCAGCTTTGGATACCTCCCGGATTTGCTCATGGTTTCTTGGTAGTTTCAGAATATGCAGAAGTTCTGTATAAAACTACAGACTACTATGCTCCAACTTATGAACGAACTATTCTTTGGAGCGATCCTGATTTGGCGATCGCATGGCCTGTTGAAACACAACCCTTTCTTTCTGTCAAAGATCAAGCAGGTAAGTTATTGAAAGAATCAGAAGTTTTTCCTTGAAGATTATTTTGTGTAAATAAACAAATAGAAGATGCTGCTGCTACTCGAAGAATCACTTTAGAAGAATTAAGATCTAACGTAGACGGTGATAGTCGAGAATAACTCGAGTAAAGCAAAGGAGTACATACTATGACTCAAGCCTTACCTAAAACAAAACTAGTAACCTTTGAAGAATTCGTTGCTTGGTATCCTGAAAATTCAGAACGTCGCTATGAACTGCATGATGGAATGGTTGTAGAGATGGCTTGAGACGCTTCTCCTCACGGAGAGGCTGCGCCAACGCGCGTCGCGCAGCTATGCCCGCTTTCTCTTTACGCTATCGCCACCATTGTTTTGGGTAGTCGTGGGATTGTGGTTACGCCAGTAGTTGTGTCTTCACAGGGAGAAAAGTCAGAATCCATGATGAAGGGGGAGCATCGCAAATGTGTAAATTTATGTTACGACTCATTGGCTGAAACGCTCCCTTAAATTTAATCATCTCAGCAATACTCCAGGCTGAAGAGTAAAAAATTGCTGAAGCTACTGGTGAAGAGCTAGCCATGTAATCTAAGCTAAGACTATAATTAGTAAGCTTTTAAGGTACACAATCAACTTGATAAACTTGCCTGAGTCAAAACGTGTAATCTACAAGCACAACCCCCTTATAGAAGTTGTGTGTCAATTACGCTTTCCACCTATACTGAAAATTTCTCATCAAGAGCCTGTTGAGTTCCAAGATGAGATTAGATTTCAGTATCCACTTTTTGAGATTACTCAGCCACAAGTTCCAATTGAAATAGCCAAAATCATACAGCAACTTGGTGTATCTTTGCCAAGTGATTTGTCTTATGACTTCAAGTCTGAGGATAATAAGTGGCAGTTAACTATAACGCAAGATTTTATTGCTCTAACCACATCTGTATATGAGAGGTATGAATATTTTAAAAAGCGTCTCAAAGAGGCTGTGGAAATTTTTGAGAAAATATATAAGCCATCCTTTTATACAAGAGTCGGGTTGCGGTATAAAGATTTAATTATCCGTTCAAAATTAGGACTAAAAGATAAAGACTGGTCAGATTTAATTGAAAGTCATATTGCATCTGAACTTCATAATCCAGAGATTTCATCTTCCATTCAAGCAATTACTAAGAATTTGATTCTCAAAATAGAATCTGGACAAGTTCATCTTAATCATGGACTTGTTACTGTAAAGGGTTTAGAGAACAACGATGAGGAACTCGCTTATTTATTAGATGCCGATTTTTATACAGAACAAAAAATAGAGAGGAATGGAGATGTTTGGGAGATACTCGACCACTTCAACAAATCCGCTGGAAAGTTTTTCAGATGGAGTATTACAGACACCCTCCGCGAAGCGATGGAACCACAAGAAATTGATGATGCCGAAGTATAGTGAAACTTCGACAGGCATTGTTAGAAACAACTTTGTTTTTGATAGAGATAGTGGTAAGCAACTCAAAATTCAAGATCCTTTTCTTGATTTGGAGGTATCTGCTTCAACTCTATCTTTTAGAACTGCATGGCATCAATTCCCCTCAAGCAGAACCGTTATGTTGCTGAAATGCCTATTAATTCTCCAAAGCTTGCCTGAAACTGTTTTGGAACAGGCAGCTAAGAAGCTGGAAGAATTAGGACCTCCTTACTTTGCTACTGACAACATAAATAAACAGCAGGCGCAAGCAGTCGCTAATCTATTTATTAGCGATCATCTTCCTGATCGTTTTACTGCTGACCAACCTTGTCTTACTCAAACAAGAAATGCTTGGAATATCCCTATTATTCTTACTTATCCATACATCGGCTCACTAGGGCAAGTTGGTACGGTTTCGGTTAGCACAGCTTCAGAATTAATTCTGTCCTACACCCCAATTGAGGAAATGAAACAAACAGGACAGAAACTTTACGAACTACACCGTGATGCCATCCAAGCTCGTTTTTCATAAACAAGAAACTCCCTATTCTTGCGTACCAGCTTGTCTACGTATGGTCTTATCAGGTTTTAATATTGACCTCAGGGAGAAAGAGCTTCGTGAGCTTTGTGATTGTACTATCTTTGGAACAGAAGCATTAAAAGCAGTAGATGCAGCACGTAAACTGGGGTTTGACAATACTGTTAAATCTACATTGTCAATGGATGAACTTCTAGCTCAGGTCAATTGCGAAACTTATCCAATTGTTTTTGTTAACTTGCTGCTGATTGATCAAATTAGGGATACACACGCAATGGTTGTGATAGCAGTTGAGGAAAGTAACATTTTAGTCTATGACCCGTTGAAAGGAGAGCGAAAAATTCCGCGCTCAACTTTTGAAAGCGCTTGGGCTATGATGCACAACATATCAATTCTGGTACAAGTTTAAGGGTCGCCACCCAGTTGTTGCAAAATCTCACCACGAGTCTTGTTTTTTGGTATACCCTCTTAATACAGATGAAGCAAGATTTTTCAGCAGTTTGGTGTTCCAAATGAGCGGTTAGGTTTGGATGGTCGGGCTACGGTTACTGTGACAAATTTCACGACGCTACAATTCATCTCCCGGTATGGGATTGACATCAGGGACTCTTGCCAAAATTTGATCAAAGCGATCATAATCAGCAGCTTGTGCTGCTTGCCACAACTGACTGAGAGATCGCTCTGCTGCGACATGCCCTTCGATCACGGTGATCAACCATTGTTCTAGGGGAACCTGATTCACCTGTGCCAAGCGGCGAACTTCCTGCATTAGCTCTTCTGGTAATTCCAATGGATAAGAACTCATTGGCTGAAACGCTCCCTTAAATTTAATGATCGCACCAACACTCCAGGCTGAATCACTTCAATTCCAAATTGTTGTGCGGCGGGTAAGAAGTCTCGTTCGTTGAAGGTGACGATTGCAGATCCCTGGGCATTAATTGCACATTTGATTAAATCTCCTTAATAAATCCTCGCGAGATGACTGTAACACTAAAGGAGTAAATTCTTCCGGTGATAATGCTAACAAAGATTCAACAATTGCTGATAATTGTTCGTCTAAAGTACCAAACCGAAATCGAAGTAAGTTTTCTATAGTTGTGCGACGTTCATTTTGAGTTCCTTCTTGTCTACCTTTCTGTTCAGCCTCTGCCAAGCGCTGTTCATATATCGGTGATAACTGCATAATTAATTCCCTATCTTCTACATCTAAATTCTGATTTACTTCTAAAGTAGTTTTCAAGTTTGCCAATAAATCTATCGCTTTACCACGTAAAGGATTGTTACTATCCAATGCCTGCACTTCCTCAATAGCCTGCTGTTGCACTCTCCCTTTCCCCAATAATCTCAACCACAGTGTTTCTGGCGTTACTGGTAATTGGTGAACCAGCGCTGCAGGAGGGTTTCCCTCCGTAGGCGACTGGTGAACCCGAAGGGTGAATTGCTACCACTGCACCTCGCCAAGATTTATCAAAAAAATGAACACCCCTTCCCCATTTATCTTCATCTAATTCAGCGCCAAATCCTTTTAAAAAATCTTCGCTCGCTGTGGGTGAGAGAATCCATAGTCGCGGTAAAGTATTTTCGTCTAACCTTGTCCCATTCCGCTTTGCTTCCCGTTCAAAACGAGCGCAGGTATCAAACAACTTACTCGAACAACTGCGAACTTCTGATATTGTTACTGCGTTCCGAAACGGCTCTATCAGTGCTTTTGTTTCGGCAAATCTTCCTAGTAATCCCAAGGTTTGTTTATCGATTTGGGCTTCAGGTGATGGTGCAAAGTAAACGTCTATTTCTCGTACTTCCCCAGCCACATCTTTACTTGTTTCTACTGAACCTAATGGTGATAATAGTTCTTGTAAATAGTCTTTGGCGAAACGGTCGTAGGGAAATTTAGTCATTTTGCTTTACAGTGTATCAGCTCTTGTATACTCGTCAATTGACAACACATTTGATTGCTCTTTTAGCTCTTAATAAGCTACAAGATAAATTATACTTATTTTACGAGACACGCAAGAGCGATCCCGCGAGTGCGGGCAGCGCTTCTCTTCTCGCTCTTCGGAGACGCTGCGCGTAGCTTGCTTCCCCGCAGGGGTACGAGACGCTTCGCGAACGCTATCGCCACCATTGTTTTGGGCAGTCGTGGGATTGTGGTTAAGCCTGTGGTAGTGCCTTCGCGCGGAGAAAACCCTGAATCTGTGGTGCGAGTGTTGCGAGATTGTGGACTTTTCACCTAGCCGGGTGGTGCTAGGTTTAATTCGGGTTTAAAAATGGAGAAGCAGTAGTATAACGCGCGATTGATAGAAATATCTAGATTTTAGGTACGGTAAGTAAATAGTAGTTTTTCATATTCATCTAACGCGTGTTCAAAGGTATATTTACTTTCATACAGCTGACGTGCTTTTTCACCCATTGCCTTGATTTTTGAGGGGTCATGGGATAATTCAAGTATTGTATTAGCAAGGTGTTCGGGATTATGAGGAGGGCTGTTAATCCCACAGCCGTAAGTCGTTAATAAGTTGTCAATGTATGAATTTGGAGAAGAGATAGCAACAATTCCCCTTCCTGCTGCTAGCATTCCGTAGAGTTTAGAGGGAGCGACAATTGACTCAGCACCGGGAATTAGGCTGACTAAAGAAATATCACAAGCTGTCAAGGATAAAGATATATTCTCTCTAGTTTGGAAGGGGAGAAGTAAAATATTTTTTAATTGATATTTTTCTATTGTTTGTTCGATTATTTTCTTTTTTGGTCCATCACCAATGAAAACAAACTGTATGGGGCTATTTTTGAGTAAGTTGGCTGCCTCTACAATAGTTTCTATATCATGCAGTCGTCCCATGTTTCCAGAATACAAAACAGTGAAGATTTTATCTAAACTATGTTGAATCGCAAATGGATTGTCTTGTTTATTGGAAAGATTAATATGTTCAATTGCCCAATTTTCAATAACGCAAAATTTGTCTTTTAAGCCTGTTTTCTGTTCTATAAATTTTTGCATAGAGCTACTAAGAACGATTGTGTAGTTAGAAGAGTTATATATGATGTTATTTAAATAGCTAAAAAAATTAAAGAAAATACTTTCCTTCTTAATCACACCAGCAATTACAGCAGATTCAGGAAAGATATCTTGTAGTAAAAAATAAAATCTTCCACCCTTAAATATTCTAAAAAACAGACCCAAAATTCCAGCATAGGGAGGATTGGAAGCAATGAGTACCGGCGTCTGTTTAGGAACCCGAAAGAGTATATAAGCTAACCCTCCTACAAGAAAAAATAGAGAGCTATTTACTTTGGTTATAATTCCATGCCCCTTTTCTTGAACTGTGAAGGAGCGTGAAACTTCCAAGTTCTGCAAAGATTTAGGTGTAGCTTGTGTAGTTTCTCTAGTACCAGTAAAAATTTGTACGGAATAACCACGTTCTGCAAGACCATTTGCTAAATCGTTCATGATCTGAGCAGTAGCAGCAGAACTTGGGTAAAAATATTGAGTGATAATTGCAATTTTGTCCATTGTTTGAGGAAAGTGAATTTAAAGCCCTAAGTCTCTTGGAGAGAATGGGGTTCGACTGCCAAATAAACCATAATACACCCAGTAGAATAATGACTTCTTGGTTTCGCTGATTACCCAATCGAGAGATTGTTGGTGTTTCCAGCAACGTGGATCAGATCCTTGAGTTGACTGGTTTAGACTTAGAGATTTTCATACTCAAGCACGAGACTACATTAGATCTTGTTTCATGTTATCCGTCAAAAATTATGATATATGTCTTTAATTCTCTCCAACCTTTTAGTAGCAATTTTATAGATAGATTTATTTTTAAATAATTACAGAGGTAGTCCAGATTTATAACGTTTTAACTCTATAATTTTTACTACAGTCATAAATTCATACATAGCGTAAAGTAGACAGAAAACTAGGGCTGTCGGTCCTTCTAAAAAACCTAATCTAAGAAAATACATTTGTAGAAATCGGAAAATTGGACGAACGAACCAAAATCTAGCTGCTAAAAGCCTGAGCCTCAGTTTACGCTCTGTTTCTAAGGAAGCTGCTTTGCCTGTTTCCAAAAATTCAACTACTTTCTGAGCATCCCAGGATGAGTAGCGATCATGTCGCTCTAACCAATCTGTAAAACCTTTAGAATTGGCAAAGTGATCATACGGTGTATTAATTTTACCTACTTTAGCATCAGGTGTAAATTGTTCCCATACACCACCCAGGAAATTAACTTGTCCTACCTTTAACAAACGGCAATGCCAATTAGGGTATCCCTGAGTTCTTTTGAGCCACTTACCCCAAAAGATGTAGCGGGCAGGAAGCTCAAAGGCATTGTACCGGCTATCACTCTTCAAGCATATGTGTTGAATTTCTGTAGCTAAATCGGGTGGAATGGTTTCATCGGCATCTACAAATAGCACCCACTCACCCTGTAAATTGCAATTCTGTAAAGCCCAGTTGCGCTGTTCAGAGATTTTAAATGGCGGTGGTTGAGTATGGGTGAAAACTTTTGCTTTTAGTGATTCTGCTAGTTGCTGTGTTCCGTCAGTGCTTCCTGAGTCTACAACAATAACTTCTTGACACCACTGCAAAGACTCAATACAACGTTTAATATTGCTAATCTCATTTTTCGTAAGAATAATACTACTAATTGGTAATTGCATAAGAGAAAATAAAACCCTCTCTTTTGTGACGATATTAAAGAGATCTGTTAGCTTCGATTACAGTAAAAGTAACCTAAATTTGAATGTTGAACTCGTTCAACTTGAAAATACTGCAATTTTAAAATCTTTTCTAATTCATCTACATCTCCTTTTGTAGGATGAAATTCTAGTACTATAGTTTTAACAAATTTAGTCCAGGTCAAATCTCCTGTAAATAGCTGAAATTCTGCACCCTCGATGTCACACTTCAAGAAATCACAGTTTCCAACACTGTCTATGTACTGACGAATATCAAATTCTTTTACTTTTGGGTTCGATTTAAGTAGAGATTTTGTCCATTCATCATAGAATCCACCAACTACGGCACATTCAATGATGGCACGTTCTGCATATCCATTTTGGTGAACGTTATGCTTGGCTACTTGGACAAGTTCTGATTGTGCTTCTACGGCATAAACTTGTGCATGAGGCGCTTCTACCAGAGCAAAGATTGTAAATGCACCACCATTAGCACCTAGATCAAGGATATGATGTGCTTCTCTCAGTTGACCTTTTTTGGCATAACAGAGATGTCCATATATTTCACGGACTACCCCAAAATCTAGTCTAGAGAAATGAAGTTTTTTATCACTCCACAAAATATTAAATGAATCACCAAAAATCTTGTCTACAGAGCCTAAGCTTCTAGTTTTAAGTAGTACATCTAAACATGTTGTTGCACCAGAGAGCCACTTAATAAAAAGAGGCAGAGACAAAATTCTTCTCACAATCCATAATTCTTTGAACAATCGCTTTAATTCACTTAGCATGATGTTTTTCGAGAATCTCGATGTAATGATTTGCCATATGCAGGGAAGTATTCTCGATGGAGAATAGAGACTCTACCCATGCTCTCAATTTAGGTAATACTGGTTCCAAAATATTTGGGACTTCCATCAATTCCTGAATAGCCGCAGTCCACTCTGCTGCAACTCGCGATCGCACCCACCCTACGCCACCTTCAGCCACTTCATCATGCAGTCCCACCTTATCCGAGATTAAAACAGGACATCCGCAAGCTAATGCCTCCACAACGACGTTACCAAAGTTTTCATGGCGACTTGGTAAAACGAACAGATTAGCAGCTGAGTATATTGCTGGAAGTTGCTGAGGTTCACATCGTTCTAGGAAGTGAACTTGATGTGATAAGTTTGCTAATTGAAACTGCTGCGCTAGTTTTGTTTTCGTGCCATCATCGTCACCTCCTACAAAAATCATTCGCCAGTTGAGATCACGCAATGGAGCCAAAGCTTGTGGTAATAAATCTAATCCTTTTTTGTGGTGTAGACGCCCTACATTTAAAAGTACAAAGTCATCTTCACCGATGTTTTGAGATTTACGCCAGAGTTTTGCTGCTAGTGGCGCAGGTTGCCAAAATTTGGGGTCTAAACCATTCGGAACAATAAAAGCCTGACCAGGTAGTTGTAACCAACGACATTCAACAAGTTCTTGTTTGCTAGTATAGTGGACGGCAGCAGCATTTGTAACATTAAAACGTTCTTGCCATAGATAGTAAGCCACTTTTTTGGCTGTTTTCTGCCGCCATGAGTAAGAACTAAGTGCACCTCTAAGTGAAACTACATAGGGAATGCCTTGACTTTTTGCTGCTTTACAAGCAGCGCCACTAGTGCGTTGCCAAACACCTGTAACATGAATAATATCAAATTCTTTTACTCTTACTTTTACTGCTTCCTCCATGCCTAGGGAATGGATGCCTATTCCTGGTTCTTGGGTAAAATAAGTAACTTTGACCCCATTGCGTATTACTGGCTGGTTGAGAGTTAATTGAGGTTGATGATTTAGACCAGCATTAGAGGTAAAAACCTCGACTTCATGACCAAGATTTGCTAATCCCTCACACAGTTGACTCACGCTGAGAACAGGACCACCAAACTTCCAAGCTGGAGCATAAACGGGAATGTAGTGCAAAATCTTGAGCTTCTTGAACATCATCTATTTATGGTATTGAAGGTAGAATCCAAGGGTAGTTAGCGCCCAGTAGCGACGAGCCTGTTTAGCAGGATCTCCCATTTTTAGCTCCCGTTCTATTTGGTCGGAGTTTAGCCGAAACTCATAGGCTTCATTAAGATAGGTTAAAGCTGAGTGTAAATGGTCTCGCATAATACCACTTAAGTACATAGCATAGTCTAGATCAAAGCCTGTTTTGTTGCGTTGAAGAACGTGCTGTAAGTTTGGGGGAATATGACAAGTTAGAAGCGGCTTTTTTCTTATTTTCGTTGTCCGTTTATAGTTCCAAGAGATCTGTATGACTGTTTCCATATAGCGCTTACCTAAATAAGGTACGCGTAGTTCCTGTTGATTTGCCATTGTTGCCCAGTCGCTATCTCTTAAGAGAGTATTGCGTAGATATCCCTGAATTTCGTTTAGAGATATTTGAGTCTCTATATCAAGATTCAAGTCCTCATCAGTTTTATAATTCCAATTCATCGTTGTATTATCAAAACTTTCGCTTGCAGACCAAAACTCATGTATTTGAGTTGGGGTTAGAAAACGCCGAATTTCCTGTACCATTCCCGGAGGTGAATCTATCTGCTGGAATAGAAGTTTGAGTCGTTCTTGATAAATGGGACTCCTACCCCAACTTCTTAACTTTTCTATCCAAGGTATAAAAACCGATTTTATTAAGCCTGCCTGCCGTCCCACTTGATATAACTGCCGCAATGAACGAAAGTGGGGATAGCCACCATGCAACTCATCTGCACCACAGCCACTGAGGACAACAGTCATACCATGTTCTAATGAGGCTCTCGATACTAGATAAGTATTTGAACCATCTGATGAAGGTTGATCCATTGCTGCAAAGCTATCGAGCAACCAATAACTCAGAGTTTTCTGAGAAAGTTGAGCTGTATGATGCTCTAAGTTTAATTGTCTTGCAGTCATAGCCGCTAAGTGGCTCTCATCTTTAGTTAAGTCTTGTAAGTTGAATGTAAAAGCAGAAAGCTTGTGTCCCATGACTGGACTTAAAAGGGTAGCAAGAACTGTGCTGTCTATTCCCGCTGACAAGAATAATCCTACAGGGACATCAGCAATGAGTTGTTGTTCTAAAGTACGCTGCAAAACCTCAGCATGAATCATTGGAGTATTTGCTTCGTCCAGTTGATTGTAAGCTAAGTCCGCGAGATTCCAATAACAATGGGGGGTGGGTAGTGCAACTAAGTCTTGCTTTAAATCGATCCAGGCATAATGAGCAGGAGGAAAAGCTTTAATTGCCTGTCGGATAGTGCGAGGCTCTTGTACACTGCCATGAACTAAATAATCATGTATACTTTGGTAATCCCAGTCTTTTGCCACGAGATCAGAACTAATAAGGGCACGGACTTCTGACGCAAAAGCAATACCTCCTCCTTGAGTTTGAGCGTAGTATAGGGGTTTAATTCCAATATGATCTCTTGCAATGAATAGGTGTTGTTGGATAGCATCAAATAATAGAAAGGCAAACATGCCATCTAGGTGGTCAACTAGCTGCTTGCCCCAGAGACGATAGCCTAGTAACAAGACTTCGGTATCACTATCAGAACGAAATTCTAAACCTTGTGCTTTTAGTTGTTGACGTAGTTCTTGAAAGTTGTAAATTTCTCCATTAAAAACTATTACATTGCCTGTACTTACATCTACCATTGGCTGATGTCCGGCTGGACTAAGATCGAGAATTGCTAGACGAGTGTGTAGTAGGTGAATTTCCCCTGATTCGACAGTTCCTTGCCATGTCCCTTGAGAATCTGGTCCTCGATGACGGAGTGCGGCTAAAACTTTTTCCGAATTCAAATTTTCTGTGCCTATGTAACCGTATATGCCACACATAGTTGAAAACAAAGAAGGAACTAGAATCACTAAGGCAAAAATTTTGAAAATTCTTTTCTAGAATTAATTCATCACCATAAGCATAGATTTTGTTGAAAGAAAATATCAATCATAATGAATTCTTCCGTGTTTATTGTTTCTACCACTGTACAGCCTTAACTAAACTGTATTCGTTATACACCCCTTTGCAAGATTTGATCGCAAATCTGGTGACATCTCTGTTCAAAATTCTTCTCGTCAAAGTACTCTAATCCTTCTGGGACTACTCCTTTGGGACGCTTGAGGGCGACACGAATTCCCCCTAATATATCCTCTTGGTCGTCAGGATTGACCAATATACCTAATGAACCGTTCCGTACAGCTTCTCGACTACCATCAACCTTACTAGCAACTACAGGAATCCCGCAAGCCATCGCTTCTAAAAAGACAATACCGAAGCCTTCTCCTTTGCTTGGCATAACATAAGCGTCTGCTAGTCGATAGTGGTCGGCTTTTTCTGCTTCAGGTATAAACCCCGTAAATACAACCTGTCTCTCAACGCCTAAAGACTTTGCTTTTGTCTCTAATCGTTGGCGATCGCCTCCTTCTCCTACAATCATGTAAGCTAGATTAGGAATTTCCTGAGTTAGGATCGGTAGTAACTCTAGCACTTCATCAAAGCCCTTGTAACGCTCACTGGAGTCTAGACGTCCTAGGGTCATCAAGACTGTTTTATCTTCTAACTGATAGCGCATCATAAGTTCAGAGTTTTTAACCCCAGGCTGAAAACTCTCAAAATTGACTGTATTAGGTAGTATAAATTCTTGGATGTTCTTTAATTTTGCCCAATCGAGGAAACGTTTTTTTGTCAGTTCGCTAACTGAGATGATCCCGTCGATTTTATCTACTAAATTATTAGCGAGCCAATTACGAGATCGCTGCCAAGCTTCTATGCCATGAAGTACGAGAAAAATTGGAGTTCTTGTCCAGATACCTACTAAATAGGCAAAGGGTAGTAGGTTAATGTGACCGCAAACAATTAGGTTAAACTTAGGATTGCAGTTAACAGTCTGCAAAATTCCAATTCCATAATTTAGTTTTCCATTTAAGTACGAAGTTACATAGGTTAATTTTTTAGGAAGTGACCCTAAAGGATCTACAACGCGACGTGGAATAGCAACAACTTCTGTAACGTAGGAATAGGAGCATAAAGATTGAAGGAAGTCTCGGTTAAATTTGGCTATACCTCCTCGACCACCGAAGGCATCTGGAGTTAGGACTAGGATTCTCATTATTTTTGAGTTATTGATGTCATCATACCTTATGAATCAAGTATATATTTTAATTATTAATAATTTAAAACAAATCATTTTTTAATCTTTCTATATTCTCTATTGATTTTGCATTTATTTTACTGCTGAAATATTTTTTTGCTGGTAAAATATTTTGAATTTTAGTTCTGGAAACAGCAAATTTGTAAATAAAAAATAATGCTATAACATATTTGGGAATATCCCATAACCAAATCCAAAATGTACTTAATAGTGTGCTATTGGGAATATTCATTAAAAAACTCAAAGAAAGGAGAATAAGAAGAAATCCGAAGAGAGCATTTCTGCTGAAATAAACAAAAAATATATATGAGAGTACAAAGCTATAAAATAGAGCAAAAAGGAAGTTACTAACAATAACACCTAGCCACCCAAAGCGGCGGTACATATCACCGTTAAAACTGATATTGGCTGAAGACCTTTCATACCGAATTCCCGTGTAACCCACGACTATCTCATTACCATCGATTAGTAAAGGTTTCCAGGGAGCTAATAGCTTTGGTACCCAAATGTATAAAACAGCATCAATATTTTCCCATTTAGCGTAAGGAATAACTGAAGGAGTATTTTCATAGATGATGTCATCTGATGCTCCAACTAAAGCACGACCAGTGAGCCAAAGATTAGATGTTCGATTAGGATCATCTAGTAAGTCATTAGTTTCTGTGACAGACTGCAATCTTTCTATAGGGTTACTTAAAGCTGAAGTATTAAAGGCTTTTGTATTTCGATAGGCATCCATAAAGGGGATCAGAAAAAATGCCAGTACTAAAAAAATAACAATAGCTTGTTTGATCATCTCACCAGAGCCACCAAACATCCAATATCCAACCAACAAATGCAATATTGGGTAGAGTACAGCACCTCTGGAACCAGTAGCAAAAGCGAGCATGAGATACAGAGCTAAAAGGAAATAAATAGTATATCGTTCCACCGTCTGAGTATCACGTATCAAAAGAGGAACGAGTATAAATGAAAGATAGATAAAGCGACTAAATATGACAAAAATAGTCCAAATGCCATATTGGTTTTCTACTATGAATGCACCAGCCTCTCCTCGATCTGCTGCTCCAGTAAATACTCCTGTTATTAAAGATAGAAATGCATAAATGAAAAAAAACCAACCAATAATTTTCAGAGGTTTGTAGAACGAGTGTGAATCAGGGATAGAAGGATCAGGAAGTGAAAAGTTAGGAAAGCGTCGATTAAAAGCTGGGTAAATGAACATTATGAATGGAAAGGTAACTACGTAAGCGATCTGCATATTGAAAAGGTTAGGATCAAAATCGCCATCATTACCGATAACCATGAGAATACTACCTACACCAAGTCCTAATAAACCATATAGAGATAGGACTGTGAGGGGGGTTAATAACAGAGTACTAAGGTGTCTCCGTTCTAGGTGGTAACTTAGCAAAACATACATAAAGATAATTATGCTAAGGGATAAATGTGGAGAATAAATCCTGGCTACAACTGCTAGTATCAGGCAAGTAAAAAGCAACATTATCTTGCTAGATAGAACTAAAGCTAATATTGGAAATGTTTTAGCAAAACGGCCTTTATTCATTGATATACTTTCGATTAAGAGGGAGATAGACTATTATTTCAACGTTTTCTTGAAAGGATTTGTCGACACAGACTGATGAGCCTAAACTTAACGTCGTCAGGCAGATTTAGCCATTGTATCGTGTAGAGACTTAACAGGATTCCAGATCCTATAATTGCAGATAAAACCGGAGTTAAGTAGCTCAAACCTAAGCCTAAAAAGATAATTCCTACAGATACTACAGACGCTAAAGCCAGCATAATCTGCAATACAGGTATATTGCCACCCAGATGAGCTATTTCCTGAAGAGTAAATTGTATTGGTATTAATACTGACCCAAATAGTTCCCCTACTACTACTGCCCATCCAACTGCCACTAGACCACTCTGAGAAAGGAAAATAAAAGTTCCGCCCAGCACAGTGGTTGTCTGAACCACAGTTATAATACTTTGCGCTCGAAGATGATTAATTCCAGCGAGATAACTGTTTAAGGGACTGCCAAAGTTTTTTAAAGATATCGACCATGCTAAGAGTAAGTAAAGCACCCAGTCAAAGTCGATTTTTCCTCGCGTCCAGTGCAGGTAGATCGATTCGACAAAAGGTAAGCTAACTAAGATGCCAAAGTTTATCAACATTCCACTACTCCACCAAGAAGCTGCTATAACACTGGTTAGTTTTTGGTACTCACCTTGCACGTGATAGCGAATGACTTCTGGGAGCAAGGGTTGAGTCACAATAGTAGTAGCTTGTACAAAGGCGTTTGAGAGCGTTCGCATTGTCGTGAATGTGGGAGCGACTGCTGTTCCTAGTAGACTTGATATAAACAAGACAAGACCATTATTTTGAAGTTGTAATAAGATTCCAGCAACAGTGAGAACAAGAGACTTGCTAAAGTTAGTCCAAGCCATCTTCCAGCTACCATCTTTCCAAATGGGATGAAGTTGGTAGAATAGCCGATAGACATCAACATACAAGAATAGATTCACAAGTGTTATAGTTAAACCCATCAATATTGTTGCTGTTAATAATTGCTTGCTGATTATAGCAGCGAGAATAATACTTAAAGACTGAGCCAATCGTATAATAATTCCCCACCATTGACTCCTAGCATAGAGTCCAGCAGCGGGGTACACGTTAACTATAATTCCACCAATAGAACCACTCAGTATCCAGGTAACTACTAGACAAATTAGTCCTAATCCAGGTCTTTGATCATTTAGTAGTGCTGGTCTAGCACCTAAGAAGTTTCCTAGAAATCCAAATGAGATAATTCCTAAAACTATTAATAGCTGTGATATTCCTAAAAGGACAGCCATCATAATACTTGATGCAATTAATTTCTTTAAAACCAGAAAATTTGTAGAGTATAGCTTACATATCTCGTTACCCACATAATTTTGATGTCCCGTATCAAGGGTTTGTAGTAGTGCAAATAAAGCAAATAAACTTAGCCATAAGCCATATGTTTCTGCACCCCAGAATTGTAAAAGGATTGGTACAAGTAATATACTATTAGTAAATGCTAAACTAAACGATATGATTCCAACTAAAATACCATTCAGAGTACGTTTTTCGACCGTCATATTTTTTTAACAAAGGAGTATTGGAAATACTTATTCAATTTATTGAAAAGCAAAAATGTTCATATTTAAGGAGAAAAATTAATTTACGCTCTTCAATGCCTGTTATGTAAAATTATCAGTTAAAAATCAAAAATTACCTTCAAAATGAAGGTCAAAATCATAAATCACTGCCAAAGCTATAAAATTTGAGTAAATAATCCTCCTTTTTATTGTATGGCAACGATTTTGAGGTATTTTGAAGACAGTTTAATATTATATGTAATGAAGAACCTCAATTTATTGGGAGTAAACAAATATCTCGTCATACTGAGATTGGTTGCACACACTTTTATTGTTGAGAGGCTTGAAGGAATGCCTATAGAAAAAGTCATAAATGTCTTGAGGCTTATATCCGGCTACTTCAAGATAGTCTTTAGTAATCTCAATAATAAACGTAGACTGCCTCAACAAGTTCATAGATTTTTCAAAGCCTTGTAATACTGACATTTCATCACCCTCTACATCTATCTTTACGCACTTAACAGAAAGAAGATCCGATGTAGAAATTACCCTATGAACAGGAGAAAATTTAGCTATTGTATATACACTACTTTTTGTAATGTTTTGCCTAGAATTCATGCCGGTATTACCAAGATAAGAGAGATACAGGTAATTCGTTTCTTCATTTGAACCTATACCTTTATTGAATACTTTAACATTTGTTAATTTATTAATATCTATGTTTCGTCTTAGCTGTTGAAATTCTCTTACTGAAGGTTCAAAACTAAACACAATACCCTTATCACCTAATAACGTAGCCGCCTGAATCGACATATAACCGATATGAGCTCCTACGTCGATGAAGTTTCCTCCTTCTTGAAGAGCCATCAGCATTGAGTTGACTACATATAGATCATGCTCCTGACTAGTGATAAGCTTTTGATCCACTAATGATAGTGGTGATAGAAATAACGATATGTCATTAATTTTGTATAGCGCTTTACCAAAACAAAGATTCATTAATAGACCAAGACGGTACTTACCCTTGTTTACAGGAAAGTTATGTAAATAGTATAGATAAAATTTGTGAACTAACTTTTTTACAAAATTTAGACACATAGTTTATTCATCCTCCTTTTATTAAAGTCTTAACAGTATTTAATGTTGGCACATTGTTATCTAAAATAGGAAGGTATCTGAGAGTACGGATACACTGCCGCGCGACTATACGAGGATTAGAACGCTTCCAGGAAAATTTAGGTGGATAGGCTTTTTCACCTCTCGTAACCGACTGTAGTAACGAAATCCAACGCTCAACAACAATATCACTTCTAAAGTTATTAAAAACCCACTCATATCCTCTGATACCCATTAAATTTAATTTTTCAGGATTTGAGAGAAGTTTAATGAGTGTGCTACTAAGTTCTCTTTCAGAATTAATCAACACACCTGTGTACCCATTCTTTACAGTCTCTCTTAATCCTCCATAATTAGCAGCAACTACAGCCGTTCCTGCTGCTTGAATCTCAATCGCACTAACACAAAAAGTTTCATATGAACCTAAGCAATTTGGATTGACGACTCCCAGCACTTTAGAAGAAACTATTTTAGGAATATCTTGAGGTGAGACTAGTCCCATAAAAGTTACACCCATGGCTTTTATTTCTTCTGGGGTCCCTCCAAGATAAGGAACAATAGCACAACGCTCAAATTCTGGATCGGCAATTCCCAATGAACCAAGGTTGGTGTATCGATTATATAACTTGCTACTGCCAAGAACAGTTAAAGTAGCTTCAGGAAAAATAGCGTGGACAGCAGGCCAAGCTTTGGCTAAATGTTGAAAACCTTTGGATGGTGTAAGAGAACCAAGGTAACAAACTGCCAAAGCATTTTTTACACAAGAAGTATATTTCGAGGAATCAATATCAATAAAGTTATATACGAACTCAGTCTTTTTAAAGACTCGGTGATCACGCAACTCGTCAGACTGGCTAGCAGAAACACAAATAACTCTACGGACAAATTGTGAACTTTCAAATAAATTTGCCATTGTTGGACTTGGACCATTATGATCCCAAACAATACACGGCTGTGCTAAAATCTCACATTCTTGAACTCCGGCAACTGTTTCTTCATTTGCACGATTGTTAAAAATAACAACATCTAGTTCTAATTTTCTTGCCTGAGCAACTGCATTACTCAAATTTTCAGCCTGAAACTGCGATAATTTGTCAACAGGTGTTGGGGCATGGTTAGAGAAAAAATAAACTCCAATCCCGTTAGAGGTAGAGGCCAGTTGATAAGCTAACCGTAGAACTAGAGAGTCAGTACCACCTAAAGCTAAGTCTCCCGAAAGAAATTCTAGCCAACTCCATGTATCTAAATCTCGAGAAGGAAAGTAAAAGCCTATACGCATTTTGAACGATTAATTCAGTTAATTAGATTGAACTTACTAAAGTGGTTGTTTGAACCCAAATAATAATGCTTATTCCATAAAGATTTTTAGGATGATATTTCAACGAATAAATACTTCATCATATTGCCAGTCTGAAGATGAAATGGTAGGAGTAAAACCATGCTCCATCATAAGTGTATAAATCATATCTTTTGTATGTCCAAAGTTAGCAAGAAATGTTGGAGTTATTTCAACTACAACTGCTAGAATATTACGTTGTCTCAATATGTTTACCATTCCTGATAGAACAGAAAACTCTAATCCTTCTACATCTATCTTGATTAACTTTTTAGTGTTTGAATCTAGAGATTGCAGGAGGATATCACCAGTACAAACTGGTACTGAGATGCAAGTTTTTTTGTCTTTAATCTCAGGCGAGCAGGAATTCAATCCGGTATGTGATTCAGCAATAAAAAATTTAGACTCACCCACGTAATCTGAAAGCGCGATGTTGTAGGGAAGTAAATTTATAGAGTGATTTAGTTGTATATTCTTAAGAAGTCTTCTAAACTCTCGAGGTGATGGCTCAAAACAGAGAACACGACCAGATTCACCAACAATTGTGGCAGCAAATATTGAATAAAATCCTATGTTAGCGCCAATATCAATAAAAATACTTCCTTGCGGGATCTGTTTGATTATCTCTAAAATATTTTTGTGGGATATATTAAGCTCTTCGTAGTATGATAAATCCATTGAGCTACTAAGAAATATGTCTAGTATTGGACCAAACGGAGTCTTTAGCTCAAAAGAATTAAACAAATTGTCTAGAGTTTTTGCTACTCTATATTTTCCTCTATGATTAGGCATGGATTTACAATAATTAATATACGTGTGAGCAATAAATTCTGGGAAATTTTTGAAATATCTATTTCTATCTTCAATCATATTTAAATCCTTCTAGCAATTGTTTAGCTTTCTCTACAGTCGTATTTTTTTTCACCCATCTTAAAGCCCCAGCTTGCAGCTTTTCATATCCTTCGTCACTTAGAGCGCTTATCTTATGCATCAATTCATCATAGCTACGATAAATGATACAATTACTATCATCAAGGCCATGTGGCGCACACGTAGGTGGCTTTTTATCAAGATTACGAAAGCAAGGAACACAACCATTAGCTGCTATTTCATAGTGACGTAGACAATCCCAACCCGCACGCTTAGTAGTAATACCAAATTTTGATGCTTGCAGATCAGAGTAATACTCATTTTCTTTACTAAAAGCGTAATTCGTTGAACTTTCTGATACGTAGCGTGCTACCTCTGGATCAACTATATGCTTTGGAAAAAGCTTAGTTTTCTTAGATAGTTCTTTAACGATCTTTTCTTCAGGAATTGAAAAAGAAATAGGTCTAAAATTTTTAGGTGCTGGTAGATACTGACATAACCATTTTGGTGGAATCTGGAACCAAAGATTACGTATAGTTTCTGGAGTCCACTCACGCTTAAAATATAGAAAGTGAGTATGTGCCTTCGGTAAGAACCACCACTGTGGATATCGCCACCATTTACCAGCGTATGGATAAGGTTGAGGTGTATCTGCACCATCAAGTATCAATGTGTTTTTAAAGTTTAAATAGGGCAGTAGTTCTACAAAAAGACCGAAAGTGTTGAAGATATTAAAAAAAATAATGAGATTAAAGTAACCGTTTACTACTTTTTGAGTAATGTCAAGCCGATCTATCGGTATGTCCTCAAGTAATCCATAGAGAGTGAATCCTAACCCATATAGGATGGAACGGCTTCCTTCACCCTTGTGTTGATAGTTACAAATATTATTTTTATACAGGATATCACACTTAGGATAGTCCACAGCCGAATCACCTAAAAGAGAGCGTAGTCCATGGAATAGACTATCGGTAAGATAATCTGCACCGTTGTAAGTAATACAAAGAACTCTCATACTTGAATAAAGATAGCTTTAGAATTAGACATTAGTAGAACTAAGTGTAGTTGAATTTAAGAAATAAGCTAATCTGTTCGTAAGGCTACCATCAAGATTTCATAACCAAACAAATTTGGTATATTGCGACAACCCAAATTGTCTATAAAACGACGGATATTGTTACTTAAAAACTGACGACGTAAAAATCCAAGGGGAATACTACCTGTAACTAAGTGATGTTCTAGCTTCAGTTGAGGTATTAATTGAATTAGATATCGAGGTGCAGTATCAAATGTATAGAAACGTAAGTGAGTTTTATCCATTACTCCCCCGTCTGTATATTCAAATTTCCCTAACGCTATTTGCCACCGATAACGCCAGTTGGCAATATTAGGCAAAGCAATGATTACTTTTCCTCCTATTTTTAAATATGGCAATAATTTCTTAATGGCTGATACTGGATCGACTAAATGTTCTAGAACATGAAGAAAACAGAGTACATCGAATTGCTCGTAAGGTAGAGTTGGTAATGTATCTCTCTCGATATCCATGCATACACAGCAATCTAATTTTTGTATAGCCTTTGTAAATTCAAATTCTGAGCAAGTAATGCCAGTTACGTGGGCTTGAGGATAGATTTCTCGAATTAGCTGACCAGTATCACCAGCACCACAACCGATGTCCAAAATAGTGCGATCGCTCTCATCTAAAAACTTCAAAACAGAGGCATTACCTTGATTGGAATAGATCGAATCGCTATTGAGTGGTTTATACATAGGAAAAACTATTGAATCAATCTGGTGGCAAAAAAAAGCTTTTCTGACGATAAACCTGCCACCTGTGTGGCAGCAATCTCAGCATCGTCCAGAATGTACTGCTAAAGCCCGTAGCCTTTTCTACAGCCCTAGCAATAGTTAATGACTCTGACCAGTATCCCTTAAAAGCTAGTTTGAGAGCAAACCACAAGTGAAACTGCATAATGTGCAACGCCCAACGTCTTGCTGATTCTAGTGTTCTCAAACGCGGATCGGCCAGGAGCATTTTTACCATTTGAGATACTTCCAGAGATGCGCTAAGATTTTTACCATTAACTACTGATAATTGCTCTTCATGGATTCTAATTACTGCCACATTAGCCCTAGAAATTAGAATTGGGCTACTACTGGCAACTCGATATATCCATTCCCAGTCTGCTGCATGTCGCCAGTCTTCCCTGAAATCGCCTACCTGTTCATACAGAGTTTTCCTGAAAAACATTCCCGTAATATTGCCATTAATACTGCCATACTGAAGTAATAGGGGTACGCTTTGTTCTGGTTGCAATAATCGAGTTTGCTTAGCTATGTAATCATCATAAAAATTTTTGACATTATGCAGTAGGTTACCATCAGCATTAACTGAATAGGTAGAAGATAAAATTAGATTAGCTTCCACGTATTTTCGCATTAAATTGAGATTTACTTCCAAGCATTGTTCTGATAAAAAATCATCACTACAAAGAATTGTGATGTACTCGCCATTACAACGTCTAATTGCTTTGTTGAGATTAGCAAAAAGACCTATATTATGAGGATTTGAGTAAATATGAATTTTGGTAATGGCAGCGTATCTTTGTAAAAAAGATTTTGTATCTTCGTGTGAATGATCATCAGCAACGATTAACTCCCAGTTTTGATAAGTTTGCTGTAAAACACTATCAATGGCTTGAGCTAAGTATTTTTTCCGATTGTAAACCGGCAGAATAATTGATACCAAAGACTCTAACATTTAGACTCCTACCTTTTTCTTAGCAGATAACTGACTATGCAAAGATTCATAAGACTCCTTAGCCCGCTTTCCATAAGAACTCCAATCTAAACCTGAAGTTCGAAATAGTAATGCTGCTTGTCGCTTAGATAAAAGTAAACTTTTATTCTGTGCCAGCATTTTCAGGCAAATAGCTATTGCTTGACTATCGCGTATAGGCACTAAATACCCAGACGGGTACTCTTCTATACCTGCATCTAATTTAATTGGCTCTGCACCCGACATTCGCAACAAATCCTCACCGCCTGTATTGGTTGTACAAATAAGAGGCAAACCACAAGCAAGAGCCTGCGCCAGCACCATGCCAAACCCATCCTCAATACTCGCGATAACAAAAACGCTACTATTGCGGTAATACTCTACTAATTGTGCTTGAGGTACATGCCCAATAAACTTAACTCGCTCATCCGCCGCAGGTAATAAATGAGGTGTTTCTGCTGTAGCTCCACCAACCAAACATAGTTCACTGTTTGGTATGTTTGCCTCCATAAAGGCTCGCACTAAATAATGAACACCCTTACGTACGCTCCAAGAACCAGCATATATGGCACGAAACACATCATCCTGTTTCGCTCCAGGTGAAAAGCTTTTGAGATTTGTACCAAAAGGGTTATGGACTAAGCGTTTTTCAGGACAACCCTGAGTAAGAAAACTACGTTTAACAAACAAGCTAGGCACTGCTATCTGTTCTGCGAGTTCATACTCCCGCAGTTCTTGAGCTACAACCTCTGGGTGCGTTTGTGCCCAATTTAAACCTAACCGACGATACTCTTCCCTCAATATTTGACATTGCACCGTCATGTGAGAAGAACTACGTTCTAACAAGAAGGGTACACCATTCTGCTTTGCCCAATGCAGAGAAGGTTCAGAGAAACTTGACCACCCGTGTACTAGGGTACTGCCTTCTAAGTGACGAGCTGCAGCTTGATCAAACAGACTATGGAGCAAGGCTTGGAATTTCATTGTCAACCGTTCTCCCCCGATGTGATAGGCAGCCTTGCCTATCAAAAGTGTCAAAGGCAAGCTCACCACTTTGTCATCTGGTATACCCCATTGACGGGTTTTAAATTTAGGATAGTTAGTAATCAAGCGATGTAAAACTCCGGCTGCATGTAACTCCCTTGCTAAGTCAAAGGCATGCCATCGTCCGCCTACAACAATCGATATTTTCATATTCATGCTAGTGGCTTCCTACCAATTACTATGAGTGTTTGCGCAAAAAGTTCTTTAATATCTTCACGAAAAGAAACCAAGGGAATAATTGTATTTTCAATTACGAACGACACAGGCTAGATGATTTTAGAAATTACTTTTTAAGGATGTGCTGAAAGAAATGAAAAATACCACGTTTTCGACACTATTGTTAGCTATTTTTGTAATTTATCACCCAGATATCAAATTGCGTAATTTAAAGACATGAGAATTAAATTCTTTATTAGATATACCTACAAACATACCTCTCATCAAACCCTCGTACTCAAGCTTGTACTCGAAGGGAGCAAGAAAACCATTAAACAACTTGAAGAGTCTGTATGGCTTATTATCAATGAACTTAGAAGCCTCCCACAAGAAACGCTTATTAGAAAACCACCCAGAAGCGTACTCAAATACAAATACATCTATAGACTGTGAATCAAGAAGATGGCTAGCTCCCTCCAAAACGTTCAAATCATATCCTTCAGCATCAATCTTGAGAAGATTTACGTGACTTACTCCAACTCGATTACACCAGTTATCTAGGGTGGTAACTTCAACAATATATTCTTTTGGCTCAATATTAATATATTGCTCGAAGTCTAAGTTTCTCTTGACAAGTGAGTTACACCCATTCCTACCTCCGTAATCATAGAAAACTTGATTTCCTTCCTGATTTGAAAGTGCCAATTGAATAAGTTCAAGGTTATTAAGATTAACAGATTTTTTTTGGTAGTTTTCTATAACATCTACGCAGGGATCAAAGGCAAATACTTTTGCTGATTGTTTTGCTCTGAGTACATATTCTGACCATTCTCCATTATTGAAACCAACGTCTATAAAAATACTATTCTCCGGAAACTGATCGACTAACCAATATTCTCCATTAATTTCGGGACTAAGGAGGTTGTTAAAAATAACGTTACTGAGATTGTAACAATAATTAGCTATTTTTGGAAATAACTTAATACCAAGACTACTGTATATGATCTTTTGTACCACTTTATGCTTAATTATTCTGGACATAGTAATTTACCAGTTAATTTGAAAGATTAATCAAATTTAAAATAGTTTTAAGCCTAGCTGAAAAAGTATTTTCTTCAGTAGCTACAAGCTGGATGCCAAGTTGTCTCATTTGTTCTCGTTCCGTTGGTTTTTCGAGTAACCATTTGCATTTATCTGCCAAGTCCATTGGAGAGGAAAAAAAACCATACTCGGGATAACCATCTAAAATTTGACGGTGTTCTTGCGAATCTTCGTAAATACCACATCCACCACAGGAAGCTATCTCAAAACTCCTCTGCGTTGATTCATCTCTACTACGTTTGCGTAGCAGACCCAGAGATATTTTAGATGAGTAAATAGCTAAACGGAATTCATTATCAAAAACTGCGGGTGACTTTTTCCATCCTTTCACATATATATTTTTCCAATCATTGCCGTAAAGTTTTAAGTTTAGGTTTCCTAATGAAGCTACTGCTTCTAACATAGGTAAGCGTTCTAGAGCACCAGTTCCCACAAAACTGATATCAGCTACAAATTTTTCTTTTTCAAATTCAGAAACTGTATCAGGTAGGTGATGCCAGAAAGGATCGTAGGCATATGGGAGAAATTCAGTTTGCTTAACTCCACTAGCAATTAAATCAGGTATAATTCTTTTTTTTGTACTAATCACTAAATCATACTTCTTCAGATTAGTAATAAAAATTGAGGAGTATAGCTGCTTAACAAAAGGATCATCTGTTAAAAAATTAACAACTTTGGCACTTATTTTTTTAGAAGAATTAAAAACTTCATTTGTTAATGGGAAAATACCTGTTACAAGGACTAATTGTGGTTTAAAATCGTTTATGAGAGCTACTGTTCTTTTATTAAACAACCACCATTCTAAAGGACGTTTGCCTGTGAGTTTAAATAATGCTCGTCCCCATAAGTACTTCATAGATGGAGCATAGCTATTCCAACTTGTGTCATTGATAGCTAAAGATAAATTCATTCTTTGAGCTGCTCTACTGAACATCGAGCCTACGCAGTAAACCTTTGAAGTATCACCAATAATTAGTAGTTTAGTTTTCATGTTGAAATTTGATTAGGTTTAGCCAACCATTCGTCACACTCTAATCCATACAAATCTCGGCTAATTTGTTCCATAGAATAGCCATAACTTGCCAGAATACCTCGGCAATCATTAACTTGTATTTTTCCATGAGTAGCCAGTAATATAACTGGACGGTCAGCTTGAAAGAACTTCTCACCTCCTCTTAATACATTCGCTTCAGCACCCTCCACATCTATTTTTACCAAGCTCACTGGAGGATTTAAATCCTTCAAAGAATCTAAAGTCATGACCGAAACCTCTAAATCTCCACTTTCTGCAAGGCATCCTTGTGCGTTGTATGGAGAAGTATTAAATTTCATTACTCCATTTTTGTCACTGATTGCTGCTGAATAAATTGCAATATTTTCGATTTTATTTAATTGAATATGTTTTTTAATAAAATCAATATTTCTCGGCAAAGGTTCAAAAGATATTACCTTACCTTTTGAGCCAACTAAGCGACTCAGCAAAATACTGAAAAGACCAACATTTGCACCAATATCTAAAACTGTAGTGCCTTCAAGAGGTAATTTGGTAAGTAGCTGCTGTTTATCTGCTTCATAGGAACCTAGCCACATTCCGTGTACTCCACTTCCCACAATCCACTTCATCCCTCTTCCGGGACCCTGCATTATAGGAACCACAGTTGTTGAGGGTAAGAAAGATAAAGGAAAGCGAAGAGACTTGCCAACTATATTGTTTGAGCGGATATCACTAAATCTGAATTTAATCATAAACTCTTACCTTTAAGTAAACAGCTTCAGCTAATTTTTTCGGATGAGGTAAAGTTTCCCAATTTGCTGAAGACCATTTAGTTACCATAATTGCTTCTGAAATCATTTTGGATAATTCACCCACATTTCCCGAGTGAAAAATCCAACCCTTGTTATCGTCTGTTATCAAATCCTTTGCTGAGCCAACTTTGTCACTGACGATAACTTTTAAACCAAACTGTAAAGCTTCATTAACAACTAATCCCCAAGTTTCACCACTCTGAGAAGGTAAAATGAGAGCATCTGCCATTGCATAATACTGTCCTAATTCTGATTGATTCTTGAAACCTACAAAAATAGCTCTTTCCCCTAGCTGTGCTTTCGCTATTCGTTCAAATTGTTCTCTTAATTCACCATCTCCTACAGCAAGCAGCCAAATTTTTCCCCTTTCTACTGGCGATCGCATTCCTATAGCTTCAGGAATCACTAAAGGATTTTTGGCTCTAAACATCTTGCCACAGTAGAGCAAAACATAATCTTGCTGTCCGATACCTGCCTTATGTCGCAAGTATTCTCTTTGTGGTAGCCAGTAATCCACCTGTTTTTGAAAAAAGTCTGTATCAATAGCGTAGTGAACTACTGTTAGGCGACTCTTATCAACCCCCATCCGGCAGTAATGATTGATAGAATTAGTGCCAATAGGGAAAAAATGAGTAAATTGTCGATAGTAGCAACTCAATATAAACTGGCGTATTTTATCCTTGAAACAGGAACGTGTTAATGCTTCATCTGTCGTCTCTGCTCTTAGCATCAGCTTGTGTCCTAGTATATGCAACAGAAGAGTACTGGTTGTAATGAAAGCAGGTGAATAAGCAAAAATTAATACAGCATCAGGTTTGTAACGGCTGATAGCAACAGCGGCTTTAGTTGCTAATCTGACACCCGCTAAACCTTGCAAGTTTACCAGCGAACTTGTAGACAGGAAATGGTGTTCAAAACCTACTGTTGGTTGGCAATCCCACTTAAAAACAACACCAAAGTTTGGATCTTGGGAAGGAATGACTCCGTGATTGCAGCCAAAGAAGACTTTTACCTCTAAATCTGGTTGCTGTGCTAGCTCTCGGAAAACAGGTGCAAAATACTGAACTGGATGTGTAACAAGAACTGCAAGACGCATAGAAGATTTTTAAAAGTTTGGAATACACGGAATACATAGAATAGAGAGAATTTCAATTTTTTTTTGTTTAGTGGATACTTGATTTTTTAGTCAAAATTATTAGGAATTGATTAAATTACCCTCCGTTGCGCGATCTTTATCAGACCCTTTCGAGCCGTAATATCCTTTGTAATAGTAACGACCGTAATGACTTTCACCTGTAACTCCATTCACTACCATTCCCAAAACCTGAGATCGTGACTGATCGAGTAGCGTTCTTGCCGTACTAACCGCAGCCGAGTCAACGATGCCAGGACGAACAACCAGTAGCAGTCCATCTGCCAGCTTGCTCAAAAGCATAGCATCAGGAAACATATTCAATGGTGGAGTGTCGATAATCACAAAATCATAGTCTCTGGCGACTTCTTCGAGTAACCCTGCCATCCGCTGTGAATCCAGTAGGGCTGCTGGGTTAGGCGGAACTGTCCCCGCAGTTAGCACCTCCAGGTTAACTAGTGCTTCTTGGGCAGTGGTTTGTAACTCAGCTTGACCTACTAGTATATGGCTTAGCCCCATTAAATTGGGTCTTTGCCAAATCTGCTGTTGGCGAGGGAGACGCATATCAGCATCCACCAATAGCACTCGACGCCCCATCTGCACTATGGCTACTGCCAAGTTAGCTGCAACATAAGACTTTCCCTCACCTTTAACTGCGCTACTCACCACAATCACTTTCAATGTTTTATCCGAGAGAGTAAAACCTAGGTTAGTCTGGAGCATCTCAAAAGCCGCCGTTACCCCAGAATGAGGGTTGTTGAGTACAGGTAACTCTTGCCGACTCTCGCCTTCACTCTCCTTAGTTTTTTCATCAACTCGTGGAATGGAACCGAGCAATGGATAGTCCAACACTCGCTTGACTTCCTCAATGGTCTTCAGAGATTTATCAAGAGATTCCAGCATTAGAGCCGTTCCCACACCCAGTAAGATGCCCAAGCAACCACCCAGCAACAAATTCTGTTGAATGCGAGGAGAAATACTGTTCTTCGGCATTAAAGCCTCGGTAATCACTCTTGCATTGCCAATAGTCTGGTTCTCTTGCAGTAAAACTTCCTGAAATCGCTTTTGCAGTTCTTGATAGGTAAATTGCGCCACTTGCAACCGTCGCTCTAGCTCTCGCTGTTGTTGTTCAAGTTTAGGCAACATTCTTAACCGTTGTTGGTAAAGCAGAAATTCCTTCCGGAAAACAGCTAATCGGTTTCCCAATCCCAACTCTTCATGGTCTAACTTCACCAAATCCTCACTCAAGGTTTGCTTCAGTTTTCCTAACTGCAAATTTGGCTCTGACACTGATTGCGAATTGCCCTCAACCTCAGCAACTCGCAATTGCAGTTGCTTTTTTAGAGCTTGTTGTTTTTCCAACATACTGATGATCATCGGGTGTCTATTAGTCAGGCGAGTCCGCTCCACAGCTAACTGGTCTTGCACCTTCTGATATTCTGTAAGTATCTGCCCTACACCTGAGGATTGGCTCAAGTTTGAGAACGTCACAGCCTGTTGCGAATTCAATGTCAGTAGACTTTGCAAAGCTTGATGGCGAGTTTTGGCATCAGTTAAATCGGCTTGAGCTTTGGTAATCTCGGCTGATAGAGCCTTAAGACTTTCTACCCCTGCTTTCGCTTCTTCCTCCAAAGCAACCACATTGTTTTTTTCTTTAAACTCACGCACCTCAGCCTCTGCTAGCGCTACTCTTTCCTCCACTAAAGGCAATTGCTTGCTCAAGAATTCCCGCGCTGCTCTCGCCTGTGCGCGTTTAGTGCGAATATTGTTCTCTAGATAATTACGCGTCAGCGAATTGACTACAGTTGCAGCTTCTTGAGGATTGTGACTCTTGTAAGAAACAGTCAAAACATCCGTGTTCTTAACACTCTTAATATTTAATTTTCCCAGAAAGCTCTGAACTTCTAAGGGTTCCCCTTTACCATCTTTCAACTTTAGATCAGTAATGGTTTTCTGCACAATTGGGATTGAGCGAATCACCTCGGCTTGTGTATCCAGTGGGTTACTGAGGTTCCCCCCACCACCAAATTGTACAACCTTGTCAGTCAAATCTGTTAGCTTTGAGGCATTCTCGTTTGTGTCAAAAAGCAGTTTGCCTTCTGCTTGATAGACAGGTTTTTGCCGATAAGTAACTAACGCTGCGAGTCCAAGAACAGAGCTACTCACAACTGCTATTGGCAGCCAACGTCTTTTGACAAGCAGCCAGTAGTGTTGTAAATCGTAAAATTGTTCTTGGTCTTTGTCTTGGTGCTTAGAATCCATTGACCTGATGATAAAAGATAAAAAACTCCTCTCACTCCTAACGTTTGATCCGATCTAGCGAGAGCCTCCTTGTAGAAATACGCAAAGCTAATTACATATAATTACAACACAAGGATATGGAAAAGTACTGGCATTATAACGATTAATCAGACAGATGGTAGTGCGAAGAAGGTTTCCTTATCTACCAGGCTAGCGGTACAAGTCCACCTCTTTGGGTCAGCTTAGCTTTAGAGAGCTAAGCCAGTAACTTTTTTCACCTCAGAGTAATCGCAGTATATGAGATCTGGCAAGTCACAGTTAAAAAACTTTATATTAACTTCGTAAAATCAAGCAAATATTAATTTTTTTAAAAATTTCGTAGAACAAACTATACTTTCTGGTAGAAGCGGTTAAGCTATTGAAATGTATTAAATTACACTAATTACATTTGTAATATACTACTGATTTGTATCGGGCGAAGTACACCCAAAACTTAGAGACCAACGGCGTCGGTCTCTAACCGATGTACCTTGCCAAATCGCTGTATTTTCCTGCTGAGGGTCCTCATAAGAAATCTGGGTAGTATCTACGTCATAACTCCAACAAACTAAAAAATACATACTACAGAATACTGATAATAGATAATGTCAACCCAAACTTTTTGGAACATCTCAACAAGCAATAACATACCGAAAGTCCGCAGTCTCCCTGTGTTCCTTTCACTAAGTGATATTTTTTCCTTAGTTGTTTGTTTACAATTTGGCTTTTGGTTACGCTGGGGCAAACTACTGAGCGAGTTTAATCTGATGGTGTGTGGATTAATCTTGCTGACTCTCTCAGTTTTTTATTTGGCGGACACATATAAACCAGATAGCCAAATTGCTGGTTTGCGAGTTCCGGCTCGAATCATACTATGTAATGCATTTGTGGCCGGAGTTAGTGCTGCATTAATTTACTTGTCTGGGGCGTGGAGACAAAACCCTCTTTTGTGGCGCAGTGTTTTGCTACCAAGTCTTGCAATATTTACTATCTGGGCTGTGATCTCACGCTTATGGGGAGCTAGTTGGGTGCGATCGCACGCCGAGCAAAGTCGCTGGCTAGTCTTAGGTACTGGAGACAGTACAGTCAAATTTGTCCAAGACTTCCAAAAACTCAACCCCCTAGGGCGGTTGGTTGTTCTGACTGAAAACCTAGAAAATATTAATCAGTTACCAAAGAATAGTATCAACGGAATGGGTAGCCTTTCTGATTTACCTGACTGGATGTCTCTATCGTGGTCAGGTGTCTTGGTAGCAACAGAAGTAGAATTATCCGATGCGCAATTACACCATTTGATGCAAATGCGCCTGCGTGGAATACCGGTTTACAAGCTACCAGATTATTACGAAAGCTTGTGGTACAAACTCCCGTCATTCCTACTGCAAGATACCTGGTTTATTTTCAATGTCGGCTTTAACTTAATGTCTTCTCGCGTTAGCTGGAAGCTAAAACGCTTAATAGACACGATTACGGCATTGCTACTACTCGTCGCGCTCTCTCCACTCATGCTATTGGTAGCACTAGCAATTAAATTAGATAGTCCCGGCTCAGTTTTCTACAGTCAACTACGAACAGGGCTCAATAGTCAGCCTTTCAGGGTTTACAAATTCCGTTCGATGTATAAGGATGCCGAGAAACGTGGTGTACAATGGGCAAGCCAACGCGATCCACGCATAACTAGAGTCGGTTACTGCCTCAGATTAACGCGCATCGACGAACTACCTCAACTCTGGAATGTGCTTCGTGGAGAAATGAGCCTAATTGGTCCGCGTCCAGAACGCCCAGAATTTGATGCCAAGCTCAGAAAAGCGATTCCGTACTATGACGTACGCTATTTAGTCAAACCGGGAATCACAGGCTGGGCACAGGTTCTGTATCCTTACGGAGCGTCAATTGAGGATGCTTACGAAAAGCTAGCTTATGACTTGTACTACATCAAAAATTATTCCTTTTGGTTAGATCTCGCAATTTTCTTCAAAACTATTAGGGTCGTCTTATTAGGTAAAGGTCGATGAATAAGAAAGTCTTAGTGACTGGGGGTGCTGGTTACATCGGCTCTCATGTAGTACGTCAGTTGGGTGAAGCCGGTTATGATGTGGTGGTGTATGACAATTGTTCTACGGGTTCACCGAAGGCAGTACTATACGGTGATTTGATTATTGGCGATTTAGGAGATTTAGATCTCCTCAACCAAGTCTTTATCAACCATCAATTTAGTGCAGTACTACACTTTGCTGCCAGTTTGAGCGTACCAGAATCAGTCACCCATCCTCTCAACTACTACACCAACAACACGCAAAACACTCTGAACTTGCTCAATTGTTGTCGTCTGACAGGAGTCAATCAAATCATCTTTTCCAGTACAGCAGCAGTATATGGTCAACCAACAGAAAACCCCGTCACAGAGTCTGCTCCAACACTGCCAATTAACCCCTATGGACGGTCAAAGCTTTCTAGCGAATGGCTAATTCGCGACTATAGTGCCGCCTCTTCTCTACGCTACGTAATTCTACGATATTTCAACGTTGCTGGAGCAGACCCTTCTGGAAAACTGGGACAGATGTCAAAAGACGCATCTCATTTGATTCGAGTTGCGTGCGATGCAGCACTCAAACGCAGACCAGGAGTTCACATTTTCGGTGCTGATTTTCCTACGCCAGACGGTACAGGAATCAGAGACTATCTTCATGTTGAAGACTTAGCAGCAGCACATCTCGATGCTTTGAGTTACTTAGAACAAGATCATCAAAGTCAAATTCTCAACTGTGGCTATGGCGAAGGATATAGTGTGCGGCAAGTCATTGAACAGGTTAAGGAAATTTCTGGAGTAGATTTCCCCGTGATTGAAACAGAGCGTCGTCCAGGAGATGCAGCCTGTGTTATTGCCAGTGCAGATAAAATTTACAAAGTTTTAGGTTGGCGACCTAAATATAATAACCTCGACAAAATTGTTTACACTACTCTGGCTTGGGAAAGGCAGCGAAAAGAGGAAGAAATTTTTATTAAATGAAAAAAAGATGTTTTATAAAGAAGAATTCAGGAGTCAGGAGCCAGGAATCAGAATGATAAATACTGCTAAAAACCTCGTCCAGGAATAAATATACCGCTGCCGTTGGTTTCGACTTCGCTCAACCAACTGAGAGATCGTGAGTTGAGCGAAGTCGAAACTCGCACTCCCCGGGTATTTTCTTTCTCGGAAATCACCTTAAGATTTATTAAAAATATTGTCGTAGGGAAGAGTCAATACACTGTTAAATTCTACATTGCAAAATCTGAGATTTGGAGTATCTACTTTCTTTAAAACCAGAAGCAAACAACTCTGCCACTTCTAAGAAATAGAATGACTTATATACGTATTTGGAATATTCCAGTTTGTTTAGCAGTTTTTGCTTCTAGTAATTTTGCTTACAGGGCTGATGCTACTTTGAACAAGACAGCTACAGTTGCAGCCAGTTCTTTAAAATCGCATCTCCCAAACCATCTTGCTCAGGGTGCTACCCCTCCTAAATCTGACTACCAAGAGTTAAATACTTTTAACGAGGAATTAACAAACAGGACAAAAATAAGTAGAAAAGCCGCAGATTTATCAGACAATTGGCAACAGACTGGAAAAACTAAGAGTATATCTCAATCTATAGCTTTTCCTGAACTAATGAGGGATATTCAGCCTTTTTCTGTCAAGAATTTTGACCTTGAGGATGTACCTCACTCGACGGAGAACGGCTATCTTCTTACGAAGAATGAACCACCAAAAAATACAAATTCTCAGACAGACGAGCTTGAAGATTTAAGGCAACGTTTTCTCTTTCCACCCATCCCTTCAAGTAATGCCAATAAAAATACAGGAGGAATTATCAGTACCCCTGGATCATCTGTTGCTAGTCCTATAGCATTTGGTGCGGAGTATGGTGATGTTTTTGTGGGAGCTAGTTATCAAACCAGAACACGCTATACTCATCAAAATGATGGCGGAGTAGTGTTCGGATTTGGTCTAGGAGACAGCAAATTAGTAGGTTTAGAAGTTGCTATTTCTTCTTTTTCCACTTTTAGAGAAGGTTTTTTCACTAACGGAGGTATTAGTTTGAAGCTTCACCATTTGTTCCCTAATGCGTTGGCGATCGCTTTTGGGATAGAAGATGCAGCTGAATTTGGTGTTCCGGATGCAGGAACCAGTATCTATGGAGTTGCTAGCAAAGTTTTTCTACTAAAGAACGACGCTACTAAACTCTTCAGTAGTATTACTGTATCGCTGGGTTTAGGTGGCGGTCGTTTTCGTTCAGAATACGATGTTCAAAAAGGTATAGACTCAGTTAATGTCTTTGGTAGTGTGGCGTTAAGAATAGCTGAACCTATATCCCTAATTGCTGATTGGACTGGTCAGGATTTGACGATAGGTACTTCTATTGCTCCTTTCCGAAGGATTCCTATTGTTATTACACCAGCTGTAGCTGATGTTACAGGTAATGCTGGTGATGGTGCCAGATTTGTTCTGGGTGCTGGTTTTGGTTACTCTTTCTAGTTTTGGTTATTGTTTCTACATTCTTGAGGTAAAACTACAATGACTAACATTAAACATTTTCCATTTCATCTATCTGTAAGCTTGACTTTTGCAGCTTTCATGCTTTGTCAAGTATTTCTACCTGCTCAAGCTAAAACCCCCTCTAATCAACCTCAAAAACTTCCCTTTAACATAAAAACAAAACTGTCGGATATTAGTGGCACAATTATTACAGGCAGTCATTTTACTTTTCCTTCACAAATACGATGGCAGATCAATCGAATTGGTAGAAGTGTACAAATTCTGCTGCAAAACAAGCACTTAACTTTACCACATGGTAAATCTCTCACTCTAGAGACACAAGAGGATTTACTACACATTTTAACGTCTGACGATGTCAAGGGTAGTAGAAGAATATTAACCGCATTAAGCGATGGTCAGAATGGTATAACAGAAACTCAGGCTCAGCAACTTGTTAATAGTTTGCATGGCTTGCTAGGCAAAGGAAATAATTCTGAAATTCAAGTCAATCCATCTCAATTAGTGCGGGCAATGAAGGCTTATAATAATTTGATTAATCATAGCTCTGCACAATTTCTCAAGAATCCTCCACCTGCACTAGACGGTATAAATTCCGTGCTTTCGCAATTGAGCCAACCCCTATACTTGAGCGCTTCCGCAAAATAAGAAGACTTGTCGATTCGCTGCAAATAGTTCTGCCTTAGCCTTATCAAAAGGCTAAGTACAACTTTGCATAAATTCGTAGCCTTTTGGTTCGTAGTTGCGATGTGGGCGCTGAAGCGCAACTACGAACCATTAACCATCATGTACAGAAACTACGTCTCTGGAAGGCAAAAGGTAAATAACTCCAGAAATTATTGTTAAAGCCACAGAAACCCAAAAACTAATCAGGGCAGTTAACAGCCATCTTTCTGGTAAAGGAGCGATTAAAAGTGCGATCGCCACTATTTGACTGACAGTTTTGAGCTTACCCCAAATATTCGCCCCTGTAATCGTACTTTGATTAACCCGCCAACCAGCGATCGCCAATTCCCGCGCTAAAATTAGAAACACTCCCCAAGCAGGAACTTGTCCCAATTCAATCAAAGCCAATAACGGCGCAAGCACCAACAATTTATCGACTAAAGGATCAAGAAACTTACCCAAATCACTGATTTGGTTGAGTTTTCGTGCTAAGTAGCCATCCAACCAATCAGTTAGCGCTGCCACAAGAAAAATTGCCAAACACACCAACCGAGATTCAGGTGTAGGATTGTGTAAACCATAAAGCAGAAATGGTATCCCCAGAAGCCGAGAGAAAGTAATCCAGTTAGGTAGAGTCATAAAGAAGAATTCAGGAGTCAGGAGTCAGGAGGAGCCAGTGCGCCCTTACGGGTTTCCCGGCTTAAAGCACCTGGCGTTCAGAATACACTACACAGTACGGCGTAAATAAAAGCTTGGATTTCAGCAGTCGTTCATGGACAATAGGCATGATAATTTGCTCCTAACCTAAAATTCAACATGGATATGACTGAACAAACAGATTCACAAGTCAGAATAGAGCGAGATTCCATGGGCGATCGCTCTCTTAACAGTAGCGCTTACTACGGTATTCAAACACTGCGAGCAATAGAAAACTTCCCAATTAGCGGCATTAAGCCCTTATCCACTTACGTAGATGCTTGTATACTCATAAAAAAAGCTACAGCAATTGTAAACGGCGAACTAGGCTGCATTGATCAAAAAATCAGTAAAGCAATTGTTCAAGCAGCAGACGAAGTCCTTAGTGGCAAGTTTCGCGATCAATTTGTAGTGGATGTTTATCAAGCTGGTGCTGGGACTTCTCATCATATGAACGTTAATGAAGTACTAGCAAATCGTGCCTTAGAAATTCTCGGCTATGAGAAAGGCAATTATAAGCAAGTTAGTCCCAACGACCATGTAAACTATGGCCAGTCTACCAATGATGTCATCCCCACAGCAATTCGCATTGGAGGGCTATTAGCATTATCAAAAACATTACACCCAGCCCTTGAGGGAGCAATAGCAGCATTAGAGAAAAAAGCTGCCCAATACCAAGATATTGTTAGATCCGGCAGAACTCACATGCAAGACGCCGTACCAGTGAGGTTAGGAGAGAATTTTCGTGCTTGGGCGTACATCCTCACAGATCACCAAAACCGTATACATACCGCTTCAGGAGATTTGATGGTACTGGGTTTAGGAGGTAGTGCAGCAGGAACAGGGTTGAATACCCACCCTAAATATCGCGCCAGTGTAGTACAAACGCTCTCAGAATTGATTAACTGTCCACTAGAACCAGCACCCCACCTCATGGCAGCAATGCAAAGCATGGCACCATTTGTGAGTGTTTCTGGTGCTTTGCGTAACCTAGCGCAGGATTTAGTCAAAATATCTCACGACTTGCGCCTAATGGATTCTGGACCAAAAACTGGGTTGAAAGAAATTCAACTACCCCCTGTACAACCAGGTTCTTCAATTATGCCAGGTAAGTATAACCCTGTCATGGCAGAGATGACATCAATGGTGAGTTTTCAGGTCATGGGTTATGATAGCGCGATCGCTCTAGCAGCACAAGCAGGACAATTAGAACTAAATGTTATGATGCCTCTCATCGCCTATAACCTGATTCATAGTATCGAGATTCTTGGCAATACCATTAGTGTACTTACTGAGCGCTGCATCGAAGGAATTATCGCCAACCAAGAGCGTTGTTTAGCCTATGCAGAAGGAAGTTTAGCTTTAGTCACAGCATTAAACCCCCATATTGGTTATTTAAATGCAGCTGCTGTAGCGAAAGAGTCTTTAGAAACAGGTAAATCCCTACGACAAATTGTACTAGAAAAAGGCCTGATGGATGAAACAGAATTAGCCAAAGTACTGAACTTGGAACAAATGAGTGAGATTGTTGGCGGTTAGGGGGATCGGGCATGGGGCATAGGGCATAGGGCATGGGGCATTGGGGGTTGGACTGATTCCTGCTCCTGTGCTCCTCTGCTCCCTGGTTGCTATATTAACCTTGAACCACTAACTCATAACCAACTATGCAAACCGTCAGCTTAATTCGCGCAAATTCATACGCACGAGAAAGACTCAGAGAGTCTATAGAAACACTGCTAGAACCGTTTGGGGGAATGGCGGCATTTGTTAAGCCTGGAAACCGTGTCTTACTCAAACCGAATTTATTGACAGGCTCACGCCCTACTAAAGAATGTACCACTCGTGCAGAATTAGTTTATGTAGTTGCCCAGATGGTCATTGAAATCGGTGGTAAACCTTTTTTAGGGGATAGCCCTGCTTTTGGTAGCGCTAAGGGAGTAGCAGTGGCAAATGGGTATTTACCTATTTTAGAAGAATTGAATATCCCAATTGTTGATTTTCATGGTCAGCGTTACGAAATAATTAGCGAAGAGTTTAATCACCTGCTTTTGTGCAAAGAAGCAATGGAGGCGGATGTCGTGATTAACTTACCCAAAGTGAAATCACATAGCCAACTTGTACTGACTTTGGGCACCAAGAACTTATTTGGTTGCGTTCCTGGTAAAATGAAGGCTTGGTGGCACATGGAAGCGGGAAAAGACGCCAACCGATTTGGTGAGATGCTAGTCGAAACAGCTAGAGCTATCAATCCTAACTTGACTATACTAGATGGCATCATCGGTCATGAAGGTAACGGTCCTAGCAATGGTGAACCTCGTCCACTAGGAATTTTGGCAGCCGCAACAGATGTATTTGCCTTAGATCGCGCAATGGTGGAAATTTTGAATGTACCACCCCAACAAGTGCCCACTGTTGCTGCTTCAATGCGGCTAGGAGTCTGCCCAGAACTGGAAGCAATCCACTTTCCCCTACTATATCCAGATGTACTACGAATAGACGATTGGCGACTACCAGATAAGTTCTTACCCATTGATTTTGGTATGCCTCGCGTCATTAAGTCTACGTTCAAACATCTCTACATTCGCTTTATTAAGGAACCAATGAATGCATACGGAAGGCATTAGTTCGATTCAGCGAATTATCTTGCTCACAAGTGTAAATTCTACTACAACAATTCCAAAATTAGCAGAGTAAGCTCAAAGTACCCTCCGATTGCTTAACCAGACCGCCCTAATCTAGTGGCGGTTTTTTGTCTGGGAGAGGGAGTAGGGAGCAGGGGGGGCTTTTCCAGGGAGCACAGGAGGAGGAGATAGTCAAAACACCACCCACCCCCCCCCCCCCCCCCCCCCCCCCCACCCCCCCCCCCCCCCCCCCCCCCCCCCCCCCACACCCCCCCCCCCCCTCTCCGCACCCCCCGGGTGGTTTTTTTTTTTTTTTGTTG
>NZ_JAAKGC010000170.1 GCF_017591665.1 Aetokthonos hydrillicola CCALA 1050 | reverse complement strand
CAGCTAGAGATGAAATTGGGATGAAATCGTTGTGATCTCAACAACAAATAAAACAATTATGTATATACAAATGAAATTGGGATGAAATTTCTTATATATAATTAGTAACAAATAATTATCCTCTCATTAGGAAGACGCGATCGCTCCAATCATTTCTTAGAGTCAAAGCAAAGAAGTATAAATACTGCTTCTTGTCACATTAATGACTCTAGATTACCGGAGATAGATTATGACGACAGTTCAATCTCACCAATCCCAGCTTGAAACTTGCATTCAGGCTTGTCTTGATTGCCTACATGAATGTGAAAACTGTGCCAATGCCTGCTTAACTAGCGACATGGTACAAATGATGACTGAATGTATTAAGTTGTGTCGGGACTGTGCTGACACCTGTACACTCTGCGCCCGATTGATGTCTCGCAATTCGGCTCTCCATGCTCAAATGTGCGGAGTTTGTGCTGAAGCTTGCGAGCGTTGTGCGAGTGAGTGCGAGAAACATAACAGCGATCACTGCAAACGTTGTGCTGCATCTTGTCGCCGCTGCGCTGAATCTTGCCGCCAGATGGCTACAGCAATGGCATAAATTTCTGTATTCGCCGACTACTGGGGTATCGTTGTAGTCGGCACAAAACGCTTTTTTTTCAATCGCAATACCTTAACCAAAAAACGTAAATTTCATCCTAATTTCATTTCGGTTTGAGAAATTAAGTACAGTGCTAAACAGCGAAACATTGCTACTCATCTCAACTGACTGAGCAGCATTGGAAAGCACGTATCCCTTAAAGGGTCTAGAAAATGCTCAATAACGTCGTGAAGTGGTCGATCCAACAAAGGTGGTTGGTTGTCATCGCCTCGATCATTATTAGTTTATGGGGATTTCGAGTCCTGACACAAATGCCGCTGGACGTTTTTCCGGCATTTGCACCCCCGCAAGTGGAAATTCAAACCGAAGCACCAGGACTAGCACCAGAAGAGGTTGAATCCCTGGTGACTCGACCAATAGAAAGTGCCATTAACGGTACTCCAGGAGTGGAAACAGTACGTTCTTCTTCTGCGGTAGGCATATCTGTTGTGAAAGTCATTTTTAGCTGGGATACACAAATTTATCGTGCTCGCCAGCTAGTAACAGAAAGGTTACAACAAGCTCAAGGTCAGTTACCCAAAGGAGTAGAATCACCACAAATTTCTCCTGTAAATTCACCGTTGGGTGCTGTAATAAAATATGCTTTTACCTCTGAAACAACTCCTTTAATGGAAGTGCGGCGTATTGTTGATTGGCAAGTGAAAAATCGCCTATTGGCGGTTCCCGGTGTAACCCAAATTGTAGTATTTGGTGGGGATGTACGCTCGTATCAAGTGCTGGTCGATCCAGATAAGCTGAAAGCATTTAATATTTCTTTCAAGGAAGTTACAGAAGCGACACAGAAAGCTAATGTTAATGCTCCTGGGGGATTTTTAATTAATCCTGACCAAGAGTTATTAGTTCGGGAAGTTGGGCGAATTGAGTCTATAGACGATCTCAAGCAATCAGCAATTACCGCTAAAAATGGCACACCTATACTATTAGGTCAGGTGGCTGATGTCAAAATCGGTGCACAACTAAAACGTGGCGACGCTACTTTAAACGGCAAGAAGGCAGTTGTGGTGGTGGTTAACAAACAGCCGCAAGCAGATACTCCAACTGTAACCCGCGCAGTAGAAGCTGCAATGGAAGAAATTAAAGCCACCTTGCCTGAAGACGTACGAGTAAACGTGACTTTCCGCCAAGAAAATTTTATCGAAGCTTCCCTTAAGAATGTCGAGGAAGCTTTACGTGATGGGATGATCATCGTTTCTGCTGTTCTGATTCTATTTCTAATGAATTGGCGGACGGTTATTATTAGTCTGAGTGCCCTGCCTTTGTCTTTGCTGCTGGGAATGATGATTTTAAATTGGACTGGGCAAGGCATTAATACGATGACTTTGGGGGGATTGGCTGTTGCTATTGGTTCGGTTGTAGATGATGCCATTGTAGACATGGAAAATGTCTATCGTCGTCTGCGGGAGAATCAGCAAGCAGGAACACCCATCAACCCTTTAAAAGTCGTGTTTAATGGCTCGGTAGAAGTTCGCGTTAGTGTGCTATTTTCTACAATTATTATAGCTGTTGTTTTTGCACCAATTTTCGCTCTTTCTGGTGTGGAAGGTCGTATCTTTACACCAATGGGCGTGTCCTATTTACTTTCTATTGCAGCGTCTACGTTAGTAGCACTAACACTGACTCCGGCATTATGTGCGTTGTTACTGGTCAATCGACGATTACCACATGATGAAACTTGGCTAGCACGTTTTTCTCACAGATTATATCGCCCAGCTTTGATGTTTTCTATTCGTCGCCCTCAGATCATCTTGATTGCAACTGTAGCTAGTTTTGTCGCTTCAGTGGTGATTCTGCCATCATTGGGACGTGTGTTTTTGCCTGAGTTTCAAGAAAAGTCACTCGTTATCGCTACTTCTCTTTATCCTGGGGAATCTTTAGAAGCAACTAACAAAGCTAATTTGGCGATTCAAGATGCCCTAAAAAATGATAAAAGATTTGCAGCTTTACAGTTACGTTCAGGACGTGCACCTGGGGATAGTGATGTTGGTGGGGTCAACTTTGGAGAATTGGATGTTGAACTGAGTGATGCGGGGATAAAAAATCGTGAGCGAAGTATTGAAACACTGCGTCAGGAATTTGCCAAGTTACCAGGAGTAGCAGCTAATATTGGTGGGTTTATTTCTCACCGAATGGATGAGGTGTTATCGGGAGTAAGGAGTGCGATCGCAGTTAAAATCTTTGGCTCTGATTTAGAACAACTTCTTACTGCAGGCAAACAAGTAGAATCAGCTATTCGTAATATTCCTGGCATAGTAGATTTACAGCTAGAACTCCAAGTACCCGTCAAACAGGTACAAATTAAGTTTGACCGTCCTGCTGCTTCTCGTTACGGTTTGTCTGTTGGTGATTTAGCTCAAATTATTGAAACTGCTCTCAATGGACAAGTCGTCTCTCAAGTTTTGGAACAGCAACAAGTATTTGACCTTGTTGTTTGGTTAACTGAAAGTGCTCGGAACAATTTAGAAACTATCCGTAATTTTCTCATAGATGTTCCTAACGGGCAGAAAATTCCTCTTTCTCAAGTTGCTAAAGTTGACTACGGTACTGGTCCCAATACCATAAACAGGGAAAATGTTTCTCGTTTAATTGTTGTTTCTGCGAATGTGAAAAACCGAGATTTAGGTTCTGTTATCAATGATATTCGGAACCAAGTTAAGCAAAAAGTACAATTACCTTCTGGGTACTACATTCAATATGGAGGTCAGTTCCAAGCGCAAGAACAAGCTACACAAACTTTAATTTGGGCTAGCTTTTTTGCATTCATTACCATTACGATACTCATTTATTTTGCTGTTAGGTCAATTCCCGGTACTATCATGATTATGATTAACTTGCCCTTGGCATTGGTTGGGGGTGTTATTTCGGTTGCTTTAAGCGGGGGAATTATTTCTGTTGCTTCAATGGTTGGGTTTATTACTCTATTCGGTGTAGCCACTCGTAATGGTTTATTATTAGTTGATAATTACAACCACAAGTTGGCAAATAGTATCCCGTTACATGAAGTTTTAGTTGAAGGCTCCATGGAGCGATTAGTTGCCATTTTGATGACCGCTTTCTCATCAGCGTTGGGTATGGTTCCTTTGGTAATTGGCTCTGGTGCTGGCAAAGAAATTTTGCAGCCATTAGCAGTAGTGGTTTTGGGAGGATTGTTTACCTCTACAGCATTAACTTTATTAGTTATTCCTGCTTTGTATTCTTATTTTGGGAAGTTTTTGGTTCCGAGAGACACAAATCAAGAGATACAAGACGTTGAAGTTGTGACAAATGCCATGTCATAGACGTATTTTTCTATCATTTTCTTGATGATTAGCTATTAATGAGGAGTCGATCAATGTTCAAGTCAGGTTTGATTGTTTTAGGAAGTGTAGGATTGCTTTTTTTGGGAGCTTGTAGTAACAGCAATCCCACAGCTAACAATGAAAATGCTCCTGCTTCTAAAGGGGTAGCTACTCCGAGCGCAAGCACCCAACCTTCTCCCTCTGCTTCTGCTGTTACTAAAACAGAGGGAGAACATGGTAAATCTCATGGAGGGCAAGTTGTGGAGACAGGCGCTTACCATTTAGAGTTTGTTCCTGAAAAGGAAGCGAATAAAACTCACATGGATTTATATCTGTTAAAGGGGGATAATCACCAAGCAGTACCTAATGCTAAAGTCATAGCCCAAGTTCAGTTACCTGATGGAAAACAAAAGACTGTTCCTTTGAACTATGATGCTGATGACAAACACTACACAGGCATACTACCTGACAAAGCAACTGGTCAATATCAAGTGAAAATTACTGGAGATATCAAAGGTGAGAAGGTAAACGGGCGTTTTAATTTCAATCGCTAATTCTGCGCTCCAGTTCACCTTACATTCCATTACCAATCAAAATAAATGGAGCCCAATAGTAAGGATGAGCGAAGTTAGCACCAGTCGAGGTTTGTTGACTTAGTTTACCAGGGACTGGTTCAAGATTAATCGCCCCTCGCTTAATATCATCTATAGCGACCTGCTTGCCGTGAAGTAAAGATAATTGGGCAAGACGTAGAGCCTCAGCTTTTGTAAGTTGGGGATTTTGAGCAAGATAGGTGTAGAAATGTTGCATCAAGTCTTTGGTACTTGTATCGTTCACTTGCCAAAGTGAAGCTATTACTGCTTTGGCTCCACCGTTGAGAAAATAGTAAGCTAAACTAGCGATTTCTATGCCGTCCTGTTGACGATCAGCAAGAGCAGTTTGACAAGCAGATAACACTACCAAGTGAATGTTGCTTAAACCTGTTAAAGCTTGAATTTGAGGAATAGTCAGTGGTTTTCTTATTCCTAACAATAGGTAAGATGCATCTTTGAATTTTGGTACAAACCTACCGTGAGTAGCTAGATGTAAAATCTTTTTCCCTGTCAAGTTATCTTGTAAGCGATGAAAGTCAAAGGCTGCATCGGGAAATTTCTGTCCTGGATAAATGCCTTGATTATTAGTATTATTTTTCACAATAGCATCTATCTCTTGTCTGACATTCGATAACCCAGCAAACTTATCGGGTTGAGACATCCATGGGACTGGAACTGAAGCCCCCTGAGTCATTCCCATCGCTAAAATCGAGGTATCTTGGATATTTGCTGGTAATTTATCCTCTACATCAGTCACACTTGCTGATAAGATGGTGTGGATTGTGTAATTTTCAATTAAGTAATGCTTACCATCAAATAAAGCACTTATGGGTATATAGCGCGTTACCCGATCAAGTGCAAAGACAATATTTTTAACCTGATTGTTTTTTAATTCTGCTTCTAAAGGCTTAAGCAGCCAGTTGTAGAGTTTTTTGCTAGCTGCTTGTACTTGTTTGGTTTGTTCATTACCACAATGTTCACACTCTAACAAATCACGAAAATCTTTGACTGCTTTTCCTAATTCATCTCGGCTGAGTTTAAGTTCAACTTTTTTGGCAACTCTAAATTTTGGTGATGTATTAAGTGTATTACCTGTTTACATCAACAACCAAACTTTATCTTCTAAGACTAAGGGGTAGATCATCACTGTTCCAGGTTTTTCATTGACAATTTGTTCCACTTTGGCAGAAATGGTCGGGTCAAAGAAACCTTCTTTATCTGTGCTCAGGCGATCGCGTATTTCTTTTTCAATTTTTTTGAGTTCTTGATTAAAATCATTCACCTGTGTATTGAGTTTAGTATAGAGTTGAATTTTTTCTTGACATTTATTTTTTTCACACTCACTGATTTGTTTGGCTAAAGCAATTATTTGTGGGTTAGGAGTAGAAATTTTGGCTTCAGACTCAGTCAGAGGAAGTTTTGGTTTGTTGGTAGCAGTATTCCCTTGATTTGAAGATTCTTTAATCTCCTGTATTGCTAATAGATCAATGACTTTTGTAGCTTCTGTTTCTCGTCCTTGGGAGATTAATAGGTTAGCATACTGCCGATAAATACTAGCTATGGTTACCTTTCCAAAATCAACGGTTGTATTTAGAAAAGATTTTTGTAACTCTGGTGGTAAACCTTGAAAACCAGACCTGACTTCTTGGATTTTATTAATGTATTGTTTATATAGCAGTCCTAAATCATTTGTGAAAAAAACAAGCACACCTGTGTACACGTATATATCCGTCTTTCCTGTTCCCTGTTCCCCGTTCCCTGTTCCCTCCCTAAGCCGAGAAGTTTACAACTCATTTAGGATTGCTATAGTAGGCAATAGCACTATTCGGCTGGTTGGAAGCTTGATAAATATCAGCTAAACCAGCATAAATACCTGCATCAGCACCAGTGACTTGACTGTTTGTTGTAATTGCTAGTGCTTGTTGATAAGCAACCACTGCTTGTTCTTTACGTCCAAATTTTTTGTGTAAATCTCCCAGAAGATTTAGTGCATCTTTTTCCCAAAGGGAATTCTGGGTTTTTCGAGCAAATGTCAAAAAAGCTTGAGCTTCAGCCATAGCTTGAGCAAATAAAGCAATACCCTCACTGTTGCGATTCTTCAGTTGTTGCGCTGTGGTGAGTGCTTGTTGGTAGAATTCACGGCTTTTTTTGTAATCTCCCAAATCGCCATAAATATCGCCTAGGGTAAACTGAGGAGAGATTGTCAGAGGTGGACTTTTCAAATCTTGAGCAATTTTCAAACTTTGTTGTCCTAGTGACAAAGCTTTTTGGGCGGGTGAGCATCAGCATACTTTACAGCAACTTTATTAAAGATTTTGCTTACACTTTGATATAGTTCTGACTATTGCAGAGGGTATGCAAAATTTAGTACGAATTCGGTATTATTGCTACGTTGCGAGGCTACATTTTTTGTTTTTTTTGTTGCGATCGCCTCTAGGTTAGTGAGGAGAGCGATCGCATAATCTGGTTGCGGCTTTTGGGTAGGGGAAGAGTACAGGAGTCGGCGATTGATGAAATAGCAGTAATCGTGGCAGTTTTTGTAAACTTGCAAGGGATACCGAGGGATTTGTATTGTGAACTCAGTACAGACTCTTCAGGGTTGCTGAAAGCCTCACTGCACCAGGTACTTCGGGTCAACCCCTTCTCAGGAGCACGCACGCCTACGCTACGCGCCTTGGGCGCAGCTATTGCCCACAGGGCTTTACGAGGAAGTCAAAAGTCAGTGTAGGTAGTTTACTACAATAAACAAGTAATATTATTAGGATGAAAAAAATATGTCCTTACAACTTAAAATCGACTATCCAGAAACTTTACCAGATGCCTTACAACAGACGCGAGAACAGTTTGAGCAAGAAGCAAAAATGGCAATGGCAGTTAAGCTGTTTGAAATGAAACGCATTTCTTCTGGGGTAGCAGCACAATTAGCAGGTATGGATAGAGTTTCTTTTTTACTCAATTTACATCGTTATGGAGTTTCAATGATTGATTTAACA
>NZ_JAAKGC010000169.1 GCF_017591665.1 Aetokthonos hydrillicola CCALA 1050 | reverse complement strand
AATACAGTGATATTCAACCTATCAGTATATCCAACGTAGACGCTGCTAGCGCATTTTTCCAAGGTAAAATTCCTGTCTGGGTTGGTTATGATCCGTTTCTAGCTATTGGTGAAAGAGATAAAAAAGTTCAGATATTGCGAGATTCTCAAGGTTTGGATCTTCCTGGTGGCTATTATATCGGCGCTCGTAAATTTGCAGAGGCAAATTTAGATCTGTTAAAAATTGTCATTGAAGAAATTCAAAAGATAAGTAAGTGGGCGGATGAAAATCCCAAAGAGACAGCAAAGCTACTTATACCTGAAACAAAACTAGATTTAGACATACAGGAAAAGGTTAATAGCCGCTCATCTTTTCAACTCAGTCAAATAGATTCTGAGCGCATCAAGTCACAACAGCGAGTCATTGATTACTTCTACAAAGAAGGTTTGTTGCCTAAGCCTCTGGATCTTGAGAAAGTATTACTGACTCGTGAACAGTATGCTGCAATTACTCCAGAATCTATTATTAGCCGGAAATGACATTTTATCGGGTACGGTATCGGGTGTTAAATAGTTCTATCTCCCCTTCTCCCAAGGTTGGGAGAAGGGGTTAGGGGGATGAGGGCTATCAAAGTTTTTGCTTCCTTTGGAATCCTCCCTCTAGATTTATTCCACACAGACAACCAAAGCCCTGTTTTATCCTCGCTTAAGTGCTAATGTCAATCCATCACCGATAGGAACTAAGGAAAGCGTTACCCGTTCATCTTGATGTAATTTTTTGTTTAGATTCCGAATAATTTGAGTGTTTTGATCTTGAACTTGCGGATCAGCCACTCGCCCCGACCATAAAACATTATCAATCGCAATCAACCCACCAGGACGTACTAGTTGCAGAGCACGCTCATAATATGCATCATAATTTTCTTTATCAGCATCGATGAACGCAAAATCAAATGTCTCAGCTTGGTTTGATGCTAGCAAGTCATCTAGAGTTTCTAATGCTGGTGCTAATCGCAAATCAATTTTATGAGCAACACCTGCTTGTTGCCAATAACGCCGGGCAATGGCAGTAAATTCTTCACTCACATCAGCAGCAATAATCTTACCATCATCAGGTAAAGCCAAGGCTACAGAAAGGGAGCTATAACCCGTAAAAACCCCTAATTCTAGAGTTTTCTTTGCTCCAAGTAACTGCACCAAAAGACCGAGCAACTGCCCTTGTTCTGGAGAAATTTGCATTCTACCTTGAGGCAAATTGGCTGTTTCATCTCGTAACTTCTGAAGAAGTGCATTCTCCCGTATAGAAACAGATAACAGGTAATTGTAGAGTTGGTTATCAAGATTAATAGTTTGTTTTGACATTTTGCGTTGTTAGTAGTTATTAGTTAACAATTGTTTTGTTGTTTCGCTTTTCCCAGATTCTTCACTGCAATTGACAGCTAAGGTTATTTCGTTGCTTTACAGAACGTACTGTATCGTGATAAAAAACCCTCAAGCGACAGTACTCTTATCCGAAGGTGTAGACGGTACGACTACCGCCAACCACTGGGACGTTTTTGTGGAAAATTACTGTAATTTTATCAGTTATTAGTACAATTAATGATTATCAGTTACTAGCACAATTAATGAAATCTGAACTAGCCCACAGCACTGATAAAGTTTTGTATGTGGTCAGGCAGTGTCAATCATCAGGACAACAACCTGATGCCCCACTTACACACGAGGGTAAGTTACAAGCCGCTTTACTCTCAGACTTTTTTTCGGGGGTTCCGCTACTATTGAAACATTTCAATGAACACATAGGCTTTACTGAGTGGCAGGGATTGACAAATCCAGACATATATAAAGTAGTGCCTGGAAAGGAGCATGTAGAAGTCAAGCGCGTATGGGAGCAATTTTGAGCGCTAATTTCATCACGGGCGCTGACGTGTTCAAAGCGAGACGGATAGTTTCGCCTGATATGAGCCACCAACTATTTCAAATACCATGATTAGTAAATACGCTAAATGGATAATTTTAGTGTATTCTTTATATTAGCGATATTAATCAATTCCTACCTCGCCTGATAAAAAACTCTAAACTAAGTACCCTCGTAAGGAGCCGTAGCTTTTACAGCTAACAAATATTTAGGTTGGAAAAAAGTATGATACATGTTTCAAACACAAGCAGGCTCTTTTGATGCAATTAATGAATAGAATTACTTGTTTAAAGCCTTGAGGATGCAGCCTGAGGTTGTTAAATCCACATGGGCTATGGGAGATATTTTATTCTAACTCTTTGCAATTCTTAAACTGTGGCAGTGGTGGAGTTCAACAATATTTAAGTTCTGGATTGAAAACTATGACTAACTCTGCCGTTTCTCAAGCTCAAGGAAACACTCAGATAGTAACGTTAGCAAAAGATACCGCGATCGCTCTGATTATCCAAGCGAGTGGTCTTGCACTGGTATATCTGCTTCAAATATCCCTAGCCCAATGGATGGGGAAGACCGAGTATGGGATTTATGAATATATCATGTCCTGGTCGTTATTGTTAGCGATTCTTGCTGGACTAGGTTTGCCGCGTACGATTCTGCGTTTAATTCCACAATACCGGGTGAAAAATGACTGGGGACGTTTGCACGGGATCTTTCGCGGTAGTTGGGTTCTAACAGTGCTTGCTAGTTGCTTGCTGGCTTGCATTGCAGCTTTCGCGCTCACAGTTATTAACGATTACCATCCCTTTGTCTATGCTGTACCACTTATATACGGGATGGGGTTGGTGCTATTACAGGCTTTAGCAACGTTGCAGCAAGAAAGTGCTAGGGCTATGGAGGATATTCCGCTAGCTTTTATACCATCCCAAATTATATTGCCAGTGTTAATCCTGTGTAGCGGATTTCTACTATGGCATCGGAACGGCGTGCTTACAAGCTTACGGATGATTGACGTTGCCACGGTAATGTTTCTGGTAGTCCTTGGTTTCCAGTTTGCATTGTTATGGCAGAAGATAAATCGCAACTTCGTATCAGCTACTCCAGTTTATGCGTACAAAGAGTGGTTAGCAGTCGCGCTGGTTCTGTTAATCCAGCAAGCATCATCGCAACTTTTGAGTCAAACCGATACGGTGATGATAGGGTCTTTTATGGGTCCAGAGTCCACGGGTGTTTATAATGCAGCGGTCAAGACTTCTGTGTGGACTAGTTTCGTCTTAAGTCATTCTATCAACACACTGTCGTACTTGATGCTGGCGCACGCGCTTCAGCAACAAACTTTGCTATTGAAAAAATCGGTGATGTACACCTAACTTGGGAAAACGAAGCGATTAGGGAAGTAGCCGAAGCAAAAGGTGAACTTGAAATTGTTTATCCACCCGCTAGCATTTTGGCTCAACCGTATGTGGCTTGGGTTGATACGAATATCACTCATCACAAAACTGAGGCTGACGCTAAAGCTTATTTGCAATTTCTTTTTACTGATCAAGCACAAGAGACAATTGCAAAATTTGGCTATCGTCCGATTAACCCAAATATTTTGCTTAAATATCGTGCTCAGTTTCCTCAGATTCAACTCTTCCCGATCACGCTTATAGCGAAGGACTGGGACGATGCTAAACAGAAATTTTTCGCTGACAACGGCATCATCGATCTGGTCTATAAACCAAAAGCGAAGTAAAGCGCTATCCGAGCATGACATAATAATTTCTCATTCGTAATTAACAATGTATTTTTTAAAAAACTATTTTAACTATAGCTGGGACGAAGGTCGAGCAGATTTGATCGCTGCCTTGACTGTAGCTGCGATCGCCTTGCCACAAGGTATAGCTTATGCACTTATCGCCGGGGTAGATCCACGCTTTGGTCTGTATTCAGCGATTTTTGTCACAGCCATTGCTTCCATCTTCGGCTCGTCTTCTCATCTGGTGAATGGTCCGACTAGTGCTATATCACTTGTTGTTTTTAGTACGTTGGCTTTCATTGAACCCGATGCCCGACTCGACGCCTATGAAGCAATGTTTTTGCTGGGTATCATAGTCGGTACACTCCAAATTCTGATCGCGGTTTTCAAGTTAGGAGACTTAACTCGCTACATATCCGAGTCAGTGATTCTCGGCTTTATGACTGGCGCGGCTATTTTGTTGGCGGTTGGTCAAATCGCCAATTCACTGGGCATCCGTGACAAGGGAACAGCTCATCAACAGATATTCTATCGTCTGTGGTTGACGCTGACTCAAGGAAACCCCAACTATAAAGCTCTTACCATCACAATTTTGACGGTTGTGCTTGCTTTAGTTTTGCGAAAACTAGTGCGTAAGTACAGGCTCCCACAAATGGATATGCTCGTTGTTCTGGTGTTTATGTCTATCCTTGGCTATTTATTAGGGTGGTCTGTACACGGTATCGGCGGCAAAACAGCAATTGCGGTAGCGGGATCTGTGCCTGCAAGTTTACCCTTGCCCCATATCCCTGAGATCAAGTTTGCCTGGATACCAGCAATGTCAAGCGGTGCATTAGCTATTGCTTTCCTGGGTTTGCTTGAAGCACTAGCGATCGCTAAATCTATTGCTAACCAAACAGGTCAATTGCTTGATTACAATCGTCAATGCATGGCTGAAGGGCTTGCAAATCTGGGTGGTGGTTTCTTGCAATGCTTGCCTGGATCTGGCTCTTTGACTCGCTCAGCGATCAATTACCAAGCTGGCGCAAAGACTAGATTTTCAGGCGTTTTGACAGCCATAATCGTTGCTGTGGCACTGTTAGCGTTGGCTCCATTGACGAAATACATTCCAAAAGCTGCACTTGCTGGGTTGCTGATCCTTACTGCTGCTCGATTGATTGACCTCAAGCGGTTGCGCTATACCTTTCAGGCTTCAAGTTTTGATGCAATTCTGGTTGTGATCACGACATTGACAGCACTTTTCGTTGGCATTGAGTATTCAATTTTAACAGGTGTCGCCTTGTCAATTCTCTTGTTTGTGCCGCGTGCAGCTAAACTCAAAGGGGCTGAGCTCGTTGTTAGCAGCGAAGGAATTGTGCGTGAACGACTGAGTTTTGATCCACCTTGCACCTCGATCATCCTGTTTGATCTTGAAGGTGAGATATTCTTTGGTGCAGCACCAGAGCTTGATCGCTATCTCGACCAGCTAAAAAAACGTGCGATCGGCGCTTCACAAGAGCGGAGAGGCTTCGCCAACGCCGCAGCGCTTCGCTATCTCGTCAGGAATTCATTATATTGTCTTGCGCCTAAAGCGCGTACGCAACCCAGATATCGTTTGTATAGAGCGGCTAGAACACTTCCTGCGCGATGCCAAGAAGCTTGGTATTATGGTGTTCCTTGCTGGAGTCCGTCCTGACTTATTTCGGTCTTTTAGCAATGTTGGTTTTGAAAAGTGGTTTCCACCAGACCACATTTTCCTAGAAAAAGAGGACGATGATACGGATTCAGCCACCCTTAAAGCTGTCCGCTACGCCTACACTCTGTTGGGTGACGACGCCAATACTTGTGAACATTGTGCATCCATTGAAGATAACGATCCTCGCAAAGCATCTCTTTATTATTTAATTTAGCAGAAGAGCTTTCCGCAGACGCTAAGGCGGTGTTGATGGGACTAGTCATATTGTATGGCTAGTCCCATAAGCCGATTTTCAATCAACTACTCGTCGAACTCGCTTTGTCTAAAATCTCAAGAGACTGTGGGTCAAGTTTAAGATCAATAGCCTTAATAATTTCGTTAAGCTGCTGAATATTTGTGGCACTGACAATCGGAGCAGTAACGCTTTTACGTGCAATAAGCCATGCTAGAGATACTTGAGTAGGAGTTGAATTGTAAGTTTTAGCAACTTGGTCAATCGCCTCCAAAATTCTCAAGCCACGCTCATTTAAATATTTCTTGACAAAACTTCCACGGGCACTATTGGAGAGATCTTTTTCTGAACGATATTTTCCAGATAGAAAACCACTAGCAAGAGAGAAATAGCTAATGACACCAATTTCCTGGTTTAGAGAGAGTGGTTCGAGATCACGTTCATAATCAGCGCGATCGCACAAATTGTAGAGAGGCTGAAGACTTTCGTAGCGGGGATACCCATGCTGTTGACTGATTTGTAATGCCTGTGACAAACGGGTCGCACTGTAATTAGAAGCACCAATCACACGCACTTTTCCTTGACGGATTAACTCTCCATAAGTTTCGAGAGTTTCTTCAAGCGGGACAGTTTCATCATCTAGATGTGATTGATAAAGATCGATGTAATCTGTTTGCAGTCTCTGTAGAGAGTTTTCGATAGCTTGCAGAATATGCTTCCGCGACAAACCTTTGCCCTGAGAACCCATATCACTGCCTACTTTGGTTGCAATCACCACCTTATCACGGTTGCCACCGTGTTGCAGCCATTTTCCTAGGATCGTCTCGGATTCTCCACCCTGATTACCACTAACCCATTTGGAATAAACATCAGCAGTATCAATAAAATTTCCTCCAGCCTCTACAAAGGCATTTAGAATTTTAAATGAAGTTGCCTCATCTATTGTCCAACCAAAGACATTACCACCGAAACATAAAGGTGAGACTTCTAGTTCTGAACGTCCAAGTTTGCGTTTATCCATTATCTTTCTCTTGTTAAACTTAAGGCAGAAACCAGATGCTGTGAGCTTCCGTTAAAAAAATTGCTAATTTTCAAATAGTTTTGTCAATTTTAACCCTAATAGACTGTTTGTTATTTCCATCTGCACAAAGGTATATCTAACTTTTTCGGTTAAGTATTTAAACTCAGTATTTATTCAACCAATGCCGAGATATGTATTTGACTACGCTATCTTCTTTGTTAGAACCAATTACCGCTGTTGCGTAATGCTTGAGTGATGGATCTGCGTTAGAAACGGCGATCGCGTGATTAGCGATTTTGAACATTTTAATATCATTAATTTGATCCCCAAAGACAACAATTTCACTTTCCTCTAGTCCATAATTCTCTAGCAGAGTCCGAATAGCTTGGTCTTTGGTAGCTTTGGAGTCATGAATTGTTAACCAGTACCACCCTAGAGAGTATTGGTTCTGGATTAAATGTGTCTCTACGCTAGTTCCATATCCTTGAATAATGGCATCTTGAAGTTCGAGCAGTTGCTGTGCCTTACCAATAACTGTCAAACAAACGACTTGATCACGAAAAGAATGCGTCAAATCTTCAATTGATCGCCATCTTCGGTCTTTTTTTGTCAAGCAATCGTTAAGATACCAACGCATACCATCGTTAATTATATCTTTATAAGATACACAGTCTTCTGTACCATTAAAACTAGATACAAACGGAACAAAACCGAATTCAATAATAAGCTTATAGATAGTTTCAACTATCTCAGGACAAATAGAATTAATGATTTCATGTCTGCCAGACTCAAAATCAGAAATAAAAGCACCATTAAATTCGATAACTGGGAGATTAAGATTCAACCCGCTGAGAATAGCTTGCATAGAAACAACGCTACGAGCGCTAGCTACAGTGAACTGTAGTCCTTGCGCTAAGAGTTTATTAAGGACTTTCTTGCTGAAGGAA
>NZ_JAAKGC010000168.1 GCF_017591665.1 Aetokthonos hydrillicola CCALA 1050 | reverse complement strand
CCGCTCCCTCATGTCCTAATAACCCACCACATCTTTTTTAAAATTAAATTTCCCGTATTTTAATTACTTAAAAAACACTCCACGATTAATATTTCCCCCTTCTCTTTCTGGTAGCGCCACATTCATAGCTATATCACGAGGCGAAAGCCCTTGAAACTGAGACTCCCATTGCTCAATAGCCCCGCCGCTATGAATAACTTGCAACACAGGCACATCTAGTTTTTGCCATAAATCAATCTGAGGTACTTCCGTATCTAACCGCGCCAAAGAGAAACTAGTTGTATTTAGCAGAACTGAAATTTGCTCCCCGGAATTTTTCGGCTTAAAAAACTCCATTAACTGAGCTTGTACATCAGTTTCCCGCAAAGAAGAAACAAACACTGGTACTGGTTCTAAATTTCGCTCTACCAAAGCTGCACACAAAGCATCTATAACCTTTGTATTCTTTGCCAAATAATGAGCACGATAAAACAGAATACCTACTCGCTCCCCTACTCCAGACTTTTGACTTTTGACTTTTGACTTTTGACTTCCCCAAAGGGGTGGCTTCCACTCATACAAACCCACACGAGGAATAACCTTTGGCGCTGGGGGATTAAATGAAGTTGATAAGCAAGTATCAGCAATAAACAAAAGAGCATTGACAATATTTTCAACACCACCTTCGTTGAAGTACCGCCACACCTGAGAAACTTTAGTTAAAGGCAAGGTTGAGTGAGAGATTAAATCAGGATCAAGAGCATCGTCCCCTGGCATAATAATCAGGGTTTTACCACTACGCTGCACCATTTCCTCTACTATTTCTAATCCATAGCTCCAGTAAGAGCGTCCGCCTAATAAGCGTAGAACAATTACCTGAGCAAACTCTAAAACTTCTTCAGCATAAGTATCAATACTAATTTGCTGTTGTAATTGCAACAAGTTAGCAACTCTAAATTCTGGAAATGTTGTAGGTAAATTTGAAACGGCTTTTGCTAAAGCTTGAATATCAGTATCAGCCGCCGTAAGAAAGACTAAAGGCGCTGGAGTTTGTTCTATAAAAGTGACTTCTTCCGATTGAGGATTCCATCCTCCTGATGTAGCATTTATACGATGCATATCCCTCTTTGTTAGAACAACACACCTTAACTTCAACGTACTGCGTCAAAGCTATGATTCTAATCATGATTAAGTTTAAAGTCAAACTATGCCAATTAAAACCCTACATCACGGACTTATCGTTTCCTGTCAAGCACCTGTAGATTCACCATTGCATGAACCAACGGTGATTGCAGCGATCGCGCAAGCTGCCGTTAATAATGGTGCCGTAGGAGTAAGGATCGATACCCCTGCCCACATTAGTACCGTACGAGAACGAGTTACAGTGCCTATCATTGGGCTATGGAAGCAAGTTATAGCTGGATACGATGTCTATATTACCCCACAGTTCCATCACGCTGAAGCTGTAGCAAAAGCGGGAGCAGATATCATTGCCATAGACGCGACTGATAGAAATAGACCAGGTGCTGAAACTTTAGCTGATATCGTTGCCAAAATTCATCAAGAATTAGGCAAACCAGTAATGGCAGATGTCGATACAATCGACGCTGCGATCGCAGCTTGTGCAGCTGGTGTAGATATAGTAGGGACAACTCTTTTCGGCTATACTGCTGCAACTAAGCATTTTTCACCCCCTGGGTGGGAATTGTTGACTCAGATGGTAAAACAATTAAATATTCCAGTGATTTGCGAAGGCGGTGTTTCTTCACCTGAAATGGCTCGTAAAGCGATTGATTTAGGAGCTTATGCTGTTGTTGTTGGCACAGCAATCACTGGTATTGATTATCTGGTCAGAGGGTATAAATCAGCGCTGATTGAGTAGAAATAGGTTAAATATGCTAACTATTTACCAAGTTACTGGACTTGAGGACTAGATAACATTACTGTTGTAATATTTACTTACTTAAGTGTAACAGTAGTACTGGTGGAATGAACTGCTGCCTTTTGGAGATGGAACTTGCCGTATAGGAGCGATATTTCAAAAATATCTGTATGAATCAAAGCTGGTTTACGGTGTGCATTCTCACCTAAATGAATACCGAATAAGTCTGCTTCTACATCTTCTGCTTCTTCGGGATCGTGCACATTCCACTTTATTTCGCGACAGTCTTCAAAGACTAGAATATAGGGCGATCGCTCTCCTGTTGGATCATATATACACTCAAAAGCTACCATAGTACCCCATCTAGACACTTTGACATTTTTAATCAGTGAAGTAAGTCCACCTAGATTTAGTAATGCGTAGTCGTCAGGCATATTAGTTACTCAACCTTTCTCCGGTAGTATGTGTATCAGGAATCAAGTTATTAGATTTGTCTCGTGTTTCTAGTAAACTTCCATCTTTATCAAGGCGTAAACCCTTGTTTATTCTGGTACCATCTAAACTATATATCGGCGCTGGTGTTCGTATAACTTCGCCATTAGGACGGATAGTAACTTTTGATCTGTCAGGAAACTTATACTCAACGTACCCTCCTGAAGTAATTTTCACACTTGCGCCCAGTCCTTGTAAAAAGTCATCTACTTCTTCGCGAGAAAATCCTGTTAAATCTCCAAATTCGGATGCAGCTCCATTCCCCCCTACTCCAGAACCAGTCACGCAATTCCCTTTTTATAATTTTCCCCACTTTTTCTTATCCTAAATTAGTAGATAGCTTTTTAGGTTGCTTTAATAAAAATTTTGGGAATTATATAAATGTGATAGTAAAAAAATGATTTTATGGAAAATAAGCAATCATTACCTTTTTGGGTCTGGCTATTAATAGGATTTTTTGCTTTAGCTATACTTAAGGTTGGGGCTGTTGTCCTAGGGGGTTTAGTCATGGTCTTCCAAGCTTTTGCTGCAATGAGTCCGAAGGAAAAAAGTGAAATGATACACCGCGCACATCTTGCTCATTCATTGCATCATAATTCTAAAAACAAAGACAAGCACAAATAGAAGAATTACAACCTCAAAATCACTCACTACCGCTCCCGTACGGGAGTGGGGTAAAACACCACTTTCATACTAGGTGGTGAAATTTTTTCTTCGGGACTAGCTTCCCTTTTAAAGGGATGAAAACCGCGTTCGAGAAGCCATTGTTGTCGACAATACGTGTAGCTGCTGTCTGGACTGGATACCAGTAGATACGAGGTTGGCAATTACTTAGAAATTAGCATAAATAGTAATTAAGTGTATTACTTTTTTAAACGGACAAGAGTGAGTTGATCCGGCGCTTGATTGCTGAGCGCTGGCTTAACTTGCAAGCAGGTAGAACTTTGGTTGATAGGCGAGGTGGACACCCTCAACACCTCCTGCAAGATGCGCCCGCTGATTTATCAGAACGAGCAAACCGGAAGAAAGCGATCGCTCAATATCTCAAACAGCGCCATCCATGACTTACCATCCGCTCATACTGGCAGATAGCGGGTTTTTGTTTGCCTACTACAGCGCCAGAGATAAACATCACCAAGAAGTACGTTGTTTCTTTGAAAGCTGCACTTCCAAACTAGTAACTACGCCTATCTGCATCGCAGAAGTCATGTGGTTACTTAGTTCTGATTGGCGCACACAAAACGAGTTTCTTCTAGACGTCGCTAAAGGACTCTACGAGTGTGAGCAGCTCTTACCTCAAGATTTTTCCCGCATTGCTCAACTGAATGCGACTTACTTTGACTTGCCAGGAGATTTTGCTGATTTATCCCTAATCGTCATTTCCGAGCGCCTAGATATTGCTGCAATAGCGACTTTAGCGCTCTTTCATCACTCTGAGAAGAGAATAATTGAAGCGACCAGAAATCGCGGCTACACAAGGTTAGTCCGCGTAGGCGGACTAACCTAAAAATAGCGTTTTAAATTTCGTCTGGCGAAAGTGATGAAAGAGCGTTAGATAGTGATTTTGATGTTTATCGACGTTATCGAAAAAAACCTTTTGAGCGAGTGTTCTTTCCCCAAGAGTAATACGCCAAGGGCGATCGCCTTGCGCTACGAGAACAATTAGATGACAGTACTCTTACTGATTTATAGTCTCGATATTGTAGTCCTCAATAGATTTTGATGCGGTATATGCTTGGAATACTTTTAGGTATATGGCTATCAAAAGTCAATGACAATTAATTTACGATTCATCGGCTAATAGTTCTTCTAGAATCTCTTCGGTTAGTCCTTTGACTTGAGCATTGCTGCCGATTCTGGCAAAAACCCTAAGTAAATCTTCATGTTGATTATTTAGAGAGTTTTTCTTTATTTCTTGAATCAGTTGTTCTTGTTCTTGTACTGTAAGTTGTAGAACAAGTTCAACGATCTGCTCAAAGGTTAGACTGAGTTGACTGTTTTTGTGTTTCATCCTAGTTCTTTAGGCTCAGGATACGGGAATTTGAGACTTTTTTAATCCGATTCGAGCCAGTTTTCTACTTTTAAATTAGAGACGCGAGAAAATTCACGAACATTGGCAGTAACGAGAGTTAAACCAAGGCTTAAGGAATGGGCAGCAATTAATAGGTCATTACCTCCAATTGGTTTACCCTGTTTTTCTAAGGTTGTGCGTATTTCTGCGTAATATTGCTCCACAGGATAACCTAGGGGTAGTATTTCAATACTATCCAGGATGACTTCAAGTTTTTCTACGAGCTTTTGAGATTTCTTTTTTTTCGCTCCAAATCTTAATTCACAAGCTATAATAATACTTGTACAAACTGTATTTTCACCCACAGTTTGGATTTTTGAAAATATCACACCTCTGGGGTTTTTAATTAGTTCGGAAATGATGTTTGTATCTAACAAGTATAAATAACTCATTTTTAAAGCTGGATATCATCTAAGGGTAATAATCCTTCATCCACGTCAGGAAACTCTTCGTCCAATGGTTCAAGAGTGGAAAGTGTTTCTAAGAGTGATTTTCTCTTGTATGGTTCAATTATCAATTTTCCATCTTCACGCCGAATAATCACCTCTGTCGCTGATAAGTTTAATTCTTGAGGAATCGTTAAGGTTTGGGTATTACCTTCTTGAATAAGTTTGACATGATATTGTGTATTCATTTTAGTTATTCTTATCTTTGTTTCTATTTTTTTGTTTAGAGAATCGTAAGTTAGTAAACATTTATTACTATATAACGAATCTTTATTTTTACATCGAGCTACAAAGCGTCTTCACTCCCCTAATTCTTGGTAAAATTACTTCAAAAGTTGCCTATAACCTAACCTCTGGATATTAAACTTTTAATATTTGGTTAGCGATGTAGTTTAATGCTGTTAGAGTTTGGGGAAGGATAACTGGGTAAAAGAGTAAAAGTTAATTTTATCCTAACCTCCATCCCCTTAACTCCTTCAGTTTTGGCTACCAATAAGTTGAACTTGAGATGATTCTGGTAGCAACCGCTTTACGCTTTGCTTAACAAAGCTTTGCAATAAAACAACTTGCTGGTTTTGTTGAAAAACTTGTTGTAAGGTTTGGCGTAGTTTGTCGAGATTCAATCCTGCTCCAGAATTGATTGCTATTTCCTGTTCTTGGAAATACTCGATTAGACTTAATCCAGATATCCGGGTGAGATAAGCTGCGCTAACTCCCTGTAAAACACCACCAGCAACAAAGGTGACAGCGTTACTTTTTAGAACTGTAGCGATCGCCTGCGAAGAAAGTTCCACTAAACCTAGTTTCACCATCAAACTTCCCATAGTACCAGCTACAGTCTGAGCTTGTTCTAAGGAAAATTTCTGCTGATAAATAGCGCCCAAATCCATAATCATTTGAGCATTTATGGCTGCGGTTGCCAAGATATCAAGGGTTGGTACTGGAGTAGCGAATGCGGCTGCGGCAGCTATCCACTGATATTGTTCAATAACTGGGTTAGCGCGATCGCGTCTTGTTTCATTCAACAAGTTTTTCGCTTCAGCTTTAAGCGATAAAGCTTTCCTCACGGTAGTTCCCCAGACTAGCTGTTGTCCATGAGTCGCCAAAGTTTCATTCAGTTGTTGTGTTAGCTGTTGAATATCAGGTGAAGGGACTTCCAGCCATTCTTGCACGGAACCATCTTGCTGGTGTTTGCGTACTTTGATTGGTAGAGGAGATGCTGCGATCGCTGGTACATTTTCCTGTATTCTCTGTTTAAGAGACAGCAGGACACTAACCCGTTCTTCTGGTAGATACTGGTCTTGTTTGTTAAATACCAGCATCATATTTTGATTGAATGCTTTCAGTTGCTGTATGGTCTGAAATTCCGACTCTGTTAAATCACCATTGGTGAGGAAAAGGAAAAAATCAGATTTGTTGACTTGTTCCAAAGCAGCTACATCCGACTTCTCGGTTGCTTGTGTAAATAAAGGTACTGTCTCTTGAAAATGTAAAGATTTTGGATGTTGCTGTTTTGATAGGACGTCGATCAAAGTGGTTTTACCCACTGATTTTCCGCCTGTGACGGCGAGATGAATTTCTTGTCTGTCTAACTCTGTTGTTAGATTAGCAATTTGTTCTTGCAGTGGAGATATTGCTGTATGGTTTTCTGCTTCTTGTACCAGTTGGTTTACTACAGCTTCAGCTTTGGCGATCGCACTTTCTGCTGTTGCTCGATCTACAGGTGTACTACCTAACTCTTCTGGAGTATCTTTTTTACGGTTTTGTTTCAGTAACCACAAACCGCCACCAACTGCTAACAGACTAACTAAGCTCAACTCTCCCACCTGCACCATTGAATGATGCAAACTGTCTAACATCCATAGAGAAAAAGACAGTCCTAATCCTCCCACTAATATCGGTCGCTGCAACTTCACAATATAGACATCTCCGCGTTTTTTGGATCGTTTCTACCTCAAGAATAGATCAAAACTCTGCTGGTTTAAATTAGAGAGCGACTGACGACAATAAAGCTAGAAAAATTAGGGCGGTACTAGCAAACCCATCATCCTTGCTGTTTGGGTATGATAACTGAGCAAATAATACTAAGTATGTAAATTTTTGTCAATTAACGCCGAGAAGAAAATTTTATACTAGTGTAGTCGCCGTAAAGATTAAACCCAGCCCAAAAAACGGGACTAGAAGTATCATCACTATTGCAATTGGGTAAACGACCTTCAAGACAACATAACTGGGTGAGACACAAGGCTTCATCCCGTGGAAACTTGTCTAAATATTCGTAAAATCTTGTCATAAAAGATACTGCAACCCTGTCGTCTATTTCCCATAGACAACCCAGGATACTTTGGGTACCAGATCGCCAGAGTGTTTCTGGTAAGCTGATAATCCAACGTCTGGGAAGTATAAAATGGTCTGCTGACCAACAGGAAGAAAGGGTAGCGTGGCGTAATTTGATTAAGTTCGTTTCAGAGAGTTCTCTTAAGCTGAGAATTTCTTGTTCTCCAGAATCAGAAATTAGTACCAGTCCAGATTTATCCGGTTGATTTGGCTTAAAAATGCCGTGACAAGCTATATGGAGTAGGGTTGCTTCAGATAGACTTTCAATAACTGCGGCTTTGTGAGCTAAACTATTCTCTAGGGTTAAGTAATTAATTTTACGATTGTCTAACCAGTTTTT
>NZ_JAAKGC010000167.1 GCF_017591665.1 Aetokthonos hydrillicola CCALA 1050 | reverse complement strand
CTCAAGGTGTCTGTAAACAAGTTATTGAACTGGTAGAAAATGGTGTAGATTTATCTGTCTGGAAATCTTGTACCTCTACTAGAAAAGCACAATCATCAATAACACGTTACATATTTGTGGGCAGACTTATAAACTGGAAAGCAGTTGATTTGCTATTATTAGCTTTCAAACATGTATCCTCACAAGCTTCTGTTACCTTAACCATTATTGGTGACGGCGTGGAACGGAGGAACCTAGAGCAACAGGCTCAAGAGCTAGACCTCTTAGGCACTGAGGTCTATCAGCCCGGCAAGGTATGTTTTTTAGGCTGGCTCTCTCAGGAAGAGTGTTCATCTCAGCTAGAGCAGTCTGATGTCCTAGTTTTACCCAGTCTACTGGAGTGTGGTGGTGCAGTGGTGCTTGAAGCCATGGCAAAGGGACTTCCGGTGATTGCTACCAACTGGGGAGGTCCAGCAGATTATCTCGATGCCTCCTGTGGAATTCTCGTAGAGCCTTTGTCGAGAGAAATATTTATCGAAAATTTGGCAAATGCAATGCTAAAGTTAGCGCGATCGCCTGAAGAACGTGAAGCTATGGGAAAAGTAGGACAAAATAAAGTAATACAGTTTTTTGATTGGGAAGTTAAAGTTGATTACATGATAAAAGTTTATCAGCAAGTGATTGCTAACCATATAGCAGAATCACAAAACCGGTTGACGGACGGTGCTGGGTCCGTAATTGATGAAAGAAACGAAATTCTAGCTACGAAAAAAAGTTTATACTGATATTTTGAGCCTATCTTCCGTATAAAGACACAGAGATACTGGGGCTTAAGTTTACACTAACTTTTTACCCTTAATAGCTTTCTGGTTAGCGCTTTTCAGCTATGGGTCGAACTGCTCTACCGGGCAATCAGCTTACGAAGTTGAGAGTTTTAATACTCCATAGCGGTTTACCTAAGCTAACCGTTTTGATTAAGAGGAATAGAGATCGCAAATTCTGCACCTTTTCCAACAGAAGAAATACACTCCAGAGTTCCTTGATGCTTTTGTGTAATAATTTGGTAACTAATAGATAAACCTAAGCCTGTACCTTTACCTACAGGCTTCGTAGTAAAAAACGGGTCAAACAAACGTTTTTTCAGACTTTCTGGAATACCTTGACCATTATCAGCAAACCGAATTATCACCTGATTTTTCTCTGTAATTGCAGTATAAATACGTATTTGTGGAGTATAAGAGCTTGCGTTTTCTTCTCGATTCTTCATTGCCTCGTCCAACGCATCGATCGCATTAGCGAGAATATTCATAAAAACCTGGTTAAGCTGTCCAGCATAGCATTCCACCTGTGGTAGATTGCCATACTCTTTGATCACTTCAATAGCTGGACGAATACCGGAAGCGTTCAGGCGATGCTGCAAAATCATTAGCGTGCTATCGATTCCTTCATGAATATCCACCGCTTTCATTTCCGCCTCATCCAAACGAGAGAAATTGCGCAGGGATAGCACGATTTTTGTAATTCTTTCCGTACCAACAGACATTGATTGCACTAACTTTGGTAAATCAGTCACTAAAAAATCAACATCTACAGCTTCTCTCTCTGCTTGAATTTCTGTTGCCGGGTTAGGATAATGTTTTTCATAAAGTTGTAATAGCCTAATTAAATCTTGAGTATATTCATGAGCAGGTTCAAGGTTACATTGAATAAAACTGATTGGGTTGTTGATTTCGTGTGCTAGTCCAGCTACCATCTGACCTAAGCTAGACATTTTTTCACTTTGTACTAATTGTGCAGCTAGTTGCTGTGACCTTTTCCGTAACTCTGCTTCTGACTCTTGCAATATCTCCTGTGCGTGTTTCCGCTTGGTAATATCATGCAAAATGACAACATATTCTTGGAAATCTTGGTGAGGAATATCAGAAACAGAAACCTCAAAAGTTTTAACTTGGTTGTTGCAGTTGAGGGTTTGTTCGCTGCGCTTTTTCCAGTGATGAGGATAGCCAATCAATCCTGGTAGCCATTTAGTTAAAGGATATCCCAGCATTTGTGATGAGTTAAGTCCAAACAGAGAATGAGTCGCTGGGTTTACCTGTTGAAGAACGCCACTGTGATCCACCACAACGATCGCATCTTGAGCAACCATAAACAAGTGTTCAGCAGATTCTCGTGCTTCTGCCATTGCAACAACTTGGGGTAAAGTTGTCCAGCAAGCTATCCCAACCCCAACAAATGCTACCGTTATCAGCAACACTAGGAACAAACTCTCTTGTTTTGAGACAGCACCCAATGGAATTGCCACATTACCACGATCGAGTTTCAGCCCAAATAACCATCCCACCCAAACAGCACTGCAAAGCAGAACAATCAAGGTACTAACTTGAAGTATTAACGAGTCTGTGATGCTAACCAAAGGACGTGAATGATAGCGCTGCATCCACCAACGGGGACGAAAAAAAGGAAAGCGAATGTGACGAATTGTCTTATCTATCCCCATAATCCCAATAGGAATCAGCAACCCAATGAAAAAATCTTGCCAACCCCAAGCCAGTCCACCTACCACCAGAACTAAAACTTCCAGCAAAAAAATCCCAAGGGAAATCCGAGGAAGCAGAACCTCCGATTGAGAACGCTGTAACCAAAGTCCTAGATGTACTGCCATGATGGAAATAAACCAACTGGTGTTACCAACCACTATAATCTCAGGTACATTTCGCCAAATCAGGCAAATAAGACTAATTACCAGCGTTAAGGTGAGTGCTGCTCCGAATACGCCTCGTCGAGATACCACACCGAATACAGGAGATAGTTGCTTATCTTGCGCTAGTTGATAGATAATCCGAGGACAATTACTAACAACTGTTGCAGATGCTAGCAAGCAAGAAGCTGTAAGTAAGAAAGTAACGATGAGTTCAGCAGATCCTCCCCAAAAAGGTTTAGAAGCTGCTAGCAAGTTCAAAAAAGTACTGTCCTGAAGATCTGCAACTCTGGCTAAACGCATCACAACCCAAGATCCACCTAAATAAACCGGTATCATTAACCATGCTGCAATCCCTAAAAAATTGAGAGTCTTTTCAGGACGTCGGCTATCAGCAACAAAAGCAGAAGCTGTTTCACAGGCGTACGTTGCGAAGGTGACAAAAAGAAACCACTTTGCCCAATCTATCAAGCCTAGAGGTAACAAATGATCAGGAAAAAAACCGGGACTAGCAGGAGATAAAGCTAACCAGCACAGTCCCTGTCCAGAAAAAATCAGCAATAAACCAAACGCAGGTATCACGAAAAACAGGTGCAGGATACTAAGGCTGCGCGTCCCACTAAAAGCTAATATAAATGGAAGCAATGTAAAGCCAATTTCCAACGGTTGTTTCGGACAGGCTATACCTAGCGCTTCCATATTTACCGTAATCAAGTCCGTAAGCACGATCGCATTGACTGGTAGTACAGAAACCCAGCTAAAAAAATATCCAAGCGCGGCATATTGTGCTAATGTCGGGTAACGCTGTAATAGTTTGCTAGCATAATTGGGAGTCCCTCCTGCCACATTGATAAAGTAGTATCCCAATCGCTTTACCTGATAGTTAAGCAGCATTCCCAAAGCAACAGCAGGTATCCACACAAAAATAGCTCGTGAACCCAGTGCTGCATGAATTGCTGGTATTACTGTTATCCATAAAATATGACCTGTCAAACCGAAACCCCAAGTTTCAGCAGCACTCAGACTCCTTGTTAAGCTTGGGTATAACTGGTTTAGAAGCGGAGTTTCGTGACTGGGCATGATTAAACCATTAATCCTAAAATAACTTAGCGAGTTATATCTCTTAGGGTTCCCAGTCTAGAGATGCGAATAGCAACCCCATAAATTTAAGAAAAGATTGTAGCACAAACAGGTGGATATCAAGCTATCATACTGGCAGGGAAGCCCTTTGATCCACAAAGCTTAAGATAAAACTATGGGTGGCGCTTACGGGTGAAGTTCCTGAGATCGGCTAAAGCTACCTTAGCGCCAGTTAGTTCCTCTCGCGGTTTACTTCAACAATCTCAGTATACTCAAACTCATTTGGACTTTGCCTAACCAAAGGATATCGCTCACCACCCAACTCTATATAATCTTGTTCGCAATCGGGCTTAGAAGAATAGTAAATCAGCACATATTCCTTACCAATCCTGTTTGTCATTTCTTCTTCTACTTCACCGCGCCATTGAGTTTTAGTAACTAACACGATTAACTGATTTGCCAATTTAGGTATTATCTTAGCAATTTGCCGTCGAGAAATTTCATCTAAGCTGCCAAATGGCGAATCCATAACAATTGGGAAAGTGCTACTGTCGGGAACCAAAAGCATTTTTCTTTTTTCACTCCATTCCCCTACTCGATCAATAATGCTAGCGATAAAAGATAAACTGAGAATTTGGTTTTCTCCTGTAGATGCTGCAACTGGCATTTCTAAACCAGAAGTGTTTTCCACTAATGTTAATTCATATTTATCACTAATTTTAGGAACATATGGCGTAAATGAAACTTCGCTAAATATCTCCTGTATCCGCTTTTCTAGTTGTAAGCGAAACTGCTTTTCTTGCAACTCTCTTACGCTCATAAACCGCTCGATAGCATCTTGAGTTGCAGCAATGCGTCGTTGCGCTAGTGCTTGTTTTTCTTCATTTAGTTTCTGCTTAGCAATTTGTTTACTTAACCCTTCCAACTCAGTTTTAAAGTTAAAAATTTGTTGCTGAGTTGCCCCTTGTTCTAGCATTAATTGTTTAATTTTTTCTTCTATTTCATCCAAACGCTTCTGTAAGTTGCTAATTTCTTCATTAGCATCTTTACGCAAGCGATCCTCAATATTATCTAGATCATTTTCAATTTGAAATATTGATTGCCTGACTTGATTAATTCTTGCTTGTTCTCGATCAACCTCTTCCCAAAAGCCGACTGCTTGCTTATCAATCTCATCAACTTGAGCAGCCATGCGGATAGCTGTCTCTTCCACTGCTGAAGAACCTGCTTTATTTAACAGTTTTTTTACATTTTCGTGTGAATGACTTCCCTCGCGTAAGTCTGTACCACAAATACAGCATTGCGAGTTAAGTAAGTCATTAATGAATTCTCGTGAAATACCAGATTTTAACTTACCTCGCTGCTTCAAATCGTTGATGAGCATCCGGAAATTTTCTGTTGTCTCGGACAGTAATACTGTATAACCTCGTGCAGAAATTGCTTTTTTTATTGCTTCCCGACTATCTCTCAAAGTTTCTTGATTTGATGCTTTTTGCTTTTGTAAGTCTTGTCGTTTTTCTGCCAATTCCTTAGCAGCACTCAACTCTCGTAAATGATTACTGGTCTCTTTTTTAAAAGTTTCTTGATATTCTAACTCTTGTTTTATTTCGTCTTGTCGCTTGGTGATGCGCTCAATCTCTCGTTCTATCTTTTCCTGGTTTCTTAAAAGCTGTTTAATTTCCGAGTCACCAATGGCTTTTAACTCATTTTCTAGAGTTTTTTTCGCTTCTCCCAGATGTTTAATAGAACGGTTAATAACCTCTACACCCAAAAAAATCTTTGTAGCTTCAGCAATTTCTGCTTTTTTATCAGAACGAACTATCTCTTCAATCCGCTCACCGTCAAAAAAGAAATATTGATGTAAACTAGCTGGTAAAATTTGCCCAATCACTTCTTCTGGCTGCTGGGGTGGAAAATACCACCGTCCATCATCCCCAGCTACCTGCATTCGTAATTCTGTCTTACCAAGACTGAAGTCAGTTTGATTTTTATAACCGCGACACAATCGTTTTACGTTGTAGCGTTTACCGTCATGTTCCCACTCTACCTCTACCCAACACTCCACCGGTTGACCAATTTTTGCTTCAGCTATTGCACGCTTATTAACTAACTGCTCAGTTGATGCAAAAGCTGCACTAAACTTCTCATACAACACCCAAGTAAACGCATTCAACAGACTAGTTTTTCCTGAACCGTTATTGCCGTGAATAATCGTTGTATTGCGAGTCTCTCCTCCTGCGAGGATTATTTCGGGTGTTTTGCCATAAAAAGATCGAAAGTTACAAAGCTTAATAGAAGCCAGTTTCATCGAACAGCTTCCTTCACAATTGTCAAAATATCATCATTGATATGGCTATTAATTTTCTTATCTATTCTACTTTTTTCCAGCTGCCATACTCGTTCAATTATTTGCCGCACCTCAGCAGAAGCAGTTGTAATCGGCTCATGAACATCATCAATGTGAATTTCCTTGCTCATCTTCCTCAACAAAAGTGTTTTTTATATTTTACATTTCTTTCCTCTTTTAATCATCCGTAAAGGCACCATTATCAAAATGGGGCATGGGGCATTGGGCATAGGGCATAGGGCATGGGGCATTGGGCATTGGGCATAGGGCATGGGGCATTGGGTAGTGGTCACAGTTGAAATTAAGGAGCCAATTTTGTAAAGCCGTGCGTGCATAACTTTATGTGTCTGTTGAAATAGCGAAAGCCTTACGCTACACGTTCCCAAAGGGTACGCCCCTACACCCATTTCTGGAGATATCTATTACCTATACCCCATGCCCTATGCCCCATGCCCTATCCCCTTAAAGTTTCAATAGTTAACATTTGCGGTGGTGTTGCGTCGGGTGGGTAGAGGAAATCGACTGTGACCAACCTCTGCTGATTAGGAGAGATTTTTAATTGAATTAGAGGTTCTGCTAATTGCCCACGCTGCTGCGATAAATGCCAGTATTTGGTTTTGGGAAGATTATTATCGTCGTTGTAACGAATACGAACAGTTCCTCTAAAAAAGACAGATGGATCAGGTGGTTGTAAAAACCGCAGTCCTGGTTTGGTTAGATTGTCTTCTTTAATAGGTGTATGCAGCAGGACATTGACAGTCTGAGATGTACCGGTGTTATTAATCAGTGGCAAAACAAGGTTATATTCAATACCATAGTTGCCATGAGCTTGGTAAGCAGTCCCAGGGTAGCGCACCAATAGCTTTGCACTTTGGTTTTGTTGCGTTCCCATTTTACCCGCCAGAAGGGTACTAAGACCATAGGAGAAAGCTTTCCCCGTTTGAGGAATCGCGAGGTAAAGACTATGTGGATCCGTGAGGAGCGATCGCCACCGAGATCCTTGAGCAACCCCTGCGACTCTACCATAAATTTCTGGTCCAGTCGGGTTCTCAGGAGGACTTGGAGCGGGTTCACGTGGTCCAGCAAAATCACCATTTTCCAGCAGATTCTGCCATTCTTCTAAAGTAGGTGGGCGTTCACTACCATCCTGGTTCGGCTTAGCAAACATAGCAAGATTTGCCACATAAACTAAACCATTACTATACAGGCGAAACAATGTAGAACGACCGTTCAACGGTGGATTTAAGGGACGTACTGGAATTGGATGATTCATTAACATCCGACTTTGTTTAGGTGGAATTACTAACTGTGGAGACCATTCTTGTTGTCGTTTACCCCTCAACACCTCATTCATAACGCGATCGCCAGGTCCAGCATAAATATTTCCCAAAAGATTGTCCTGCATTGAAGGCAAATTAATAAAGGGTGCATCAGGCTGACTCACATAACTAGCAGCTTGTAATACATCTA
>NZ_JAAKGC010000166.1 GCF_017591665.1 Aetokthonos hydrillicola CCALA 1050 | reverse complement strand
TGTGCCATTTACCAAAAGCGGCGGTGTTATAACCATTTTGCCGCAATATTTCTGCTACAGTGGCAGCACTCTTAGGTAGGATAGTTGTGTATCCTGGAAAACCTGTTGCTAATTCCTCAACTACCCCTGTACCGACTGAATGATGATTGCGCCCAGTCAGCAGAGCCGCTCGTGTAGGTGAACAAAGGGCTGTGGTGTGGAATTGGTTGTAACGCAATCCTTTTTCGGCCAACCGGTTCAAATTTGGGGTTTCTACAGGTCCACCAAAGGTACTCGCCTGCCCAAAGCCAACGTCATCCAGTAGTATCAACAGCACATTCGGAGCTTTTGCTGGTGCAGTGGTCGGGTCTGGAAAATCTGGTGTTGATTCTCGGTAAGTGATCCCTATTTTCCCCTCAAAGGGTTCTTGGGGAATAGGCAATACCTTTGCCGTAGCTGCTAAGGCAGGGCTAGTAACCGTCAATAGGCTGATGAGAAGAGATAGCGCGATCGCTGCGGTACGCAAAGCGAACGCCCGTAAAGTTGAACGTGACATACATCCAATAACCTATTACTTCAAGTTTTGATATGGCTGCCTTTCTAGAAGGGAATGGGGAAAAGGGAAACAGAGGTCTATTGTTTGAAAAACTAACAATTAGAGTATCATATCAAATGAGGTTTCCTGTACACATTGTTTGAAAACTCAGGCTATCCTACTCGATCATTAGCTTTCGCAGCCAACGTTCGGGATATCCGTACCCTCAGACAACAGAAGCTTGAATCATATGTGTTCCTTGATTATTTAGATTTTCTGTGATAGTTTTTTCTACATCCACAAAGTACTTTAATTCTACAGGATTAAAGTACTTTATCAAAATCACTAGCTTAACCACAGTGATCTGGTCAGGAAAAGAACATAACTAGAGCCGATTCACCAAATATAGGAATTTATCGTATGAGCTTGGAACTAAATCTATCAGGGAAAACAGCAATTGTCACAGGTGGTAGCGCAGGTATTGGTCTAGCCATTGCCAAAGCTCTCTATAGTGAAGGGGTGAATGTGGCGATCGCCGCCCGTAACCCCGAACGATTAGAGAATGCACTCAGCGCTATCCAATCTCTACCCTCACCAGGGGCAAAGGTCATTTCTATAAGTGCTGATTTAACTCAAGCAGAGAGCGTTGAGCGAGTTGTTTCAACCACATTGGCACAGTTTGGTCAGATTGATATCTTAGTCAATAATGCTGGTTCAGCCCGTGCAGGATCTTTCCTTGACCTAAGCGATGATGTCTTTCTAGATGCTTGGAACCTAAAATTATTGGGCTATATTCGTCTAGTTAAAGCCGTTGTTCCTCATCAAAGGAGTAGAGGAGATGGACGGATTGTCAATATTATTGGCGGTGCAGGGCGGACACCTCGTCCTGGCTTCCTTCCGGGTGGAACAACTAACGCTGCTTTACTCAACTTCACACGGGGAATTTCTAAAGAGTTAGCACACTACAACATTCGGATTAATGCAATTTCACCTGGTGCTACTGCAACTGAACGGGCTGAACGCTTAGCTGAACAAAACGCTAAAGCGCAAGGCATTACAGTTGAGCAAGCAAAAGCACAAACCCTGCAAGGAATCCCCTTAAAGAGAATTGCCGAGCCAGAAGAAATTGCAGCATTAACTCTATTTTTAGTATCGGATCTCGCTGCTTCAATTACAGGTGCAGAGATTCTAGTTGATGGCGGAAGTACCCCAGGAGTGTAGGGGTTATTTCTAAATTTCTTGTTCGGGGCAGGGAACAATGAATTGGATTAAAACAGAGGTTTTGGCTTAACCAGGGTAAACATCTTCCATCTCTAAATATGATTGATCCCCAACATTTAACTTTTATCCATAGCCTACTACTATTCAATACGGCTTTCATCGCAGGCGGATTGAATGCTGTAGCAGGTGGTGGGACTTTTATCACGTTTCCAGCCCTCATCTTTACAGGCGTACCACCGATCACAGCAAATGCTACCAATAATACTGCTATCTGGGTGGCTGCTCTGGCTAGCGCTGGAGCCTACCGTAAAGATTTAGGCGTTAAGCGGGAAGTTTTTTTGCTCTTATGTAGCATAAGTTTAGTTGGTGGAGTTATTGGCTCTTTAGCTTTGTTGTATACATCCGCCGATGTGTTTAAAAAGCTAATCCCTTATCTATTGCTCTTAGCAACGTTAGTATTTACCTTTGGTGATGCTCTAAGAGGGTGGTTGCAGCTTCACAGTCAGAAGTCAACAGTTGAGTCTGTACCTATAATCAACTTGGCGTTAGCGCAATTCGCGATCGCAATATACGGGGGTTTCTTTGGCGCTGGTTTAGGCATTTTAATGCTGGCAACCCTATCGTTTCTAGGTATCAAAAGTATTCATACAATGAATGCCTTTAAAATATTTTTGGGGACTTGTGTCAATGGTGTTGCAATCATCCCATTTATTTTTGCGGGTGTTATTGCTTGGCAACAAGCTATTTTAATGGCAGTAGGGGGTTCTTTGGGCGGTTATTTAAGCGCACATTATGCACGTAGAGTTAACCCCCAATTAATTCGGAAATTTGTCATATTTGTTGGCTTTACCATGACTATCTACTTTTTCATTCATGGCTAGAATGGAGCTATCAAAAAGCCTAGCACGAGTTAGTAGCAGTTATGACTGAGTATTTTTCCGAGCAATCAGATGTGATTCTGTTAGACATAGAAGGTACCACAACTCCAGTAGAATACGTTTTCGGCGTGCTGTTTCCCTTTGCTCAAGCCAATGTGGAAGCGTTTCTCCAAAAGCATCATGATTGGTCATCAGTCGAAGCTGACTTGAAACTTTTGCGGCTGGAATATGAAGCTGATCTCGCTAAGGGTATTTCTATCCCAGAGTGGAATTATAATTCAACAACTGGGGTAGTTCCTTATATCCGTTACTTAATTGAGATTGATCGCAAGTCTACAGGACTGAAGTCGTTGCAAGGTAAAATTTGGGAGCAAGGTTATCGAGATGGGACGTTGCGATCGCGAAAGCAACAATAGCCAGTTGGTGAATTAAATTGAAAATCCAGGAGAATATCATAAATAAGTACTAAAACAGAATTAGTTACACAACTTTATTGTTAAATTGACCTAAACAAAATCAAGCCAAGATCTGGTTTTTACTTTTATTAATGGCAAGTTTAGAGGAATACGCTCAGCTAGATAACAGTAAGGAGTAGGGAAGTTCTATAGATCAAGAAAACAGCCCTAGAGATTAGCTAACTCCGGGGCTTCATTACGTTAGTAAGCGGTATTGATTAATCTACCATAAATAACAAGAAATTGTGTACAATTTAAATTTTTCAATTTCTGCCGTAATACCAGTTTTTACTTCTCTATATTTTAATTCAGACATTGAGTTATAGGTCAAAATACTGTAAACTGATAGATATACCACTATTTGACTAAATAGGAACTTACTACAAATCTCTTTCAGCAAGCAAGTAATTGAATGACTCAAAAAGCATAAGTCCCTCGATTCATCTTGGCTTTTTGACAGTGCTCGTATTCCCCGGAGGTTTACTTGCAATGCTACACCTTATTAATTTTGCCCAACGTCCAGGCTATCAAACTACACATACAGGCCAAAAAGGAGGACAAGCAATTGCTCACAGCCTATAGCGAGAATGAATTACAATTAACTGCTGACGTACTGGTAATTGGTGGCGGTCCAGCCGCTGCATGGGCAGCATGGGCAGCAGCATCCCAAGGTGTCAAAGTAATCATTGTTGATAAAGGTTTTCTGGGTACGAGTGGTGCAGCTGCTGCCAGTGGCAATGGCATCATGGCTCCTTCTCCAGAAAATTGGGAAAAAGTTAAATGGGATCGTTATCTCAGCGGCAAAAATCTAGCTAACTTACGTTGGATAGAGCGTGTTATCGAAAAAACTTGGCTCAGTTTGCCCCTCGTGGAAGATTGGGGCTATCGTTTCCCAAAAGAAAATGGGGAATCCGTGCGCCAGAGTTATTATGGTCCTGAATACATGAGGGTACTCCGCAAAAACCTCTTGCGTGTTGGCGTTCAGATTCTTGACCAAAGTCCCGCTCTAGAGCTTTTAGTAGCTGAAGACGGCTTGGTGGCTGGAGCAAGAGGCGTGCAGCGGCAACATCAACGAACCTATACGGTTCGTGCTGGTGCAGTCGTCATGGCGAATGGTGGTTGTGCATTCTTGAGTAAAGCTTTAGGTTGCAATACCAATACAGGTGATGGAATGCTGATGGCAGTGGAAGCTGGCGGTGAACTCTCAAGCATGGAAGCTTCTAATCACTATGCCATCTCAACTGCTTTTAATGCAACAGTGACAAGAGGTGTCCCCTTTGGTTGGGCTAGTTATACTGATGAATCTGGCAATGATCTTGGTGGTTATATCAATGGTCGTCGGGATCCATCATTCCTTCCCAATGCTCTCCTCAAAGGCTCTGTTTATGCCCGTTTGGATCGTGCGACACCTGAAGTCAAAGCAGTGATTGAAAAATCTCATTTCATTGCTTTTCTCCCATATAAAAAAGCTGGCATTGATCCCTATACAGAACGAGTACCTGTAACGCTGATTTTAGAAGGTACTGTCCGTGGTACAGGCGGAATTCGGATTGTCAATGATAGTTGTGGGACAAAAGTTCCTGGGCTATATGCTGCTGGTGATGCTGCATCGCGGGAGTTTTTAGCTGGTTTAGCTTCTGGAGGTGGTGGTCCTAATGCAGCTTGGGCTATCTCGACAGGACAATGGGCAGGAGTTGGAGCAGCTGATTTTGCGAAGAGTCTGGGCTCTCATGCTCATGAACGGGTTGTGCATCCTGCTGGTCAAGCGGGATTTAGATCGCAGTCTTCTACTGGCGAAACATTTGATAGTGAGGCGATCGTGCGGGGTGTACAAGCACAGATGTTCCCGTTAGAGAAAAATTACTTGCGTTGTGAACAGGGACTTCTGGATTCCCTCGCCGAGTTAGAAACGCTGTGGCAACAGGTACAAACTAACCCGAAACAAGATACAGTGCGCGATGTAGAATTTTCTCGTCGAGCGGCTTCTCTCACATCTGTAGCGCGGTGGGCATATTTTAGCGCTTTACATCGCACAGAAACCCGCAGCGAACATCTTCGCGTAGACTATCCCGAAACTGATCCAGATCAGCGTTATTACCAAGCAACAGGGGGGTTAGAAAAACTTTGGGTGAGGCGTGATTGGATAACAGATCCCATCCCTACACCGCCAGTAGTTAAGACTCAACCCGCACCTTCTGTATCAAAGCTGTAGTGTACCAGGAGTAATACTATGATTGAGCTTATCAGCCAGAAACTCTGTATCAATTGCAATGTGTGTGTCCAAGTTTGTCCTACCAATGTCTTTGACTCGGTACCAGACCAACCGCCGGTAATTGCCCGCAAGGAAGACTGCCAAACTTGTTTCATGTGTGAGGCCTATTGTCCTGCCGATGCACTCTATGTTGCACCTGAATCTCACACCAATATTGCAGTCAGTGAAGATGATTTAATTGAAAGTGGCATTATGGGTGAATATCGTCGTATTTTGGGTTGGGGATATGGCAGAAAAAACAATAGTGATTTGGATACCGCTCATAAACTGCGCCAACTTCCGCGCCCGTATCAAAGTAGTGTTTAATCGAAGTCGGACTCTTGAAGCTTGACTCCAACCTCATCAGTAGGGTATGAGTTTATCCATCTGATACCCCTCCACACATCAATCCCACGGCTATTGCCCGTGGGAAGACATCAATAAGTTTTACAGAAGTGAAAAATTGTTCCCTATCAATTGGACGTCGGCTGAGTTTCAAGTCTGAGGGTTTACAAAAAAGCTCCTTTTGTTGCTAGAATGTCTCAAACTTTGGTCTTAGATAATGAAGGACTATTTTCATTGCCACCAATACTGCCTCTTTCTTCAGCCCAGGAAGAGGGAAACACAATATACACAATTATGTGACTTTTGCTGGCGCGAATACTTGTTTTGCTGGAGTCTCTACTTTAGAGAACAATGGCTTGAGTTGCAAGCTAATCATCAGAATGGTTCTCAGCAACCCGAGAAAAAAGAGTCATTACTAAATGAAGAACTCAACAACCAAAAATATACTATTGAGGCAGGCTCACTAGAATAACTACTCTACTCTCCGAGTAACAAAATTTATGTGAAGAGCGTCCCACCTTCAGCTGGGTGATAAACCAGCGTACTGTTCTGGTTTGAGCATAGCGTCTTTTACATCTATTTTTTTAGGTATTAATTGCAATTTATAGAAAGTATCAGCCACTTTCTGTTGTTCATTAATCAACTCTTGATTAATTGGTACGACTCCAAAAGTCTTTCTAAAAGTTGCTTTTTTAATGATTTCTAAATCAATCTTTAACGCTGGTGCCAGTGCTTCTGCGACAGCTTGTCGATTTTTATCAGACCAATCTTCTAGTTTTTTAATCTCCTCTAAAATAGCCTTAATTATTTGCGGATTCTCATTGGCAAACTTCCGACTGGCAAGATAATATCCTCCTTGCTTATTTACATTTTTCCCATCCACCAAGACACGGGCATTAGTATTTTTTTCAGCGTCGGCATAAAATGGATCCCAAATTGACCAAGCGTCTATATTACTCTTAACAAAAGCAGCACGGGCATCAGCAGGAGGTAAAGATATAGGTGTAATATCACTATATTTTAATCCTGCTTTTTCTAAAATTTGCAGTACAAAATAATGAGCGCTAGAACCTTTTTGAAATGCTATTTTTTTGCCTTTTAAGTCAGCTAATGTTTTGATAGGCGAGTTTTCCGGAACAAGAATAGCCTCACCAGCAGGGCTAGCAGCAATCCCTGCAATGTAAGTCAGCGATGCTCCAGCAGCTTGGGCGAAAATTGGTGGAGATTCTCCTGTATGACCAAAATCAATACTTCCGACATTCATCGCTTCTAAAAGTTGTGGTCCAGCAGGAAATTCAATCCACTGAACAGATACTCCTTCTGGTTTCAGACGGTTTTCTAAAACACCCTTACTCTTAAGAAGAATTGCTGATTTTTGATAGCCAAACCTAACTACAGATGTTTTGGAAGAATTTGTATTAATGGTTGATGTAGCAGTAGAGTTACCTGAATTATTGGGGGTACAGGCAGCAAATAACATCGTTATACATAGGCCTGCTATAAAAGCCCCAAATATATCCCGCCGAAATACAGATAACCAATTTTCTTTTCTTTCAAGCCTAAAGCTACTATATGGTATCAGGGATACCCTTCCTGAGGTTATCTTTCGCAAATATTTAATAAGTAGGCTAATCATCAATCTTCAATTACTGACATTGTACTAATAATAGATATAATTAGGGTAATATGCAATCAAAAACGTTACTGTGTGCTATAATATTATGGTTGCATAATCAGCCCTATTCCAGAGAAAATCTTAACTTGGTTCAGAAGTTGGTGGGGTTGAGTTAGCGTCTCGCTGGAAAAGGCTATAAAAAATTGAAGGACGCACTCCCACATGTTTGACGACAAGATGGGTTAGCCAGATATTCCACACCATCATACTAAAGCTGGTCGCGATCGCTGCTCCAACAATTCCGAACAACGGGATGAGAATTGCATTTAATCCCAGATTTAGCAAAGCACTACAACCTATGACCTTAAATGAT
>NZ_JAAKGC010000028.1 GCF_017591665.1 Aetokthonos hydrillicola CCALA 1050 | reverse complement strand
CGACTCCCGAAGTCGCCACTATGGCTAAAGCGGCTTTATATTCTCTGAGACGGTTGCTTGACAATCCACCCGACAAGATAACCTTTGGGATCAACGAACCGTCTGTAGCAAACGCGGAAATCACTCTTTCAGGTGAGACATTTCGGCTGATAACCGAAATTTTAGAGACAATCAGCAACGGACATCCGGTCATGATCTTGCCGTTACAGGCGGAACTATCAACACAGGAAGCTGCTAATATACTCAATGTCTCACGTCCCTATGTAATTAAGTTACTCGAACAAGGAATAATCCCTTCTCGTAAAGTCGGGGTCTATCGACGCATACTTGCCTCTGATGTTTTGCAGTATAAGCAACACAATGAAGCCGCTCGCCATCAAGCACTCGACGAGCTAACAAAACAAGCACAGGAACTTGACATGGGATATTAGTGGATGTCTGTTGCCATTGCCCTCCTTGATGGATGTGTCCTATATCCTGCGCCTCTACGTGACTTCTTTATGCGTCTTGCCACCACGGGTAGTTACCAACTTCGTTGGTCGGCAATGATACACGATGAATGGATACGCAATGTCCGTGTAAATCGACCAGACCTTTCACTTACACACCTAGAACGCACACGCGCCCTCATGGATTTGCATGTTGAGGATGCGCTTGTAGAAGGGTATGAAACGATTATTCCTACACTGTCTTTGCCAGATGCGGATGATCGCCATGTCCTTGCAGCTGCAATCGTCGGTCAGTGCGATACCATCATTACCTTCAATTTAAAAGATTTCCCTCAAGAAAAATTAGCACCCTATCGGATCGAGGCTGTACATCCTGATGTGTTTGTTATGCGCTGCATTGAAGTCTCTGTAGATACAGTATATCGTACTGTACTCCGGCAGCAACAAGCGCTCACAAACCCAACAAAGACACTTGAGGAGGTATTTTCAGTACTGGAACAGAATGGATTAAGAGATACTGTCCGGATGTTGCGTGCTCATCACATCAACATAGGTCTCCCCTAAGCGCATTGCATCTAGCTCTTCCATCACCCAAAATGTGATCGCTCTAGTGTGGAAAACAGCGATCGCATTAACCACAGTCGTGTCCTTACTGGAGCGACCAGAGCGATCGCATACTCTGGTTCTGGCTTTTGGGTAGGGGAAAAGTACAGGAGGCGGCGATTGATGGATTTCTAATCCTACCACATAATCATCGAATACGTTCTCTTGTGCTACGATTATTAACAAACTTGAATGGGAACTTGCAAACCGACGAAAATTTAGATGAGGATGACCGGAGGTTAGTTCAGAATAATGGTTATGTCAAAATGTAGAGAAAATTCACTCTAGCTTAGTTGTAACCTGTGGCTTTTGATAACGTTTGTAAAATCTTAGCTGAAAAATATCCCTCTGAGTTTGCTCGCTGGCTGTTACCAGTAGAACCTCGAAACATCAAAGTCTTAAAAACTGAATTGAGCATAGAACCAATTCGTGCTGACTCGGTAACATTTTTGCAAACAGAAAATCGGATTTTACATCTCGAATTTCAAACCCGAACAAAATCCGTCCCTCCCATTCCTTTCCGAACGTTGGATTATTCTGTCAGACTTAAGCGACAATATCGCGTTCCCGTCACCCAGGTCATCATTTTCTTACAAGAAACAGACAATGAAATTGCTTTCACCGAAGAATATGTGGACGAAACGACAACTCATCGCTATCGAGTCATCCGAATGTGGGAGCAAGATTCAGCACTATTTCTCAATCATGAAGCATTACTCCCTTTAGCACCATTAACACAAACAACCTCACCCCAAGGGTTGTTATCCCAAGTTGCCCAAAGGATTGCTACAATTTCAGATAGAGTTACAAAGCAAAATATCGCTGGATACACAGAGATCTTAGCAGGTTTACGCTTTGAGAAAAACTTGATTCGTCGATTGTTAAGTGAGGACATGATGCAAGAGTCAGTCATTTATCAAGATATATTACAGAAGGGTAACAAAGAAGGTGAAGAACGGATAATCATACTTCAGCTGAATCGACGATTCAACCCAATAGATGAATCATTAATTGAACGGGTGCGGAGATTGTCTACTGAACAGTTAGAAACTTTAGCACAAACATTGTTAGATTTTACAGCAGTTGCTGACTTAGAAACATGGTTGAATCAGCAACAGAAGAATTAAGATGTCTTAGAGGATGTTTTAAAAATTGGTTAAGTAGTAAAAAAAGCCCTCTGAGAATAAGCTTCATACTACGAATATAAATTAATACCCCCCTTAATCCCCCCGATCCTCGGGGGGAGATCAAAAGTCCCCCCACTGTCCTGGGCATAGGGGAAGATCACAAACCCATCCCCCCCCCCTTCCAAGGGGGAGGGTGGGGGAGGGGTAAAGATGATGAACGTCTACCAGAAACCTGGGAAACTTTTATTGAAATTGCGATGATTTGCATTACGGTTCAACGGCTCACCTAATTTGTAATCAAGTCTTCTTGCGTCCTTATTTTCTATTTCGCACTGAAAACTTTACCATTGATGAAGTGGAGTCCAATCGCCAGAAGGGACAAAACTTGCCCAAAAGTAAGGATGCTGATAGTCTTGATTGGAGAGCATTTCTAGTTGTGCGAAACGAAGTGCTTCATGTCTGCCCTTACCTGCCTTTAAACCCTGGTAATATTTTCCCATCAATTCCTTAGTTCCCTGATCGCTCACCTTCCACAAACTCAAAACTTGGCTTTGAGAACCAGCAATCACTAAAGCACGACGCAATCCGTACAATCCATCTCCCACTTTCACATCACCAAGTCCGGTTTCGCAAGCAGACAGCACCACTAATTGCGTCCCGTGTAAATCCAGTCCGGCGAATTCTAGTGCTGTGAGTACACCATCGTTAGCTGTTGATGATGCTTTTTGACGACTGTTAAATCCAGGTTTTGGGATAGAGAAATGATCTCATAAGTTGACCCAATAAATTTTCTGGCATAGTCTTGTTTTCTTTGCTCGGAGCCTACAGCAAACAAGAGTGCGAGATTATGGTCTTCAACAGTTAGTCCACGACTAAAAAAATCAGTGGCACGAGTGATATTATTCTCTGCCCAGTACAGTGCAGCCAAATTGTTCAGGCTAAATGCAACATCAGGATGTTCTTTGCCCAGTACTTTCTCAAAGATAGCAAGTGAGCGCACAAGCAAAGGTTCGGCTTTTTGATAGTTCCCGTGTTCGTTGTACAGTCCTGCCAAGTTGTTCAGGCTAAATGCAACATCAGGATGTTCTTTGCCCAGTACTTTCTCAAAGATAACAAGTGAGCGCACAAGCAAAGGTTCGGCTTTTTGATAGTTCCCCTGTGCTTCGTACAGTCCTGCCAAGTTGTTTAGGCTAAGTGCAACATATGGATGTTCTTTGTTCAGTACTTTCTCAAGGATAACAAGTGAGCGCTGATACAAGGGTTCGGCTTTTTGATAGTTTCCCTGTGCATAGTACAGTGCTGCCAAACTATTCAGGCTACTAGCAACATCAGGATGTTCTTTTCCCAGTACTTTCTCTCTGATAGCAAGTGATCGCTGATACAATAGTTCGGCTTTTTGATAGCTCCCCTGTGCGTTGTACAGTGCTGCCAAATTCTTCAGGCTACTAGCAACATCAGGATGTTCTTTTCCCAGTACTTTCTCTCTGATAGCAAGTGAGCGCTGATGTAAGGGTTCGGCTTTTTGATAGTTCCCCTGTGCATCGTACACTAAAGCCAAATTATTCAGGCTAGTAGCAACATCAGGATGTTCTTTTCCCAGTACTTTCTCAGAGATAGCAAGTGAGCGCACAAGCAAAGGTTCGGCTTTTTGATAGTTTCCCTGTGCATGGTACAGTTCAGCCAAATTGTTCAGGCTAGTAGCAACATCAGGATGTTCTTTTCCCAGTACTTTCTCAGAGATAGCAAGTGAGCGCACAAGCAAAGGTTCGGCTTTTTGATAGTTTCCCTGTGAATAGTACAAAAATGCCAAATTATCCAGGCTAAGTGCAATATGAGGATGTTCTTTGCCTAGTACTTTCTCTCTGATAGCAAGTGAGCGCACAAGCAAAGGTTCGGCTTTTTGATAGTTCCCCTGTGTATAGTACAGTAAAGCCAAATTGTTCAGGCTAGTAGCAACATCAGGATGTTCTTTTCCCAGTACTTTCTCTCTGATAGGAAGTGAGCGCACAAGCAAAGGTTCGGCTTTTTGATAGTTCCCCTGTGTATAGTACAGTAAAGCCAAATTGTTCAAGCTAAGTGCAACATCAGGATGTTCTTTGCCCAGTACTTTCTCTCTGATAGTAAGTACACGTTCTGCTAAAGGAATGCCTTGACTATATTTATCCTCCTTGTACAATTGGTCAACTGATCCTTCCCCGTCCAGTGTCGCAAGCACTTAGGACTACCAATTCAGCGTTGAGTTTTAAATCTAAGATTTCATTGGCTGTCAATAAACCATCGTTATCTTTACGCACCTGTTTACCCTCAGATGACGGACTTGGTGCAAGAGCGATCGCACTATTCAAACCTTGAGCATCATCAAGTATGCCATGAGTTGCAAAATGAACAATTCGTGCTGTTGGTAAATGTTGCAAGACTGCTGATTTGGTTGCATCCTTTCCGATCAAGGGTTGGGTTTTGAGTAGCGGTGCGATCGCAGTTGCTTCCTTGCTTGATCTTATCTGTTGAATAAAATCTTTGCGACTGTTTAATTGCGGCTGTACCGAGTTGGATATTTGCTGTAACTGATGGGAAATCGCTAACAAGCCAGCGAAGAACAAAGGCTCCGAGTTAGGCTCCCCAAAGGGGAACAGTTGCATATATCCTGGTAAAATATCAATTTCACCTTGCAAACTCCAGTTCCGACTAGCGATATCTGGTAAAGGATTCAGCCATTGACCATGTTGATCTCGGGTTGTTGCAAAGACAAACCATGTAGGATGCGCTGAGTTTCTCACTGCATTGTGAAGAGATTGTACCAGGATGCGATCGCTTTGCTCTTGATTGCGATCCAGCAAATAATCAATCCCAACGACTCTGGCTTTTACATCATTAAGTTTATCAACTAAACGTGCTAAATACTTGCGATCCATTGGTACAATAGGGGTCTGTATCTTTGCTTTTTGAATTGATTGTTCATCAATTTGTACCAATAAAACCGGAGGAGTCGTTACCTTTTCAAATTGATGAGTCACTTGGCGATAGATCGCTTGTACCAGTACCCGCCGTTCTAATAAAAATTGCTGCACAGGTAGTTGTAAACTAATTAATATGAGAGACGTGAGCGCGATCGCTTCCCGGCGAGTTGGTATTAATTGTTTGAGTCGTTGCTTGAGTCCAAAAGGTTCCAGACGGAATAACGCTGCTTCTGGATGACGAAACAAAGAAGGAATCAGGTAGGAACTTGGATAAGTCAGGTTTTTTTCTAACTTCAGATACTCGCAAGCTGCTAATACTGATTCATGAACATTTTTGTATTGTGTCAAAGCTTGTAAAAACAAAACCAAAAATTCTTCAGCAACGCGATTGTGAATTGGTTCTCGCATAACTGCAACTTGACTCAAACCCAAGTCAATTAGTTTATTGGCTATACTCAAACCACTGCAAGAATTAAAAATTGCAAACTGCAATCCCCGTTCTTTCGCAACAGTCAAAGCCGGGACTATTTCGCTAATTGATACACTTACATTTGGTGCTATAAATAATTGTCCTCCCGTTAGGCTAGTTTCATTACAAAAAAAAGGGAACGGGGAACTCTTAACAGGGAACAGGGAAAGAAAAAAAACGTGACTTTGTGGGTTTAAAGCCCACTTGCAAATAAAGATGTATTTCGAGACGCGCAGCGCTCTTAAATACGGCGTCCTTGTTTCAATCCCACGGCGCGCATCCGTGGGTACACTGTTAAGAGTTCCCTGTTAAGAGTTCCCTCTGAATATGTCCTGCAAAGAATAAAATATCCCATCCAATCTCTGATGCGATCGCCTCGACGATTTCAGTTTTTAATTTAGGAATATCTTTTCCTGGTTTCCACCCAACAAATTTCACTTCTACAACTTTTTCTAAGGAACGAATTGCAGACTTTTCTGAACTAAAATCTAGACCTGTCTCATCGCCTAAAATTACTAAAACTCTAGCTTGACGATTACCAGGGGGTTTTGATGTCACCGTCTCTCGAATATTAAGAGGTGCGCGAACAATATGAATTTTATCAGCAGCAAATTCCGTATTAATTTCCCAAGCTTCCCAAGGTAACCGAGCTAAGTCTAACGGACTGCAAGTCAGAAACAATTCTACAGGAGATTTGGTTATTGCGTCTCTATTTTTATTGGCAATTAATGACCGAATATCATATAATTCAGCACTACGTAACCAATTATGAAACTCATATAACAGTTGTGCTTCTGCTTGGACTAATTTTCCATGCCAATCAATCGTTGGTGCTGCTAAATTTCCTGCATCTGCAACTTTCCCCCGTAACGAATTTTTATCAAGATTTACATAAAAATTTTGATAAATTCGCTGCCAATTTTGATAAAGCTTAATCACTTTTTCCGGATAGGGAAGAGTAGAATGAATTTGTTGTCCTTGACCAAAACGAAGTTCAAATAAACAAGTAGACTCAATTTGCTGTACTTTAACGCTGTTTTATTACTCTCGCCAGAATAAATTTGAAACCCTAGTTTTAGGGTAGTCACCCAAGCAGACTTTGTTTGTGTAGCCACGATTTCCAGTCACCTTGATTATTCTCTCGCCAGAGTCATAGAAGAGCGTTAAGATGTAATTTCGTCATAAGGGGGATTGGGGATTGGGAATAGTAAAAATTAATTTTCTTATTCTCCCCCTGCTTCCCCCGCTCCTCTGCTCCCCTGCTCCCCTGCTCCCCTGCTCCCTGCTAAGAGCTCCCTACTAAGAGCTCCCTCCAAGGGCGATCGCTCCAAATCAAATGCAAACGGTGGTAATGTTAATTCCACACCATCCATTAAACTGACGCTGACAACAAACTTCTCATCCCAATTACCAACCACACGAGTGAATAAATAATCATTACCCCGTTGTGGATTAACACCCTGTTCTACTAAAATCCCAGTTTGGTCACTCACCCGTAGCTTTAAGTTTTCTGGTAAAGTCTCTGGTAAAGGTGCGCCTAAAATCAGCAGTAATGTCCACTGAGGGGAGTCTGTTTCTGATAATAAATGCCAAGTCACAGCATATAGCCGCAGGGACGTTCCAGCTAACAGCAAATCCTTGAAAGCTGCACGTGCCTGCACAGGAATTTCTAGATGTTGTTGCTGAAATTGTGATACAATTGCCTCGAACTCTTCTGTAGCACTTCGCATTTCTGTTATTGGTGCTAATCTCGGCAACAATGCCCAAGAAAATTCCTGTGCTAATTCATCCAATTCATCCCACAACCAATATCCAACATTAAGCGCTGGTTGTGTCAACAGTTTAATTAAATCAGATAAATAGGAAGTCCGTCGTAGGGAGGTTTGCGTACTTGTATGAGAGTCTTGTTTTTGCATGTTATATATCCAACTTAGTATTTCAGGACTCGTGAGTACTGCAGTTCCTTGTTCCCAAGTCAAAACCTCCCAAAGTTCCCGTTCTGGTATTTGGAGATGGGGTAACAATGCTGTTAATTCACTTTGCATCCTCCAAAGGTTGTCAACCCTTTCCTTTGGTACTATTGGTAAAGGAATCGCTTCTGGTTCTAGACAACGTAAATATAGTAGTAACTGGTCTGGGTGATCAACAAACCACGTTACAGGTATCTGATATGTCCAATCTGATAAAACTTCTAAATTAGCGTTTCTCAAATTTTTCATCAATTCCTGATGGGTTGTAACCGCCCTAACAACAGCACATTCTTGCTCTTCTAAAACTTCAACTAATACATAAAAGTGTGCAACAAATTCTGGTATATCTACCACGGCTCTTGGTAAGGTAATTTCTTCATCCGTGAGGCTACCAGTGGCAATCACACACAGTTTAAATTCACCAATTTTTAATTTATCGGCGACAGTGAAAATATTTGTAATTTCTGGTTGTAAAACTGTACATTCTTCTCGATTAACGCTCAGTGAATCATCCCTTTTTTCTACCCATCTCTCAAATGCAAATAACGCCAAAGCATTCAAATATGTTTGCCACTGCCGAGAGGTATTATTTATTTGACGACTGAGTTCTAATGCTTGATTAATTGCATCCTCTGAAAGGGTAATCGCTGCTGTTGGTAATCTTTCAAATTCCAACAAGATTGATTGAGTTTTACTTAAAAAATTCATCATAGTTTCTTTCTCATAAAATAGTGTTAAATAACTTTGGCGGGTATTGCTCACTCTGCAGATTCGATATTTTCAATTAAAAGAATTCAGAGCGAAGATTCAGCAGGCGTTAGTGCATTTCAATCCCGCGCTTTCAGCCGTAGGTTCCCCTACACCGTCTGAATTCTTCTTTAATTGTTGACATAGTCTTTCACTAAAACAACTAATGGAAGATTTATTTTTCGCACTTTGCGCTTCTGTTTCTACCTCAGAAATTAAGCTGCTAATTTGTTCATCAAGGACAAGTGTAATTTCTTGTTCTAAAGTGGTGAGGTTTTCTAGCGTGGAGTAGTTTTTAGCTAATTCGAGGACGCGCGATCGCAACATCACCAAAAGTTGCTGTCTGACATCGGCTCGAAATTCCTTGAGTTTCAACAAGCGAGTCACTGCATCTTGCGCTCGTAGTCCCAAGCGCTTGGCAATTTCTGTCATTGACACTTTCTCACAGTGAAATAGGTACAGTGCTGTCAAGAACATCTTCGCCTTTTCCTCGTCTTTACGCTGTAGTTGTCTCACCCGTGATTGTGTTACCATCCCCAATGCTTGATCTAAACATGCTTTCAATTGAGAACGATAGGACTGTAAAAACTCAGCTTGTTCCTGTTTATTTTCCCAGATATCAGCAGAGTCAGAGTAAGGTATATCTAAATACCTATCTTCTCTAAATACTGTGGGTAAACGACCACCTCGAATATGAATTCGATACTGTCGCAGTCTGTCAGCTAGGTTTTGGAGTTGTCTCATCACAGCTTCACTCTTAAGCTTCTGATGAGCCTTACCTTCAAGACCTTCGGAAATTTTTTGCAGCTGTTCGATTGTCGGTGCAGCACATTGTCCCCTGATTCCTTTAGCACGTTTTTGCAGCCTATCAGCACGATAGATAGTGTGATAACTTTCTAAAAGTCTTTGTGCTAAATCAATCTCCGTAGCTGTAAGGCAATGAAATTCTCCTAAAATTCGCTTTAACTGTTTTGGTTGCGTGTCGTTGAGAATTGCCCAGTCACTGATGATATATAATCCACACTGTAACAAAAATTTACTTAGTGCTGGGTGCTGTCTTACCTTTATACTTGTCCATGTTGTCAGATTGCTTTGTTCTGGAGCAAAACTTTGTAAAATTTCTCTAGACAAACAGTTATAGGACGTTGTTGGTTCTATGCTACCATCGTCATCGAGAACATATGGCAGTAACTCACGACAACTAAACCCATGAACATTACCAAATTGGTTTTCTAGTTGCAAACAAACTTGCTCAATTTGCCAGGATATGAAGCACAGTAAACAACGTTGTGCTATTATCCTCCTTTGAGGATTGCTAGTATCCGTTACCCATCTTAGTAGCTGTTGCTCTATATCTTCACCTGACACACTATCGGAAGATGAGAACTCACTAAACTCTAAGGCGAAAAACTCTTTAGCTGCGCCAATTTCGACAATTTGGCTATATCCCGCCCCATTAATCCTTACTAGTTTCCAGTATCTTGATTTATCCATTGGTCATTAGCTTTACGTAGATGATTCTCAACTACTCAGAGAACTTGAACAAGGAGTTAGAATTAATTTTTGTTAAATTTGTTACCTCCTGTCATTTGTATCCTTCACAAACTTTTAAATCTAAACCGATTGAGCCTATGCAGTTTTTCCAATTATGTATGCTTATTTCAGAAAATCTAAACCAACCATTGACATCTTAATTTTTTATGAGGGTTTTGCTAGTTGAAGATGAACCAGATTTAGGCGCTGCTATTAAGCGCACTTTGAATCAGCAAAAGTATATTGTTGACTGGGTGATGGATGGTAGCGATGCATGGGCATATATAGAAAATAGCTGGACGCAGTATACACTAGCTGTTGTTGATTGGATGCTACCTGGGATCTCTGGTTTGGAGTTATGTAAACGGCTACGTAGCAATAAAAATTCTTTACCTGTGTTAATGCTAACGGCAAAAGATACAATGGAGGATAAAGTGGCTGGGCTAGATGCAGGTGCAGATGACTACTTGGTGAAGCCATTTGGAATGGCGGAATTGTTGGCACGGTTACGAGCATTACAGAGGCGATCGCCTCACCTGGAGCCAATACAATTAACCGTTGGTAATTTGACTTTAGATTACGGCAACAGCACAATTGTCAGTCAAAATGCTAAGGGAGAAAAACAGGCTATCCCCCTAACTCATAAAGAATTCCAGATGCTAGAATATTTCATGAAACATCCGAACCAAATTGTTACAACTGAACAGATTCGCAATCAGCTTTGGGAAGTGAGTGCAGAACCTATTAGTAATGTTGTAGCAGCTCAAATGCGTTTGCTGAGGCGCAAATTGGCTTCAAGTGGCTGCTCTAACCCCATTGAAACTTTACACGGTATGGGATATCGGCTAAATTTTACAGAATGAATCAAGATAGGCTGTTTAAGCTAACTCGCATTCGCTTAGCTTTGTCATATGCTGGTGTCATGGCCGTTATCTTAGCTGCTTGTGGGTTCGGCTTATACAAAGCTGTGTCTCATGCTCATTGGGTAACTTTAGACCGAGAAATAGAATCTGTTGGGGGAACCCTGCACGACAGCATCGAATTGAAACTACGACAACCTGGACGTTTAGAACCAGTTTTAGAGCAGCTTTTACCAAATATTTGTCCAGTTAGTACTGGTTGCATGGAACAGCAGTTAAGTTCTAAACGCCATATTTTAAGCGCAATTAACAAAGGCAACTACTACGTCCGTTTTTTTGATAATTCGGGAAACTTGATTGCCATAGCAGGTTTTCATCCAAAGGATCTACCTTTAGCTTTTAATAATAAACTTTGGCAAACTATAAAAGATAGTAGAGGCAATCTTTACCATCAAATTTCCTTTGTCTTGCATACCCAGGATAATCGGCACTGGGGATATCTTCAAGTAGGGCGAAGTCTTGAAGACTTCAGTGGTTATTTGAGTGTTGTGAAATTGATTTTGTTTGTGGGATTGCCACTTGCAATGGCTTTAGTCGCTGTTGCTAGTTGGTGGTTAGCAGGGTTAGCAATGCAGCCAATTTATCAATCATACAAACAAATTCAACAATTTACAGCCGACGTAGCACACGAATTAAGAACTCCTTTGGCTGCAACACGAGCAACGGTAGAGTCAGCGCTGATGACACCCGAACTGGATGAAATAGAAGCGCGAGAAATTCTGCAAACTGTAGAGCGTCAAAATCTACGGCTCACGAATTTGGTTGCTGACTTGCTCCTTTTATCTCGCCTAGATCGACAATCTCTAACAATGCGACATGAACTGTGTTGCTTGAATGAGATAGTTAGCGACTTAATCGAGGAATTTGCTGCAATGGCATCAAAAGCCAAAGTATCGTTGACATCTTTAATCCAGGTGCCTCAACCCCTTTCTATCGTATGCGATTCTGAACAGCTTTATCGTCTAATTTCTAACTTAATTGTAAATGCCATTCAGTATACCCCTGATGGTGGTAAGGTGATAGTTACTTTAAACCGTAATGAAACTCATGTCGTGATTGGGGTTGAAGATACCGGCATTGGGATTCCAGAACAGGAGCTTTCTCGCATTTTTGACCGCTTCTATCGGGTGAATAGCGATCGCTCTCGTAGCACTGGCGGTTCGGGATTAGGCTTGGCGATCTCCCAAGCAATTATTAAAGCACATTATGGCAGTTTGGCTGTACAAAGTGAGTTAGGTAAAGGTAGCACTTTCACCATTCGATTGCCGCTTCATTAACTCCCCTACAAGCAAAAGCGCCCCTTTTAACAGGAGCGCTTTTGACTTTTGCTTTTATTATTTAGTTGTTCTGCACAGCGTGAGGTAACTCACACAAATCTTAATGATTAGCCGTTGATAGCAGGAGCGCTAATTGCAACAGGAGCAACTTCACCTGCAGCTAAGTCTAAGGGGAAGTTGTGAGCGTTGCGCTCGTGCATTACTTCCATACCCAAGTTAGCGCGGTTGAGGATGTCAGCCCAGGTTCCAATCACGCGACCTTGTGAGTCGATAATGGACTGGTTGAAGTTGAAACCGTTGAGGTTAAACGCCATGGTGCTGATACCTAGTGCGGTGAACCAGATACCAACTACTGGCCATGCTGCTAAGAAGAAGTGTAAGCTGCGGCTATTGTTGAAGGACGCATATTGGAAGATTAAGCGACCGAAGTAACCGTGTGCTGCTACGATGTTGTAGGTTTCTTCTTCTTGTCCGAACTTGTAACCGTAGTTCTGAGACTCGATTTCGGTTGTTTCACGAACTAAGGAAGAGGTTACCAATGAACCGTGCATTGCACTGAACAGTGAACCACCGAATACACCTGCTACACCTAGTTGGTGGAAGGGGTGCATCAGGATGTTGTGTTCAGCTTGGAACACTAACATGAAGTTGAATGTTCCACTGATGCCCAAAGGCATACCATCAGAGAAAGAACCTTGTCCAATTGGGTAGATCAAGAATACTGCAGTCGCAGCAGCAACAGGTGCTGAGTATGCTACGCAGATCCAAGGACGCATTCCTAAGCGGTAGGACAGTTCCCACTCACGACCCATGTAGCAGAATACACCGATCAAGAAGTGGAAGACTACCAACTGGTAAGGACCACCGTTGTACAACCACTCATCTAAGGAAGCTGCTTCCCAAATGGGGTAAAAGTGTAAACCGATGGCGTTGGAAGAAGGTACTACTGCACCAGAGATGATGTTGTTGCCGTAGATTAATGAACCTGCAACAGGTTCACGGATTCCATCGATGTCTACTGGAGGTGCGGCGATGAAGGCGATTACGAAGCAGATGGTTGCAGCTAGCAAGGTGGGAACCATCAATACACCGAACCAACCTACATAGAGGCGATTTTCAGTGCTAGTGACCCAGTTGCAGAACTGCTCCCATACGTTTGCACTCTTGTTGCGCTGTAAGGTTGCTGTCATGGTTTTATGATTGCGATGATGCTTTATGAATGAGGCGTTTTGTTTGCCTGTAACCTTACTTTACATTCGTTTACTTTCTTTTACAATACCATACGAGTGAAGAAAACTTATATTAGTTATTAGCTTTACTTATTTAACAGCCAGTAGATTAAACTTAGCTTGATCCGGCAGAAGCCCCACAACTGAATCCGGTACTCCGGATCAGTGTGGGATGAATGGCGGGGCGGTGAGGAAACCATCTGCGACCAAAGTTGACCAACGCTCAACCAGGGAGCGGGATGGTTGATAGCGAAGCGTTAGCCGGTATCCCGGCGTCGGAATCGCCAAACTATGCACGGACACATAGACCACTTCTCCTTCTAATGGGTTGGACTTTGTTGACGTTAACAACCTTGTTTGCGACACCAGGATAGTTGGCTAGCTTGACGCCAGTTCCTAAGTTTTGCATTCCAACGACTCGATAAACATTGTTTTCAAACATCACGTAATCATTGGGGTTGTAACGGTAACGTTGCTTTTTGATGCGTCGTTGACCCTGGGAAACTTTTAAACCCCGATAAACTCTCAAGTTCTCTCCATTTAAGTTTTTGTTGCGGGTACGTCTACCAGAATTCAAAATAGAACCACTAACTTTTTCTCCTGTACGTTTATCGATGTATTTGGCATCGTAAAACTGTTCCATTGACCTTTTATGACGACGAATTTGTTCAATCATCAAAGGTTCTATTCTTTGCTGAGTCGTTCCACCAGCAATAATAAATGCATCATTGTGGTGAGTTTTTTCGAGCTTCAATTCTTCCCGTTTAAAGTCTGTTTCATAGCCAAAAGCTTGCTCTGCATCTAGTTCCTCAAGTATTCGCTTGTAGATAGTAGACATAAAAGTTTCTGCTTTAAACGACTTAACTTTTGGTTGCCATCCGTGCAAAATCTTTCCTTTTTTATGATTGGGTGAGCTATGACACTTGTCACAAAGAGTAATCAAGTTGCTGGGTCGATTGCTTCTGTCTGGCGGATTCTTCCAATAGCCAATATGGTGAACTTGAAGAACTTTATCAGCACTCTTATTTTTACAGTCTGGGTTTTGACATTTGTACCCGTCACGATGACGAATGTAGTTCGTTAAGTTCCTATAACCAAGTTGCTCCCCTTGTTGGTATCCCTCCCCTTGAATGTCCGGGTTTTTGATTTTCTGAATATCAAACTTGGCTGTTTCTACCGTTATCTTGGTAACAGGAAGCCTGGATTTGACACGTTCTACAAACCGCAAATGGGTATCTAGTTTGTGTTGAATTGATGGAGCTAACCAGCCTTTATTACGTTTACGATTATCGAATCGTTTGGCACGATGACGTAATCGGTTACGGCGAGTTCTACGGTATTTCTGCTTTTCAGTGATGCGTTCTGACACACCATCTAAAAGTTCTACCTCTCCACCAATCAATTCTTCTTTTTCTGTAATGGCACTAAACCCGACGTGTTTATAGCCAGCGTCAATTCCTAATGAAATAGGTTGCTTGTAGCCACTGCTGCCATAAATCAACTGAATTGTAAACGGATCTCTTCCTACAATTTTGGCTTTACCTGATTGTAAAAGAATTCGCGATTTTCTTGGGGTTGTGGGCATTAACGGCTGTCCGTGCTTGTTGATAACTAATACGAGCATGTTTTTTGTTTGAACTAGTAATGAGTTCGACCCTTACGGGTGGTTTCCTTTGCCAATATTTTTCCAAGGTTTCAAGCTAGTAACACTTTCCCTCTACCAGTAGAAATGTTTAATCACTAACCGCAGTGTCACGGGACTAGGAAACGGGTTGCTAACCCTATATCCCGGAGTGCCTATACATTCTTGGAAAACATAGTAACCCTTGCATAACGGATTACTGAGGCTAATGACGCGCTGCTGAATTTCTTCAGAAGCCCACACTTACTCCGGAGGAGAAGTGTGTGGAGTCGTCACCTAACAGCGACTTCTGGTTGCTGGAGGAGCCAATTTTGATCTTCAGATAACTCCAATACCAATTGGTGGTAATCTACTAAGTTAGGGCGATGGCCGACACTGATAAAAGTTGTGCTGCTCTGCTGCAGGTGCTGATATAAACTCTCTTCATTTTTTAGATCCAAGGCACTCGTTGCTTCATCTAAAATTGCATAGGCGGGTTTGTTAAGTAATAGACGGGCGAAGGTAAGGCGCTGTTGTTCTCCCAAAGATAGAAGCGACGCCCAATCTTGTTCTACATCGAAACCACCGTAACGTTCATCCAAGTCTTTTAGATTCACCTGTTGCAGTACTTGTTTAAGTACAGAGTCATCAAGCTCAACATTGGTATAGGGATAAAGTAACTGATCGCGTAACGTTCCTAAAATCATGTAGGGACGTTGCGGTAAAAATAGCATCTCATTCAGTTTTGGTCGTACGATGACGCCTGTACCTGCATTCCATAATCCAGCGATCGCGCGCAACAAAGAACTCTTTCCACAACCACTTGGTCCTCTAATCAACAGTCCTTGACCTGATGACAGCTCTACTGATAAATCTTTAATCAAAGTTCTTTGATAGTTCGGCGTTTGTAAATTCAGGTCTTTGATAGCGAAACGGCTCTCTTCTACTATATCAATAGTCGGAGTTTCATCTTGTTTCTGATTTTCTTGGGTTAGAAAAAATCCGGGTAAAGCAGGGGCTTTTGGTTCCAAGTACTCAGCAAAGCTGTAGAGACGATCAATCCCAGCCCCAAAACTCGCCAGAGATTGTAAGCGAGACACAATCACGTTTAATGAGAAAAATACCCGAACAAAAGCACCTTGCGCTTCTGAAATTTTTCCGACTTCAATTTCCCCAGCAAAGACGTTATGGGAAATAACTAGTGCTGGAATAATGAAGGGGATAAACTCGTAAGCATTGGTCAAAACATTAAGATTAAGCTCCCAAAATATGAGTTGCTTAAAATTATCAAATGCCTCCATAAATCTGTTTTTCAGATGGTTTGACTCCTGCTGTTCTCCCCGATAAAAGGCAATTGATTCAGCATTTTCGCGGATGTGAATTAAGCCAAAGCGAAAGTTAGCTTCTTTTCTCAGTTGCTCAAAATTCAGTCGGATTAGAGGTTTACCGAAAACCCCTGTGGTCAAAATTGTGCCACTCAAGGCGTAGATGACAAGAAAAATAACCAAAGGCTTGGATATTCCCCACAAAACCCCACTAAAAGCAATGACTTTGAGGATAGATCCTACAAAGGTGAGCAAAAATCTTAGAGAATCCTGAGTAAAGCTTTTGACATCTTCAGCAATTCGCTGATCTGGATTGTCAATCTCTGTGTTTGAACTATTAAGGTTATAAAAAGCGCGATTGCTGAAGTAATTATCTAGAAAATTATTCGTAAGCCATCGTCGCCAAGAAAGACCAAGTCTGTCTTGTAAATAGTCGTAGCCAGCTAAGAGCGGTGCATAAAGAACCAGCACGCCGATGAAAACCTGTATACTTTTCCCAAATCTCGACTCATCTTTGGCTGAAAGAGCGGAAATTAAAGCTCCCTGCTGGGCGTTAAGGACAACTGCAAGACCCGTGTATGCTAGTAACAGTAATACGCACAGCAACAGCAGACCACCCGATGACCATTTTTCTGAACCAAACCAGTAGGGTTTGGCGATCGCCCAAAACCGTCTAATCAATTTCAAGTTAAATCTATCCATTCTGGTATTTTGCTATATTTATTGGGAGACAAGAAAAAATAGTGTGTAATTTCACTTTTGCATTCTAATTCTTAATTCCTGACTCTGCGCCTCCTGACCACTATGCTACAAACCTTGCCATGCTTGCATCTGTCTTAATTGATAGCATTTGCCCATTAGACACTCCAAGAATTTGCAAACGACTCCACTGTTTAGCTTTAAAAAAGGCTGATCCTGAGACTTATGAACAATGGGTTTTTGAAAGTGGCAAGGTAAAGGTAGCACTTTTATCATTGAATTGCCGCTTCATTAACCCCAAAACTGTACGACCATCTATAGTTAATTGTACTTAATACAGGTCACTTTAATGAGTTTCGACCTGGCAATAATTCATGGAACTTTATCCGTAATAGTGCTAGCAGACGTTGTCAAAAATTATGTCATAAATAAAACATATATTAGGGAATCTGGAAATGAAATTTCGTCTATGTCAGCTAATTCTAGGTCTGCTAGGAATATGTTCACTGTTAAATCAAAGCGTTGAGGCAGTTCAACCTCAAAAAGTGCGCAGTTATTGCCGACAAGGGGAGAGCACCTTCCTAGCAGTGGAAACTAAGAGTTTTTGGGTCAGCATTTGTGGTGGAGATCTACCACACACTTATGTTGGTGTCAACAAAAAGACTCGCCAATCTCTGCGATTGCCACTAAAAAATGCAGATCGCTATTACTTTGATGCTGTCAATGGCGATTATTTATACATTCTAGCAGATTCTACCAAAGGCAAGAACTTGACAGTTACCAGAGGGACTCGTGAACTTTTAAGGGAACCAGTGATAAAAGGTTGGTAACTAGCTGTTAATTTTTGTTAAGATAAATGAGTGTCTATATTTTTCCTGCTTTTCGGCAGGAATTAATTTATAGTTGCTTATGTCTTTGCCAAAAACTCAGTCTCATCAATCTGCTGAAGGAACTCAAGAGTCGTCACCATGGCGGATAAAGCTCCTTTATGATGGTGAATGTCCGTTATGTCTGCGAGAAGTTAAGTTTTTGAAAAAAAGGGATGCAGGACGAGGTTTAGTAGCGTTTGTAGATATAGCAAGCGATAACTATAAACCCGAAGCCCATGGCGGTATTGACTTTGAAACAGCGATGGGGAGAATTCATGCTGTACTTCCGGATGGTAGCATCATCAAAAATGTGGAAGTTTTTCGTCGAGTCTATGACATCCTTGGTATAGGATGGGTTTATGCTCCTACGAAATTACCTGTCATAGGTGTCATAGTCGATAAGGTTTATGGTATTTGGGCACACTGGCGTCTTCGCTTCACTGGAAGACCAGATTTAGGAACTATTGTAGCTGAAAGGGAAAAACGTATTAGTGGGCGTTGCCGATTGAATCAGTAATGCCAATTCCTTAAGAGTCCTGCACGCAGCGAACCACGAGTCACCAAACGCCGCCCCAAAGCCTACCCCAGATTGACCAAACCCCGGCAAGAATACTCCACTAGTAAGCGCTGGGGCTTAAAAACCAAAAGAATTTAACACCCCTGTGACTGCCTCAATAAATTTTTCACCCCACAAGCTTGATAGTAACCCACATGATATAATCAATAATGATGCAATACCTAATTGAACTAAGTTTAAATCTATGGAAGACCCATAGGAGATAGGAATGGACACAACAAAAGCACCAAGTGCAGCACCCCCAAGAAATCGGTAGATAAATTTAGCGCCGTTACCTTGTTTGAGATTAGTATCTTCAGAAGTCATCAGAATTTACTCACAATATATATAACACTACTAACAGTTATTATATGGACTTGACGGACCTTGATAGTGGGGGTTCCCGAACCGATAAGGACTGGTTGTTTTGTGGAAAAGCACAGATGTTTTTGCATCTTTATACAAATAGCTGTTGCGCGTTGCTAAACCCTATTCAGTAGGATTTCTCAACACATTCAAAATCATACCCAGTTAACATGTAGCAAATAAAAGCGAATTATTAACGGGCAACAGGATGGTTTTGAATGGAGATTTTCCCCAATCAAAACAGGTAACGGGCGGAGTTGATAAGGTTTTAGACCCCGATGGGTAACAGATAAATCTTACCTGTTAACAGTTCCCTTGTTCAATAACAAATACTACTGAATTTGATGAAAAATGAACTATATGAGCTTAAAAAAACAGGAGCTAAATCCCGGCAAAGGCACTATCCCATCATCCTAATTCCACCCAAAATTAAGCAAATAAAATCTGCGCAGCCACTAGTATCCCCGCCACCAATTCCTCCTAGACAGCCAGGCTCACAACCAAACAAACTAAACATCATTTTGACAGTACTGGAAGTAGCGATCGCTGTTGTCGCGATTCCTATCATCTCTCAAATGACTTCAGTATCTCCTTGGTTGTTATTTGTCCTAACAATCAGTGTAATTACTGGTCACATATTTTCTGAAATCACAACTTACCCTAAACGTAAACAGAAACACGACGATGAAGTTGCAGATTATCTCAAGAACTTAGAACACTACAAACAAATAAAGGATAAGCATGATCTAGAAGTCGCAGCCGCTCATAGTTCTGTTCAGGTTGCTGAGTATAGATCCAAAAAGCTATTAAAGGTTCTCAGACAAACTATTCCTCACGATGGTAATGGTAGCACCGCACGAACAAATCCTATCGAAATTCGGTTCATAAATTTTGTAAGTCAATATTTTTCTGGCAAAGTCTATAAAGGGCTATTTTTAGTAATCCCTGGTTTTCGGTATCGATATACCCCGGATATTACATATATAGATCAAGAATTGAATTTATATATTGACATTGAGATTGATGAACCGTATGTTTTTCGTACTGGTAGACCGACACATTTTTTAGAAGCAAGTAAGGATAATCGGCGTAATAATTTCTTTATTAAGAGAAATTGGTCTATTATCCGTTTTAGTGAGGAGCAAGTTATTTGTCACCCGCACAGTTGCTGTAAAACAATTGCATATGTAATCTCTGAAATTACTGATAATTGGTCACTCCTCGAACCATTTGCAAATATTCCCGACTTACAACCTCAGCCACAATGGACTCGAGAACAAGCAATACAAATGGCACAAAGAAGAGAACGAACTAAATATCATACTCAACTTAGTTTTTTGCCAATTACTGAAACTAACACTCAACAAGAGATCTCACCGAATTCCAAACGCCGTAGAAAAAAAGCACAAACTCAACGAACGACAATTAATAAACAAAACAGAAACACACAAATGAAGAAGAATTCAGGAGTCGGGAGTCAGAAGTCAGAATAATAAATACTGATTAAAACCGCGCGTTGACTAGTTACCGTGTTCCGGGGTTGAAACTTTTCGTAAAACACCATCCTCGCAATTCAGTTATCAGTGTTCAAGTGATAACTGAAGCATGTGGGTGGTGCATTCTGACTCCTGTATTCTGACTCCTGACTCCTTTTTATTTCTTCCATGGAAGCTTTGTCCCCATCTCCGTTAGCGCTGAGAAAACAAGATAGAGGATAAGTACACCAGCACCAATTAGAAAAAAAACAACGTCATTACTCATTGCATACCAATTAAATTGATATTATGGCTCTTTGTTATTTTATCCTAAAATGGAAAGATTGCCGGAGGAACTGTAGCATCAGCTACTTGAGAACTATCCCTCGAAACAGATTCTTTAGGTGTAACAGTGTACTGCTGTCCTGTACAGCCGATCACTCCTACAAAACTAATCCCTGCAATAAATGGAATGAGAACTTTTTTTAGTAGCATAATTTTGTCCTTTTTAGTTGGTCAGGGTTTTGAATGATTTACCGTCTTTCATCCCAAAATAAAAAAGGTATACCTAATCCGACTACTACGACACCAACAATTGCACCGACACCTGTGTAAGCTATACTTGAGTAAAGTAAATAACCACAAACAACACAAAATAAAAGTGGTGTCACAGGATAAAAAGGGACTTGAAAAGGTCGACGAGTATATGGTTCGCGGATTCTTAAAACAAACAGTGATAACCCAGAAAGTAAAAAGAAGAACCAAAAAACAGGCGCAGTGTAATCTACCATCGACTCAAAACCATTTCTGGTCAAAGTACCTAAAATTATCAGAACTATAACGACTGCTGCTTGTATAATTAGAGCTTGAGTTGGTGTCTCTTTTTGTCCTTGCCATCTCCCCATAAACCGAAACACTGAAAAATCTTGACCCAATGCATAATTTGTACGTGCCCCAGTTAAAATCGTTGCATTGGTTGCTCCTAAAGCGGAAACTATAACCAATATACTTAAAAATAAACTCCCTACTGTACCAAATGCTTTATCCATCAAAGTTGCTCCAATTGCTTTGGATTTAGTCATTTGTTCTAATCCCAAACCTTGTAGAAAAGCAAAATTGATTAACACATAAATAGCGGTAATAATACCAATACTGACCACCAGTGAACGAACTATATTACGGCGACCATTGCGAATCTCTGCTGAAATATAAGCAGCTTCATTCCAACCACCATAAGTAAGTAGCACAAATACCATGGCTGCTCCCCAGAGAGAAAAGTCTTCAGATGTCTGTAACACTGATCTCTCGGTTGTAGTTGGGAAAAAAATGCCAATTGCTATTACTAGCAGCAACCCTAAAACTTTGACCGCCGTCAGTAAATTTTGAGTCCACTTTCCAGGATACAAACCGATAATATTTAACCCCGAGATAGATAAAACGGCGATGATAGCATAAATAGAAGATGAATAACTTCCTATATTGAAGATTCCCGCAGCATAATCACCAAAAATGAACGCTTGTAAAGCGATAGAGCCTGTTTGAATGACTGTCATTCTTGACCAAGCAAATAGGAAGCTGATCTGTCTGCCAAAGGCACGTTTTAAATAGTAGTAAGTACCTCCAACATTCGGATAAGTAGTGGCTAGTTCTGCATAGCACAAGGCACCAATCAAAGAGACAACACCACCCAGTAACCATAAAATCAATAGAGCAGCACCAGTAGTTACATTCGCCGCAACCAATGCAGGGGTTTCAAAAATTCCCGCTCCGATGACAATACCCACAATTAGAGAAACTGCATCGAAAAAAGCTAGTGATGGTTTTGGCGTTGCTTGTTCATTTATCCTTACTGGTCGCTCTAATAGGTTATGATTTTGATTTTTTGTCACAAGTAAGTACCCGACATAAATAAATCAGACTAAAGTAAGAATTTTTTTGAAAAGTTCTATGAAATGAATTTTGCACTCTTAATTTTTTATAGAAGCTTTACTTTTAAAAATCATATCTCTAAAGCTATATACCGAATTGAGTATACATTAACAAGCAAAAGCGCCCTCCTAAAAGGAGAGCGCTTTTAATATTAGGCGAAACGAGAGATAATCAGTAGTGATTAACCGTTGATAGCAGGAGCGCTGATTGCAACAGGAGCAACTTCACCTGCAGCTAAGTCTAAGGGGAAGTTGTGAGCGTTGCGCTCGTGCATGACTTCCATACCCAAGTTAGCGCGGTTGAGGATGTCAGCCCAGGTTCCGATTACACGACCTTGTGAGTCGATAATGGACTGGTTGAAGTTGAAACCGTTGAGGTTAAACGCCATGGTGCTGATACCTAGTGCGGTGAACCAGATACCAACTACTGGCCATGCTGCTAAGAAGAAGTGTAAGCTGCGGCTATTGTTGAAGGACGCGTATTGGAAGATTAAGCGACCGAAGTAACCGTGTGCTGCTACGATGTTGTAGGTTTCTTCTTCTTGTCCGAACTTGTAACCGTAGTTCTGAGACTCGATTTCGGTTGTTTCACGAACTAAGGAAGAAGTTACCAATGAACCGTGCATTGCACTGAACAGTGAACCACCGAATACACCTGCTACACCTAGTTGGTGGAAGGGGTGCATCAGGATGTTGTGCTCAGCTTGGAACACTAACATGAAGTTAAATGTTCCACTGATGCCTAAAGGCATACCATCAGAGAAGGAACCTTGTCCAATTGGGTAGATCAAGAATACTGCAGTCGCAGCAGCAACAGGTGCTGAGTATGCTACGCAGATCCAAGGACGCATTCCTAAGCGGTAGGACAATTCCCACTCACGACCCATGTAGCAGAATACACCGATCAAGAAGTGGAAGACTACCAACTGGTAAGGACCACCGTTGTACAACCACTCATCTAAGGAAGCTGCTTCCCAAATGGGGTAGAAGTGTAAACCAATGGCGTTAGAAGAAGGTACTACTGCACCAGAGATGATGTTGTTTCCGTAGATTAACGAACCTGCAACAGGCTCACGGATACCATCGATGTCTACTGGAGGTGCGGCGATGAAGGCGATTACGAAGCAGATGGTTGCAGCGAGCAATGTGGGAACCATCAGTACACCGAACCAACCTACATAGAGGCGATTTTCAGTGCTGGTTACCCAGTTGCAGAACTGCTCCCATACGTTTGCACTCTTGTTGCGCTGTAAGGTTGCTGTCATGTTTTTATGATTGCGTGGATTTGACGCAGATTGTTTATGAATTAGGCGTTTTGTTAGCCTGTAACTTTACTTTACATTCGTTTACTTTCTTTTACAATAGATGTAGCGTAAATAATTCTTATCACTGTTATTAGTTTTTCTTATATCAAATAGTAATATTAAGAAAAAATCTCTGTATCCTTGTAGCGTGTGTTAGCTCAGAGAGTACGGCACCGAAACCTTGCAATGGTGGGTTAAGGATCTAGAACACCGAATTTAGTAATCGCTTTTATTAAAATTTATAAATCCCTGTTATTTCATACTCCGCTACTTGCGACTAGCTCTAGGCAAAGCGATTGACAACATGAAAACCTTAATTATTGACAACTATGATTCTTACACCTTTAATCTTTACCAATTAATTGCAGAAGTCAATGGGGGGTATCCTACTGTAATTTATAATGATCAATTTGCATGGAAAGAATTACAACAGTGGGAATTCGATAACATTGTAATTTCACCGGGGCCTGGTCGTCCTGAGAATCTTAAAGATTTTGGCATCTGTCGTCAAGCTATTGAAAAGACCCAAGTACCGCTTCTCGGTGTTTGTCTGGGACATCAGGGGATTGGTAATGAGTTCGGAGGAAAAGTTATTCATGCGCCGGAGGTACGGCACGGTCGCCTTAGTCAGGTTTATCATACTGGAACTGATTTGTTTGCCGGAATTCCTTCACCTTTCTCTGTTGTGCGCTACCATTCTTTAGTGGTTGCAGATGACCTACCAGACTGTTTAGAAAAAGTGGCATGGACAGAGGACAACCTGATCATGGGAATACGCCATAGATCTTTACCACTATGGGGCGTGCAATTTCATCCAGAGTCAATCTGCACTCAGTATGGACACACTTTATTTGAGAATTTTAAACAAATTACTCTAAAATTTACCCAAGAGCGCAGCAAAACTCCCAAAAAACAGTATTGGACAGGCAGTAGCCAGATTGCTCCTTTACCAACCAGTTCTTCTTGGCAAAAACAGCAACAAAAATTTAAACTTTCTACGTGCAAGCTCGACATATGCCCTGATACTGAGCAGATGTTTGTCCATCTGTTTGGCAAATCACCTAATGCATTCTGGTTAGACAGCAGTCGTGTTGAACCTGATCTTGCTCGCTTTTCGTTCATGGGAGATAGCAGTGGGGAAAACAGTCTGCTCATTCGTTATCAGACAAAATCCCAGGAACTTACTGTGACAAATTCTCATAAGATCACGCGTAGGAAAGAGGGGATTTTTGAGTATCTCAAGCGAGAACTTGAATGGCGACGGTGTTCATCCGATGATCTACCCTTCGATTTTAACTGCGGTTTCGTGGGTTACTTTGGCTACGAATTAAAGGCAGAATGTGGTTCTCAATTAAATCACCCCTCTAGTTTACCCGATGCTATGTTTCTGCTGGCTGATCGGATGATTGCAATTGACCACCAGGAGCAAACCCTCTATTTGCTGTGTCTAACCCAAGAGGGGCAAAAAGCCTCAGCCGAAGCTTGGTTTGAATTGCTTAGACACGAGATTTATCACCTTCCCCCCTTATCACCTGTCGTTGTTGAGAAGAAAGAGACTCCTGTAATTTTCCAATTAAGTCGTTGTGAAAGGACTTATATTAAGGATATTAAGAAATGTTTAGAGGAAATTCACGAAGGAGAAACGTATCAAGTTTGTTTGACAAATCAAATTCATACAGATGCGACTCCCGATCCACTGGAATTCTATCGTTCATTACGCCAGATCAATCCTGCTCCATACTCGGCATTTTTGCGCTTCGGTGATGTGGCGATCGCGTCTTCATCTCCAGAACGATTTCTACGTATTGATCGCCAAGGTTGGGTTGAAACAAAGCCGATCAAGGGAACACTACCACGAGGAAAGACACCGGATGAAGATTTTATCCTTCGTGAAAAATTACGCAACAGTGAAAAAGATCGAGCAGAAAATCTGATGATTGTAGATTTGTTACGTAATGATCTAGGACGAGTATGTGCAGTTGGTACTGTCCACGTGCCCAAATTAATGGATGTAGAAAGCTACGCCACAGTGCATCAACTAGTAACGACAATTCGTGGTCAGTTACGTAGCAATATGACAGCCATAGACTGCATTCGTAATGCTTTCCCTGGTGGTTCGATGACAGGTGCACCCAAACTGAGAACTATGGAGATTATTGATCGATTAGAGCAAGAAGCGCGGGGAGTTTACTCAGGAGCGATCGGCTTTTTGGGGTTGAATGGTTCAGCTGATTTGAATATTGTCATTCGTACTGCTGTGTTAACAACTGAACAAACCTCAATCGGTGTTGGTGGTGGCATTGTAGCACTGTCCGACCCCCAAATGGAATTCGAAGAAATAATGCTGAAAGCAAAAGCATTAATTCATGCCATGTTAATGACAACCCAAGGAGAATTTGATCCTAGTCAAAATTACATCCAGGGAACAGAAGTAGAGGTTGTTGATAGCTCTGAAAAAGTGTCCGTATAGCTGCTAAAAGCGCCCTCCTAAAAGGAGAGCGCTTTTAATATTAGGCGAAACGAGAGATAATCAGTAGTGATTAACCGTTGATAGCAGGAGCGCTGATTGCAACAGGAGCAACTTCACCAGCAGCTAAGTCTAAGGGGAAGTTGTGAGCGTTGCGCTCGTGCATGACTTCCATACCCAAGTTAGCGCGGTTGAGGATGTCTGCCCAGGTTCCGATTACACGACCTTGTGAGTCGATAATGGACTGGTTGAAGTTGAAACCGTTGAGGTTAAACGCCATGGTGCTGATACCTAGTGCGGTGAACCAGATACCAACTACTGGCCATGCTGCTAAGAAGAAGTGTAAGCTGCGGCTATTGTTGAAGGACGCATATTGGAAGATTAAGCGACCGAAGTAACCGTGTGCTGCTACGATGTTGTAGGTTTCTTCTTCTTGTCCGAACTTGTAACCGTAGTTCTGAGACTCGATTTCGGTTGTTTCACGAACTAAGGAAGAAGTTACCAGTGAACCGTGCATTGCACTGAACAGTGAACCACCGAATACACCTGCTACACCTAGTTGGTGGAAGGGGTGCATGAGGATGTTGTGCTCAGCTTGGAACACTAACATGAAGTTGAATGTTCCAGAAATACCCAAAGGCATACCATCAGAGAAGGAACCTTGTCCAATTGGGTAGATCAAGAATACTGCAGTCGCAGCAGCAACAGGTGCTGAGTATGCTACGCAGATCCAAGGACGCATTCCTAGGCGGTAGGATAGTTCCCACTCACGACCCATGTAGCAGAATACACCGATCAAGAAGTGGAAGACTACCAACTGGTAAGGACCACCGTTGTACAACCACTCATCTAAGGAAGCTGCTTCCCAAATGGGGTAGAAGTGTAAACCGATGGCGTTGGAAGAAGGTACTACTGCACCGGAGATGATGTTGTTTCCGTACATTAAGGAACCTGCAACAGGTTCACGGATACCATCGATGTCTACTGGAGGTGCGGCGATGAATGCGATTACGAAGCAGGTGGTTGCAGCGAGCAATGTGGGAACCATCAATACACCGAACCAACCTACATAAAGGCGGTTTTCAGTGCTGGTAACCCAGTTGCAGAACTGCTCCCATACGTTTGCGCTCTTGTTGCGCTGTAAGGTTGCTGTCATGTTTTTATGATTGCGTGGATTTGACGCAGATTGTTTATGAATCAGGCGTTTTGTTAGCCTGTAACTTTACTTTACATTCGTTTACTTTCTTTTACAATACTTCTAATATTTATTAATCTTATGTTAATTATAAGTTTTAGTTATGTATTTAACAGGAAAGCGATAGGCAAAAAGCTCCACTTAAGCGATGCGGAAGCCGTCACTTCGTAATCGGCGACAAAAGAAAATGGCTACGCTTACTACATAGCATCCCGGAGGGAACTCGCGCTGAGCTTCGCTATCCTGCAAATAGAAAGTGAGGTAAAAAAGTGCAAATTACTAAACGCAATGTTGAGCTAAGAGTAGACGACAGTTTGATGCGTGTCTATATAGCATCTCCCAAACCAGCAGGAGTTTACCCAGGGATTGTTTTTTACAGCGATATCTATCAATTGGGTAGTCCAATGATTCGTTTAGCCAATTACTTAGCAGGACATGGTTATGTAGTAGCAGCACCGGAAATTTTCCATAGAATAGAACCAATTGGGCTAGTCATAGAGCCAGACGATCTTGGTCGAATGCGGGGTAATGATGATGCTCGTCGAACCCCAATAGCTGATTATGACGCCGACTGTCGTGCCGTTATTGAATTTCTCAAAGCAGAGAGTTCAGTTTTTTCTGATAAGATAGGTACGCTAGGCTTTTGTATTGGCGGACACTTAGCTTTCCGAGCTGCCTTCCATGACGAAATTAAGGCAGCCGCCTGCTGTTACCCTACTGGCATACCAAGTGGTAAGTTGGGTAAGGGTATAGCTGACACAATTGAGCGAGTCAGTGAAATCAAAGGTGAGATGTTAATAGTCTTTGGTACACTTGACCCTCACATACCAGAAAGCGATCGCCAAGTCATCATCAAAGCCCTTGAGAACGCTAAAGTACCTCACAAGACTGTCTTATATGAAGCAGAACACACCTTTATGCGCGACGATGGTTATCGCTACGATCCAGAGGCGACTACTTCTGCGTGGGCTGAAATAATAGCTTTTTTTGACCGCATATTTGCTGTGTAAAGTTCTTAAAACGGAACAGGGAAATTTGTTTCCAAAACAGCACCTCCGACTTTAGAGTGTTGAAATAGCTATCTAAAGGCGAGGTATGACCACAAAAGTTAGTCGGCGTCAATTGATCTTGTTTGGTTCAGCGGCGTTTGGTACAAGCTTACTGCTGAAAGGTTGCACTAATAAACCAACAGCTACAACAACGGGTGGTGAGCAAGGGTTTAAATGCGCGATCGCTCTACCTGGAATCATTACCGATAAAGCCTGGAATCAATCTGGTTATGAGGGAATCGATTTAGCAAAACAAAAGCTAGGTGTACAAACCGCTTATGTAGAAAAAGTAGCACAAGCCGATCAAACAGAAGTATTAACAGATTTTGCCCGTAAAGGCTACAACCTTATTTTTGCGCACGGGGGACAATTTGATGCTGCAACTGAACAAGTTGCGTCACAGTTCCCCAACACATTTTTTGTTGGAGTCAACGGTAATCTCAAGGGAGAGAATATTGCTTCGCTACGAATAGATCATCTACAAGCAAGTTATTTGTGTGGTATTATTGGCGCTTCTGTGACTAAATCTAATAAGTTAGCTTATATTGCTGGGGAGAAGTTTCCGGCTACTGAAGGAGAACTGCGAGGGTTTGAGTTAGGTGCAAAGTCTGTTAAACCAAATATCCAAATTACTTCTACTTTTACAGGTGATTGGAACGATGTCGCTAAAGCCAAGGAAGCGACTCTTGCGTTAATTTCTTCGGGTGCTGACGTCATTTATCAATGGTTGGATAATGCCTCAGCCGCAGTCTTACAAACCGCAGCAGAAAAAGGAATATATGCTTTTGGTAACACGAAAGATCAATCAGACGTCGCACCAAAAGCAGTTTTAACCAGTGCTGTTAAACGCCTAGATTTAGCAATAGCTTACATAGCAGAATTAGCGAAAACTAAACAAATCAAAGGACAAATATATACAATTGGGTTAGAAAGACCAGATATTTTATTTTTAGGAAAATTTGGGACAATGGTACCGGAAGCAGTGAAGCAGAAGGCATTGAATGCAAAAGAAGAAATTGTTAGTAAAAAAATCATTTTTGAAGACTGTAAAGAAAATGGTAAAGATACACGTTGCCTGAAAAAATAATAACATATTTGGGCATGGGGAATGGGGCATAGGGCATAGAGCAAAAATTTTCTGTCACGTTTAATACTCGCTATTCCCGGTTTATATGAACTATTTACGCTTAAAAAATATCACAAAATGCTTTGCTTCTTTTATTGCTAACGACAATATTAATCTCTCTGTTGAATCTGGAAAAGTTCATGCAATTTTAGGAGAAAATGGTGCAGGTAAGACTACTTTAATGAATATCATTAGTGGACTCTATCAACCAGATGCAGGTGAGATTTACCTCCGAGAAAAACCAATAAAAATTAGTTCGCCAAATGAGGCAATTAAACTCGGCATTGGTATGATTCACCAACACTTCATGCTTGTACCTGAATTGACTGTTACAGAGAATATCATCTTAGGAACAAACAAAACTTGGTGGCTGAATCTACAGTCTAAAGAAAAAGAAATCGCTGCATTATCTCAAGCTTATGGATTGGAAATTGATCCTACTGCGAAAGTTGACAATTTACCGGTTGGCATACAACAACGGGTAGAAATTCTCAAAGCTCTCTACCGTCAAGCAAAATTGTTGATTCTCGATGAACCCACAGCCGTTTTGACACAAAAAGAAGTAGAATCGTTAATTGTCGTTTTACGTCAGTTAGCAGATCTAGGTAACACAATTATTTTTATCAGTCATAAGTTAGAAGAGGTAATGAATCTCTGTGATACAGTAACAGTCTTGCGCCAAGGAAAGGTAGTAGCAACAACATCAACTCAAGCAACATCTCCTCAGCAGTTAGCAGCGTTGATGGTAGGGAGAGAAGTAACTCTACAGTTAAATAAAAACCCAACATTGCCTGGAGAGACTATCCTGTCAGTCCAAAATTTACAAGTTGCTGATGAAAGAGGTTTTCTTGCTGTAAATAATCTATCTTTTAATCTGCGGGCGGGAGAAATTTTAGGAATTGCTGGCGTAGATGGGAATGGACAAAGAGAATTAGCTGATGCAATAGCTCTTTTGCGGAGTGTTAAGCACGGTAAAATTGAGTTTAAGCGCAACCATTCTTTAGTAGGCTATATTCCAGAAGATAGGCAAACAATGGGATTGGTGTTGCAATTTAGCATTGCCCAAAACTTGATATTAAAAGCTTTTAAATATCTGCCATTTTGTCACCGTTTTTTGTTACAACAACAAGCGATCGCAGATCATGCCCTAGCTGCTATGCAAGAGTTTGACATTCGGGCGACAAGCAAAGATATTAAAGTAAGCCAGCTTTCAGGAGGAAATCAGCAAAAAGTAGTGTTAGCGCGAGAACTGGGGAAAACACCAGCTTTAATTATTGCTATGCAACCGACAAGGGGGTTAGATGTAGCGGCAACAGCAGCAGTTCATTCTCGCATATTAGCAGAACGCGATCGCGGTGCAGCAATTTTGTATATTTCTACTGAGTTAGAACAAGTGATGACAATGAGCGATCGCATTGCTGTAATGTACAGAGGTGAGTTTGTCGCTGTTTTAGATGCAGCTACAGCAAGCGTCGAAGAAATTGGTTTCCTGATGGGTGGAGGAGAGAATGATCGCAACTAATCGCATTAAATTCATCTCACCAATCCTATCACCGCTAATTGCGCTTACTTTTGCTCTCATTGTTGGTGCTATCCTCATCTTAACTGCTGGGGCAAATCCTTTAACTGCATACAGCGCCTTATTTCAAGAATCTCTGTCTACCTACTTTGGATTCGGTAACACCCTCACCAAAATGACACCCCTATTGTTTACCAGTCTAGGAGTGTTAGTTGCTTTGCGGGCTGGGCAATTTAATATTGGTGGGGAAGGGCAAATATATCTAGGCGCGTTGGGAAGTACTTTAATTGGGTTATACGTGCAAGGATTACCTGCTGTGATTCATATCCCCTTAGCACTTTTGGCAGGATTTTTGTTTGGTGCAATTTGGGGTTGGATTGCTGGTTATCTCAAAGCAATGCGCAGAGTAAATGAGGTAATAACTACGTTGTTGCTCAACTATATCGCCGTGAATTTAGTGAGTTACTTGGTGCAAAATCCATTAATGGCACCAGGTGCGCCTAGCCCTTATTCACCATTAATTGCCAAAGCATCACGCTTGCCGATTATATTACCAGAAAGCCTCGCTCATGCTGGGATTTTATTAGCCTTAATTGCGGCTGGTATTTTATGGGTATTGTTAGTGCGATCGCCACTAGGTTACCAAATTACAACAGTAGGATTTAACCCGACAGCCGCCCGTTATGCCTACATATCCGTTGAACGTACCATTATTTTGGTCATGGCTGGTGCAGGTGGTTTAGCTGGGTTGGCTGGGAGTTGTGAGGTGATGGGGTTGAAATATCGGTTATTTGAACAAGTTTCGCCTGGTTATGGGTTTGATGCGATTGCGATCGCTCTTTTAAGTCGTGGTAGCGTTGTTGGTGTAGTATTGACTTGTTTATTTTTTGCAGCGCTTCGCAGTGGTGCAAATGTGATGCAGCGTAGTGCAGGTGTACCGGTAACTGTCGTTTACGCGATTCAAGGACTAACGGTATTGTTTATTGCCATTAGTCTCGCGGTGGAAAGAGAGATAAGAATAAAAATGCAAAAGGAGGATTAAGATTGTATTTTTTCTAACGAAACCAAACCATTGTCAGCAAAATCTATTTCGAGATGATATCCTTCCATCATTGCAGCTCCCAGTAAAGGCTTATAACCAGAAGCTAAAATGGGGACTACTTTTTCTACATTGTCCCAAAAAACAGTCGCTAAATGTATAGCTGTTAAAGCTTCACTACCGTCAGCTAATTTGATAGATGTACTAGAATGCAAAGGAAGATTCAGCGCACTGACTGCTTGCGCTGGTAGAGTAAGATAGCCGTTAAATCCAGTATCGACGACAAAAGTCAATGAAAAATCTGGCTGCTGTGATAAACGAAAAATCACTGGAACTATAGCTTTGCGATCAATTAATCTTCCGTAAATCATTCAACGATACGCTCTATAGAAGCACCAAAAGAAAACGCAACATCATAACCGATTCGCATGGTAAATAATCTGGCGTTGGGATTTTTCCGTTTCAAAATTAATCCTGATTCTACACCACTTTTATCGATTCCATATTCGCCAGTTTCAGCATCAATCACAATCATCTTGCCAATATTATCGCCATACTCAACTTGTTGGCGAATGCCATTTTCATAAAATTGTTTGGCTCTTTGGGCAACTTCCTCTACAGTCCAAAAAATAGCTTCCATAACTATTACACCTGCTTTTACCCAACTGTTTTTCCATATTCTCATTATATAGCAATACAGTTCTGTTAAGGTTGAGTAATGTAAAATTGAATTTAGGATTCTTTAGTGGGCTACATTCCAGAAGGTACGCAAACAATAGGATTAGTGTTGCAATTTAGCATCGCCCAAAACTTGAGTTGAAAAGCTTTTGCGATCGTGCTTTTAAGTCGTGGTAGCGTTGTCGGTGTAGTATTGACTTGTTTATTTTTTGCGGCGTTTCGTAGTGGTGCCAATGTGATGCAGCGTAGCGCAGGTGTACCAGTAACTGTAGTTTACTCAATTCAGGGTTTAACGGTATTGTTTATTGCTATCAGTCTCGCTGTGGAAAGAGAGTTAAGAGTGAAAATGCAGAGGGAGGAAGTAGTTTAGCGCCCAAGATTATAAAAATACCGACGATACAAATCGCAAAGAGGTATCACAGCATTGCCTTGAAACTTAACTAATCCCATACTTCTAAGTTTAGAAGCTTCAGATGGGTTTATGATTACAGGAGTATCAGATGTAATTATTTTTTTGAAAGCAGCCTGTAATTCTGTGTCTGTTTCTAACATTAAAAAATGGTAGCGTAGATGTTCATGGAAAGGATTTTCTTCTGTTTGTATTATTTCTTCTAATTGTGTCAACGTATTCCTACCATTGGCAATTTCATTTAACGCAACCTGTAACAAATAAGGATGCCCACCGACTAATTTTATTAATTGCTCAATCTTGGATTTTGACCAATTTAACCCATATCTTTTTGTTAATGCTTGTACTTGCTCAAAATTAAATTCTCTTAAATCCACTCTGAATCCAACATTAAATGGAGATGTATTCATATTTAGTGAGATATATACTTCTTGATTGAGCGCAATTACAATTCTCAAATTTTTCCAAACAGAATCAGCCTCAATTTTTGCTCTTTCATGCCAAGAACGTAACATTGACAAAAAATCGGTATAAATTTTTGTATTACTAAATATTGCATCAAATTCATCCAAAGCTACAACAATAGGGGTTTGAATTACAGTTAGTAAATGTCGGAAATATCGAGTGCAAACTGTTTTACTACCTAATGTATTTACTTTTATCCAGTATTCGTCTAATTTTTCAGCTAGATTCAATTCCTCTCCAACAGTCATGCAAAACCATTGCAAAAATTTATTCAGACTATTGATGATTTCTGTATCTATTTGCTGAAAACTTAAATACACTGTGCGATATTTATGCTGATTAGCATGATCAATTATTCGATTCAAAAGAGAAGTTTTGCCCATTTGAACTGGTGCTTTAATACTAATGAGTGTCCCTGCTTTAAGCACTTCTGCATAACAAGATTTTTCAATTGGTGGACGTTCAACGTAGAAAGGAGAAGATAAAGGTATTGCTCCTCGTATATGATCGAATTGATTGGCGCTCTCTGTAGTATCTGTCAATGTAATTTTTCGTAGCTCCTTTTGAACCCAATCTTCATTAAAAACTTCTTTATATATGCGATTATAAACTTTTAATTTGTCTCCTTGTTTTACAACCAAACCTGATAAACGCAACAGCGTCTCATCTGAACTATCATCAGCTATTATTTCTCCTTGCTGTAAAATTCTTAGGTACAGCTTTAATGACTGCTCAGCACTTTTCTCTGAAAATAAAATTCTGCGTCTAACAGTCCTAAAATGTTCTGGTTCGTCTTTCTTTTCCCAGTCCTCAATAATTTCTGAACGAACTAAATCTTCTATCCAATGAGCTTCATAGCCATTACTGGGTCGAACCATATTAGATTCTACAGCAAGCAAACAAACTTTTTGAGTTAAAAATGGCTGTCCTCCTGTCCAGTAAAGAATAGCCTCCATTAGCTTCTGATGATTTCCAACCCGAGCTAAACCTTTTGCCAAAGGTTCTGTTTCATGAAGCTGAAAACCCTTTAATTCTATTGCGCGACCAATATTAAAAGGTGTACGTCGTTTATCTTGAATCAAATCTGAGGGAGTTGCTACACCCAGGATGGCGAAGGTCAGGCGGTTATATGCTGGATTATCTACCTTACGGTTGTAGCAGTCACGGATAAGAGCAAAAAAGTCTTCCAAGCTGAATTGCGGTCTGAAAATGGAGTCAATTTCTTCAATGAAAATCACAATATTTTGAGTAATTCTTTTTAAAAGGATATCTTCAATAAACTTGCTAAACTTTTGTACTGGTGATAGAGTATTGTCATCGACCCACCAAGTGTTGAAATCAAAATTTGTGTCAAGATTGAACTTGCGAATTAAAGTATAAATTACCGTGGCGTACCACTGTTCTGGTGTAATATCTAGCCTGGGAATAGAACTTAAATCGACCATAGCACAGGCAAAGCCTTCACCCCGCAAACGATTCATCACCCGCAACTGCAAGCTAGACTTACCCATCTGGCGAGAGTTGAAGACATAACAAAACTCCCCGTTTTTCAAGCTTTCATAAAGGTCTGTGTCTGCTTGGCGTACTACATAGCTATCTGCATCAGATGATAATGTGCCGCCTAGTCGATACTCACAGGGAAGTTGGGAAGATTCTTCTTGAACTGGATATATAGCACTTTGGGATAAAAGTTGGAAAGACTGTTCCATCTGTTCGGCTAATTCCGCATACTTCCCACCCAAACGCCTCAAAACCTTTGCTGTAATTTGAGCAAAAGGACGAACCAAAACACCACTTGAACTATCAGCTAACCCTGGATTTATCAACATTGCTGTAAATTCATCAACCGATAACCCAACTTTTTGGGCTACGTACTGTGAAACCTGATACAGTACCTGAGTTGACTCGGTTAACGGAACCCCATCCAGCAGTAAATCCCTTACCCCATCCGCAAAATCAAACTGAATTTTATCCCCGTCTATATTTTCATTTACTGGCGACAAAGGCTTTAATATTCCACCCAAAAACACCTCTGCTACATGAACTTGGCTCGATTTCTGTAGCATTGTCTGCTGTATCAAGCGCACAACTGGTAAACTAATGGGTGTAGCCGCCAAAAGTCCTGCCAGTTTTCGCGCCATTGGTGAAGCTGTTAGACGAAAGCGTTGCAAACGCTGTTTGGCTGTCAGATCAACGCTGGAATCGTCAGTTAATTCGCTACTAACATTAAATATTTCAGTATCAGTTGCAAGCAAAAACCCTTTGATTTGTACATCTCCCCCACCTGCAACCATCCGCGCCCAATTTTTTAATGATTCTGGTTCTAGCGTCACTACGGGGATTTTTAGTTTATTGGTAACATCACATTCATCGAGCAAATCTAACGCTGTTATGATTAAGTGTTGGTTGGAAACTCCAGGAGCCAACCTGCGTAGTAAAATTGACTCAGCAATACCCAAAGCGCTTCTTTCCCATAGCCACTCAGGTAATACTTGAATTACCGTCGTTGGGCTAGTGCTAGCCCAAACTGCTAAAGTTTTTGCGATCGCACCGTTATGCCAAGCTGAGGAAACGCAATCACTGATAATTACAAACAAGCGCCGACCGTTGGGGTCGATAAGTTCTCTGGGATTGTGGAATCTTTTTTGGTGGGATACTGAACCAGTTCTGGGACGCAGCCGAACTTTACCCCGATCATCAGTAAATAACCCCCAAGTTCGCACGTCTCGGAAAGCACCATGTCTTTCCAGTAGTTGTTTAAATTCCTTTATGGTTTGCGTCCATAGGATCATTGATGCTCCCTCGTCTATCACCAAAGCCAGTTCTAACCAACGTTCTGGTGCGGGTCGCATTATGGGTAACAAAAGTTTCTCTTCAGCTATGCGTTCTACGGTGGCAATTTCGTCAAGGATAAATGCGCTCTTGGAGGGAACTCGGCGTTTTAAAGGACGCAGTGAGCGAGATATATCCAACTGATTTCGCAATGCTTGAGCAGTAGGAACTTTGATGGGTAAACCGCTTGAAGTTTGATCGCTATCCTGTGATGATTGGGGATAAACGTTAGCGCTGGTTTCAGTTTTGCTGGAAGAGTCTTGAAAATTTTTATTTGGATTTACTGGTAATTGGATATTTGAGGGGATTTGTGGGGTTGATCTTGCTGTTTGTTGTGGCAATTCAGACACTGGCGAAGGGTCACAACGTCGCATTTGCACGCCAAGCCATAGGATATCGGCTATTTCCGTATCGTCTAAATCGAATCCCAGGTTATGAAAAGCACCAATTACCCGTTCGATCATATATCCTCATGTACTTGTGAGATATTCCATAAGCGCCTTTAGCAGTCGTTGTTTATCATCACCAACGGGACTCCTTTGACGGGTTACTAAATAAATAGCATTAAGTAACTGGTCTGTCGCCAAGTCGCCTGCATCGCTTCTGTCTCGAAGCTGGATAAATTGGGCAATTAAATCCTCCGCTTCTGACATTACACCATCCCCCAGGTGCGATCGCACAATTTTTTCCAAGGCTTTTGCATCGGGGTTTTCCATCGTCAATCGTAGACAGCGCCGCAAAAATGCTGGGGGAAATTCCCGCTCACCGTTGCTAGTCAGCAATACAAAGGGAAATTGGGTACAACGCACCCGCCCTTTAGTAATATTAGCAACACTTCCATCATAGGTTCGTACTTTGATTGTCTCATATTCTTCAGGTAGGCGAGCTAATTCAGGTATTTCAAATTCTCCTTCCTCAAATATATTCAGTAAATCATTTGGTAAATCAATGTCACTTTTATCAATCTCGTCAATCAGTAAAACGCGGGGATGAGGTGATGGTAACAGGGCTGTTCCTAGGGAACCAAGTTGAATATACTTGCCGATATCCCTGGTATTATCTTTACCTTGGGCATCCTGTAGACGGGCGATCGCATCGTAGCGATAAAGTCCTTGTTCCAGGGTTGAGCGAGTAGTAATCGCCCATTGTAGTACGGAACCTAGTTGTAGTTCGTGCGCAACTTTATATGCGAGGGATGTTTTACCAGTTCCCGGTTTCCCTGTCACCAGCAAGGGACGACGTAAATAAAGTGCTGCATTCACCAGTTCAATTTCATTGCGACGGACTTGAAAGGTTTCGCCACGTTGTTTTTCTTTTTCTTCCCCAAACTCACGCCATTTTGGTGCTTCAGGAAGATTTTTGATTCCATCGTGGGGCTTTTCTGTACCTCGAAAAATCAACCATTCGCTCATTACTTGCTCCTAAATTTATGACACAGAGAATTCCAATGCGGGGTTTGGCGGTATTCGGTTGGGGTCATCCCATAGTAAGACTAAATGATTACCCAAGTGCATTTCATCATCAGCCGCTAAACGCTGTTCCCTGACGCGACCAGATAATTTGTGTAATGGTTGTTCTAGTAGTGCGTCAAAGTGTTGGGGATTCTTGAGACTCAACACCTCACAACGCGACCAAATTACAATTGGTGTCCCAGCACTGTGGATTGCACTGAGTAAACTATTTCGTTCTGAGTTGGATAAATTACAGCATACTTTAAGAACCATTTTTTCGATTAAGCATTTTCTCAGGTGGTTGGGGTCAAAACAAGCTTGGGAAACCGTTGTGATTTGCTCGATACAAGGAATATCCTGCCAAATTAGCTTGACATTTTCCCAATTTTTGCGCCAATAGGAACCTTGTTGTGTGCGTAATTTTTTCAGGCGATCATAAGAACGCACCACAACCAGATGCTCTGTACCAATAGTAATATTAAAGCCTTCGCTATCTTGATAAGACCATTTTTCAACTTCATCGCATAGGCGATCGCGTGGAAGAAATATTTCAATAGTGAGTTCTGTTGGTTGTCCTTGCAGGTATTCTTCAAAGCATTGCTGGAGTAAGTTACCGAGCAATAGGGGTAATTCTTCCGGTACAAAGGGAATTTCTGGTTGGTTCTCGTCAACTGTTAGAGGTTTAAAACGTTCCCAAGAGTCTTGGATGGTATCATCAGGGACAAACCACGCTTTGACAAATAATTCCTGGTTTGCTTCTGGACGAAGTTGGATGAGCAGGTAGGAATGTAGTGGTTGGGTGGATGTGGTTTTGTCATCAGTTTCAAAGGTTTTATTAGTTAATAGCTGTTTGACTTTTTCACGGGTAGTTTGAGGGATACTTTGATCTTGAGTTAGTAAATAAATAAATTTTAATAAGGGTGAGTTCGTGGAATTTTGATGAGGGATTTCTTCTAGTTGCTTGAGGATATCATCCATATCTTTTGGTTTATCTCGCCAATCAGACCAACCATCAGGAAGCTTGATTGCGGAGAAAGCCTTATTAATCGCAGCAGAATCTGAAATATTGAGGATGAGATTTATTTGGTTTTTAATATTTTGCTGTTCAATGTCCCCAGTAGTTAAATCCCGTCCGGCAAAAATATCTTTCAATATGTCTTGCTGCGTTTGAGTTTTTACCATTTTCTCACTGATGACTTCACGCAAAGCTTCCCTAATAGCTTCTGCGTTTGTGCTCTGGTAAATGCGATCTCCAATATGAATATCTCTACCTTCAGCGATATTGACAATATTCTTGCCAATGTGTATTTCATCGTCACCATTACCAGCATGGAGTAAACTCCTTAGGATTTGGCGATCGTCTTCAGTGTCCTGATGATTGACAATGCGTTCAAAAATAGCCTCTAGGTCGTCATGGTCACTCATTGATGCAGTTTGGGATTGTGGCTAGTGCAAAGGAGGTGCAGAAAAACTAAAAAAAATACTTCTAATAATTAGTATTTATTATGACAAATACTACAATTTTGGTGTTCCTTAACCGTATAATCTCACTGAGATAGAAAGTTATGATAGTAATTAGGCTAGACGAAAGCAGACATTATGAATGGTATTTTCACAGACATCCAGGTTATTGTCAAGTTCAAGTAATCCGAATGGATTCTAGCAAAACTGCAACAGATGCAAGACCCAGATTTTCTGGATGACGTGCCGTAAGATACAAATCTAAAGCAGAACTAGGTGTAATTGTACATAGAACTGACAACGACGAAACCCTGCCTTACAACTATGTCATTTTCCGCGTCAGTTGTTATAAAAATTAATTATCCACCAAATGATCTTGTTTGTAATTGAAGTTGTTATTTTTATCGAGTTAAATCAAAATGAGCGATAATCTAACTAAGTTTAATAATGGTTATGCACTGTTAATTGGCGTTGGAGAATCTACATACGCTCCTTTATCTTTACCTGTTACTGTTAAAGATACTCAAGCAATTTATGCAGCTTTAATTGACCCAGAATTATGCGCTTATCCTGACGATGAAGAGCATATTCGGGTTTTAAATAATCGAAAGGCTACAAAAACTGCTATTATGGATAGCTTGAATTGGTTAAAAGAAAAAGCTGATTCTGACAAAAATGCAACCATTTTTATTTACTATTCTGGTCATGGTTGGCTAGATAAAAATACACAAAAATATTATTTACTGCAACACGATATTAAGCCTACGAAGATCACAGCTTCTGCCTTATCTGCAAATACTTTTACCGATGCATTGCGGCAAATTCAAGCGGAACGTTTATTAGTTGTGATTGATAGTTGCCATGCTGCCGGAATGGCAACTTCCAAGAATGCAGATATAGAGTTAGAAGAAGAATTTGATGATTTTATGCGAGTTGCTCCATCTAAGGGCTTTATTGACGAATTAAAACATGGTAAAGGAAGAGTAGTATTTACTTCCTCCAAAGGTGAGCAAAAATCATATATTAAAGACGATTCATGCAGTATCTACACCTACCATTTTCTTGAAGCTTTGCAAGGTGCTGGGAATAAATCGGGTGATACAGAAGTGAGAGTTTCTAATATCATGAATTATTTGGGTCAAGCCGTACCTAACAGTGCACGTCAGCTATATAATGTCGATCAAATTCCTCATTTTGATATAGATGCAGGAGATTTTGTTATAGCTCAGTTGCGCGGTGGTAAAGGTTTACCTAGTAAGGGATGGGATGAAGTTAAACCAGAAGTGACACAAAAGATTAATCAAATAGCTCAAACAATTAACCAGTATGGGAAATACATTTATAATCTCAATGAGGTTAGCGGTGGTCATTTTGGTGATGTTATCTATCAGGGTAGTTCTGAGGGAGAGAATGAATCATGGCTACCTTGGATGAAATAAAAGAAATTCTCATAAAACTAGCACAAGGAACTGCAACAGAATTTCATTTTGCGTCTTGTTCTTTACTTGAACGGTTATATCCCTTGGGATTATACTCAATTCCTTAACTATGCTACTGAACGGACTATACTTCAGAGGGTAGGTGGCTCCTATAGATTTATTCATTCACTCCTACAGGAACACTTTGTTAAGATATCAATTAAAACTAATAATGAATAATTAAATCGAATTAAAAAAAATATGAATACTGCCGACAAAACAAATTCTATTCTAAAGCGCATTGCTGAAAACAAGCAAACAGAAGCTGATGTTCAATACCTCCGAAAATTACTTATAAGTGATGATAGCGAGAGCTTGAAACAACTGGGTAAGTATAATATCAATATTGGTACGGGTAAGGACATTCATATTGGGGATAAAGTCTATTATCAAAATAATGATGAAGCTATTCAAGCATTGATTCAAGTTATTCGAGCTAGTCAATATAAAAATAGTGAAGTTGAATATTTTAGAACGATAGAAGCTTGTACTAATCGCCAAGCGATAGAGAAATATTTTGAAAATGTTTTGCAAAAATTACGGCAACGAGGTTGTTTAGAAATACGTCAAAATGTATTAAATGCGGGTATATTGTTTAACTATATTGCAAGATTCAAAGACTTTGAACCAGGGTTTGGAATGCGAGGAGAAGCCTTCTTCATGTTCTCTGAGTTTGCTACCCTACAAATGACTACTTTGCAGCAATTTTCCGCTCAGTCAATGGTATGGGCTAGAGCAGGGGTTAGCCCAGATACAGCAGGACAAGCCCTATTTAATTTCAGATTCCCTACTCACTTTTGCTTTGCGATCGCCTTAGTAGATGAACTTGATCCAAAAACCAGACAAGCCATCCAAACAACTAATCCGTTTGACCTACGAGTAGATATGCTTTGGTACGAGATTCCAGTGGTTTACGAACTAAACCAGCAGCAGTTGTGCTTCTATAATAAACCTACAAGCATTTGGGAGCAATTTAAAGGGGAAATTGTCTGGAAACAATTGCGAGAAATTATCCAGCAAATTTTAAGTGGTTAATATGGCATAACCAGTGTCAGTTGTAAAACAATACATTGAGATACTGTCTATACCCTTGCATTTAGTCCAGATGGAGAAACTTTAGTTACCAGCTTCTATATTCTCTGGTGGATGTAGATTTGCATCCCTCAACAAACGACGCAAATTAACAACACCAAAGCGATTCAAACGTAAAGCTTCAACTGTTGCTCGACCACAAGAAGTTATACCAATCACCTCGGTAAAATCATCACTCCAGCTAAAATGCTCGCTCCAAATTTGCTGTCGAGGGTTGTACAGAGATGTTTTTTCTCTTGTTTCTGGATCGATCGCCTGTGTTTTGGTATATTTATGACCATTGCAACCAGAACAACTCCAAGCCAAATTTTCTAAAACTGTTTCTCCACCAGCTTTTCGGGGTTTGATATGCTCAACCGTAAAGCTTTCAGTAGCAAATTGATTAGAACAGCGACAATATTCGCAGTAACCAAAAGCACGAGCAGCAACTATACGCCTAATAGATTCTGGGGTTTTTTCGGACATCAGGTAACGTTGCTGTGTTTGGGTAGAAATTCTCTAATTAATACTTTCAAATCAACTTGACGGAGTTGAGCCAATTTAATCAAAGCTTCGGCACGTTCGACATCCTGTTGTTCGACGCGATCAATATATGCTAATAGCTCTTGATGTTCAGCATCAGTGATTTCTTCCGTCTCGTTTCGCTGACGTAAATAATCCAACCTTTGTTGGTCGTCAGAAGGTAAACGACGTTGGATGATTTCAACTAACGCTGTCTCGTTAGTTTCCGGTGTTGTTTCCGATTCCTGCAAAGCTTCATCACAAAGGGCTTCCAAAAATTCAACTGCCCTGACTAAAGAGTCTCCTGGTAATTGCTCCAGGAGTGCGATCGCTCTTCGACGAATTTCTGTAGGTGCAGCCATCGGGAATCTGACTTCGCTTATTTATAGGTGATATTATAATATCAAAATTCTACGTCAGCTACTTTTAGACGGCGATGTAGTGTAACGCACAGTAACATAGAGAAATTTCTCCGAACGGCTGCGCTAAAAAAGCTTTATGAATAATCTCAACTTTTTCTCTGATTACTTAGTAGCTACTTTGCGTCTAGCTGTCCCTTTGGGATTTGCTGCTTTGGGAGGATTGTATTCGGAACGCTCAGGGGTGTTAAATATTGCCTTGGAAGGTATGTTGCTTACTGGTGCTTTTAGTAGTGCTGTTGCCACTTTTTACACTGGTAATCCTTGGCTTGGTGTTCCCGCGTCCTTCATTGCTGGGGGATTAGTAGGGTTACTCCATGCTGCTTTGTGTGTGACTTTGCGTGTTGATCAATTGGTGTCTGGGCTAGCAATTAATCTTGTTGCAGGTGGGTTAACGTCATTTTTGGCACGCTTAGTATTTAGTGGCAGTAGTACGCAGCAATTGCCTGGAATCTCGGCAATCAAAATTCCTGGTTTAGCCAATATTCCCTTAATTGGGTCGCTGCTATTTCAAGAAGATATTTTAGTATATTTATTATTTACATTAGTTATTTTAACTACATATATTTTATTTAAGACAAGCTTTGGACTGACATTAAGGGCAGTAGGAGAATCGCCTAAAGCTGCTGAAGCATCAGGAATTTCGGTTCAAATTGTACGTTATATCGCTGTGGTGATCAGCGGCTGTCTTGCGAGTTTAGGAGGTGCTTATTTAACTCTAGTACAGGTAAGATTTTTTGCTGAGGGGATGAGTGCAGGAAAGGGATTTATTGCGATCGCAGCATTAATTTTCGGCAGATGGCATCCTGTAGGTAGTGGGTTGGCTTGTTTGCTGTTTGGGGCTACAGAAGCTTTACAACTGCGAATTCAAGCTTTAGGGGCAAATATACCTTACCAATTTTTAGTTATGCTACCTTATGCGATCGCTTTATTTGCTTTAGTGGGATTAGTTGGGAAATCGACACCGCCCAAAGCTTTAGGTACTCCCTACTTCCCTGAAAATCGAGACGCAGACTGAAGACAAAATATTGTCTTCGTAATGACCCCAAAATCTATGCAGGCATGAGTTGCTGGATGCGCTCTGGCTCATCTCCAAGCCAATCTGGATGTTGAGCAGTACCGTCAAAAATCGATGAAGTTTTAAATGGCTCAAACTCTCCACGCGAACCTGCTTGCGCGGTTTTTGCTAACAACGATTGCACCTGCTGCTCGTTCATCGGCTGGAATGTACGCACTGCTTCAAAGGCTTGCTCCAGAATTTCCATGCTGTCAATTCCTGTGATCACAACAGACGTGGGCAAATTCAACGCGTAGTGTAAACATTCAATTGGTGTTACAGTGTTTGACTTTAAAAGAATGCCATTAGCCATAGTTTTCATAGCCAAAACGCCAATTTGACGTTTGACCAATTCTGGTACAACGAGCTTTGCAAAACTTCGGTAATGTGCATCCATAACATTCAGTGGCATTTGAACTGCATCAAACTTAAAGCCATTTTGCTCTGCAATTTCCAGCATATGCAAATGAATATAAGGATCTTTATGACCAGTGAAGCCAATATATCGAAGCTTTCCAGCTTCACGTGCTTCGATTAATGCAGCATTTGCTCCTTCCGGATAAAATACTCGATGCGGATCGTCGAAACGTAAGATTTCATGGTGCTGGACGAGATCTATGCAATCAACTTGAAGGCGTTTAAGCGATTCATCTAGCTGTTTTGCTGCTTCAGCTTTAGAACGACCATCAATTTTAGTCATTAAGAATACTTTGTCGCGGTAGCCATCGCGCAGCGCTTTCCCCATACGCGCTTCGCTGACTCCATCATTGTAATCCCAACAGTTGTCCATGAATGTGATGCCACGGTCAATAGCTGAGGGAATAATACGTATACCCAATTCCTCATCAATGTGTTTCAAGCCGATGTGCCAACCACCGAGTCCGATCGCGGAAACTCTCTCTGCTGTACTGCCAAGTTCTCGGTATAGCATTTCTGAGTTTGACGTATTTGGTGACATCTTTATCTCCAAGTCTATTAACTATAAGTGGTTATTGTAGATGAATTGGAATGCATTCTTACCGATAGTGATTTCATTTGGTGACCAAAACATCATCCATTAGAGATAATTCAAGGATGCCAACCATCTAGTATTACTTCGACGACTCTCCCGATTCTCCCGGTTACTGGTTGTTGGGACCACTCGGTTCATGACCTGTATTGATCAGGGCCAGAACTGCTTTACCTTCATCCTAGAATAGGTAGGATAATTTGAAATTCCGACCCTTGCCCTAATTTAGAAGTAATGTTAATTTGTCCGCCATGACTTGCAATAACAGAGTAAGCCACTGCTAGTCCTAATCCCTTTCCCTTCCCGACGGGTTTTGTTGTGAAGAATGGGTCAAATGCCCGTTTCTGGACTTCCTCAGAAATTCCAGTCCCATTATCGGCAATTCGAATGCTCACATTATTAGTTAGAGAATTCTTTAGTTCAGTACGAATTCTAATGATAGGAGTTGTGATTTTTGCTTCATTTAAAGCATCAATAGCATTATTCAAGATATTCATGATGACCTGATTTATTTGTTTGGCATGACAATTCACTTGTGGAAGCTCAGCATAGTCTCTAATGATGTCAATTCCGCTCAGTTGATGTTGCAAAATTAACAGTGTATTCTCAATACCCTCATGGATATTCACGGGTTTGATATCTGCCTCATCGAGGCGAGCAAAATTCCGCAGAGATAAGACAATATCCTGAATCCTTTGACTACCCTGTTTGATTGAATCCAACACCTTTGGTAAGTCCTTGCGCAGGTAATCTAAATCCGTAGACTTCAAATAAGCTTCAATTTCGGTAGTTGGTTGCGGGTATTGCCGCTGATAGAGAGTTATACCGTCTAGCAATTCTTGAAAATATTCTCTGAGACAGGTAATATTACCGTAAATGAAGGTAATTGGGTTGTTAATTTCATGGGCAATCCCAGCAACCATTTGTCCTAAACTTGACATTTTTTCAGCGTGAATCAATTGGGCTTGGGTGTGTTGCAATTGGTTGAGAGTATCAGATAATTCTAGATTTTTCTTGTGAAGTTCTTGGGTGCGCTGTTCTACTTTGTCCTCTAGAGTCTTGTAGAGTAGCGCATTTTCTAGAGAAATAGCCGCTTGCGCAGTTAATAACTGTAGCATATCTAGGGAATTCCTCTTTGCTGGTTGCGCTTTGCTATCGCCCATAAATGCACCCGTTGTTACTCGATTTTCTAAGTACAAAATCCCTAGTAACTGCCCTTGATTGCGAATTGGCATACACAAAATACTCTTGGGTTGATGCTGGAGCATATATTCCCCAATCAAATTAGGCAGATTCGCTTTGAGATCATCAATTACAACTGTTTCTAGAGTGTTTTTCACATACTGGATGAGTGGAATTGGAACGTCAGGATGATTATCTAGCGGCACAGTTTGTAAAATAGTGCCTTCTAAGGTAGTAATTGCCCGCACTTGCCATAAGCCATCTTGAAAGAGAATTAACACACAGCGATCAGCGCCAGAATTTTCGAGAATAATCTGAATTAGCTTCTGGATTAGTTCATCTAACTCTATTGCAGTAGAGATTGCTTGAGAAGCTTTCAAGACAGATGCAAAGTCTAATACCGAATTGATGCTGCTATTCGACGAACTTGAGATATAGGTTGAGGTGTGATTAGAGGTAGTGGTTGTCAGAGAATTACCCAGTGTTTCGTAAGGGTTACTTTTGAGGGTTTTCTGTTGAACAATGATCTGAAGAAGTTCTGGATAGCGTTGTTGTAAGTCTTCTACTTTGGTTTTGGCTCCCCAACGAGCATAGCAGTAGTATGCTTGTTCTATATATCCCTGGGCAACTCTTTCTTTACCCCATTCAAGGCAGAATTTGGCAGCTAGTTCATTACCCAGTGCTGCTTCTTGGACGTAGCCATTTTCTTTGGCTTGATCAATGGCTTGGTCATAAAATTCGATAGCTGTTGTTTTTTGTCCCAAAACCCGATACTTTTCAGCCTCGACTAACTGGAATCGATGCAAATGATTCACATGTGCAAAATTTGCCCACTGTTGCATAATCTTCTGATTTTCTGCTACCTGTTGTAAAATCTTCTGTTGTTGTGCATCTGAGGATTTAGGAAATAAAGCTAGTAGGAGCAGTGAATCATAAAAGTTCAATAGTGGAACAATTGCTGTAGCATATCCTGAACGGGAATATTGTTTTGCTTTGGCAGTATATTCTATTGCTAAATCGAGTTCTTGAAAGAGATAACAAAGGATTAATTTATTTACATAAAAATGCCATAAGCCAGTACTATCATTAGTTTGCTCATGTAAAGCCAGCATCAACCTTTCATCGTAGGCTGCGCCAACTAATTCCCAAGGATTAGTTTTAGAATCGATTAAATTCAAGACCACTTGGTGGTAAATATTGTTGTAATTAAGAGCGTTTTTTTGATTGATTTTTTCTATTACTGCTCCATAAGTTGCTAATTTATTAGCTAGTTGGGTTAATTCTTCACTAGCGATGTAAGCATGGAAGCAATGAATATGGGTAGCATAACCAGCATACGCCAAGTTCCCACTATCCAACGCACTAGTATAAGCTGTTAGTAATGGCTTGAGTGTTGATGTTAAATGCTCTTTCCAGTGTGTGATAAAACAATCAACCATAAAAAGGGTTCTTGCTTCGTGTTCCTGATCTGGAAACTTACGGAGCAGTTGCAGCGCTAACTGACCAAATTCGTAGCCTATTGGTATAGTTTCTACCTGACCACAAAGCATGAGTCCATACGCTGAGTAAGCAAACGCAGAAGCAGAAGAATTTCCGTATTTTACACAAAGAGTAACTCTCTTGAGGATCACCAGCCGATGAAGTTCAGGTTTTGCCAGATAAGCAGGTACATCTAATTTAACTAAAACGCCCAAAGCTGCACGTAATTCTAAATTCTGCATCTCTGGTAAATCAACCAATTCAGCAACTATTTTGCCACTTAAGGCAGCTTGAGTTTCCTGCAAAGCCAAAACAAAGTCCTCATCGGTTGGTTCTTTTGGAAACTCAATACCAATCCGCTCCAAAAATTGCATGGCTGTATCAATAGCTTCCAGTAACTTTCCTTGGACTGTGTAAGCCTCAATTTTTACCTCATACACTTTGGCTGTATCAGTTATGGCTTTTGCATGTTGTAAAATCTCCAGGGCAAAACTCTCCATTGCGCCCATCTCGCCGCACAGGTAACTCACTTCGGTTGCTTGGCTGTACAAATTTAAGGTTTGATCGTAATCAGATTGCCAAGGGTTTAATGGTAGTAGCTCTCTAGCAATTTTTAGGTAAGCAAGTGCAGAACTGTATGCTGTTGACGCTTTCGCCTTTTTCCCCGCTATCAGATTTAATTGTGAGAGTTCATAGCGTTCTTTTAGCTGATCGAATTGTTCGAGCCCGATATTTAGCTGATTGACGATCGCGAAAATCTGATTCTCTAGTTCACCTTCAGGAATATTTTGCCACAGCAAGCGACCTATTTTGACATGAGTCGCCTGTTTTTGCTCTTCTGGAATTAAAGAATAAGCTGCTTGTTGAACTCTGTCATGGAGGAATTTATATCCTACAGTATGTGCAATTTGCTCATCTATAGCTTGATTTTCTTGCCCTACATAAAACTTATAAACTTCATTGATTGGTAAAATCAAGCCGAATTGTAAAGCTTTCCACAACGCGGTGGCTGTTTCGGTTTGGGATTGTTCACTAACAATTGCTAAAGTTGCTAAATCAAACTGATTCCCAATACATGCCGCCAGTTTCAGTACGTACTGAGTTGCTGTACCCAGTTTCCCTAACTGTTGCGCCATGAACTCTACTACGTCATCTGTGAATGCTAGTTGCTTGATTTGCGCAATATCACACTGCCAATGCCCCGTTGGAAAATTAAATTGAATATAATTATCTTCATGCAGTGCCACCAGAAACTGAGTGGTAAAGAAAGGATTGCCTTTTGTTTTTTGATACACCAGTTGCGTTAAGGGTTGTGCTCGTTCTAGTTGACAGTTGAGGGTATCTGCTACTAATTGATTGACACTTTCAGTTGATAATGGACTGAGTGTGATATTATTTATCTTCACTCCTGTATGAGCTATCTCATCTAATGTCAGTATCAGGGGATGTCCTGGGAAAACTTCATGATCTCGGTACGCCCCTATCAGGAACAAATAACCTTTGTCGGATTCATCCATTAACAATTGCATCAGTTTAAGTGATGCTGAATCCGCCCACTGCAAGTCATCTAAAAATATGACTAAGGGATGTTCTTTATTAGTGAATAGTTGAATAAATTTCTGGAACAACAGATTAAATCGGTTTTGCGCCGCCATCCCAGATAGTTCAGTAGCAGGGGGTTGGGAGCCAATAATTCTTTCTAATTCTGGGATAACCTGAATAAGTACTTGAGCATTTTCACCCAATGCTTTGATAATTTTATCCTGCCACTGCTGCAACTTGGTATCGTCTTCAGTTAGTAGTTGCCCCATTAAATCGCGGAAGGCTTGTAGAAAGGCAGAAAAAGGTATATTGCGATTAAATTGGTCATATTTACCTTTGATAAAATAACCCCGTTGCCTCACAATTGGCTTGTGTACTTCATTGACTACTGCTGTTTTTCCTATACCCGAAAAACCAGTGACTAACATTAATTCACTGTTTCCTTGTGCAACCCTCTCAAAAGCTGCTAATAATTGGTTGGCTTCTTCTTCTCTACCGTATAACTTTTCTGGAATAACAAACCGAGCGCACACATCCCATTTTGCAATTGGAAAACTCTCTATCGAGCCCGTTTGCTTTAATTGCTCCCAGCATTTTTCTAAATCATACTTTAAACCTAATGCACTCTGATAGCGATCTGATGCATTCTTTGCCATCAACTTGCTAACTATTTCTGAGAGAACATAGGGAATATTTGAATTTATTTCATGGACTGATGGTGCAGTTTTGGCAATATGGTAATGTACCAATTCCATGGCATCTTCTGACTGAAATGGTAATTGTTTTGTCAGTAATTCATAAAAAGTAACACCCAAGGAATAAAAATCTGTGCGGTAGTCAATCCCCCGATTTATCCTTCCCGTTTGTTCTGGCGAAATATACGCAAGTGTTCCTTCTAATGTATTAGGACTGATTAAAGTTTGTGTTTCCCGTGGCAGTAATGATGCTATACTAAAGTCGATTAATTTGACTTGTTTAGTTTTAGGGTTAATTAAAATATTGGCAGGTTTAATATCCTTGTGGATAATTCCATAACGTATTAGATAATCTAATGTAGTAGTAAGATCGATCGCAATTTGTAAAAATTCATCTAGAGACTCTGTGTTATTATTGTTGGTTAAGTAATCCTTGAGAGAAATTCCCCCGAAGTCCTCCATCACTAGCGTATACCCATTTCGATAGGGTTCCAAGCTATAGGTTTGGATAATTCCAGGGTGGTTGAGATTTTTAGCAATGGTGTATTGATTGCGAAATTGTACTAGTTCACTAAAACTAGGATAAGGATTTTTCAGTACTTTAATGACTACAGGTAATGAGTCAGCCTTCCTAACCCCCCGATAGACTAGGTTTCTATAACCGTTGTAGAGTTGTTCGCTTAGGTGATATCCGGCAATAATTACTGAATTCATCTTACCAATACACTATCTCTTGAAAGTTTGTGGGCTTATTATTCCCAAATTTTATGCGTGGTGGTTAAAGATATATTGTTTTCTGCTTGTTTGAGTGGTTATCGACTTGATATTGGCTTGAGGAAGATCCTGTGTAGGAAGCGTTCTAGAGAGAATTATTTGTTTACCACTCAAGATATTCGTCGTCCATAGATGTACGGAAAAAGAACATGCAACCTCCTGTTGTGTAAGGTGCGTGAGATGAACCTGGCTCTGAACGAATATAATCAAAAGCACCATAAACTTCATCCCCTACTACCAAATCGCCTTCTAACATATATATTTCCTCGCTTGCTGCATGACGATGTAGGGGATAGTGGGCTCCTGGCTCTGCGCGTAGCACTCCCACAATCTCCCGCTTAATTAAATCAGTATGAAAAATGCTGATTTCTACACCAGAGACAGTGTGGGGTTGCCATTGAATATCTTGGTAACGTACTGCGATCTTCGGTTCTACAATGCTTTCTGGTAATACGTTCTGTTTGATTGGAGACTTTAACTCTTCGAGTTCCAAATTGGCAAACAACTGAGCTTTCAAATTTGTAGCCATTGGTACAATGGGCGCACTGTAGGGAATTGCTGTTGCTGCTATCTCGTACTCAGCTAATTCTTCGGCTAATTCTGGAGATTCTGCTAACTGTTGTTCAACCCAACTTTTTTCTGCCTCACTTAGTAAATCCAGCACATAAAGTGGAGCTAGTTCACAGAAACAGTAATTTTCGGTATTCATGCTTGGGATTATTTAGCCTTTAATCAAAAATTATAAAAAAATTGACTTACACAAATATTTAATCTTCAACGTCAACAGCCAGCTTCAACTTTCTCAAGCCTAACCTAATTCTCGTCTTGACAGTACCCAAGGAAATACCAGTTCGAGCGGAAATCTCAGTATGTGTTAAACCTTGATAGTAAGCTAACTCAATGACTAAACGTTGTTCATTCGGTAAAAGTTTCAATGCTGATAAAACGCGATCGCGACGTTCCCTAATTTGAATATCTTCAATTAGATCTACGCTCTGATCTGGGATTTGGATTTCACAAAGCTCAGTTAAAACTGGAGAAGATGGTAAATTTCGCTGGAGTTTCCGGAGTCGATCCAAAATTCGGCTGCGAGTTAGTACAAACAACCAAGCATCGACTCTAGCCTTTGTAGGATCGTAGCGTTCAGCAATCCGCCACACCTGCGCAAAAACATCTAGAACGACTTCTTCACTTTCTTCGACAGACTGTAGGCTTTTAAACGCCATAGAATAAATTACCCTAGCGTAGCGATCGTACAATTGAGATAAAGCACTTTGGTCACGTTTAGTGATTCTGTTGATGAGTAAGACATCATCTGCTACAGGTGGGGCATCCATTTAAGGTTTAAATAATTTCCTTCACTAGGAAGTATAATGAAAATATGGTGGAAAATTAACAACCCAGCACAATGCGATACATTCAAGGTGCGTTACGGCTTAGCAAGAGTACACGCTACAGTTAATTTACATTTCTTTACATCCATCACCGAATCATTTGTCGCTGAATTTCAATAAAGCATCTGGTGTAATAAGAGAGCCTAAATTGGGAATTATATTTTTGTGACAGGAGTCGCGCGTCCAAACATCATGCGTGAAAAATACCGTCTTGAATGTATTCAAAAAAGCTAATGCCTAATTTACGAGTAGTGTCTACAAGGGACATAAAAAAGAAAAGCTCAAAGATATGGGGTAGGAAATTAACCTGCCTTATCTTTTTAGCGATCGCAATTAATTCTTTTGAAGACTATGCCCTAGCCCAAATCAAACCAGATAACACCTTAAGCAATAATTCCAAAGTCTCTATCCAAGGCACAACAAGCCTAATTGAGGGGGGTACTCAGCGTGGAAATAATTTATTCCACAGTTTTACAACGTTTTCTGTTCCTGGTGGCAACACAGCATACTTCAATAATAGTCCTACCATTACCAACATCTTCAGCCGTGTAACAGGAGGATTTGCCTCAGAGATTGATGGTATACTCAGAGCAAACGGGGCAGCTAACCTGTTTTTGCTCAATCCCAATGGAATTCTGTTTGGTCCTAATGCCTCTTTGAATATAGGGGGTTCATTTCTTGCAAGTACAGCTAATAGTTTTGTATTTTCTGATGGAACTCAGTTTAGTGCAACGACTCCTCAAACCACACCACTGCTAACTGTAAATGTTCCGATTGGTTTACAATTTGGATATAACCCAGGCAACATTGTTGTGAAAGGACAAGGTCAATCTTTAGGATTGAATGGTACAACTAGTAGCTTTGATAACTTTGTAGGTTTGGAAGTCAAGCCAGGAAAAACGTTGGCGCTAATAGGGGGTAATGTCCAGTTAGATGGTGGGTTATTACAAGCTCCAGGGGGTCATGTTCAATTGGGAGGTTTAAGTGAAGCCGGGACAGTCATCTTTCAAGAGAATGGCAGTTTCGTTTTTCCCACGGGTGTCATACCATCTGATGTTTCGGTAGTTAACAAATCTGGTGTGAACGTGCTTGATAGTAGTAGTGGTAGTATTTCAATCAATGCACACAACATAGATATTTCTGGAGCTAGCCTTCTGAGTAGTGGAATAACAAGCAATTTGGGAGCGGTTGGCAACCAAGCAGGAGATATTACACTTAATGGAACAGGAAATATCACCATCAAAGGAAGCAGAATTGAAAACGTTGCTAACTCCGATGGTAATAGCGGGAATATTAACGTAACAGCTGGCTCATTGTCTTTAAGTGATAACTCAACATTAGATGCTACTGCAGCTGGGCAAGGCAATGGAGGTAAAGTGAATATCAATGTTCGTGGTAGCGTCTTTCTTGACAACAGTCAAGTAACTAGCTTAATGGCTGGAAGTGTGGGGAAGGGTGGTGATATCAATATCAATACTGGCTCATTATTGGTGACTAACGAGGCATTTCTGGCAACCGATGTGTATCCTGGAACACAAGGAAATGCAGGTAGTGTAAACATTAATGCTCAGGGTGCGGTTACGTTTGATGGTGGTTTTATATTCAGTAGGTTAGGAGCAGGAGCGATAGGTAGGGCTGGAGATATCAATATTACAGCAAAATCTGTGACTGTAACTGGTGTACCTCTAGATATTCAAGTCTATAATATTGGGCAATTGGATACTTTGACCTTTGGACAAGGCAATGCAGGCAACGTAACTATCAAAGCTAGTGATAGTGTAACCTTTAGTGGAAAAGGCAGTGATATATTTGCTCAATTCGCTGGTGATATAGCAATGGGTAATGCCGGAACTATTACAATCGACAGCAAAGTGTTATCGATAAGCAATCATGCTCGATTGGTTGCTTCTTCAGAAGGAAACGGAAATCCAGGAAATATTATCATCAACACGGGAAAATTGTTGCTGAACAATGGTTCTATAACAACTGGCTCTCCTAGAACATCGGGAGGTAGTATTGATATCAAAGCAGCGATTTTATTGCTACGAAACAGTGGTCAGATAGTTACTAGTGCTATTGATGCTAGTCAATTTCGCGGTGGCAGCGTAAGTATTCAAAGTGACAATTTAGTATTAATAGATAACAGCTTTATCACTTCTAATGCGAGAAACAGCTTCGGTGGGAACGTGATTATCAACACAGAGGGATTACTTATCTCAAATGATAGTAAAATTACTGCTATTGGTGGTGACGCTGAAATAGGTGGAAATCCAAGCCTATCGGGCAAGGTGGAAATCAAAACGCAGGCAAATACTGACCCTACTTATGGGTTAGCCAAACTTGCAACACAGCTAGTTGATGTGAGTACGCTAATTGCTCAAGGCTGTTCAGCCAATAGAAGTCATATAAATGCCAGTAGTTTTGTTGCCACAGGGCGGGGGGGAATACCGCAAAATCCCACACAGGAAGTGAGCAAAGATAGAGAAGCGCTGCTGCCGTTGGCAGATCGTCCGTGGTCTGATATTCGCGATCTAACTTCACACCATAAAACAGGCAGTACCACTACCCAAATCCCTCAATTTCCAGAAACTCTTGTCCAAGCTACTTCCTGGCATCGTCGTGCCGATGGCAAAATTGAGTTAATTGCAGATCCATTTCCGGTAAATATTCAGCCGCAGTTAACTTGTGCAGCACTTCCCAAAGTTAATTAAATCTCTAAGCTCACCCTAATATGCTGCACAATGTGTTCTGGAGTGTCGGAAATATCTACCTTAATTGCATCAGTTGGTTCTTCTAAAATGTCAAACTGGCTTTGAAGAAGTTCTGCCGACATATAGTGATGGCGACGAGATCGCAACCGTTGTTCAATTTCTTGAAAAGATCCTTTAAGGTAAACTATTTTAATTCGTTCTTTATCCAATACAAGCATCTGGCGATAGCTGGCTTTCAGCGCTGAACAAGCCAGCACGACATTTTTATTTTCTTGTAACCATTGTTTGATTGCTGCTTGCAAATCCTGTAACCAAGGCATTCTATCAGCATCAGTCAAGGGAATACCATTTCGCATTTTCTCAATATTCTCTTGGGAATGAAATGAGTCAGCGTCACTAAATTCCCAGTGTAGCGAGTCTGCTAACTGTTTACCAATGGTGGATTTGCCAGAACCAGAAACGCCTATTACAAGAATAATCATGAGTACATAGCGCCAAGGTGCAAAGACATATTAGCGCATTTCAGAGAAACTGAAGAAACACAACAATTTTATGCGATAAACGGGTCTAATATATTAGTAGGAAAATAATTACTACTAAATGGTAGCAAAATGAACGTCGAAAAGATATCCATCTCTTTACCAGTATTTTTGGTAGAGTTTATTGAAAATTATAAGCAGAACAGGGGATGCAAGTCTCGATCCCAAGTCATTGAAGAAGCATTGGAGTTATTGAGGAATAGAGAATTAGAAGAATCTTATCGACAAGCATCTGCTGAGATCGATTCCACTTGGGATATAACAGTTGCGGATGGATTAGCCGATGAAGCGTGGTGACATTTTCTACGCAGATCTTAGCCCTACTGTGGGTTCAGAAATAGATAAACGTCGTCCAGTGCTGATCATTAGTAATGATGCTAATAACCGTGCCGCTACCACAGTCACGGTTTTACCTCTTACATCAAATGTAAACCGTGTCTATCCTTTTGAGGTTTTGCTTAGTCCAGAAGATAGTGGTTTACCCAAACCATCTAAAGTACAAGCGCAGCAGATACGTACTATTTCTAAAGAGCGAATTGCTAGTGAAGTAATAGGTAGTCTCAACAAAGAGTTGATGGTACTGGTAGATGCTGCTGTAAAGCTGCATTTAGGATTGCTGTGAGATCTTGCAAAGAAGAGCCCCACGTTTCTAAACGTGGGTACATAAAACTCTATTGCAGAAACTCACGAGGATCTGTCACATAACCAGTAAGTGCAGAAGCAGCAGCGGTGTAGGGAGAAGCAAGATAAATACCAGCTTCTTTATTTCCCATGCGTCCGGGGAAGTTGCGGTTCGTGGTGGAGACGCAAACTTCTGGCTCATTGACTCTTCCAAAGGTGTCTTTGGGACCACCGAGACAAGCAGCGCAGGATGGTGCTGCCGGTTCTATGCAACCTGCTTCTAGGAAGATTTCTGAGAGGGTTTGTCCTTCGTACTTAAGTTTAAACAGATCTTCGTATACTTTTTGCGTAGCAGGTACTAAGTAGGTAGGAACTTTTACCTTACGACCTTTGAGAATTTGAGCGGCGTTGAAAAAGTCTGTTGTTTTACCGCCAGTGCAGGAACCAATATAAACCCTGTCAATCTTGACATCGCTGCATTCTCGTGCTAAAGCGCGGTTGTCTGGAGAGTGGGGTTTGGCGACTACTGGCTCTAGTTGAGAGACATCGTAGTGGCGATCGCTATAAAATTTAGCATCAGGATCTGTGTAAACTGCCTCAAATGGCTTATCGGTACGAGTTCTCAGATATTCAAATGTAGTTTCATCAGGTGCTATGACGCCGTTTTTACCACCTGCTTCAATAACCATGTTGCATAAAGTCATCCGTTCTTCCATCGTCATGCGTTGGATGGATTCTCCTGCAAATTCCATTGTTCGGTAAGTTGCACCTGCAACACCAATATCTCCAATAATTTGCAAAATCAAATCTTTTGCTAACAAGTAAGGAGGCAATTCACCATCCAACACAAAGCGCATGGTAGCAGGAACTTTAATTAAAAGCTTACCAGTACCCATAATAAAGCCAGCATCTGTGTTGCCTATCCCTGTAGCAAATTCACCGAAAGCACCAGCATTACAGGTATGAGAGTCTGTACCAAATAAAACTTCTCCTGGTCGGGTGTGACCTTCTTGGGCTAGGGCGATGTGGCAAACGCCTTTATAATCTGGGTTGGCTTTAAAGTTGCTTCTATCGGTAATGTCGTAAAAGTATTTAATCCCTTGTTGCTGAGCAAAATCCCGCAAAATATCTACGTTGCGGTTAGCGCGTTCATCAGCAGTGAAAATATAATGGTCAGGAATTAACACTATCTTGTCTGGATCCCAAACTTTCGCGTCTGCTCCAAACTCGCGTTCGAAAACCCCAATAGTTCCTGGTCCGCAGACATCGTGTGTCATTAGCACATCAACATCAACCCAAATATTTTCTCCTGGTGTCACTACCGACCGACCAGAAGCTTTTGCCAAGATTTTTTCAGTGAGGGTCATACCCATAGTGCTAGTGTTCCTCTCTCTTCAAGACAAGCTTGTGAACTACCCTGTTTTTACCACATCAAAATATTATACAAGTTATCTCTTAAAAAAGGAGTCAGGAGTCAGAATTCAGAAGTCAGGAGATAGACAGACAACGTGCTTGTCCTTTGATAGTGAATTTATTCATGTCATGCTATGCTCCCCTGTAGATGATGGAGATTTAAACCCCCTTTACTCATCTACTCATCATTCTGACTCCTGGCTCCTGACTCCTGAATTCTTGTTGTTAAAATTTGCATGGTGCCAAACCTAAATAACGGATACCTTCTGGGGTAACATCAAAACGACAGGGTAACACTTCTAAACCTAGCGCGATCGCAGAGCGTAATAGTTGACCATAGATAGGATCAAACGCATCACCAGGAGCAAACTCAGTACAATCACCGCGATTAATGAAGTAAAGCATCACCGCACGACTTCCAGGGATCAGCGCTGTTAGTTCACGTATATGTTTTTGTCCACGGGTTGTTTCTGTGTCGGGAAATAAAGCTAATTTCCCCTCCGCCAGCGTGGTATTTTTAACTTCGAGATAAATATGGTGAATATTTCCGGTTAGTGGAGATTCGTGAGATAACAAAAAATCTACGCGACTTTTTTTATCTTGTCCATAAGGAACCTCACCCCGAACTTGGCTATAATCACCCAATTCTGGGAAAAGGTGTTTTTCCAAAGCTATCTTAATTATGCGATTAGGCAAAGCTGTATTTATACCTACCCAAGTTGGATCGTTATCATGCACTTGAATTAATTCCAGTGTATAAGGCAGTTTCCGGGTAGGATTATCACTTAAAGATAACTGCACCGCACTCCCAGGAGTTGATACCCCTGTCATTGGTCCTGTATTCGGACAGTGTGCTGTTACCACTTCCCCTGAAGTGAGTTCAACATCAGCAAAAAACCTTTTGTACCGTCTTACCAAGATACCAGAATACAAGGATGGGTAGCGGTAAATATAGTCAGTCATCTTACCCATTGCCCCATGCCCCATGCCCATTGCCCATTGCCCATTGCCCATTGCCCCATGCCCATTGCCTTTATATTATGAAATACAGCTTTGAGTTTCGTCCTTATCAGCGTAAGTTTAAACAACCACTTGCAACCAGTCACGGTTTATGGGAAGTGAGGGAAGGTATTATTATTCGGTTAACAGACAAAACAGGTCGTGTGGGTTTTGGTGAGATTGCTCCTTTAACATGGTTTGGATCTGAAAGCTTGGAACAAGCACTTGAATTCTGCGCTCAATTACCATTAGAAATAACAAAAGATGATGTGTTTGCTGTTCCCTCACATTTACCTTGTTGTCAGTTTGGCTTAGAGTCAGCTTGGGAAGAAGTGACCTACCCTCTGGGTAGAGGGAGCAGGGTTGAATATGGACATCAGATGATATCCTATCTTCAAACCAGCAAATTGCAGCCACTCGAATCAATTAGCTTCAGTGGTTTGCTACCATCAGGCAAAGCGGCTTTGCATGAGTGGAGAACACTTTGGAATCAAGGTTATTGTACTTTTAAGTGGAAAATTGGCATTGCACCACTTGCAGATGAGCTAGAAGTTTTTTATGAGTTGGTAAAAGCATTGCCAAGTGATGCAAAGCTGCGGTTAGATGCTAACGGTGGACTGAGCTTTATAGAAGCTGTTGAATGGCTAAAAGTGTGCGATGGTATAGAATTTCTGGAACAGCCTCTAGCTGTTAGTGAATTTGATGCTATGCTTGATCTGAGTAGACAATACTCAACGAAGCTCGCTTTGGATGAATCAGTCGCTAACTTCCAGCAGTTACAAGTATGTTATCAAAGGGGTTGGCGAGGTATTTTTGTGATTAAACCAGCTATATTTGGTTCTCCAAAGCTTTTACGTCAGTTCTGTGGTAATCACGAGATAGACGCTGTTTTTTCAACTGTATTTGAAACGCCGATTGGTAGACGCTTTGGGCTAAAACTTACTGCTGAACTTACCAAAAATGATCGTGCAGCTGGTTTTGGTGTAGCTCATTGGTTTGCGGAAGATGATCTTAATAATGAGGATCGTAATACGCCATTCACTACAACGGAAGATTAAGATCAAGTAACTGGTTCATTCCAATAAATGCTATGAATGATGAATTCTACAATAGGGGATTAGAAAAAGCTAATACAAAAGATTATACTGGAGCTATTGAGGATTTTACCCGTGCTTTGGAGTTGGATCCTTATTTTGTTGAGGCTTATTTTCAAAGAGGATTGGCTTATTACGACTCCGGCGAAGTTCTTAAGGCTGTTTTTGATTATACAGAAGCTTTGAAACTAAATCCCCAAAGTGTCGAGGCTTACTATTGTAGAGCTTTAGCAAGGGTGGGGTTAAAAAATCTACCAGGAGCATTGGAAGATGTTGATCAAGCTATTCGTCGCAATTCTAATTATGCAGCGGCTTACAATTTAAAAGGGATAGTACGCCGTAAGCAAGGATTCATTCAAGATGCGATCGCCAACTTCAAGAAAGCTGCTGAATTATACTTAGAGCAAAAAGATAAAGAGAACTGTCAGGAATGTCTAGACAAGATTAAGCAGTTACAACCAACAGAAAAAACAGTTGTCCTTGAGCAATGGACTTACAAGCCTGCACGTATCATATCAGAAAAGGAATATTTCACTCAGTTACTAGAAAAGGCAGAAAGGGGAAATGTTCAACAGGCAATGGAAGATTTAGACTGGGCATTAAAGGTTGATCCACAAGATGCTCAAGCTTATTGCTGTCGCGGGGTTGTGCACTGCAAGCTGGGAAATTATCAAAAAGCGATCTCGGACTTTAATCAAGCGCTACTGTTAAATTTTCAAGATGCCATTGTCTATCGTAATCGAGGAAAGGCGCGTTTTCAATTAGGGGATTATCGAGGAGCACTTGCAGATTTTAACTGTGCGCTCCAAACGCAACCAGAAGATGTGTTGCTGTATATTGCTAGAGGAAATGTCTTTCGTGCCATGGGGAATTATCACGCTGCAATTAAAGATTATACCCAGGCACTGCAAATTAATCCTGATGAGGCTCAAATTTACTACAATCGCGGTATGGCTTATTCCTGTATAGAAGAAATACAACGTGCTGTTGAAGATTATCAGTATGCTGCAAGTATTTTTTGTGAAAAAGAAGACTGGGAAAATTACCAACAAGTCTTAGATAGTCTCAAAAAAATTCAATTTACTAACTCCGATTCTAGCAAAGCAACTTATAACGTGTTACGCCAGCGTTTGCTGAGACTAGTTGGTGGACATTGGGAAATTGCTCAACGACTTATTACACAAGCAAAAAGTTACTATCCAGGAATGCCAGAGGAATGGTATATAGAAAAGGTTATTCACGACTTGGAGCGCGATCGTGAAAACTGAATGCGCCGCCAAAAAATTAGCAACCCTTTGACAACTAGTTGCCAAAATTGACAATCCCACGATTGATAGCCGTGGGATTCTTGGCAAATGGGTACTAAAAATCCCCGCATTATAAAATGCGAGGATTTTTACTAAAAATTACGCGAGCGCCGCAATTTTTACATCGTTATTAGCGAGTAGCTCTTGCAACTCTTCAGCATCAACTGTTTCTTTTTCCACTAGTATTTCTGAAAGTTGATCAAGAATGTGGCGGTTATTCACCAATACATCTTTAGCTCTTTCATAAGCTGTGTCTACAAGCTTGCGGACTTCTTCATCAATTGCAGCAGCAGTTTCTTCAGAAAAGTCACGTTCTGCCATGATATCGCGACCCAGGAACATATTACCTTGTTGACGACCAAGGGCAACTGGACCTAAGCGATCGCTCATCCCATAACGTGTTACCATTTGACGGGCTGTACGAGCTACTTGTTGCAAATCACTAGAAGCACCAGTGGTGACTTCTTCTTCACCAAAGATTAATTCTTCAGCAACACGACCACCCAAAGCTACCGCCATCTGATTTTCTAAATAAGAGCGGCTGAACAAACCGGTATCCATCCGATCTTCACTAGGCGTAAACCAAGTTAAACCACCTGCACGACCACGAGGAATAATGCTAATCTTTTGCACAGGGTCGTAGTCTGGCATCAATGCACCTACTAGAGCGTGACCTGCTTCATGATATGCTACTAAGGTTTTGCGCTTTTCGCTCATTACGCGGTCTTTCTTCTCTGGACCAGCTAATACGCGGTCAATGGCATCATTGATTTCATCCATGGAGATTTCGGTTAAATTCCGCCGTGCTGCTAAAATTGCGGCTTCATTCAACAGGTTAGAAAGATCTGCACCTGTAAATCCAGGAGTACGACGGGCAATCCTTTCTAAATCTACATCTTTCCCTAAAGTTTTGCCACGGGCGTGAACTTTAAGAATTTCCACTCTTCCACCGTAGTCTGGGCGATCTACGACAACTTGACGGTCAAAACGACCAGGACGCAGCAATGCAGCATCGAGAACGTCAGGACGGTTCGTCGCAGCAATGATAATGATACCAGTATTGCCTTCAAAGCCATCCATTTCTGTAAGCAACTGGTTTAGGGTTTGTTCACGCTCATCGTTACCACCACCTAAACCTGCACCTCTCTGGCGACCTACAGCATCAATTTCATCTATGAAGACGATACAAGGTGCATTGGCTTTTGCTTGCTCGAATAAGTCGCGGACGCGGGAAGCACCCACACCTACGAACATTTCCACAAACTCTGAACCAGAGATAGAGAAGAATGGAACACCTGCTTCTCCTGCTACAGCACGTGCTAGTAGGGTTTTACCAGTTCCAGGAGGACCGACTAACAGTACACCTTTAGGAATTTTTGCCCCAACAGCAGTGAAGCGATCGGCGTTTTTCAGAAAATCTACGACTTCATTAAGTTCCAACTTAGCTTGGTCGATTCCTGCAACGTCGCCAAATGTTACCTGGGTTTGTGGCTCCATTTGTACTCTAGCTTTCGACTTACCGAAGTTCATCGCTTGGCTACCAGGACCATTTTGCGCACGACGCAGTAAGAAGAATAGCCCAACTAGAAGCAATATAGGGAAAAATAAGCTGCTTGCTGCCTTAAACCAAAATCCATCATCAGTTTGAGGCAAAACACTGATATCTACACCTTTAGAAGACAGAGTATTTATCAAGTCGGGGTCATTGACTAAGGTTACTAGCTTTTTGCTACCATCCCTAGCTGTTACGAGCGCTGTAGACCGATCTGCACTAATACTGACTTTATCTACTTCGCGATTTTGAACTTTTTGTATAAACTGACTGTACCGCCAGGACTCTCTGCTTTGTGGTTGTTTGTCAAAAAACGCTGTACCAAGCGCTATGACAACAATAAACAGCAGTGCATACAGCCCCGCATTTCTCCATCGTTTATTATTCACTACCGATCTATCCTCCTACATTTGTTATCCGTTGGGACAGCGTTCTTAAGAATTATGTTAACTTATCTTAATTTATAGCAAATAATGCTCCTCTCATGCTAGAAAAAACTTTCGGAGTTGTAGAAAACTCCAATGGTAGGGATTATATTTTAGCGATCCTATGGGCATGATGACCGTATGAATCGGGACGAGTTCTACTACACTGTTGGTGTAGGCGATCGCCTCAAATCCTGAGACTAGCTCTGGCGTCCACGGTTCCTCCCTCACTGGTTGCTTCTCGATTTTCAGCCAATTGATAAGTTGCGATCGCACAACCCCTGGTAAAATTCCCGAAATTATTGGCGGAGTCCACCAACTCCCATCTCGCCATCCCCAAAGATTACCCGTGCTAGTTTCTAGCCAATTTCCTTGTGCATCTACCAGAATCGCCTCCTGGGTATCTAATTTTTGAGCACTCTCCTTTGCTAACCAAGGACCCAAATAATTTCCCGTTTTATGAGTAGGCAAAGACCGAGAATATTCCTGTCGTGCAAGCCAACACACGATACCATTATTCTGTTTTTTCGTCAAGTCTTTTGGTAAATATCTGCCAGTTATCCATTCTCGGCCATCAGGAAAAATTGTAATCCTCAGTACAGGGAAGTGGGCCATGATTAATTCACAGCCTTGACGCAACTTGACTTCATCTGGGGTTTGCCAACAGAAACTCTGCACGCTAAATCGTAGACGCTCATAATGTGCTTGCCAATTTGTTAAACGATTATTAAGGGAATTGCCATACACCCGTAGCGTTGTAAAAACGGTTGCACCATAAAGCAACCCTGGATCATCAATTGGTAATTCCAGAGTCCGAGAGTTAATTAATTTGCCATTGTACCAAAAAAGGGGATGAGCGATAAGAGATAAGGATTATAGTGTTTCACTTTAAGGTTAATACAATTATACCTGTTTCCCTACACACTACCCCCTACACCCTACACCCTACCCCCTAATTGTCATAGTTCCATCGGGATTAACGAGCACCTTTCCGCCTAATGCTTCAATTTTGCTGATGGCTCGATGCCGAGTTTTTTCATCGACTCCATTATTTAAAACCATCGTCCATCCTGCAATTTGAGCTTTTCTCAGGCTTGGATTCCTGTCAAGAAATTCAGTAGTTTTTTGAGAAAAGAATGCTACTTGTTTACTTTCCTCATCAGAATGCTTACTAGCCCAATCTGCAGATGTTGCAAAAGATTGCTTTGCGGCAGATGAATTTCCTGAAAATAATAATTCATCAATTCCTTTATAACGCCAGATATAGTAAGATTTTTTGGGAACCCAAGGGGATAATAGCTTTAAACCATCCTCCATCAAATTTATTGATCGTTCTGGCATACCGGCATATATCGAAGTACTAGTGGAAAGACTGAGATAAGCACTTATAAATCGAGGATCACGTTTTAGAATGACTTCAAAATATTCTGGGCTAAGGCCATAACCTGTTTTATCACGAATTTCATCATCTCCGAAATATTGTATGAAACTGAGATACATCCAATTTGCCATTAAATTATCATAACCAAAACTTGGCACTTTTTTTAAAAAGTTGAGACGTAACTTTTCTGAGTTAATCTCCTTTGCTAAAGTTTCTGACGAGGCAGTTGTGTTGCTCTTGAGTAATTTCTGCATACATGGAAATTGGAGCAACCCCAATCCTAATATGCAGAAACAAACAACAAAAGGGGTGATGAAGAATTGACGAGATAAAGCGAGCATTCTAGTTAAATGATAGATAGATCCAGACTTCCGGATATATATTTCCCGCATATCTTGCCAAAATAACAGTCTAAGCCAGAACCTAAAACCATCCACAGAATTTCCTTCAGGGAAGATTTTTCAAAAGCCAAAAGCACATTTTTATTTATCTCATGAAAGACTTACTGTAACAAGATTGTGAGCTATCGAACACGGAACATTCGAGATTTATCAGATTATGGTATCGAAATTACTTAGATTTACGCATTGACATCTTTAAAGGTTTCGACTTATTGTGTTTTGTCAATGATTAAATTCCAAGTTTTGAGCAATTCTTACATCTGTAAGTCTGCCAATCTTTGTTGTGGTTAGACGAAATCTCATGTTGCTTGAATTCGTTAAATACCACGGAATCAAACGTCATTTTTCAGGGTTCAGCCTCTACCTACGTGGAAGAGGAAAGCTCGCCAATATGAGCTTCAACCAACTTAGGTAAAAGGAGAAGAGGCAAATGGTAATTTTCGCTCCCAATATTGCGAGTATGATTAGTCATACTCACAATCCTGCTATTGTCATCAGTGCAAACACTCAAAATCAATCGAGTTTGAATTTGACTGAAAGTATTAAACAGCAGGGAGCAAATAGCTCGAAATTGCTGTTGCATTCAGCTTCAGCTACCACTCGCACGCTCATAGCTCAAGACACTAGTAAGTGCGGCGCTGGTCAACCAAGGGACAAAAATACATGGCCGTTTGCCTGCGATAGCATTTGGAACGTACCAATTGGCTCAAATGCAAAATACGTTGATGCCTATATCGGCTCAAAAGGTTTTGGCGTTGACACCGACTGGTTTGTCATCACCAAACAAAGCGATCCTCAAGTGCCAATCTATATGCCTGGCGCGTGGGGTCAAGGTCGTTGTACTGGAACCACACCACAACAGCAAGCACAGTGGATTCCTGAAGCAGGTCAACCATTGAACGTTCCCTATGATTTGGTTATTGGAGATGCTCAGCCAAATTATACGCCAAATAACTCTTCGCAGTTCCTGAAGCCAGATGGAAAAACCTTGGTATCCTTCAATGTGACTGCTCGATGTCAAGAGGGTGGTCCACTTTACGGGAATTGGTTTGGACAGCAGGATATCTACGGTGATGGCATTAAAGGTGGACATGGAGGCTCAAGTCTGTCCAGCATTGGTGGTAGCATTCGGGTGGGCGAGTTACTGAATGACACCCCTATCCGTCACGCGCTCAAGATTGATATTTGGGGTAAGTGGATGCACGCTCCTTCATCATCAACTCCTGGTTATCGTTGGCCAGCGCAACACGCTGATAATAATACAAGTGATTATCAAGGCTCTAATCCAGCATTGGTAATGGGTTCCTTGCTAGCAATACCCCCAGGAGTGACAGCTGATAGCTTGGGACTGACTAGCAAAGCCGGTAAAAAGATATTTCAGGCAATGCAAGACTACGGTGCTTATGTTGTTGACAATTCTGCTTGGGACTACAATGAACTCTGCGTTGAACACAATGCCGATGTAGAGTACTCAAAAAGCACTGGACGTAGTCTCACCAATGACCCTCAATTTCTAGCTGACTTCAACAAAATTATTGGTGCACTCAAGGTTGTGGACAACAACGGACCTAACAGTATTGGTGGAGGCGGTACTCCACGTCAACCTTTAGCACCACCAATTGGAAACTAAAAGGCAAATATAAGTCTTTAATAGAGATCATCTCAAACCATTTCACTAAATTCTAGATACAAATCCTTTTAAGACGCTACAACAGGGCGGCAGTCGCTACAACGCTTTTAACCGGAACTCGCTCCAGAAAGCACTCCCTCCCATTGTCCCCCTTCCCTGTTTGCCAAATGTATTCAGTCTTTAAGTCAAATGGTATCAACTTGGTTTTGGTTCAGGTTGATGAACTGGTATTTCAATGACAAATTTGGTGCCTTCTCCTAGTGTGGAATCAAACCACATCTTACCATGATGTTTTTCTGTGACTATTTTGTAGCTGATGGATAAGCCTAAACCTGTGCCTTTACCGACAGGCTTAGTGGTGAAAAAGGGATCAAAAATCCGCGATCGCACTGTTTCAGGTATCCCTGAACCATTATCTGCGATCACAATTTGTACTCGATTATCAGCTATCAATTGAGTTGAAATCCAAATTGTACTTGGTTGTGTTCGTTCTTCACCTTTTGCGTATTGCTGTGTAGATTCTTCCAGTGCATCAATGGCATTCGCCAGCAAGTTCATAAAAGCTTGATTAAGTTGTCCAGCATAGCACTCAATCAAAGGTAGTTGACAGTAATTTTTAACTACTTTAATTGCTGAAGATTCGGATTTTGCCTTGAGTCGGTGTGCCAAAATGACTAATGTATTGTCAATGCCTTCATGAATATCAACAGCTTTTAGTTCGGCTTCATCAATACGAGAGAAATTACGAAGAGATAAAACAATTCTCCGAATTCGCTCAGTACCAACTCTCATTGATTGCATAAGGTTGACGAGATCTTCATTGAGAAACTCAAGTTCCACTTCATCTAAAAATATCTGGAGTGTTTGGGGGGGATTGGGGTAATGCGCCTGATAAGCGTGAACCAATTTTAGTAGGTCTTGACTGTAACTATTAATATGAGTAATATTACCATGAATAAAATTCACAGGATTATTAATTTCGTGTGCAACACCAGCAACCAGTTGCCCTAAACTTGACATTTTTTCATTTTGAACTAGTTGAATTTGAGTGTTATGAAGCTCTGTTAAAGTTTGCTGAAGTTCTGTTAAATGTTGTTCTTTTTCAATCAGCACTTTTTTCACACTTTCGATTAAATGGTTAAATGCGATCGCTAAAAAGCTTGTTTCATCCTTAGAGAGTATGGGAGCTTGTAGGTCAAAGTTAGATTCTTGGGTAACTTGCTGTGCAATCTCTGTCAGGGATTGCAGTGGTTTGGCAATGTTGCTTGAAATTGTCAAGCCTAGGACCAATGCTAAAATAACAGAGGTTAAACTCGTGATACTAATCACAATTATTGTGGGTCTAGCTTGGGCGATCGCCTCCTGATACAGAGATGACCACTCTAGGATGACTGCTCCTTGGATTTTATTTTGTTTATCCTTCAGCGGAGTGACAACGAGTTTAATCCCTTGGGGATAGTCAACGCTCTTTTCTACAAAGGTTCTAATTTTGCCATCTCGAATCGTTTCTTGGACTTCATTGCCTTTGTCTTCCTCAAAAATGGTACCAACTTCTCTAGGAACAGCATCTGCCAAAATTAGCTTTTGCCGATTGACCACGGCAATGTCGCGCTTTTGCTGGTTATGCAGGAAGCTAGTGAAGTATTGTAAATCATTTGGATGAGAAACACCTGTCGCCAAAGCATCCTCTTGAACGTGCGAAACGAAAATCGCAACCACTTGGGCAGCGTGTTCAGCTTCTTTGGTTGCAAGATTGGCGGCAATTCTCTCGCTTTGGGAAATCCCAACTACACCAACAATGCTTGTTAAAAAGGAAACACCTACAAAGCTTCCAACCAGTTTGTGAGAAATTTTCATAGCGATAGGTCAGTTATAGCCAAGTCAACATAGGTTTAGTATTCCCATCTCATTTCTCACAAAATACTTGCAAAATATCTCACAGAGAAAAAAATAAATATTCAGTATCTATGTAAGTTTAGTTTAACTTTTTATAAAGGTAGTAATAGGAAAGATCTCACTCTTAGTAGATAGTAGATATAATAGGATTTCTATACTTAAGTAAGTCAGCAACGCCACAAATTCAAGGTGCGTTAGGCGAAGCCGTAACGCACCCTACGCTCGCTACCATATTTTCGGATGGATTCAACTGCATTTAATACTCTCTTAAAGAGTCTGATTTAATCAGATTCATGCAGAGAATAGTGCCCAAATTTGTTGCAATCTGGCTCCACGTCAAGCCAGCATCATTGGAGAGAAAAATTTGACCATCAGATGTTCCAAAGGCCGCTATGTTTTCGAGGGTTGAGAGGGTTCCTGTGTTAATATTATCTGAGAACCACTCTGGTAAGCCTTCTTCACACTTGGAGAAAGTTCCTGACTCATCAAGTGCACGGCGATAGATAGCAGCTTTACCACCGTGAGGACCCATAGAAGTGGTCATCAAGATTGTGTTTCCACAAATTGCTATAGCTCGTGAGTAGTCGGCGTGTAAGTTCGTGCTGTCGAAGCTCCAAGAGTTTCCTCTATCGCGACTAATTGCCAGCCCTTGAGCTGTAGCTGCCACAACGATCTCTGGATGCTCTGGAATGGTTCTTACTTCGTGTACATCTGCATGAAAGTCAATAGTTGGTTGCCATGATTTTCCCTCGTCATTGGAGCGTAAAATGCCTCCGACATGCACATTTACGTAGAGTTCACCCGACTGACTCACTGCCATTGAGCGAACGTCTGGAGGACCTCCCCAGGGAGTGTACCATTCAGAGCGTCCTTCAACTGTCTCAAAGCAATTGATCCGATTTACGCTTCCGTCTACAATAATACGCAGAAGATGAGCTTCCGATGTTCCCACCAGAACTGCACCCTTGAAGGGCAAGATACAGTTTAGTCGCAAATCATTTACTGAAGCGACTTGATGCCACTCACCTTTAGAATCCCGATGCCATACTGAATTTCGATCAGCGATCGCCCACAGTCCATCAGTGCTCGATGCAAGAGCGTTGATCGAATGACCTTTAAGTTCTACATGCTGTTTGGAGTCAATAAACAGCAAGCCGTCGGATGTTCCTGCTAGTATTAGACGCTGAGGCATTGTCTGATCAGCACTGGCAAAACCTATCTCCGCTTGCTTCTGCTCTATCGGCTTTACAATTTGCTGCGAAGTATTGTTCATCGCTTGAACCCTCCTTCATGACTGGTGCTGCAACTATAGTTAACATTTTCTCCCACAGCACTCTCTTTAAACCAAGCGTAATGAATATTAACAGCTAATGCACTCCATCATCCGGAAGAAATGGTTCTGTTGCTAAAAATTTCAACAGAACCATTATTTTTTAAGGAAAAATCCTACAATCAAACCTGAAAACATTTCTTCCCCAATCCCCAGTCCCCAGTCCCCAATCCCCAATCCCCAATCCCCTATTGTAAATGTCGCCAACATTCTTGAGCGATCGCCCAATCTTCTTGAGTATGAATTACTAAGACTCGTACTTTTGAGTCAGGGGTAGCAATATCTATGTCAATAGGTTTGTGCTGATTTTTTTCTGGATCTATATGTAGTCCTAAAAATCCAAATGCTTCACAAGTTGCAGCACGAATATCGGGAGCGTTCTCTCCTACCCCAGCGGTGAATACTAAAACATCTAAACCTTGAAGAATTGCTAGCATGGCACCAATATAGTATCGTAGGCGATGTATATAGATATCCCAAGCGAGCTGAGCGCGGGGGTTACCTTGGGCGATCGCTTTTTGAATCTGCCGCATATCACCAGAAACCCCAGAGATTCCAAGTAAACCCGAGGCACGGTTCAGAAGATTATCCAGGTTTTGGGCAGAATCATCCGATTGCTGTAAAAGGTAGATCAAGATACCTGGATCAACAGATCCAGAACGAGTACCCATCATCAGTCCATCAAGTGGTGTGAAACCCATTGTTGTTTCAATACTGCGACCATTTTTTATTGCTGCTAAAGAGCAACCATTACCCAAATGACAGGTGATGAGACGTAAGGATTCTAAATCTTTATTGAGCAAATGGGCAGCACGTTGCGCGCAGTATTGGTGACTAATGCCATGAAAGCCGTAGCGGCGGATACCTTTTTCTACCCAATCGTATGGACCAGGATAAATTGCTGCTGCATCAGGTAGACTAGAATGAAATGCAGTATCAAAAACGGCAACTTGTTTGACTTGTCCTAAGTAGTCGTCAATTGCTTGTATACCTTCTAAATTTACTGGATTATGTACAGGAGCGAGGTTTGCAAGACGAGCGATCGCGTCCTTAACATCTTCAGTAATCACTACACTCTCTCGGTAATCCTCTCCTCCATGTACCACTCGATGTCCCACACCATCAATTTCTGAAGGTTTACTAATCACCTGAGTAGAACCATTCCACAGCGTATCGAGCATGTGAGCTATAATTTCTCCTCGAGATTTGGCGGGTATTTCTTCTTGAAGTTTTTGCCCTGTAGAGGTTTTAACTTCAATTTCTGCCATCCCTTCATGATGAGTCCAGTCTACTTTGGCTTCCCAAAGGGGGGCGATCGCTTCTTCAACAATAGCCTCTTCTGGCATCTCATAAAGACAACTCTTTTGGCTACTTGATCCTGCATTAAGCACCAGTATTTTCATAGTTTGAGCCCATTTCTAAAGTAAACATTAAATTACCGTGGGGTGTGGGACTGAGCATTATCAAGTATCATTTTCAGCTAGTTCACCAATTTTTGCACGATAATGCATGATATAAGTATTATTTGATACATTTGTACCTCACACACCTCGAAGATACTGTAAGTTTCTTAATTTCATTGACATCTATTACAATGATCCTAATATTTGTTTTAGGTTTCAATCTTTTGGTTATAAAAATAAAAAAATTGCCCTGAAGATTTATGCCTTTAGATACATGCAAAATTTAGGTTTACAAGAGCAAGAAGAAGTAAATAATAACATTGAATGACGAAGTATTGAACTAACTTTAGGAGTGCTATCTTAAAGGAGAATTCAGAAGTCAGAATCCAGGAGTCAGGAGTTAGGAAGCATTCTGACTTCTGGCTCCTGAATTTTTTTGTTAAAGGCAAAGCATTCGCTAAAATTTTGAGGGGAAAACTATGACCGCAGCACTGGATACGCCTAATTTAATTGAATCTTCCCTAGGTAAGGAAGCGGAAGATCTCCTTACCTACAAGGCAAAAGTTTCTAAGGATTTATTACATTTACCAGGATCGGATTTTGTAGATCGAGTGTGGCTGAACAGCGATCGCAACCCCCAAGTATTACGTAATCTCCAGCAACTCTATTCTACAGGTCGTTTGGCTAATACAGGCTACCTTTCTATTTTGCCGGTAGATCAAGGTATTGAACACTCAGCAGGTGCATCATTTGCACCCAACCCTATTTACTTTGATTCAGAAAATATTGTTAAGCTGGCGATAGAAGCGGGCTGTAACGCTGTTGCTACAACTTTGGGAGTATTGGGTAGTGTTTCGCGTAAATACGCTCATAAAATCCCTTTTATTGTCAAAATCAATCATAACGAGCTGCTGACTTATCCTAATCAATATGACCAAGTTATGTTTGGCGATGTAGAACAAGCTTGGAATTTGGGTGCAGCGGCGGTTGGTGCGACAATTTATTTTGGTTCAGAAAACTCCACCCGACAAATTCAGGAAGTTAGCAAAGCTTTTAAACGTGCCCACGAACTTGGTATGGTAACTATTCTGTGGTGCTATTTACGGAACAACGCTTTTAAGCAAGATAAAGATTATCATCTTGCTGCTGACCTGACTGGACAAGCGAATCATATTGGTGTGACAATTGAAGCAGACATAATTAAACAAAAACTACCTGAGAATAATAACGGTTATGGAGCAGTTGCTAAAGCGACTGGGGAGAGTTACGGTAAAACCAATGAGCGGATTTACACAGATTTAACCAGCGATCATCCAATTGATTTGACTCGTTACCAGGTACTTAATTGCTACTGCGGACGGGCTGGGTTGATTAATTCTGGTGGTGCGTCTGGTAAAAACGACTTTGCGGAAGCTGTTCGCACTGCTGTAATTAACAAACGTGCTGGAGGAACAGGATTAATTTCTGGACGTAAGACATTCCAGCGTCCTTTTGAGGAAGGGGTGAAGCTGTTCCACGCTATACAAGATGTGTATTTATCAAAAGATGTTACCATAGCTTAACGCGATCGCCAGTAACGCACCAAAAGATCAAAATGGTGCGTTACTGGCTTTGTATTAGGTTTCTACAGGTGTTGGATTTCCAGACGCTAAAAGCAATAGAACTGCATTAGGCAATGCTGGTAATATCAGTATTAGTGGCAAGTCTCTGACTGTCACTGATGGAGCAGAAATTTCATCTCGAAGTTTTAGCGGTGGAAGATCTGGTAATATTCGTTTACAAGCTACTGATACAGTCAAAATTTCAGGCAAAGCACTAGTATTACCGCGACGGAAAGGGATTGATCGTGCCACTTCCTACGAAAATAGTACTGTGGCGGCAACTAGTGAAGCTCTAGCCCGAGGTATTTCTGGTGATATTAGTATTGAAGTCTTGTACAAAAATAAGAGACTTTATCCGTAAAGTGACAGAGGTCTAGTGAAGTAACACAAACAAGGACAACCTTAAACGATCAAACTTTAAACAGAAAAATAAAACTCATGAATTCTAGAGAAACTTTGGCTCATGAAACCATCAAGTTAGCCATAGCAAGCGCTAGTGCATTGTTACTCTTAGCTCCCTCATTTTTGATATCTCCATCGTCTCAAGCTTCTAGCCCAGTTCAAAACGAGCAACCAGCTTCGTTAAATAGTAATTGTCCAGGTCTTTTAGCAAGAGGATTTGGCACAGCGCATAGTGTAACTATTTGTAGTGGAGATAATAACACTTACTACATGGTTATTAGTGACAAGAATGGTGGTCAGGAAAGAGCTTTCGCTGCGTCTCCTGTAGACGGTAACTTGAATGTATTTGTTGCCAAGAACGGCAAATTTACTTACACCGCAGATTTCTCTCAACGGAAATTAATCACTGTTGAACGCAGAACGGTTTCTCCTTCGAGAGTTCGTTTTGTTAAAAATGTCACAACTACTGAAGTTTTCAGTTCTGTACTTATGAGTTAAGCTGGTTGAACACTAATTCAAAAAGTATTTTTCTATTAATTTTTACACACAACACAAACACACGATCAATCACACTAAGGTCATTCTATGTTAAAAGCAATTCCCCTTCTAGTCGCTACTGTGATTATTCCTTTTGCTAGCTATATCGACAGTCCAACAATTGCTAAGACTCCCACAAGTTATCATATTTCTCAAAATACTACTCAATCAACTCGAATTCGTTACGATCGCATTGGAGTCGGTGGTGTGACACTCTCTATGTCTGAGAAGCAGGTTAGAAAAATTTTAGGTAAACCTGTAAAAGTTGCAGATGGTTTCGTTGGGATTATTGGCAAAACTCGCACTCTCACATATTCAGGAATTACAGTTGATTTAGCTGAGGGTTCTAAACCTGGTAACTTTAGTGTATATGAAATCAAAGCTACCGCTTCTAAATATGCAACTCCTGACGGAATTAAAATCGGTGATAAGCAAGATAAATTGATTAGAACATACGGTAGAATCGAAAGCTCCAAAGAGGGTAATCTAACTCAATTCAACTATAGTATTGATAAACCTAGTCCAACAAGTTTCATTTTTACTGTTAAAAACGGTAAGGTGATACAAATTCACTGCATGGATGTTTTCGCATAAGCTGTTACGCATTTAATTTGTATATTATGGGACGCGAGTAGCTATTTTGAAAGCATTACTATTATTAACTTTACCATTGTTTAGGGAAATTAAAGTTTCAGGAGCATTGCGATTATATTGAAGTGATGTTTAGAATTTGTTAGTGGCTTCGTTAAAATTTTTAGAAGCAAATGCTTTCACTCCTTCTTCCTTATTAGGATTTGTGTTTAACTTTACTAAAATTTTGCCCCTAAACTAATCTTGTTTTATAACACTATGTCGTTTGCATGATGTTACATGCTCACCCTTGAAATTAACTACAACTGGACATGACTTTACTTGTTCAAAGATGAACTCTTCCGGGCTAGAATGGTTTTTATCTGGGTTCATACAATAAAGCTGCTGGAATTATTGTGCAACATATATTTTGGCAGTTTTTGATCCCTATTTTCTAAACTCTTGTGAGAAATCCGGGATAAGCGGGGAGTGTAATATGGGACTGGTTGTCGGGGGACGTTACGAAATAATTCGTCGATTAGCAAAAGGAGGTTTTGGGGAAACTTACTTAGCCAGAGATATACATCGTCAAGAGCAAACTTGTGTTGTTAAAAAACTTGCAATTGGGACTGACGATCCGTCTATCTTGCACATAGCGCAACGTTTATTCACTGAAGAAGCACAATCCCTTCTTGAGCTAGGGGAACACCCTCAAATTCCTCAATTATTAGCTTACTTTGAAGAAAATCAAGAATTTTATATTGTTCAGGAATTCATCCATGGTGACGATCTGAGCCACGAAATAAGACCAGGTAAGCAATTGAGTGAGGCAGTTGTTACTGAACTTTTACAAGATATTTTAGAAATTTTAGTGTTTGTCCATCACCATAATAGGATCCACAGAGATATAAAGCCCTCAAATATCATTAGACGCAGACAAGATAACAAAATTGTCTTGATTGACTTTGGCTCCATTAAAAAAGTTAGCACCGAAATATATTCTTATTCAGCTCAGCCTTTAACGGTGCTAGTTGGAACACCAGGCTATATGCCAGACGAACAAGAGAAAGGAAGACCAAGATTTAACAGTGATATCTATGCGGTGGGAATGCTTGGAATTCAAGCGGCAACAGGTATAAAACCTGATTGTCTTTCAAAAGACAAAGACTCTGGGGAAATTATTTGGTCTAATAGAACAGAATTTAGTGATAGACTAGTGCGTATCTTAAATAAAATGGTGCGTTCTAACCCCAAGGAGCGTTATAAATCAGCAGAAGAAGTTTTGGAAGAACTTTCCGCGCTAAAATTACAACTACAACCTTCGCCCATCACCCCAACCCTGCCTCCTCCACGGCAACCTTCGCCCATCACCCCAACCCTTGCTCCTAATCCAACTTGGGTTAGCCGCATAAGGCCTAGAATTCCAAAGTCTCGGAGGTCTTTACATGTATTTGTTGGAATAGTGAGCATTGTAGCTCTCATCGCTTTAGCAACCCGAATATTTGTATCGTCGCCAACCTGTCCTTTAAAATTTGATGACCATTTAAGTTGTGGAGAAGAAAGCTTATTTCCTCAAGATTCTGCTGTACAAGAAAAACAATTCGGTGTTAATGCCCTAGCTAAGAAGGATTATAAAAATGCTGTTTATTTCTTGACAGTAGCGCACGAAAAGCGAAAAAATGATCCAGAAACCCTTATTTTCTTGAACAATGCTCGGTTGGGATATGAGAATGCAAATACTTACACAATTGCTGTGTCAGTTCCCATCACTAATAATCCGTTAATGGCGGAGGCAATTTTGCGAGGAATTGCACAAGCTCAAGATGAGGTAAATAAGGGAGTAAAGGTAAATGGGAGAGGTATTAGAATACTAATTGCTGATGATGCTAATAATCCTAATCAAGCCAAAAATATTGCTGAGAGTCTGGTGTCCCAGCCTGACGTTTTGGGAGTCGTTGGTGATTATGCTTCTGAAGTAACTGTAGAAGCTTTACCTGTTTACCAAAAAAATCATCTAGTATTGATTTCGCCAGGTAGTACTGCAGAAGAGATCCGAGACAAGGTCACTCCAAATGATTTCTTTTTTCGCACTATAACTAACACTAGTATGAGTGCCGAGTCTTTAGCTAAATATGTGCTGAAGCACAGTCCTAACCACCCAATAGCAGCAATTTTTTACACTCCTGAAAGTCTTTACAGCAGATCTATTGAGAAGAATTTCCGCACCATTTTTGAAAGAAAAGGAGGAAAGATTGTAAAGCTGGAAGATACAGAATTTAATTTGTCCAATCATAGCTTTATATCCCAACAAGCCATAAAAAGAGCCAAAGAAAAAGGGGCTACAGTGTTTGTCCTGTTTCCTGATGGTCAAGTCGACCCTTTCGCTTTCAAAAACACTTTAAGCTTAATAGATGCGAATCAGGGCGATTCCTTAGTCGTAGGAGGAGCGGTACTGTACGATACTCAGGTTCTACAAAAGGGAGCATCTGTTGTAGGGGGTCGCTTAGTGGTAGATGTACCTTGGCATCGTTTGACCACTAATCCAAACTTTCTCCAAAGAGCTAGAGAATTATGGGGAACACAAGAGGTCAATGCATATACAGCAATGTCGTATGATGCAGCTCTTGCTTTAATCAACGCTTTAAAAAAATTAGACCAGCCAGATCGCACTCTCATACAAAAGACATTAGTAGATCTTCGATTTATTGGAGCTTCGGGAGAAATTTCTTTTCAAAATGGCGACCGTAAGGAGTTTACAAACCAGTTGGTCAAGGTTATGCCCTCTAAGTGTTCATATTATAAATATATATTTGTGCCTGTTGAATACTCTGATGACCGAGTTAACAGCTTAAGGTGCGATAATTAATACAAAGAATTCAGAAGTTACGAGAAGCGAGTGTTCGACTAGTACAGCGCGGCGTAAATAAGCATACCATTCAAAATCTCTGAAAAGCCTACGCTGTATTCCTAACAGAATTTTGAATGAGCGAATTCCGCCTTGCGGTACTAGGTTTCCTCGGCTTAAAGCATCTGGTGTTGAGCATTTAGCAAAAATTGTGGGTGTCGTGCGGATGCGTAAAGAAGGGAATCATAGGATAAGCGCAAATGTCGCTTGCCTTTACAAGTTTTTTATAGACAAATATGGTTCAGTTAAAGCCTAAAGCCTAAAATTGCGTAGGTTGGGTTGAGGAACGAAACCCAACATTTTTAGGATTTTGTTGGGTTTCACTTCGTACCCCTACGGGGAAGCAAGCTACAAACCAACCTACCACTAACTACCACTAACCTTAACTGAACCCTATTGGCTTAAATTGGATTTAGATTTTGGTAGTAATAACATCAAGCCAGATTTAGATGCTTTTTTATCCTCATAGTAGCCAAGAATTTCTTGATTTAGCTGCTCAGGCAATCTTTGAATACCCGGATAAAATTGAACAACAGAAAAATAGTGAGACTTAATAAGTCTAGATAAGTTATCTTCAGAAATTACACCCTTTCTAATTTTTTGTCCAGTCATAAAGAAATCTACTTCAAACGATTTTCCAGCCCAGTAACAAAGCGCAAGCTCTTCACACATAGCGCGACCAGGCTGTGCTTTAATAAAGGCAATATCCTGAGCAACTAATGCCTCTTGATTCTTCAAATTGCTGGGCAAATCTCGGACATCCTTGAGAGTTTGTGGAATGACTAGTAGAACTGGAAGCAACAGAATTAACATACTCATTGTTTTTACAGATGAGCGTGTTAGTGTTTGTTGATCAACTAGTGCTGATACTTCATCGACTGCAAGACCACTTATTATTGTAAGGCCAATGATCAGATCAAATATCGCATTGGAATCTACACCCTCACCTCCCATAATAAAAATACCCCAAACACCAGAAAATAGAACATAAAGGACAATTAAGTTAGTGTAATGATTTCGGTGGGGGATTGTGATAAAGGTGATACATGCTGCGACCAAAATAAGTGAAGGAGTAAGCCAATTAGTGAGTTTACCAGGAATAATATCAAGGTTATATTCACGTGCAGATGCAAAAATAGCAATAAAAAAGTTTGAACCGTAAATTAAATAGAACACGAGAAAACAGCTAACTAAAACTATTGTCGAGCTAGCAATCCAAATATAGAAACTCCGACGTTTATATACGAATAGCCAAATGGTTATAGCAAGAGGTAAGGTAATTAAATTATGCTTAGTTAGTCCACCAGCAACTGTCAACAACATAGTTATTAATAATGGCAATTTTTCCTGTCCTAAAAACAGGAATACAACAAGTCCAGTTAACATAAGGGCATGACCTAGTAGTTGAGGGTCATTCATGCCCACATATCCAGGATGGTAAGCTGCCATATAAGCAACAAACAGTAGACCAGAAAAGAGAGAAGTGATTATTGCTCTGCTGAACCAATTGACAACTAAAGCGATGTTAAGACCAACGATGAGTAGACTAGCCGATGAAATAATACGCCCTGCAATGATATCATCACCTAGGAGAAGACCTAAGCTACCTACAATATAAAATGATAGAGGCGGATAATTATTCGATATCAGTGCATTTGGTTCTGGATAAAGACTTCTGTTAAAAGCACGCGTGGCATGAAAAGCATTCCAGCCCTCGTTATAATCTGCTGGAATCAGTACAGGAATTTTAAGAAAAGATTTTGTTAGCAATAAGATAGTTGCCGTTGTAATTAGGACGAGAATAGTAGGAATACCATACTTGATATACAATGTTTTCAATAAATTTTTCATTTTAGTGTATTGGAGCCTATCAGCTTGAGTTAAAGGTAATTAACATTTTATTAAAACTTAGCAACGAGCAGAACGGGGGAGCATGAATTTTTGGTTTTCAGGAGTAAATCTACCACGAACCATTAGGTGAGAGTCTCCATCTAACATATCTGGTAATGCTTCCGCATTTATGTTTAGACTTTGTGGGTTAAAGTAGATACAACAGGATTTTATATCGTGAGGTATTCTTTGTATAAGCTCTTGAAGGGGGAATATTTTCGGTGCAACTAAGTCATACAATTTAAGTTCGTTATTTTCGATAGACATACAAGCAATAGTGTCCAAATCCGGAAAGTAATACATAGATCTTGTCGCTTCGTTAACTAGAAACAAAGCCTTTGCGTTGACTACGCCAATAATGTTTGATACAGGTTCTCGCGTTTCTAACAGTCGGTGTAAAAGCTTGACGTCATCAATATTATTAATATCAAGCAAACGTATTCCATTTACGCTACTAGGAGAGTTGACGGTAGCTATAAAAATGTGTTCTTGGACAAAGCGAAACCCAAACGGATGGTAAAATTCTGGGTTAGAAGTAGTCAACACTAAAGTCTGGTAGCGCTTATCGCAATAATCTAATACTTCATTCATAATTTCGCGATAGTAACCACGCCTACGAAAATCAGGATGAGTACATACTGCGTGAACTCCGCCAACTACTACATCTTCCCCCATGAGTCGCATTGGAATTTCCAGTACTCCAACATGGCTTATTAAACTACCGTCTTCATGGAAGCGTGCGAATGGTGTTGATGCGTCTTCCCACGCGACGCCTAGTTTTCTAGCTTGTTCTGCAAGATCTCTAATTCCTGCTCCAGGAAATACAATTTCTAGTAGGTTGAATAATTTTGGACTAAGGGTAGAGTCTTGTGAGAATGAGCGTTGATAACGATTCTGCATATGTTTGGAAGAACTCAATTTTTGATTGTGTTTCTTTCGTGCGCGGAACCTTACAATTGAAACCCCATCTCTTGCAAACCCTCACGTAGGCGCTTTGCTTCTTTGGGGTTATCTTGTTGGTGAAGAGCGATCGCAGTCCGAAACGCAGCTAAACTATATTGGACATTACCGAGTTTCAGTAACACGACACCTAAATTTTGATAAGCTTCAGCATAGTTAGGGTTAAACTGGATCGCTGTTTGGTATGCTGTAACCGCATCGGTGTACAAATGCATTGCTTTGAGCGTCATACCCAGGTTGCAATAACCAGTTGCGAAAGATGGATCAATCTTCAGCGCCGTTTCGTAAGCAGCTTTTGCACCTTTTAAATCTCCAGTATCTTTAAGCAAGTTGCCTAGATTGTTGTATGCTCCTAGCTTTACGAGAGGATAAATAGGCAATTTAATTCCAGCCTGATAGTGCGCGATCGCTTGTTTGGGATTATTCAAACGACTGTACGCAATACCCAAATGATAGTAAAGTTCGTACAAAATCTCATGGTTTTCTTCAGAATTTGCAATTCCTCGAATTAATAGCTCAATTCCTTCTGAGATTTTTCCGATGTTTACATACAATGCTCCTAATTTACTGCAAACATAAGAATCATTGGGGTGAGCAGCAAGAAACTCTTCCATTGCTGCTTGAGCTTTGAACAATTTCTTTTTTTGGGCGATCGCATTTTTTTGATATCCTACATGCAGAATTGCTACGTCTTGTAAATAACCTATCTCCCAGTGTGGCTCTTGACTTATAATTTTGGACACGCTGTCATCTACTAACGCGTGGTAAGGACGAGAAAAGCTTATATCTGGGTGATTGCGAAATAAGCGAGAAACAAGAGAGTAAGGTGATTGTTGTGCGCCCACTTCGTGACGGACAAGGTTGATAACTAAATATTCTTCCCGATAAATTGCGTCTTGTAAATCTGGCACGATTTTTGAGGAGAGAGTTTCATCCGCATCCAAAACCAAAACCCAGTCACCTGTAACATATTTTAAAGCTTCATTGCGGGCTGCACTAAAGTCATCACACCATTGAAAGTGATGGACTTTCGCGCCGAACTGTTTGGCGATCACAGGAGTGCGATCGCTCGAACCAGTATCTAGCACTACTATTTCATCAACAACATTTTGCACACTGCTAAGGCATTGTGGTAGTGCCACTGCTTCATTTTTAACTATCATGCATAAGCTAAGTTTCATCGGTTACTTTTTGTAAAAATTATTTATATTGTATTCAAACGAAATTATATAATTTTTAATTAATCTCCAACTCCCATCCCCTAAGCCCTTTTTCCTGCAATAAGCTGAGTTCATTTGCTTGTTGTTGGATAATACTGGTCTGCATTTTATTCAAAGTAGCATCTAAGAGCAACACCCAATCACCTTCCTCGGTAGAGAAGATATGTACATCTGCACACCTGCCGAGTTCAGTTTGCAAGCAAGGGAGAAACAGGGGAAAATCATCTAAAGGTAATAAACCTTCTAAGAAGCAAATTTGGTTGAGAGCATTTTCTCCTTTACGTAAGTTTGTAACCCCATATTCAGCAAGCTTGCCACCCCAAGTCAATAAACAGCCATCTTTGTTTACTAAAAAATAAGCAAGAGAACGGTTTTCTATAATCAAAGTCAGAACATATTCTATAACGGGAGTGGGGAAATCAACCATCTATCTCTCCAAGATATTTTCAGCAAGACTTTGAAAAACTTCTTCTACACCCATTCCAGTTTTAGCACTAGTTCGTACCACCTTCCAACCCTTATGCACGAGTTCTTCAATTTCGCTAGACTGAATTTCCCAATCATTAGTTAAATCCCATTTATTAAGTACTAAAATAAAGGGTGCTAGCTTAACTACTTCTTCCACTTGTTTTTGCAAATCCAAAGCTTTTTTTAAAGTATTATGCCGTGTTCCATCGACTACTAATAAATACCCTGATGCCCCTCTCAAATAAGACATTCGTATTTTTTGAAACTCATCTTCACCGTAAATATCCCAAACGATAAGATTTAACTGTTTGCCAGTAACATTGACTGTTTTTTTATCAATCTTCACCCCTACGGTTGTCAAATACTTTTCTGAGAAAATTCCATGTACAAATCGCGCGACTAAACTAGTTTTACCCGTAGCAAATGCACCGACTATACAAATTTTTTTTTGAATCATAGTAATCCTTTACTTTATTTAACATATTTAGTTCGTAATTGCACGCCAGGTGCTACTCTACGGTAAGCTTCCCTTCCACTGTACTAGCTCACTTTAGTGCGCTAAAGCGCAACTACGAACCTTTTAATTCCTTAATAAATAAGTTATAAAATTTTAATCACTCAAACAGAATTAATTATATTTAACGACTTACGAGAAATTTCATTGTATTTACCGAGTCTTACCTTCATCTAATAAGACTTCAAAAGAGACTCGACGTAGGGATTCTTTAGTTTGTACATTTCCTCCGTTCAAGGGCACGGTTGAACCTACACCCAATGCTCGGAAATTTTTGGTATTGATCCCAGCCGACGAAAGATAAGATAATATTTTATTAGCTCTGGCTTGGCTGAGAAGTATATTGGTTTGTTCTGTTCCTGTGGTATCTGTGTGTCCTACTATTTGAATACGCACATCTTTATCTATATTTTTTGCAAGATCTAAAAGTTTTTGTACTGTTATTACTAGGTTTTGAAGTTTACTCTCTTGATTAGGTAAAAATTCTGTTGTTCCTTGTACAAAAAATGGCATCTGTTTTTCAATCTGCTTTTTGTATTCCTCAAGCTTACTAAGTTCTAAATCAACGAGATTTTTCTCTTGAAGCTGACTAACACCAGGAATAAAGCGCCATAATTTACGTAGTTCCAGAATCCACTCGCGCTTTGCAGAACCACTGACATAAAGAATACCCCTTTCATCGACTTTTAGTGATACAGTTTGTGGAGGTTGGAGTAAGTCTTTAGCTCTTTTGAGTACAAACGGTGGTTCTAAAGATAGGTAAGGCTTCCATTCGGTGATAACAGTTTTAGGATTAAGATCCGCTTGTGTCATCAACATATTTGGATCTACACCAGAAGAATCGCGCATTCCAGAAATAAAATATTTACCGTGTTGCCTACCCGCTTGGAGTACTACAATTCCTGGTTGGGAGTTAAGTTTATTAACAAAACCTTTCCAACGTATTTCATTTTTTATAGCAAAAAATCCCCAAATTCCAACAGCAAAGGTTATTATACCTAGGAAAGTCCATGCGTAAATATAATTTTTCTTTTTTGGCAATTTATATTGAGATTCTAGACAAACTTCGAGGTAAGGTTTACTAGCTGTAAATTGCTCTGTTTCGCCTGTAAAAGAATTAAGCTCTTGATCCAGCTTTAAGTGGATTTTTTCTAAGACTTGTTGAAAAATCAACCTCAATTGCTGGGGGGCATTTCCTCGGATAATACATGCTAATATTGCTACTGGACCTTCTTGAATCGAAATAGTCAACTCTCCGAACTCCAAACTTTGCAGCGTATCACCTTGTTGTACTTTAAATGAGTCTTTGATAAAATCTTGGATAGCTGTTAACATAGCTGAAACCAAATCCGGATCTTGAACAGCTACCTGTGAACCTACGACATGTTGTAGTAATAGTCCAGTTTCTTTATGAATAAGAAATACCTGTTCCACCCGGTAAATTAGGGTGCGCAACAGCACAACTTCAGCAAACGATTTACCTGTTTGTCGTGCTTCGAGTCTCCATTTAAAACTTTGTGGGGATAAGCTATGTTCTAGAGTTTGATTCAAAGATTGAAGCATCTCATCAAGAGCTGTCCCAATCGCTTTGCGGCTAGCTGATCCTATAATGGGAAAAATTGCATCTGAAAGAATATTTAAGTCTTGTCTAACAGATGTATGAATTGCTTGTTCAACAGTAGGTACAATTGCTTCACTTAGATTTTTATCTTGCATTGTCCGCAAAATAACCGCTTCTGGGAGTAAGCGACTGATATCTTCTGCGGTTATCTGAGGATTATCTAAGCGCTCATAAATTTTGTTTAATTTGGTTGGATCAACACCAAAAAGCAACCTGCGAAGCTCATTAAGTTCGTCATCGTCAGCTTGTTTATAACCATTCTTAGTCAATTTTTCTATTTCTTTTTGGGAATGTTCTTTCATCATGGGGCATTGGATATGGAGCATGGGGCATAGGGCATGGGGCATTGGGCATTGGGCATTGGGTAATGGCTAGGGAGCAGGGGGCAGAGGTGCGGAGGAGAAGAAGAAATATATTAGTCAGTCTTTACTGACAAAGAGTCAATAGTGTTCGGAAAAACCTTTTTTGCTCCCCTGCCCCTCCGCGCCATGCCCCATGCCCCATGCCCCATGCCCAATTCACAATTCATCCCCCGAGTGAGAATTGAGTCTTATGGCTAGTTCTGTAAACAGATTTGCAAGTGTAGAACGGTCTGTCTTATTTTTCTGGAGTTCTTGAGATTCTTGTTGCAGGAGAGCTAAAATTTCCTCGTATTTTTGCCGAATATCATCTTGAAAGCTTTTGGATTGGTTAAGAATTTGTTCTCGAATCTCTCTGTGAACGTTAGCAGTTTGTTCATCAAATAAAGCAATCTTTTTTTCTAATGATATAGCTATATTTTTCTGTTCTTCAACTAGTGACTGGATTGATTGTTCTCGTTCTGCTTGCTCGTTTTTGTGCCGTTCTGTTAAAGACTCAACTTCTTTTTTTATATATATTTCTAGTGAATCTAGCCGTTGTTTTGTCTCATCCCGTAAATATGTACATTCTTTAAGCAAACGTTCTTCTAAGCGGGTCAATTTTTTTTCAATATCCCGCATCTGATTGCCGAACAATAGATCTCTAACTTTAGCTAAGCTGTTACTTTCACCCAGTTCGGTGCTACTAAATTGCGGTGTATTTATCTTTCGAGTTCCTGCAACTTGCGCTGGTTCTATAGAGTGATTATTGTGTTCTGTTTCTGGTTCGTTCATATCTTTAAATCTTTTTGAGACTGCAATTCTTTTGGCTCTTTGTTCTTGTATCACATTTTAGTGATCAAAATTTACAGTACAGAACGGTAGGCAAGTCTATTGATGCCCTGATCATATAATGAGTACGCTTAAATCACCAACCTATTGCTAGTTTGGGAATTAAAAATCAAAAAATCAAAAATATTACAACTCACGGTTCAACTATTATAGTACGAACAGTTTGAGAACTTCGTAAATTTATTGCTTACATTTACCTGAACTTTCAGTATAATTACAAAAGGACTAAAATTAACCACAAAAATAGGCAGCAACAAAAGTTAAGTATATAATTGTTTCCAATTTAACAAAATAACTGTCCACTAAACTATGGAGAAACATCAAATACAGAGGTTATTGATAGCATGTGACAGTGAATTACTGGTTGGTGTTATCACTGGAACTAAAAGCATAGAAGAAATAAGCGAGACAGAACTCTCTCACAACCTCGGAGTATTACAAGATGTAGTGACAGCCCAAACATCTAAATTACAACTTTTAAGCCAAGAACTTCAAAAAGAGATTAATAAAACTAAACTGCTTGAAGAGAGGTTACGCACCTCTGAAGCACAAATGCGAGCTACCTTTGAGGCGATGACAGATATAGTACTTATCATTCACACGCAAGGTAGTGAGATTGAAAATATTGAAATTTTACCAACTAATCCAAGCTGTGTAGATCAATATAGATCTGACTTGATTGATCAAACTGTAGAACAATTTCTTGGAGAAGAGACAAACCAAGCTTGGTTGCAGCAAGTTAAACAAGCTTTAGATGCACAAAAACTAGCTAGTTATGATTATAGTTTATGTTACAACGAACATAAAGTTTGGTTTAGTGCTAGTATATCCCCTATTTCTGAAAACGCAGTCCTTTGGGTGGCACGAGACATAACTCAACGTAAACAAGCAGAGATAGCTTTGCGTGAGAGTGAAGAACGTTTTCGGGCTATTTACGAAGAAGCCGCAGTAGGTATTTATCAAGCGACACTATATGGAGATTTTCTCCGAGTAAACCCAGAATTCAGTCGTCTCTTAGAGTATAAAGAATTATTGTTATTACAGCGAAAATGGCAGGATATCACGTTTTTAGACGATCTAGAACCTGAGCTAGCGTATATACGCCAGATGTTCGTTGGTCAGATTTCCCATTACTCGATTGAAAAGCGCTTCATTAGCAAATATGGTAAATTAAGATGGGCAAGAGTAAGTGTATCCTTAGTCCGTGATGACGGCGAGGTTCCTCAGTATCTAATTGGCGTTGTTGAGGATATATCAGCGCGCAAAATGGCTGAAATAGCACTGCGAGAGAGTGAAGAAATTTTCTGCGCTATTTTTGAACAAGCCGCAGTGGGCATTTATCAGGCGACATTAACTGGTGAGCTTTTCCTTGTAAACCCAAGGTTATGTGAAATTTTAGGTTATTCTGAGTCTGAGTTGCTGCACTTAACTTTAGAAGAAATCACCGATTCACAAGATTTAGAGTCTGATAGGCGGTACATGCAGCATCTCTTAGATGGGGAAATTCCTAGCTACATCACAGAAAAGCGCCTTATTTGTCAACAAGGGCGATCGCGCTGGATCAAAACGAGTATTTCGCTAGTTAGAAATGAGCACCGAAAACCAAAGTATTTTATTGGTATAGTGGAAGACGTATCGGAACGTAAAACAGTAGAACTAGCTCTTCAGCAAAGTGAAGCAAGAGAACGAGAAAAGGCACAAACGCTAGAAGTCACTCTACAAGAACTCCAGCAAACCCAAGCACAGCTTGTGCTCCATGAGAAAATGGCTAGTTTAGGGCAATTCGTCGCTGGAGTAGCACATGAAATAAACAATCCCACAAGCTTTATCTACGGTAATATCCAACCTGCAACGGAATATACTCAGAGATTGCTGCACCTGATTAAGTTATATCAACAGCACTACCCTAACGTAGTTCCAGAAATTGCTCAATATTCAGAAACTATAAAATTAAATTTTATTACAGAAGATTTCCCGAAACTATTGGCGTCAATGACAGAGGGGGCAAACCGCATTAGCCAAATTGTGCAGTCTTTACAGAACTTCTCCCGGTTAGATCAAGAAAACCGCCAGCAGGTAGACATTCATCAAGGTATTGAAAATACTCTGTTAATTTTACAGTACCGCCTGAAACAACCTAATCATCCTGAGATCCAATTGATTAAAGAGTACGGTCAGATCCCACTCATAAATTGTTATCCTGGGTTACTGAATCAGGTATTTATGAATATACTGTGTAATGCGATTGATGCACTTGAGGAGGAGTTGCAGACTCGAAGTACTGAATCCCTAAGTCCTACAATTCGCATTTCCACTAGGGTGTTAGATTCTGCGATCGCCATTTTTATCGCTGATAACGGTTCTGGAATCAAACCTGAAATTCAGCCGAAAATATTTGACCCCTTCTTTACTACAAAACCACCAGGAAATGGAACAGGTTTAGGGTTGTCTATTAGCTATAAAATTGTAGTGGAATGGCACAATTGGGAGATTGACTTTCATTCAAGGGTCAATGTAGGTACAGAGTTTGTTATTAAACTGCCAATTGCATCACCAGAAGAATGATGGGTGTTATATTTAGATGCAAAAAACTTGATAGCCCTCATCACGCCAGATGCTTTATATCGATAGATTGTAAATCTTCGGTGTTCAGCTCACGTCAAGCGTGTCTTTTGAAGGATAGAGATAGAGGATTCACACATGTAGTCTTGGCTAACGAATCCTCAAATTTTAGGAGAATTCAATTTTAAGATTTTCGCTGCATACGACGCAAAAAATTTGGGGAAATGCTCAATTCAAACGACCAAAAAGTGAAGAAAAATCTTCCTCACTAGGTTCTTTTGGGGAAATACCATTCAATTCATGCCGCAGCTTTGAAATTGCTGTGTAAATTTGTTTACGTGCGCGGTTGATTCCTCCTAGCGGCTGATGTTCTGGTAGGGAATGCCAAGGACTATAAGACAAATTTTCACAAAATTCCATTTGCTCGGGAGAATCAAAGATCTGAGGAGGAATCTTGATAGTAGCTACTTTGTGAAAGGGAGATTTCCACTCAATTGTAGAATCTTCAATTGGCATTTGTTCAGCGTCTGTTTGAAACTGAATCAAAAAATCAAAACAAACTTCGTTGCTTTTTAAATGCTTGACCATAGCTTCACGAAGATAGTTTGAAGAACTAGAGACTGTCTTCCCTGAAATATTATCAGCAGAAGGTTTTGCAGAGAACTTAATTGCACGATCGCCAAATTTATAAGCGGTCATACTCCAATATTGAATGCCTAGAGGACTAGCAATCTTTTTACTAAAGATCGACAGAGAAATGATCAACTCAGACCAACGCCATTTAAATGGATTGTAACCAGGAAAGAAATACTTTAATGGAAAACTACCCTTTCCCTCTTTGAGAACAGTAAAAAACTCAACATAGTCTTGGAGATTGCGAACCGCAAATACTGGATAATTGACCATCACAAAGTCTTGAGTTTTCTGTTCGTCAGGTAGCAGCTTTTCGCCTTCTACACCAATGAGTTTAATTGCCATGCCACGACCATCACCTTTAGAATCAGGTTGAGAGACGTTTCCTGAGGCATTGGAAAAGCGAATACAAGCAGTCAACTTCTTTCCTGGTTGTTGAAAAATCCCAATTTTCATCTCTTCCGATAAATTGGTTTCAACGATAAATTCGCCTCTTACACAACCATGATGTTTGGCATGGGCATCTCTTCGGGCAGGTTTTTCGCCTTCATGATAGTTTTTTTCAACCTGCTCTTTGGTCATCTGTTCAATTGCTTGAATGGCAAATTCTTCATTTGCAGATGGATATTCCTTACCAAGTTCTAATCTGCTCTTTTGACTTTGCATAAATTGGTTTTTGTCTATAGACGTTCAAGAACTCTTCTTCTGGATTTCTCACAAGTGAGAAATCCAGGAAGTGTGGGGGGTGTGGCAATACGGTTCGGTTAAGCAGGGGAAGCAGGGGAAGCAGGGGAGGCAAAATTCCCCCCCTGCCACCATTTCTCCCCCTGCTCC
>NZ_JAAKGC010000165.1 GCF_017591665.1 Aetokthonos hydrillicola CCALA 1050 | reverse complement strand
CGTTTCTCATACAGTAGGTTTCAAGTGCTGTTGAAATACAGTTACTCGCACCTTTTTTAGTGGCAATTGATGCTATTAAAAGCTTGATGTACAAACTTGCTGGTAATTCAGAAGTTGTCATTCTTTTGTTTTGGATAACTTTTAAAAGTCCCGCATTTGACAATTCTTCTATAAGTTTGTCAATATTCATAATTAGATGACTATGTGATGAAGTATTGCAACATATTATCATCACTAAAGCCTCCGGTGACTGATCCTCACCGAAGGCTGCCCCACCTACAGAACACACCTGCAAGGGAGCATACCTATGATAAAGCTAGAAATAGAACCACTTCACCCAAAGAAATTCCGCGAGCTTCACAACTGTTCAGTATACCAGATGCACCGATTGTCTGGGTATCCAGTTGATACCCTCAAGAATTGGTTAGCAGATGCCACGAGTACACGATGCAAAGCCCCAAAAGAGTATGTACTGCATCATTTTGGTACTATTCATAAACTTCTTCAGGGTTCGTGAAACACCAAAAGATTCCTCAAACACTAGCGCCACCCTCAGAGGTGGCTTTTTAATTAGGGATATACGCAACCCTTGGAAAAAATGACGGTAGCTCGACATGCAACCCTAACAAGATATAGAGGGGGGAAAACCTTAAACGTCCCTGTAATTAAGGATTCTGGGCTAGTGAGTATTGCAGAATGCTCAAGGCTTTTAAAGATAAAAAGCCCGAATACGATCGCCGACTATCTCAAGCGATTAAACCTAGCAGAAAGGGATTTTTTAACCTGGGATGAGGTAAAAGAGATTTTGGCGCTGAGGGAATTTTTAAGCCTCAGCCCCGGTCAAAACTCGAAAGCAATGTTTGTGTTGTTGCGATCGCGCAACCAACTAAGCACGATTTTCAAAGAAAACCATATCAATATCGAAGAGAAACTAGAGAGAATCAAAAATGACTACTACCAACAACAACGGCAGACGCAACGGTAAAGGTAAAGCCGCTATCACAGAACCAGTGGCAACCACCACAGACCAACTAGAGCAGCTGCTCACAACAGACCAACCAACACAGCTTATTGAGGAAGAAACCCCACAGGCTCCTGTTACCGCGCAAGCGCCAGAACCAACGGCTGAGGAGCTTATAGCCCAAGCCAAAGCCGAAACTAGAGCAGCCAAGCCCCAAGAGGAAGAAAAACCCGACCCCACCCCCACCACGGGCGGAGGGGAAATTACAACAGCGACGACGGCTGTTGAAAGTGCGATCGCCAACTCAGCCCAAGAACTCGTCAAAATCGAGGAACAAGCCAGAACCGCACGGGTCGAAATGGGTTTTCAAGAGGGGCAAAAAGATGCCCAAGAAATACGATCCGGATACCAGTTGGGACTGTTAACAGGACTGACCCAAGGAAAAGCAGCCGATACCAATGATTTGGCTGAGCAGCTGCAAGCGCTGCGCGGTCACACCGATACAACAGCAGCAACAGCAATTAACAACCTACTGCAAGGGCTAGTCAAGGAACCCCAAGCAATAACCCCTTTAGGACAAACCCCCGTACAACGGAAGCTGAAAATTATCTAATCGGGGTAATTATTTCAGCATTTATCACAATTCTTTTGGGCTTTTCTTGTCAATTTAAATTGGCAGTTCCAATTGGATTGGGGGGGAGTTTAGTGGGTGTTGGAATTGGGTTTTACTTGAAAAAATGAGGATAGTATCGTGAAATTTCTTGCAATGTTTCCTGTAGTTTCTATTGTTAGTGGAATTGTTATAAGCCTTTCTCCTGCGACTGTGTTAGTGACGATCGCTGGGGGATTAATCGGCGCTGGTGCGACACTTCAAATACAGCAATGGAAGATGATTTAACAAAAACTATTGCCATCACCTTAATGAGCGTGGGGCTGGCAATAATTCTTGCTACAGCGTTTAAAGGATTACCGTTTATTGATTTCAGGGTTTATTTAGAGGTAACTAACAATGGGAATAGGAACTCTCGCTAAAACAGCCGTCGGGAAGTTGAAGAGACAGCAGCGTACAGTTAATGCTGAGTTTGTAGATGTTAGTGGTAGTGGTAACAGTGGTGGAAACGCCCAAGGTATCAGGGCTTTAGCGTTACATCCTGATGCTGGGAGTCTCCTCCAAAACTACTACGGTATCGACCTAACAGCGATACCAGCAATGGATGAGAACCAGCTTGGGGATTTGGTAGACTTCTTGAAGCAGTCCGAGTGGATGGATTCTCACTTAGACAAATTGAAAGAGCATTTCACCAAGTACATTAACCGTCAGGTTAATTTCAACCAGTTTGTAGCAGAGGTTACTAAGTCTGGTATTAAAGGTGCTGAGAGTATCGATAAAAATGGCTTAGATACTTATCTGGCTGTTAAAGGATACAGCCAGAATAGTAAGAAATTACAGCACAAAGCTAATGTAAATGAGCAGTTGTTAGCTGCTGATTTGGACAATTACATTCAACTAGAAGACCATTCCTTACAAGCTAGCCTTCGTTCAATGGCATTAAAGCTGGCTAGCGCTAAGCAACAAATCGATCTACGCCCAGATAAAGCAGCTGCTATTCAAGAGTTAAACCTACAGATAAAAGCTGATAAAGAGCGCATTGGAAACTTGATTGCTTACGGGACAAAAGGTGCAGCGCTGCGCTCTGGTAACGGTGGTACTGCAACAGCTACTACCACCCCTCATAATTCGGGTGGTGGTGGTGGAAACATTTGGGAAGGGTTGAAGAATTGGTTTAATGGAAAATAGTCTTCGGGTTGTAAACAGGCTCTCTGTCTACGTTTTTTGGTTTTTAACAGCAGTAGCAATCGCCAACCTCTCCCGATTACTTCCAGGAGCAGGAATCCTCTACCTACTTCTGTTACTAGCCGTCCCTGGTTACCTGCTTTTAGTCCCATCTCAAAATGAACAGGGTACTGCTACACGTAGATTGACTGGGTTGGCTCTAGCACTAAGTTTTTTAAGCTATTGGGATTGGTTAGTAACAATAGTGACTTTACCAATCCATATTTTCTCATGGATATTACCAGCTTGGCAGATTGCTTTACTGGTAATAGTGTGTTCAATTTTGCTGCTTGTAATTGTAGGGTTACTTTCTTGAAAGGGTCTTTAAGTATTAGCTCTGGGTTACTAATAGGTAGTGCTGCCCTGGCTTTTACTAGCATTATAGGAGCTTTCGAGCCGCAGTATGAATACTGTACTCTCGCCACCAAACCTTGCACCCTAATAACTGTACCATCATGGTACGCGAATATACCAAAAAATGCCAAGATGATTCCTGGAAGTGGATTGACCAGGACTATTGCCAGCATCTTGGGGGCTGGGCTGTGTGGGTGTGCTGTACTGGTGAGCGGTAGGGGATTGAAGGAGATTCAGGTACCACAACTGGAGCAAGCCAGGGACAAGCTGGCGGAGGAAGAGGAATTAGAGAAAATGGCGATCGCATCCAAGATGAGGGTGGAAGATTTCCGGCGGGAACTAACCGATGGTTATGCCTACCTTCATCTTGAAAGGAATCCCCATTTGGTTGATGAACTCACCAAAGTACCAGAACTTGAAAGTGCTTTAGGGCAAAACGATACCAAGGAAGAATTACCTGTAATTGAAGCTGCACCAGAACCAGTGGAAACCCAGATACCACAAGCAATCCAGATGATACTGGATAGTGATTTAAAGCAAATTGTCGATGCAGGTATTATTAGCTTAGTAGGCAGTCAGGGAAGCGGAAAAACGACAACAGGCTGCATGATGCTACGTTACCGCATCTACAAAGGACATAAGCTACTTATCGTAAATCCCCACAAGCGCAAGTCCATGTACAAGGGGATTGAACCTCACCTTCTTCATGGAACCACTTTCTATGGTGTTGGTGTTGGGGATGAAGCAAGAGCATCTAGTCTTATGACGGGACTAGAAACGGTTCTAAGACTTATAGAAAAACGTTATGACGAATACCAAAATTTAGAAGAAAGCCAATACGACCATTTCCCGGTAACTATCTTGTTAGAAGAATGCGCCGAATATGATGGCTTACTTTCGGTTTTTAACCGCCCAGCCAACCTTAAAGAAGGCGATCCAGGATTCAATGCTAAAAAGTGGCTAACAGCTTTCTGGAAGAAGGTTTTTGTAGCCACTCGTAAAGGTAATTGCTATCTGATTCGCACGTTGCAATCAGATACTAACACAATGAATGGGACTGAAGGGTTAGCTGAGTTAATCAAGTCTAGCGGTGCGTGTACCCTCACCCAATTCTCAGTTCCTGATGGGGAATGCATTGGCGGCTGGCGATCTACTGGAGAAGGGGAAATAAAAATCCCCAACCAAAAATATACAGACCAGTCAGGGAATCCTGTAGATGCTTTAGTAGTCAAAGTCCCAACCTACTGGGACTATAAGCAAATTATCGCAGATGTAACTGATTTCTCCGATTTGGTTCCGGTAGGAGAACCATCAGAATCACTACCAGAATCACAACCAGAAAACCCAGAAGACTTATGGGAAATGGCTATTGAGCATTTGAAAAGAAGCATGTCGCTCGATACCAATACCAAAAGTATGAATTTAGGGGCAGAAAAAGAGTCTCCAAGTGATACCGGGAATCACCCGGAAATGAAGGAAACGACGATATTTTCTGAACAATTCTACACTCCCAACAAGATACCTAAAGACAAACTGATTCTCAAGATTAGGGAGATGGTTACCCAAGGTGATTCTCAAACAAAGATTATCGAGATACTTTGGGGCGTTTCCAAGAATCGTAGCGGCTGGAAACAGGCTTACAAGGAATTTAAAGAATTAAATTTATGAGAATAACTACCTTTGTGTACGCCGAAAACTGGCGGCGTACTTGCGCGAAAACTTACCAGTTACTTCCACGTTGCACACAAAATCCTTTGCATGGAAGAGCGCAGGTTATCCATCATCTTAAATACAAGCGATCCTTTACAAGGAGAATACTAGGAATATTCCTCCTGCATCCTCCCAAGAAATCTGTGAGCGGACTAGAAATAATTGGGTACGATATCATTCCACTATGCAATGCTTGTCATGAAAATTCTTATGGGCGTACACTCAACAAGAAAAGTGTTCATTACACTGGTGTGTGGAAGCAAAAAGGGGAGCTAAATAATCACAACGTCGCTTGGTTTGCATGGAAGTTGCGTGCTCAGTTTTGGTTGTGGGCGATTCTGTTCTTTTTAATAAAATAGAAAATTGAGGAATATATCAATAAGAACTTTAGGTTGGTGAAAGAATGAATAACTGGGAACAAGACAAAGATAACACCTTAGAACAGAACCTAGAAACTCAGTACGGCAAGCTAACTTTAGAGAAATTACATGAAAGCGATCGCGGTAACTTTCAATTTGCAACCATGCTGAAACCGGGAGCGCACAACAACTTCTTTAACTTAATTCCTGCTTATTATTTTTCTGAAGAGTTAGCCAAGCAAGAGATACAAAGTTGGTTGGAGAGGTTAGAACAAATAGGTTCACATGAACCACCCCTAAGAATTCATTTAACAGCAGAATATATACTTCATGGCAAACATTGTATGCTAACAACGGGTAAGGCTGATTTTGGGATTAAAGATTTATCTCCCTATTTTTTTAATGTGACTGTTCCAAGAGAATTGCAATTTATTCTAACTGTTGATTATGCTGATAGCATTCCTAGAATATTTGTGAATGAAGAGTCAGCTAAAAGTGAGGCTGAAGCTTGGGTAAAAGTGCGAGAGCAAGCTGCTGATTTCAGTAAGTGGGAAAAACTCGCGTAGATACTGGCTGCTTTTAAGCGGCTTTATCGCTTTCATCCCCCAGCTTTTAGCTGGAGGTAAGGAGAGCTTTGTTTGGTAGCTAATCTGGGTCCGAAAGCGCTAAGGCCAGCCCGAAATTGTAGACCCCATCAGGCTCCAGTTCCTCTAGAGTCTGCGGTAGTCGCTTTTCAATCTTCGGCATTGGGGGGACTGCAAATGGCGCGGTGCAGCGAATGAAGAGATCCAGGAAAATGAAAGCGCAAAAGCAATTGAAAATAGCTTCGATAGCGAAGGTGAGCAAATCTTGAATATTCATAGTATTTTGAAGTCCTGTGATGAGGGGGGATTGTAGCGATTTCCCCTTTTCTCTATTATAGCATAATTGAGATAAATTGTCAATAGATGTTGGAATATTTTTTGCAAAAATATTGATGAAAGCTATGGTGGAAGAGGGTTAAGCTGTGATTCCATTCTCAACTAGAATCAACTAAACGTAACTATTCACCACTTCCAACTCACTCAACCGAAACGTAGCAATCAAATTGTCTTCTTCACTGTAAGGCGATATTGTTTCTCGTCTCCTAGGAAAATACCGCCGCATTTTTTCAATGGCGTTACTAAATTTCGTGAAACCTATTGAAGTGCGATCGCTTAATTTCAGCACCACGATCCACTCATAGCGCTGTTCTTGCTGGTTATTAAGTAGTAGGCTGCTACTAGAAACGTTTTTAAATCTAGAAATACTCACTTCCACACCACCACTCACGCCACCTTTGGGAGTGCTGGGAGGCTCAACCCAGATAGCGGGCTGGTTGTTGGCAAACGTGCCAAGTTCCGCTGCTAATAGGTCGGCGATCGCGCTTCGGAGTTCGGCAGTAGTGTGAATGTGTTGGGGCATAATAGGTTTAGTCTTTTTTCGCGCTTGAGTTTAGACTTGTAAACAAAAAGTCCACAGACCGCAACCTGGGTTAGTGGTTGGCTGTGGCGGGAGGGCTTAATCCCGCGCCCACCGCTCATCAACTCAACGTCATCGACTGTGACGCTTTCAACCTACCACTAAGAACCGGAACCTCCTGCAAAAACCGTTGATTGAGGTAATTCGCAGTGGTAGTAAATGCAAAATCCAGGTTGGGAGTGGTCCGGTAATTAGCAGCAAAAACTGCGCTCATGTTACTCCCAGATAATGCTCTATCTGTCCATCTGTTACCTTGACGTTCGTGTACATCATAAGCATAAGGCGCTGTCCATTGGTATGTCGCGGTAGTAACGGTCAGTTGTGGTGGTGTCCAACTTCTCCAAACAGGCATTTAGTACTCTCTTAAATATTTGCACTTTCCATTTTCCATCTTGTTTCATCGTTTGGCTCGCAGAAAAAAACCGCCTCGTGAACGAGGGTTTTAAGACGGCGGGGAGGAAGTCAGAGTTAGGCTGGATGCAATGATGGTGAAGGGAGGGTGAGGGCGATCGCACTCCATCCAGTCACATAACAGTCACATAAAAAACATGCCAGAATAGCGATGAGTGTAATCATAACTAACGTAATTAGGCTTCTTACTTGAGAACGCGCACATGAAAATTCTTTTTCTAGACCTTGACGGTACGGTTCGAGAAACGAAAAGTGGAAAAACATTTATTAATGACCCTGAAGACCAACAACTAATGAAGGGAGTTAAAGAAGCGCTCTCACGCTACAAAGATTGGTTGCTTATAGGTGTCACTAATCAGGGGGGAGTAGCCGTCGGTCACAAGAGTATTCAGGATGCAATTAAAGAGCAGAAAATAACTATTGAACTTGCAGGACTTGATTTCGCTTACTTCTGTCCAGATTACGAAGGGTTAACCTGTTATAAAGTTTTTGGTGAGGATGATTACAACATCATCAAAAAAGATTCAATAGAAGAGCTTGGTAGTTTCAGGAAACCGGGAGCAGGGATGGTTAACATGGCTATTAAATATCTATCACCTGATGAGTGTTTGATGGTTGGCGATCGCCCCGAAGACGAACAGTGTGCCAAGAGTGCTGGAATTAGATTTATCCCGGCTGTAGAGTGGCGAGTTCAAACAATTGATTAAATGGCTCTATTCATTCATGGGTTTCTCTTGGTGAGTCAAAATGCTGACAACAGTATTCTTTTCGCCGCAATGTGGGCAATAAACTATTGAGTTTAATTGTGGTTCAATATCTGCTATAGTCCACCATTTCT
>NZ_JAAKGC010000164.1:1750-8035 GCF_017591665.1 Aetokthonos hydrillicola CCALA 1050 | reverse complement strand
TGGTGGTTACTTTTTTACCACTCTGTTTTTCTGCGGCTTTTTTCAAACCGCCTGTATTCGCGTAGTATTCTTGAATATCGGTTAAGCCATATTCAACTGAATCGATTTCTTGAACAATGCGATCGCTCGTCTGCAAAAGCTGGCTCAGCACTTCTGGTCTAGCTTGACCTTTATCTTGTCTACCATAACTAAACACGTTGCGACCTTCCCAAGTCTTACCCAACTCCTCGCCAGATTCCCAATTACTATCAACCACACGATCATTCACCAAAGAACCAAAGTCACCTGCTGGGTTAGAAAACAACCTTGCAGATGCATTCTCAACACCTTGCTCCTTCAACGACAAAGCATGTTTTCTAATAAAATTCTCTTCAGGGGATTCATCAGCATCAGCCGCGCGTTGAAATAAATCATCCAGTAATTCAATAATATTGACAAAACTATCTCGGAAAATTCCCGACAAATTCGCCAAAACATCAATCCGGGGATGTCCCACCTCAGCCAAAGGCTTTAACTCATAACGAACTATTCGTCCTGTACCTTCTTTCAACGGTTCAGCACCAACCAATTCTAAAAGAATCCCCAGAGACTCACCCTTAGTTTTAATCGCATCCAAACCCCATAACATCACCGCTACAGTTTCTGGATACTTCCCATGCTCCTGTAAATGCTGAGCAATAATTTTTTGCGCTATTTCTCTTCCTCTTACATAAGCAGCGCTAGAAGGCATTCTATAAGGATCTAGCGCATGAATATTTCTACCAGTAGGTAGAACACCAGCACCATCGCGCAACAAATCACCCCCAGGAGCAGGGGGAATGTACTCCCCATTCAACCCCCGCAACAAATTAGTTAACTCATCAGTTGTTTGTTCCAATAACTGACGGACTTTTGTTATATCATTTTCTACCCTCACCCCTGTCCCCTCTCCCAAGTTTGGGAGAGGGGTGTTGTCTGTTTCTAACGCTTCCAAATAAGACGCCATTTCTTCGTCGTTAGGAGCTTCACCCAAGGTATGCAACCCAGAAGAAAAAAGCCGACTTTCCAAAACTTGCAAATACTCGTATAACTTTACGAGATAATCATTAAAAGCATGAGCGCTAAACATGCGCACATTCTCAGGACTAAAAGCAATCCCCAACTTTTGTGCATCTTCAAAGGGACAATCTGCATCTAAACCGGTGTCCACAATCTTCTTGCAAATTGCTTCTTTAAGAGCGTAATTCTTTTCTGGGTCTTCTCGATACTCTGAAATTAAATCCCGCAGGTTTATTAATTCCTTATACAACCCCGCACGACCATAAGGTGGTACATTGTGAGAAATTAACACACCATAACCGCGCCGCTTTGCCAAAATTGATTCTGAAGGATTATTCGCTGCGTATATATATAGATTGGGCAAATCTCCCAACAAAATATCAGACCAAGAATAACCCGTATTTCCCAAAGGCGATCCAGGTAACCATTCTACAGTACCGTGCATCCCAAAATGAACGACAGCATCAGCTTGAAACTCATTTTGTAACCATTTGTAGAAAGCAGCATATTGAGGATGGGGGGTTAAATCGCGTTCAAACATCAAGCGCATGGGATCACCCTGTATCCCCAAAGGAGGTTGTACACCTATCCAAATATTTCCTAGCTCAACACCACCAATAGAAAACTCTTCACCATAGGTTTTGATCCCGGTACCGGTAAGTGATTTCCATTGTTTCTCAATGCGAGATGTGCGAAGATATCCCAGCCATTTCTCTAAGGTAGGAACATTTACGGTGTTCATTGATGCGGAATCAATTGAGAGATCTCCCTGTTTTACTGTCAATTCGTCGGCTTCTTTGACAGCACGAATTAACTGTTCTCCGTTTTCAGGTATATCTCCAACAATGTAACCTTGATCTTTCAGTGCTTGGAGCAATTTAACCAGGCTTTTTGGTACATTTAATAATGCTGCTGTTCCAACAGCACCATAACCAGGGGGGAAGCCGTAGAGAATAATTGCGATTTTCCTTTCTGAGATAGGTTTATGCCTCAGCGAAATCCAGCTTTTAACCCTACCAATTAATCTCTGTACCCTTTCAGGAACTAGATAAATATTTTCTCCGACCAAACCACCGAGGGCAACAGTATCGATCGCGCCATCTAATTCAGGCAATGCGTATAAAACAACACTTTGCAATCCGCCGATTCCTTGGCGTGTCCAAGAGTAAATATCTTGAATAAGTAGTGGTGCAGCGACAATATATGGTAAGTTCTTAGCACTAAGGATGTTTTTTGCTACATCTACTTGACGCCCTGCTTCCATTGAGCCAGCAGGACCACCTACTAAAGGAAAACCGATTGTTGAGATAATAGCATCAACCTTTGCTGCTTCTTGAGAAAGGGACGGTGTTTGTACATTACCAAGCTGTCTTTGCTGGGTTTCATAGTCGGTTGTCATCCAATCCCGTACCGCGACGTGTCCCTCAACACCGTTAATGAAAATAGGTAAGGGAATTAAACCAGCTTGTTCAAAATATCTAATCAGTTGCGGGATGTATGGCTGCTTAGTAACAACATGCTTACGATAAAGAAGAATTCCTACAACAAAATCTTGTCCTGTTTGTCTTTTAGCTTGATACCACTCCAAGTACTTTCGGGGGGATTCAAAATAACCTGGATAGTCGGGATGTAATAACCCCATGTTTGGAGTTTCTACTGGTGGGGGAATTTCGCCTACCTTTAAACCTAGGTATTTTTCTGCTAGTGTCCAGAATAAAGCTGCAACGTTTTCTGATCCCCCCGCGTTCCAATAACCGTATATAATTAACCAGTTGCGTAAGTCTTGCACTTTTTGCACTGGGACATATTTTAAAAGCTTTGGGCCAATCTTTAAAAAGCTAATATAACCAGCTAGTCGGTCTTCTTCTTTGCCGTTGCTAAATTTATCTAAGATAAATTTAACTGGTTTGGGCATTCCTTTGGGTTTGTCACCAATGGCAAAACTACCGAGTTTGTTCAAACTCATCAATTCTAATGCTGACTCGAAGACTAGGCGGATCGGAATGCGCGAGACGCGATCGCGCAACCACAAAACCTGGTCATAGTCAAACAGCAAACTCCCAAAAAACACATCAGCCTTTTCAAGTGCTGCTTCTACCTCAGTGCGCTTTGTGGTGATGTCGCGATCGCTAAATACCCTAATGTCTAACTCTCTAACACGAAAGTTAGCTAGATCTGCTGCTTTGCGGTACAAGTCAGCGTTGAAGGATTCAAATCCTGCGACCAGGACAATGCGTTTCATGCCTTAAAAGCTCACAAGGTACACTTTCTTCATTGTAAACATTCTGTTAAGCTAAGTGCTAACAAAAGTTAATAATAAAGAATTCAGGAGTCAGGAGACAGGAGGAGCCAGTTCTGCAGGCTTTGCACTGAGCTTGTCGAAGTGAGGGTCTCCCTCCGTAGAAATGTGGCATTCAGGAGCCAGAATGACTAGCTCACTGATCAGCAAAAGTGATAAGGTTAGTGGTAGTCGTAGGTTGGGTTGTAGCTTGCTTCCCCGTAGGGGTACGAAGTGAAACCCAACAAAATCCTAAAAATGTTGGGTTTCGTCCCTCAACCCAACCTACATTTGTATCAATCATTTTTTGAATTGGTATCAGTAAAAGTGATAAAGAGGGGACTAGTCCAAGCTTTGGAATCGTCTACCTGACGACCAAATAAATAAATTGGAACAAACCCGTAGGATGTGGACATTGGCTGTAGCGTAAAACTACCGCCCAGATCGTGAGCTAGTGGCTTAGCGCTCAGGCGCTCTGCTGTAACGAACATTTCTGCTCCGCCTAATTCCTGACGTAAACATCCTTGTTCTAACAGATCGAGCCCTTTAAATTCCCAGAAGAATTCAGGACAGTGAATGTAGGGGCTTCTTTGTAAAGGACTGCTAACTTTACTGTAGCTGTCGATTTCGACACGAAGACGAAAGCGTGCTTGCGACAGATCGGAAAGCTCCAACTCCAAGGTATCAGAATCCCCGTAGGTATCGGAACAAAACTCTAGCTTCAGCGATCCATCTTGTCTAACATACTCTTCTGGATGCTCTAGCCCATAAGCTCGGTAGCTCTCAACAAGAGTGTTAGAGTATTCAAGTACTCCCCGCCACTTAGAAGAGCGATAACGATCTTTAATTCGAGCGCCACCCCAACGTAAACGAATTCGATTGGGTGCGTAACCTGCTTCAGCTTGTAAATTACGATGCCACAACAAACCCTGATCAGTATAAGCCCGGATCTCATCCCAACCACTTGTGCCTAAAAATCGATAGTGGATAGTAACCGAACCATTTGCTACCAATTCATCTCCTTGAATGTATTCATTACACCAGAGCAAAGCTACAATACGTTCTCCTGTAGTTGCCCATGTGTGACGAGAACGTAAAGCCTGATTAATTGCTGCCTTTGTTAAAGATGGGGCAAGAATTCCAGTCACACCACCGTTAACCCCAAAGACTGCGGTACCAGGAACTCCACCTCCACAACGCCCACGATGTTCGTCTCCGTTAGCCGATACACCAACCTTGTATCCACGGCTAATAGCATCTTGGTAGAACCAGGGAAAATGTCCCCAAGCTGAACCAATTTCAATTAGGCGCTCTAGTTTAGGATGATGCCAATCGAAAATGGCACGCCGTCCTCCAACATGAGGAATGAGCAAGTGCTGCTCTGGGGCGTGAATATAAGCCTTATAAAGGTGGTCAACTGGCCAAGCTCCGGGCTGAAGCTCGTTACCTTTCATGTGTTCGTTCCACTCAAAGGAGCGAATCTGTTTTCCTTGGCGATCATAGGGAAATAAAACTTCTTCACCTAAAAAAACAACGTTGCGATCGCCTCCTGCAGCTGAATTTCCACACCATTCTGTTCCAGGGTAGCAGAGAAACTCGCCTTCGGTGGTCACATCTCGGCAGAGTTTGACATCTTCCTGCCACTGTTTCTCAGTAATATTAAAATCATTTGCTGTATACCCTAAAACATCTAAGCCTGCCACATCGCGACCATAGGTAAAGTTATATTCAGTACTATTCGTTCCTACGGTATTATTGGAATGAACATGAAGATCTGCAAAAAAGGCGCGAGGATAAGCTAGATTGCTATCAGCAATGACAGGCGTGAGATTGCTTTGTAACTCTGTGCCTATTAGGGTAGCTTGAAGTACTGTTTCTTCCTGTGTATTCAGAGTTAAGTTAGTTTTTGCAACTGCCCAACCTTGGGTTGGTAAATTAAGAGTTTGCTCCTCCGTAGTGCTAGAGCGGCTGATTAATTGCAGTTGTCCTCCCAAATTCCAACAAGTATTACCCCAAATATCTTCAACCCGTATTCTCACAGGGAAAGAAACACCTGTTTTGACTAGTCGTGGAGTGACAATTGTCACGAAAGCAGGTGAACCTGGGACAATATCAATCACAACATCACCGGGAATTGCCGCAAACCGAGACGTCCCCACCGGATCAATATAGGCACGAAAACGAAATCCCTCTTCAACAAACGTCTGCACCCTTGTTCCTATTCCGCCAGCGCGGCGATCGCCCAATCGAATAAAAATATGGTCGCCTGGTTTGAGATAGCCATCTATAATATCTACAATAATTGCCTTTTGATAAGGGCGCTCATGCCCTTTCTGGTCAAACCGAACTTTAAGTGAGGGTACTGTTGCGTGACTTTCACCTGGAAGCGTTGGGCGAGCCTGATATTCTGCTGAAACATAATTAGCCCCTAATGGATCTTCTGTCTGAAACAGCGCCCAGTCGGAATAGAATTTAAATGTTACCTTAATCCAGGCACTATCTGCAAGACCAGAAGCTCCAACTTCGTAATCAAGTAAAATCGACTGCCAACTTCCAGCCTCAATTTGTGGAGTGGAACACTTCAGACGACCAAGAAACGGTAAAGTACTGATATATTCCAAATATCCTTGAGGATGAGTGTATTCTCCTAGCAATGTATCTAAATTTTCGTTTGAGTTGTCGTCTTCTTTAGTCACAGTACCCAATCCCCAATCCCCAGTACCCTTTAATAATTCCTTCTTAGGATATCACTTAGAATATTAAAATTTCTGTCTATACTACTAATTGTGTCTTCAATACTGGCAGTATTTTGCGGCGGGTTAGTAATTAAACTATCTTCAGCAATCACACGTTGAAAATCTACTTGAATTTCGCCCGTACACCGAGTTTTTCCATACCTATCTATAAACTTCACACCCTCCAACTCACTTTTTTTGTTTTACACTTTAGCTGTAATGCCGAAGCCACAT
>NZ_JAAKGC010000164.1:0-1740 GCF_017591665.1 Aetokthonos hydrillicola CCALA 1050 | reverse complement strand
GGATGAATACCCTCTAAGGAAATTTTTGGCGGGTTTTTCTTGAGTACATCAATACAGATATCTGCGTTACGTGATAAAGTATTACGCAAATCCCAACCATAAACTGCTAGGTTGTGATTTATCTGTTCCTTGATAGGATATACAGAACCTTCTCCTTGTTCCCAATAATTTTGGGATTTACGTAAATTTTTTAACAAAGCTAACAAAGCTTGTAAAAAATCAAACCAGTCGATACTATTTCCAAAGGAACGCTGTAAATTCTCAGCTAGCCGTTCAATGTTAAGAGGTAATCCATCTTCAGGTCCATCATAAGTTGGATAACGTAATGAATTCCAACCCATTTCTCTAGCAATAATTGCTGGATAGGATAGTTTTGTGTCATAAATGCCTCCGCTTTTAAAGCCCTGTGTAACTGAATCCCCGATAGCAACCAAACGATTACGAGGAGTGCCTATTCTAGAGATATTAACAGGGATGCCAAGAGTAGGGTCTGTAATAGGTTTTCGAGCCTCAAACCGTATCCTAACATCTATTGGGGTTTTATGGTCAAACATGACAGCCAGTTGTTCAGTTATTTGTGCTTTTTAAAACAACAATTTATTGTTGAACACAGAAGACGTTTTATGGAAAAATGTAATAACGATAGATAAGTTTTTAAAAAAGATTAAATTGGTTCAGAATAGACAGTCGTAAATTTATAACTTATGATGAAGAATCTCTATATAATAGAATGTTTGCTTAAGCCATTTTTTGGTGATTTAGCAAACAGGTAATTGATGAACAAGATTGTTAGTGATTCTTTTTGAGAACTCATCATTAACAACGAATTTGAGGTGCATACTATGAAATTTGGAATTGATATTGGTCACAATTGTCCTCCTGACACTGGAGTTACTGGTATAAAGCAAGAGGATGTGCTAACTCTCGATGTGGGAACTCAAGTTATATCAAAATTAAAGGCTCTAGGACATGAAGTCGTAGAATGTACGCCAAGCCAGGCTAACACAGTTCGTGAATCACTATCGAAAAGATGTGATACTGCAAACAACGCCAAAGTTGATCTTTATCTCTCGATTCATTTTAATGGATTTAATCGTCAAGCAAATGGTACAGAAGTTTATGCTATTAGTGATAAAGCTACTAGAATAGCTAAGCCAGTACTAGATGAAATTGTCAAGTTAGGATTTTTTAATCGCGGCATTAAAAGCGGTACTCACTTATTTGTTCTAAGAAATACGGAGATGCCAGCAATTCTTGTGGAATGTTGTTTCTGTGATGCACCAAAGGATATGAATATTTTAAATACAGAAGCAATAGCAAATGCGATTGTCAAAGGTTTAACTGGTCAATTGCCAACCAATTCCGCTAGCTTTATGAAAGATGAAGAACAGAATGTCGATACAACCGTCTTGAGACTACAAAAAGCTTTAAATAGACTAAAAATTACCGACAAAAAGAATAAACCTTTGGTTGAAGATAACGTACTTGGGGTAGCAACGTCATCAGCAATTCAAAAATTTCAAGAGATAGCGGGAATTGAACAAACAAGAATTATCGACGAGGCGACTTGGAAGGCAATTAATCTAATTTTAGCCAAGCGGATGATTAGAGTCAATCATGCAGGTGGACCTGTCGTTAGGTACTTGCAATATCGCCTGGGTGTCGAGATTAATGGTCTTTATACTCCCCAAATGGAAGTCATGGTTAAGAAATTTCAACTTCAGAATGGTTTAATAACTG